>JAHWIK010000028.1 GCA_019322485.1 Candidatus Woesearchaeota archaeon
AAGCTGAACTATCATCAGATTGGTATGCTGCTGAATAGGGACGAGCGTAATATTTGGACTGTATATAACCGAGCTAAGAAAAAATGAATGAACCATTAATTCCAGTTTCAATATTCAAGAAAGAGAAGCTTTCGCCATTTGAAGCTATAGTCAAGTATCTTAGGGAAGAGAAGAAGCTGAACTATCATCAGATTGGTATGCTGCTGAATAGGGATGAGAGGAATATATGGACTGTATATAATAGGGCTAAGAAAAAATGAATCTGGCTAACAAGATAATGCCTTACTTATTGCCAATTATCACTATTATTTCACTCTTAGTAGTATTTATTACAAAACCAGCTATAACTGGATTTGTTGCAGCAGAACAGGAAGATAACACAGAAACAACAAAAATCAAGATAAGCAGCACAACAATAATACCAGAAGGCTCTATTGTTGAGATTACAGCAAATAACCAAACCTATGAGTTTACAATGGAGGAGTTCATACTAAAATCAGGAAACACACCAGAGTATATATATGGCAATATCCCTGAAATCAACTACTCTGGAAAAGGATATATTGGTGATTATTCTGCTAGCCTTGATATACTAGGGATAGATACTAGTTTGACAGTACAACCAACAGTATATATTATACATAATGACATAATTATCTATAAAAAAGAGATAATTGTATAACAAAAACTAACAACTCCAGAATGAAGACATATATAATAAAGGATAGAAAAGTTTATATATGAGTTATTGCAGTGCTATACTAACTTTAAAAAAAGGTGTTAAAATGGATGAAGATATACCAAAAACAACTATAGTCGTCTTACTTGTTCTAACAGTTTTAATATCTGTTGCATGTACATGGGTAGTCCTTGACAAAACCATGAATGCAGAGTTTGGTTATGTGATGGATGAAGACGAATCATCCGGAAAGGTTAAAATCAACATTGGTACTGGTGGAGAAGAACTTAGCGCTCCTGTTGCTTCAATCACAGGAGAATCTGTAAGTAATGTTGCGATAAAAATAAGATGAGGAGGTAGAAAAAAATGGGTGAAGTTTCAAATAAAACGTTGGCAGCACTTCTTGTTGTTGCAGTTGTTGTTTCTCTTGGAGGGACATTTATAAGTCTGAATAGGTTGAGTAGTTTGGGCAGGGTGCCTTTAGTAACAGGTCTTGCCACAGACATAGGTAGGGTCAATATTACTATTACTGAGGACCTGACAATTGATACACCTGAGAATTTAATCTATTTTGGTGAAGGAAGCGTAACAACTCCATTCGATTACGCAGAACTACACAGCAACGGCACACTATTCAGGTGGAGTAATACTACAGGCTACATGCCAGACCCAACCTATGCTAATGAAGATATCATAATAATAGAAAACCAAGGTAATGTTTGGGTGAATGTAACTGTAATAACAGGCCAGAACGCAACAGAATATCTATGTACTGGTGGCGACACGTGTGGAGAGATTAGAGACGCACAATATGATTACTGGACAGATGACAATGAAACTGGAAGCTGCCTATATGGCTTAAATGAAAGCTACAGCACAGACTTTATTGGAGATGGCAGTACTGCGCAGAATGTTTGTGGAGCTTTAAAATCAGATACTGGGACAAACTCAGTAAAGCTATGGGTATACCTAAAAGTTCCAAGAACTGCACAAGGTGCAAAGAACGATACCCTGACCTTTACAAGTACTAAATCAGCTTATCAAAGCTAAACATTTTATTTTTTTTAATTTCTTCTTTTTTTAGGTGAGTATATGAAAAGGTGGCTGAAGTATCTAATTTTAACTTTATCGTGTCTTTTATTAGTACAATCTGTTTCTGGAATGGGATTAAGGGCCCTCAACACTTGGGTGAAATTAGATTATAGACCTAACCTTGAGTGGTCTCAACGCTACCAGATAGTTACCACCTCTGACAGAACTCAAGATTACAGGCTGTATGTGAAAGGTGATTTAGCAGAATACGTGACCCTTGAGCCAGACCATTTCAAAGACATAGCTCCTGGAGCTAACCCTTTCTTTACTGCAACCCTAAGGCTGCCAGAAGGCTTAGATAAGGAAGTAAAGCCAGGTATACATGAGCTCCTTGTAGGTGCTGTTGAAACAGTATCCTCGGGTGGAGGCATAGGTGTCCTGACAGGCTCAGCAGGTAAAATAGACGTGATGTTCCTATACCCTGGCAAGTACTTATCAGCAACATTGACTGTAAAAGATGTTGCAGTTAACCAACAAGCTGATTTTAAAATTAGCGTATATAATGGTGGGAAAGAAGATATCAACAGTGCTAGAGCAAAGATTGATGTATTTGGTTCCAATAATAATAAGATAGCAACACTTTACACAGAAGAAAAATCAATTAAATCCAATGCTAGGAGCACATTAAATACCCAACTAGACACAAAAGGGCTAAAATCAGGCGAGTATAAAGCAATTGCAACAGTTTATTATGATGGCAAAGAAATCAAAACTGACGAAGTAAGATTCAAGATAGGTTCACTGGAAGTAAGAATTATTGACTATACAAAAGAAGTTCCTGCCGGCAAAATAAACCCATTTGATATAAAAATAGAAAGCAGATGGAATAGCGAGATACCAAATGTGTATGCTTCTGTAAGAGTTGGAAAACAAACATTCCAGACACCAACCACAAGCATCACTCCTTGGCAAATAAAGACTATAACCGGTTATCTTGACACAACAGCTATGAATATTGGCGAATATGACGCAAAAATAATTTTATATTATAGCGACAAAACAGCAGAAGTAATCGGAAAAGTAAATGTTACAGAACCAGAAGAAGGAATTATACTTGCACCAGCAGCGTCTACCACAACGACATTGCTGATAATAATCATAATACTATTAGTTATTGGAGATATAATATATCTTACTTACAGCAGAAGGAAAAAACAAGAAGAATTAGAAAGATATATAAATTCTAGGAAAGTAAAACGCAAATAACAATGAAAAGGCATCAACTAGTTGTTTTAATTATCTGCGTAGCCCTTCTAAGTATTAGTTTAACACTATTGGTTCATTCTTTCCACAAAATAAAGCATATTGAACATATACCCATGGATGTCATTGTTGGGACTCATCTAGGAATGAATATAGATACTGACGCATTACATTTTGGGATGATTGGGAGAAATGGCTGCGGTAATAGGAATATACTCGTAAAACACCAATATGATTCTCCTGTAAAGGTTGTGATAGATGTTACGGGTGAATTAGAGGGGTGGACATGGATAGAAGAAAATGATTTCATACTTAATAAAAATGGAGAGAGAAAAATAGAGTTTAAAGTATGCGCACCAGCTGATGCAATTTTGGGCAAAGAGTATACAGGCACTGCAAGAATTATTTTGAAACGGTTATAAATTCTAAATTTATTTAATAGTAGTTGTGCACTTTGATTTTTATTATTTGGTAAAGAATCTATCATTAGGTGTTATAACATCTTCACAACTAGTTGTGCGCTTGGTTCTGTTTTTTATTTTTGAATTTTTTATAATTATAACAATGAAAACTCAATAAGGTGAAACTTCGTACATCTGGCAACCTTTGGTTGACTACAGTATTTGTGCAGTTAGTGATTATTTTTTAATGGCCATTTACCTATTTTATTTCAATATTGAAAATAACAAGATTTAAATACTAAATGTATCATATGTGTATACAGAGTATATCATTTTGATACAAATGGCTGATAAAGTACATATCAGAGTAAGCAAAGAAATCAAAGAAGAAATGCAGGACCTAATAGAAGGTCGTGTTTTCAAGAATCAAGGAGAGATAGCTAGAGAGGGTATTCGTAAAGTTCTGCAAAAATGGCTGACTTGATGCATATACGTGTAGGAAGAGAACTCAAGAAACAGATGCAAGAGCTAATTGATAGTGGCCTCTTTAGCAACCAAGCAGAAATAGCTAGAGAAGGCATTAGAGAAATTTTACTAAAATATAAACAAAATAAAAAATGAGAATATCAAATAATGTAATGGCAGTTTTGATTATAGTATTCATGCTTACTTCTATCTATACAAACTATGCTATCTTAAAAGAAGGAGAGAGACGACTAACCCAAGTAAGTGGCAGAGCATCTTTTGGAGAAGTAAGGATTTGTATAAATCATGCTCCAGATATAAACGCAATACCTCATCTGTATGCTACTGTAGGAATACCATTCCAATACCAAGCAAATGCCACTGATCCAGATGGCAATGATACTCTAACATTTGGTACTAATGAGGTCTTAATTTATATCACACCAGGAGGATTGATATACTTTACCCCTGCATTTATAAATATTGGTAAAAATTATCTTATGACTATATGGGTAGATGATAATGAGGGCTGCCCAATAAGCTCAAGGGCTTATGAAAATTTTTATCTTGATATTGACCCGCCTCCACAAAACTGGACAAACCTGACACCTCCGGAGGGGATATTTGAACCCCTTAATGGCACTTTATCAGGTACTCATGTAAATGAATTTAGTATAAGATTTAGTGGTATAACACTAACTTATTCTGATGTACTCACCTGCAATATAAAAGAAGCAAATGGCTCTATGCTATCTGTAAGCAGCACTGGAAATGCTATAGATCATGGAAGCCACAGTATGAGCTACACAGTAATAAATAATGATTCAATAATCAATGACCTTGCTGTTGGCTACATACCCTGGATACTAAAGAACTGCACTCTAAAAAATAGCGGAGGCACTCAATTATATTCTGAAACAGTAAACAGCAGAATATACACCCATGATGATGTCTACTGGGCAGACAATGAAATAACAAGAGCAGTGTCATGCCAAACAGCACCTCAAGTCTATTTCAACAACACAGGCAAATGCGAATTCCTAGAAGATACCCTATTTGCATTGCAGATGAGAAATGGAAATCCTGTTAATGAATCCTGCTTTAATAATCCAGGAGTAGCTTGCGGTGATCCTTACTGTAATGGACTCTATTTCCCAACATGTGATCCGATTGATTATTTTGGGGGATACTCTGCATTGACTGATGACCCAAATAATATAGGCTTATTTACCTCAAGCGTTGGTTCATACAACACCCAGGTGTGGTATACAGTTTATACAAATGCAACCGGTAACTTTAAAGTGAGGGTGAGGCAAGCACTTGATGACAAAACATTCTCAGTAGCAATTACTAACTTAACAAATGTGAGCACAAGCTCAAATGTTTATGGCGGAGAGCTTGGAGGGGGGAGCCTAACTGTTGCTGATCAGGGTGATGGAACATGGGCTCTAACCCACAAAAAGCTGGACACAGGATTTACAGGCACCCTAGACTTTACATTCAATGTTTCCTTCACAAACCAAACATTAAACGAAAACAGAACTATCTCAATAATAATAGCTTATGGTACTGAAACAAATGCAGGCAGCCCAGAAACATTTGAGATTGCCTTGGACCCCGCACTAGGACCTTCCAACAACAACGAGAGTGAGAACACTTCAATAATGATTTATGGCCCTGTTTGTTCTGACGGAGAAAATAATGACTTTGATTATCTGGGGGCAGGTGGTATCTGGGATTACAGCTATGACTGCTTTGATATTGACTGCAACGGATTTGCGGGTGCAACTCAAACTAATGAACTTGGTTCTGGGAAAATAGGCATATGCAATTATGCAAACGAAACAAACTGTACTGATGAATACGATAATGACTATGATTATATTTTAGGAACAGACTATACTGACTGCCACGATGCAGACTGCTTTGGTATTGACCCATCATGCCCTGCCACAGAAACAACATGCAATGACGGCATAAATGATGACTGGGATTACACTAACACAGAATCTGATACAGCTGATAAAGTAGGAAATAATGGAACAAAGTATGGGGGAAGCTACATCTATAACCTAACTGATTGTGAAGACCCTGACTGCGATGGCCAGCAAGGTGGTGGTGTTGGTCAGTTATGCAATTGGGGGTATGAGACAGACTGCTCAGACAGTTTTGATAACGATGTCCTACAATTAAAGGATTGTGAGCTAGGAGCTTCAGTAGGCTCAAGTACAAGCAACCCTAATTATGACTCTCATGCTGAGTATGATTGCGCAGGTTATTGCAGGTTAACAGGTGTAAACAATGATACAGAGACAGGAACAGAATGTGATGATGGAATTGACAATGATTGGGACTTATACAAGGTTGACAATTACTATGACGGTAGTGTGAACAGCACATATGGTGCAGGAATTGACTGCAGATGGGGTGGATACTTTGGATATGGGGCCAACTATAATCCTGATGAAGATTGCAACCTGACTTTCTTAAGCAATGGCAAAAGATGCGAGTTATCAAGAGAGTTAAACTGCACAGATGAGTATGATAATGACTTTGATGGGGATGCAACAACTGGAACAGCAATGCCTCATGCGGGCTGGGGCACAGATGCAGCTGGATATTTTGCATACTTTGGTACTACATATTCAGATGACGCTGACTTTGATGATTATGACTGCCAGAATCATTCATTGGTCCCAACCAACGAAGCACTTAACACCACATGGTGCTTTGACGGAATAGACAATGATTTAGACGGGTATTACTGGAACGGAGCATGGACAGCAAACAGCTCAACAGGCGCAGACTGCTATGACCCAGACTGCCTAGGAGCACTTAACCCAAATAATCTAAGCCAAGCCTGCTTAAGCCAGGAATACAACGCCACTAATCTGTTCTTCATTGGCCTGGATTACCCAGGAATGTACTGCGAGAATGGATTAGATGAAGATGTTGATGATTCACTTGGATGGCCTTCAGGAGGAACAGACTGCACTGACCCAGACTGCAATAAACAATTTGACTTATGCGCCAATGTATCTTGCTATGACAATGAATCAATCATATGGGATGCGTGCAAGGATTCTTTTGATAATAATTATGATATGCCAACCTCACAAACAGACTGTGAAGACTCTGACTGCGCTGGTATGATTGGCGCTGATTCAGGAGCATTATGTGAAACAACAGAAACATTATGCTATGACGGGTTTGATAATGACGCCCAAGGTGGTGCAGATTGTGATGACCACTCAGATTGTGATGATGAAGTTGGCGGAAAAATCGACAACAAAGATGTATATTGCCGTGCATCAGAATCCACTTCAACAGACTGCTTTGATGGATTTGATAATGATGGTGATGGATATATAGATTGTTATGATACAAGTTGCAACAACCAATGCAGCCTTTCAACAATAACAGGATACTCACCAGTAGCAATACCCAACTGGTACGGAACAAAAAGTCTTGCTGGTGGGGTTACAGACGCTTATATCTTGGATTATACAAGAATAATAAGCAAGGATGAATGGTATAATATAACCTTTAGAATGACTTCCCCCTCAACAAGGGCGCAGTGGACACTTGGTGCAGCTATAGGCTATGGCCAGTTCCCAGTAGAAGCGTTTAACGAATCAACAGCTTATCTAGCAGGACCAAATGCAGATAATTTCACATTAACAAACACATCAAACGGATTTATAATGGACTCTAATGGGCTTAATCTGTCTAATGGATATACTGTTTCATTCCTTATAAGATCGATTACAACTTTAAATGCTACAGATTATGAGTTAACGTATGCAGAGAACACAGGCTATAAGACCTCTGTCGACAACCAGATATATGCTGAAGTTGCTGAAGAAGTCCTACCACAAGCCCAAACAATACAGGCAATCCCTTACAACGGAAACCTGAGCTATGGCAGTGAAGTATACCTAAGAGCAAATATCAGTGATAATTATCAATTAGGGTTATGCGACTGGTATGTATATGGAGCTGCGACATTTGAACCTGCTAATTCAACACAATGCAGGGGGAGCTTTACCCCAACCCTGGAAGGAACATATTACATTAATGTAACTCCTGTTGATTATTATTCAAATAGAGGAACAGCTATATCAACAACCCTCGAAATAAATCTTTTGCCATCATCTACTTCTGTAACAATTGATAGAAGCTCACCTTTCTACACAACAAATTATACAGCAACATTTAATGCCAGCTTTAATGTGCCAGTAAATGATAGTTTAGGAACATGCCAGGTAATAGTCAAGGACAGGCATGATAATGAGACAATCCTAGCAAACATTACAGCTAGTGGGAGCAGTTGTTATGTCAATAACATGAATATCTCCAGCCTCTCAGACGGATTATACAGAATATTCGCACGTGCAACAGAAACAACAGAATCAAATATTGTTGAGAGTGGTACAACACCATTATTTATATGCGATGATATACGTTATGGGATATGTCAGTTTGTAGACTTTGATGGAGATGATGAAGCTGATGTTTGCAAAGTCAACTTCCCTCCAAGCATAACAGATTGGTACCCAACTGTCAATGTAACTATAACAGAAGAGCAGAACCAGTCATTCAATATCACGTTTGAAGATGCAAATGGCGACACAATAAGAATAAGATGGTTTGTTGATGGCAGCCTAGTAAAAGTACATTACAATGATTCATTAAGAAGCAACTATACATTTATTGGAGATTATCTCAGTGCTGGAGCACGCAATATTACTGTAACCATAGATGACAGCGAATACTTCATAAGCCAGGAATGGCTATTAAATGTTACAAACATAAACAGGCTTCCATACTTCACTCAAATAATACCTAATGTAACGTGGGATGAAGACACATCCTTATCAGCATTTGATCTTGATGACTATATTTATGATCCTGATAGTGACGATGACCTAACATTCTCATATGAATACATAGAAGTAGTGCATAGTCCGATAAGGGTTACTATAGACAACACTACGCACAGAGCAACATTCAGCCAGCCAGCTAATTGGTATGGTAATGACACCATATATTTCACAGTTGATGACGGCCGTGGGGGCACAAACAGAAGCAATGATATCTATTTAGTTGTTACAAACGTGCCTGAGCCTCCTCCCCCTCCTCCGCCTGTAAGCATAGGCCCACAGAGATGCAAGTCACAATGGTTCTGCAGGCCATGGGGTGTTTGCTATCCAAACAGCACAAGATACAGAGCATGCATTGATGTAAAGGAATGCCCCTTCCCCACCAACAAACCAATAATGAAGGAAAGATGCACCTACATCCCAACATGCCATGATGGCTACCAAAACCAGAATGAAGATGATATTGATTGTGGAGGTCCATGTCCGCCTTGCTGGACGTGCTTTGATATGATACAAAACTGCCATATAGTCAAAAGGAAGGTAGTTTGTGAAGAAGGTATTGATTGCGGCGGCCCATGCCCGGCATGCGCAAGCTGTTTTGATGGAATCCAGAACCAGGATGAGGTTGGTACTGACTGCGGAGGAATATGCGAGGTTGATTGCTGCGAAAACAGCTATCGTGACATTAATCTAGGAGAGGTAGGAGTTGATTGTGGTGGTCCATGCCCAGAATGCCCTATTGTAAAACCAGCACCAACACCCCTACGCAGACTAAGGCAGATACTGTTCTGGCTCTTGCTCTTACTCCTAATCATCGTACTTATAACAATGGCCTTGAAAAACAAAGAACGCATTGCAGAAGCAGTCTACAAGTTCAAGTTGAAGAAGGAAGTTGTTCCAGAAGAGGATATCAGAGGAATAATGCTCAACAAGCTCGTAAGCCTGGAAAGAACAATCCCAAGAAAAACAAGAGAGGAATTAACCAAGGACATATCGAACAGCTTCAAGGAATTGGTAAAAACCACATTAAAGGTTGATTACGAGTTTACACACGAAGAATTAGTAAAGGAGCTGGGAAAATCAGATATACAGCGTGAATTAAAGAAAATAATGATGTCATTCTCAGAGGATATGTCCAAGGTAAAATACAGCGGCTATAAGCTTACAAAAGATGAATCAAGAAGCCTATTGAGCGAGATGAAGATTATGACCAAGCTTTTGACAAAAAAGGTAGAGAAAGAAAGCCCAGAAAAAGGTTCAGAAGAAAAGAAAGAGAAAAAATGAAGCCAAGAGAGTTTAAGAATAAAGCTGGAGAACTAAGCTATTACATATCTGAAGCACTTGAAGCTCTGCTCAAGGAAGATATTCCTAAAGCAGAAGAATTGTACCATAAGATCAAAAAACTTGATAAAGGATTTGAACCAGAGGAAAAGGGAATGTTTGACAATCAAATCAAAAGGCTTGAAAAAGAGATTAGGCTTTTCAAAAAGAAGGCCAAAGAAAGTGAGATAAAAGAAGCAGCTACAAAAGCATCAACAATTGTCACTGGAATATTCATCATTGCTTTACTTTATTTGTTCTTAGAGCCAGCTATAACCGGGCTGTACACAGCAGAATATAGTGCAACATTATCAGCTATGCCTGATTTTTACCTGGAGATCGGCAATGAATTCAGCCTTAAGGTGTATCCAGACAACCCAGGCATGGAAAATGTTAGATTTACTGATGATACAGAGCTCTTCAGTATAAGTAAAAATGGTTTAATCAGATTTACACCCACAGAAGAAATGAGAGGTACTCATTATCCAGTCATAGTTGTAAAAGATGGCAGCGGATGGTTTGAGTGGGCTGTTGTGAAATTTGTGATAGGAGAAGAAATAAGCGAGGGAGAAGCTCTGGTTGAATCCAGTGAAGAGGAAAGCAAGAAAGAAACAGAACCAGAATATGAATCGACTAATGAAACTATCGAAGGAACAAACCAAACAATGGTCAACATGTCTGCTAAGGAAACATTCAACGAAACAATAAACAAAACAACAGAACCAATCAACCAAACTATTGAATTAAATGAAACAGAAACAAACGAAAGTATAGTTGAAATCTCTGATTTAGAGTATGAAAAAATAATCGTGGAAAACATTACTGCTATCATAAACCAAACAGTCTATGAAAACCTAAATTTAACAAATCAAACAGATTGAAATGAAACAAAAAACAATAAAGAAAGGGTTGCTGTCGATTGTTTACTTAATCATACTAATCTCTATAATAAAAATAGTTATAGCTGCTTCATTTGATTTCAATCCTACGCCACCCACCTTATTTGAATTAAATGAGGATGAATATTGGTCTTATGATGTAAATGTAACCTGCAGTGAAAGCTTAGTTAATTTCACTATTACTGAAGATTCCCCCCCTGGCCTAACAATAAACAGGAATACTGGATTGATGGAGCTTACACCAACAAATGATGATGTAGGATTATCCACAGATTTCAACATTATAGCAAAGAATGAAAGCAATCCAGCTGATGTTATCATTACTTACACAATAGTAAATGTGTCTAATGTCAATGACGCGCCAAACATAACCAACTGGCAGCCAACAAACCTAAATGTTTCAACTTATGAGAATGTAAGCGGAGGAGCTCCCTTTAGTGTTAATATAACAGACATTGACTTAAAGCACGGTGATTCATTAAATATATCGTGGTTCTTTGATGGAAACCTCACGAAGAACGAGACAAACGTAACAACACAGAATAATATAACAGAAGTACAAAGCACCTGGACCTTTTATCCAGGATTTGCTGATGCAGGAATACGTAATGTTAGCGTAATTGTTGTAGACTCTGAATCTATTACAGACGCTCTTGAATGGAGGGTCAACGTAAATAACTCAAATAGAGCACCTGTATTCAACAAAACAATACAAAACTCAACCTGGTCCGAAGGAAACAACAATACAAACAATATAAGCCTGCATGAACACTTCTATGACCTAGACTACTTAGATGGAACAGATAACCTAACATTTGGGTACATTGTACATAATGTATATAATGCCTGGGATAATTCTACGAATATAACGATAATTATTAATCAAACAACAGGTAATGTAAGTTTCTATACACCGCATCCAGATTGGTTTGGTGTAGGGGTTGTCCAATTCTATGTAAATGACAGCTATGTAATAACCTACTCTAACAATGTGACACTAAATATTACTAATATAAATGATCCTCCCATACTAGAGTGTTTAGACAACCAAACCCTGGCAATAGAAGTGTTATATACAACAGAGGTCAATGCATCAGATATTGATAGTACAACTTTATACTTCTCAGACAATTCAACCCTATTCAATATAAGTCTTAACACAGGAATAATTAGCTTTACCCCAAACAGCACAGACATAGGAACCTATGACATCAACATATCTGTAAATGACTCAGAATTATCAGATTCTTGTATTGTGGTGTTTGACATTACAAATAATACAAGACCGGTTTTAGCTGACATAAATAATCAAACAGCTTGGGAGAGTAGTTATTTTGAAATGAATGTTACTGCAAGTGATGCAGATTTGGAAGATAACTTAACTTTCTCAGACGATACTACTATGTTTGAAATTATCACAATAAATTCCAGCGCAAGCAATGCTACTGGAATAATTAATTTCACTCCAACTAATGCTCATGTTGGAAATAATACAATATTAATTACTGTAACTGATTCAAATGGTGCAACTGATTCCAAAACATTCAATTTAGAGGTCAATAATATTAATAATGCGCCATATTTCACAACAGTACCTACCCAAGATGTCAGGGTCAACTTCACGCATATTCTAGATATGACTCTTTTCACTGAAGACGCAGACAATGACCCATTAAATTTCAGCAGCAACAGCAGCATATTCAATATAACATTAGCTGGCATAATAACAGTTACATTAAATAGTTCATATGTCGGTACCTATGATGTTAATATTACTGTAAAAGACATCGAGCCTAAAATAGCTACAACAGTAGTTACTTTCACAGTCTCTATAAACCAAAACCCTCAAATCAATGCGAACTTCACAAAGACATGCCAAGAAGATGTCCAATGTACATTAGACCTGGGAGCAACAGACCCCGACGGAGATACAATGACCTTTGGGGATAACACAACACTGTTTGATATAGCTTCTGATGGAATAATTCAATTCACTCCAACACAGGATGATGTTGGAAATTATACAATAACAATTAATGTCTCTGATTCATATAACGGATTCAATTCAACAATACTCTATCTGGAAATACAAGAAGAAAATGACCCTCCTTATTTTATTCAGGTTGAAAACCGAACCTTAGAGGAAGAAGTCGCTTACACAATATACCTCCTAGCTAATGATATAGATGGTTCCTTCCCATTAACATTTAACTCGAACAGAAGCGATATGCTTACTATAACGCAGCATAATGACACAGCTGGCCGCATAGACTTTACACCAGATGACCAGTTTGTTGGGAATCATACAATACGCTTCTCAGTCTCAGATGGTATTGCTACAGTTTATGCAATAGCAATTTATGAAATACATGGGGTGAATGACCCTCCAACAATAATTGCATTTAGTCCACCAGCAAACTACACTATTATAGAGGGTTTCGCTCAAGCATTTAACGTCACTGCATCTGATCCTGATACTGTTACAGCAAACATAACTCATGAATGGTATAAAGACGGAGTCCTGCAAATAAGTGTATCAAACACAACGCAAAGCAACTGGAGCTTCACACCAGGTTATTGCGATGCAGGAGATTATAATATCACAGTAATTGTCTGGGACCTTGTGGAAAGTGACTACCAAACATGGAATATTACAGTCAACAACTCAAACAGAGCACCTGCATTTAATACAACAATCCCAGGCATAACCTGGAGGCAGCCATTCAACAGAACAAATAATTTCTCCTTAATGGATTACATCAATGACCCTGACTTTGAATGCAATGGCTCACAAAGGGATACACTCACCTATGGTGCAAGTGGTAATGTAAATATTGACATAAACATTGATCAAAGCAGCGGCAATGTCAGCCTTTACCCAGACCCAGATTGGTTTGGCTCTGAGACAGTCCAATTCTATGCAAGCGATGGCCACAATACAACATATTCGAATGCTATAATACTAAATGTTACTGAAAATTTTGCACCAACAGTTGATATGGTCTATCCTTATGGTAATGAAACATTTGATAATGTTACAAACACTACTACTATTGATACAATATTTGACTGGGCTAGTGCTAGTTTATTCCCTAATGGAACAAGAATAAACACCTCAGAAAATACAAGTTTAACCTTTAATCAGCAGAGTTCTGACAATAACTCAGAAGATAATAACTCGCTTTCATACAGCTGGCTATTAGATGGTGTTGAGCAAATAACTACCTCAAGCTGGACATTTGACATGGGATTCAATGATTCTGGCATAAGGAATGTAACTGTACTAGTCTCAGACGGCTTTAAACAGGGGTCATTCTTCTGGAATTTAACAGTAGATGATAGAAACATAGAGCCTGTTTTTGGTAAAGTCGAGCACTCTGATTACACTGACTTCAGCGGCGGAACAACAAACAGGACAAACCTAACTGTACAGCAAGGCAATATTACTCTTTCAATGCAAAACCCAACAAATTATTATTCAGATGGATCATTTATTTCACCAAGCATTGATTTCAATGATAACACCATCAAACCAGAGCTAGCATACATATATTGGTCTGCCCACATGCCTAACGGTACAAACATAACCCTGCAAACAAGAGTCAGCTCTGATGGTTCTTCCTGGTCAAATTGGAGTAATATCTACACAAATTCCACTCAAAGCGCGATACTAAACTTTACACCATCTGGTACTCCAAACCAGATATTTCACGATGGTGTATGGAATATATGGGACAATAGATACATGCAGTATAAAGTAAATTTCTATACATCAAACACCTCAATAGCACCTGTCTTAAACGGCGTTGCTATAGACTATGAGATAGCAGACTTTGAGAGTGATGAAGATGTTACCCTAACAGACTGGATAGACCTAGATGATTATTTCTATGACCCTGATGGAGAAACACTAACATATGGCTACAGCGGCACATATCTGGAAAACTTTGATTATATATACATAACAGATGGTGTTGTGAGTCTCAAACCTACAAATGACTGGAATGGCCTTGCTGCAATAACATTCTCTGCTACAGATGCTAACAATTATACAAGCTATTCCAATGAGGTAATACTCACTATAACCGATATACCTGATGAAGAAACAACGCGAACTGTGACAGTCACCAGAACCAGAACAAGACCACAACCTGTGCCTGTGCGTGAGCTTGCCTTCCTGGAATTAGTAGTGCCTGGAGTTGTAGAAATGGGTCCTAATGAGACAATCATAGCACCAATATTACTGCAAAACAAGGGCGAAGTAGCTTTAACTGGCCTACGCCTCCTTGCTGTCACAGATGAAGAGGGCATAATATTAGAATTTGCTGAGGATTATTTCGGTGCGTTGGAAGCTGGCCAAACAATGAGCACAGAACTATACATAAGTGCTGAAGGCAGGATAAGGGCAGGCACATATAGTATTACAGTAGCAGGCGAAGTTGAAGAGCCAGAGGCAAGAGACACTGCCATCATTACCATAAGTGTGCTTGAGAATATGACTGAGAAGGTGAATGCTGTAAGCGATTTCTTACAGCTTTACCCAGAATGTCTGGAACTTAACGAACTTATTGTACAATCCCAGAGAGCAGTAGAACAGGGCCAATACAATGAAGCTACAAGCCTGCTGGACCAGGCAGTAGAAGGCTGCAAGTATCTTGTTTCTACAAGAGAGGATGTTGTAAGACCCGCACCAAAGGCATTTAAATTAAGTGTAAGATGGATTACAATAACAGCTGGAGCATGGATACTTCTATTGCTCATAATCCACCTAATATCAGTAATAGTCAGAAGAAGGGCTATGAGGCATAAGCCAGTGTAGCTTATCGTGAATTAGCTCTAATCTTAAAACAAAACCTTTACTTAACCTTTTCCAACTCTCTCTTAACAACAGAAACAGGCCAGCCTGCATCAATCAGGGCTTGCTCAATCTCAACCTTGGTTTTGCCCTTTTCCAAAGCAAACCTCACATAGTCTGTAAGCCTTCGCATCTGCTCATGCACAGTTTCGTGCTTCTTTTTGTCCATCAGGAATGAAACAATGCTTTTAAAATCATCAATTGCTTTTTCAATCTGTTCCTCAGACAGGTCTTTATATTTGTATTTCATATCTGAAAGTTCTTGCGAGAAAGAAACCACCCGCTCCTTAATCTTATCCTCTACGCCCCTCTTTCTTTTTATGTCTCTGCTAAACTCATCAGGTGTAAATTCATAGGTAATGCTGAAATAATCAGAAAGAAATTTCCTCACAATATTAAAGAATTTTTCGGAATTTTCCCCAGGAGATTTTTTAGTCCAATCCTGCTTTAAACGATTCAAAGCATCAAGAGCTTCCCTGCCAGCTCTCTCAGGCTTGTTCACCCTTTTTCTCTCTTTTTTATGCTCAAAAAGTTTCATATGCAAATAGATTAAAAATGCTTATTTAAATCTATCGATGAAATGTTTACCATTTTGAAGTAGGACAAGAAAATTTATAAATGAGTAATCAAGTAGGAGGGGTAGATGGCTGACAAGGAATTTGTTAAAAGAATAAGAAGGTATGGTGAAATATTCGACCAGCTAAGGAAAGAGATAGAGACAATTGTTGTAGGCCAAGATGTAATAATCACTGCCCTTTTAAGGGCTATAATTGCAAACGGCCATGCGCTGCTTGAGGGAGTTCCGGGTATAGCAAAAACCTTGATGATAAGGACCCTCTCTTCTGTTACAAAATGCGTGTTCAAGAGAATACAGTTCACGCCAGATCTTCTGCCAACAGATATTGTAGGCATTACAGCTTACGACGAGAAAAAGGGATTCTATATAGTAAAAGGCCCTATATTTGCAAATTTTGTTCTTGCAGATGAGATTAACAGGGCGCCGCCAAAGGTACAGTCTGCTTTGCTTGAGGCAATGCAGGAAAAGCAAGTTACAATAGGTAAACAAACATTCGACCTAGAGCATCCGTTCTTTGTCTTTGCAACACAAAACCCGCTTGAATCATTAGGAACATATCCCCTGCCAGAAGCCCAGATGGACAGGTTCTTATTCAAGATATATGTTGATTACCCCACCATAGACGATGAAAAAGAGATACTCATGAAGAATATGACTATAAAGAGGTTTACAGAATATAAGCTAAAGCCGCTATTAACTCCTAAGGAAATAAATGAATTGCAAAAAGATGTCATGAACATATACCTGGATAAAAAGATTGAGAAATATATCGTGAGTATTGTTGATGCCACAAGGCATCCTGATAAGTATAAGCTAAAATTAGCTAAATATATAGAGTGGGGTTCTTCCCCAAGAGCATCGATTGGCCTGTTTATCGCGTCTAAATCCGAGGCTCTCTTAAGGGGCAGGGAGTTTGTAACACCGCAGCATGTCAAAGTAGTCGCCCATGATGTCTTGAGGCACAGGATAATCCTAAATTACGAAGGCCAGGCAGAAGGTATAAAGACAGACGATATTATAACTGAGATTCTTTCTAGAATACCGGTGCCTTAAATGAAGGAGATAAAGCTAGAATTGAAGCCCTTGATTAAGAAATTAGAAGTATTTACAAAAAAGGGTGCTATGGGAGAATTTACCGGTGAGTATAAAAGCATATTCAAGGGCCGCGGCATGGAGTTTGAGGAATACAGGCCTTATGACCCAGGTCATGACGATGCAAGCAAGATTGATTGGAAAGCATCGCTAAGAGCAAGAGAGATACTAACCAAGGTCCTTGTTGAAGAAAGAAACATAAATGTATTCTTTCTTTTCGATGTAAGCAATAGTATGCTTTTCGCCTCCACCCCAAAATTAAAATGTGAGTTCGCGGCTGAATTAATTGCGTCATTAACCTTTGCGATTCTACAGGCTCAAGACAGCGTAGGCATGGCTATGTTCAGCGATGACATTGTTTATACCCTGCCGCCCAACATAGGAGCCAGGCAGTATTATCTTGTAATAAAAGCCCTGAGCAATCCCCAGCTGTATGGCGGCGGATTTGATATTGAAAAAGCCCTGAGATATATCGTAGGATATCTCAAGCGTGACAGCTTATTGTTCATTGTTTCTGATTTCTTAGGGCTCCACGGGAATTGGAAAAAATACCTGGAGGTAGTTGCAGGAAAATATGATGTGCTCTCTTTCATGGTAAGGGACCCTCTCGACAATGAAATGCCCAAGGGAGGCATAGGCCAGGTTGTGATAAGTGATCCATTCTCCCATCAAGACCTGATTCTGGACCCGGATATGGTAAGAGAAAGCTATACTGCTGAAACTAAACGGCAGCGCGAATTTATTAAAGGGGTTTTTGCAGGAATAAACACAGATGTAGTTGAGCTGGCCACAGACCAAGAATTTGTTACACCCATCTTAAGGCTGTTTGAGCTGCGAGGAAAGAGAAGAAGATGATTGAACTGACATTTACTGACCCAATCTTTTTATGGCTCTTGGTATCTATACCTTTCTTGATATTAACCCACTTCTATACCCTGCAATATATCAAGAGGAGGGCTATGAGATTTGCTAATTTTGAGGCTCTCAACAGGGTTACTGGCGGCCAGGCGCTTTCTAAGAACATCCCTCTCTTAATTGTAAGATTGTTCACCTTATTATTCCTTGTTTCTGCAGTAGCAGGGCCTACACTATGGTATCTTGGCCAGAGCAGTGAATACAATTATGTCCTGGCACTGGACGCTTCTGGCAGTATGCTTGCTGATGACTTCAAACCAAACAGGCTGGAAGCAGCAAAATCAGCTGCAAATCAATTTATTGACAGCATAGAAGCAAGGGTAAAGATGGGTGTTATATCTTTCTCTGGGATAGGGTATGTAGAGCAATTTCTAACAGATGATAGGTCAAAGATCAAGCTAGCTATTGATTATCTGCAAATCAAATCAGTCCATGGCACAGCAATAGGTGAGGCATTGAAGGCAGCTGCAAACATTTTATTGAGCGAAGAAAGAGCAAGGATTACAATCCTGTTGACAGACGGCAGAGAAAATGTTGCAACAAGAGAAGAGCTGGATAAGATAATAGACTATGTTGCGTATCATAATATAATCGTACATACAATAGGTGTTGCAACTGAAGAAGGGGGTAAGCTTCCTGGTTTAGAGGCAGTATCCACAATAGACGAGCCTATGCTAATGTACATCTCTAACAGCACTGGGGGGAATTATTACAAAGCAGAAACACCAGAACAGCTAACAGAGGCTTACGAGTCAATTGTAAATATTGAAAAGGTGAAGGTTCCTATTAGATTAGCGCTTCCATTCATGCTCATAGCCCTCCTTTTATTAGGCATAGAATGGGCATTGGTTAATACTAAGTTTAGGACAATACCCTAGCACCAATATTTCTTATCATTAGGTGTAGAAATAAATTCACAACTAGTTGTGCATGTGGTATCAAACAACAATTAAATCTGAAAATTCCTTTCGCAACCAGTATAAAGGAATTTTCATCTGCTTACTTTGGTTTATGGCAGCAGATGATTTTTGCTTTAAGTAATGAAGAAAGCAAAAATCAGATTTATTTTTCTAATGATTCCAAAGAAATAAGAAATGCGGGGAAGAGGATTCGAACCCCTGTAGGCACTAAGCCAATAGGTTTCTCCTTCATCATCAGCAAAAGCCTCACTGAAACCTAAGCCTATCCCGTTTGGCCATTGCGGTACGCGAGCCTCGCAAAGATGCTCTGCATATCTCCGGCATCCCCGCATAAACAGAAAGAACATCATTACCATTTAAAAATTTATCGTTACTTTACGTGTATAAGAGAAAGATATTTATACTACTTTATTCAGGAACTATTTATATGAAGCAAAAAATTGAGAGAGTACCCACATACATAAAAGGTCTTGATGAGGAAATACAGGGGGGAATCCCAAAAGGTTTTGTTAACCTGGTGTATGGGACCTCAGGTACAATGAAATCCTCTGTGGTGTTCAACATAATCTATAATGAAGCATTAAAAGGAAAAAATTCTTTTTATATATCAATTGAACAGTCATATGATAACCTCTCATTGCATTTGTCTAACCTGGGTTTAGACCTCTCTAAGATCAATGTAGCTATGGCTGGTATAAATTCTCCAAAATTAAATTTCATTAATAAAGCTGGTAAGAAGGCAGGAACAATTATTTTCCTGGATATACCTTCCATAAGAGAGAGGGTTATGAAGACAAGAAAATTAGGTGAAGCACTTACTTCTATGATTATTACAAGCACCATTGATAAAATAAAGAAAAGCATTGGATACGACTATTTTGTTTTAGATGCTTTAAATGCCCTTTATGCAATATCAGAAATAAAAAAGCCAAGAGAAATGCTGTTTGACCTATTCGAATTTTTGAAGACCAGGAATTTAACATCATTCATTATCCAGGAAGTCACAGGAGATAATGAATCATCCGGCGGCGTAGAGGATTATCTTGCAGATGGTGTTTTATCCGTAGATACAGCAAGATACCATAGGGTTGTCCAAAGAGAGATAATAGTAAAAAAGATGAGGGCAACAAAGTCAAATATCAATGTGTTTACTTTTGAATTTAAAGACGGAAAATTCAGAGCAAGCCTTGGTGGAGAGACACCAATTATTGAAATTGGTAAGGAATAATACTTTCAATTACTTCTTCTGCCAAGAATAAGACCTAAGCCTCTTTGATTTGCCATAACCGCAGGCACTGCACTTCTTCTTCCTTATGTGATAAGTCCTTTTTCCACATCTGCGGCAGTGTATCATGTTCTTCTTGCCGCTTTTCTTGCCCATAGATGCAGTTCCTTTTGCCATTTAGATCACTAGAATAAGCTTTACTCAGGTGAAATGATTGTTATTGTATCTCCTCTTAAGAAGATAACACCTAACTTACGTTTTAGCTCTCCTGCCTCGTGCTCTTCAGCATTCTCTAAGACAACATTTATATGAATATCAAATGCCTTAAGATTTCCAATATACTGCTTTCCGTTCTTTAGTTCTACTATTACGCGCTTGTCTCTTGCTCTGTTAAGCGCATCTAATGGTCTTGAAACTTCTGTCATATTAAAACCCCCTTTTATGATAGTATTAGGATACTACATTTATATTTAAATGTTTGTATATTCCCATAAGGAAACCTTTTTAAATGCCCTATAATTTCTATCTCGATATGGTAGTTGAACAATCAAGACCAAAACGTAAAGAAACCGGAGCAAGATACAAGGACTATAGGAAGAGGAAACAATACGAACTAGGCAGACTGCCATCCCTAACAAAGGTTGAGAAAAGACGAATTCAGATAGTAAGGACAATGGGCAACAATAAAAAAGCAAGACTTCTAAGCACTGATATCGCAAACCTGTTTGATCCTAAAAGCAAGAAATACGAGAAAGCCAAGATAAAAACAATCGTAGAGAACCCTGCTAATCGCCATTTCATCAGAAGAAATATAATCACAAAAGGCTGTGTTGTTGAGACTGACAAAGGCAAAGCAAAGATTACCTCAAGGCCAGGCCAGGACGGCACTGTTAATGCTGTGCTTATTTCTTGAAGTTGTTACTATAAAGTAGAAACAAAATCGAAAGGTTTATATAGTAGTTATTTTGGTGTTCTATTAGGGAAATTATATGGTTTTATGGGCATTAAAAGACAATCCTGAAGGAACACCTACTAGCGGTGATGAAGCACTTAGGTTAGAAGCTAAAGGAGAGACCCATACTTATTATGATCCTGAGGTTATAGGTAAAGAAGTGAATACCAGGTCAGGAAGCGAAACTCCCTTAGTAAGCAGAAGGGCTCACTTCTTTATGAAAAATCCACCTGAAGAAGGTGCTGAAAGAAGGCCTCATGCAGAAGTTGGAAGAATCGGAATTGAAGCTACACTAAGAGAAGCTGGAGATATGTATGAGGTTGGCAGAGGCCGCTTATTCAGAGAATGGGACAGTTCTGCATATTCTCATAAAGATAGAACAAATCTTGATACTGGTTTTGATATTGTTTATGCAAGACAAATGAGAGAAGGAAAAGCTCCTATTGACTATGTTGTTATGGTATTTGACTCTGTTCCGAATTCTAAAGATTATTGGAATGCAGTTGAAGCATGTTTTAAATCAGGCCCAAAGAATGGCGAGGAAAAGTATGTTATTAAAGCTGATAAAAGCAGAACACCCTCATTAGGAACTGGAAAAGGCAATAAGAGCAAGAATGGAAAGGTTTATGTTGCGACAGTTCTTATCGGTAGTCCTGATAAGTGGGCTATAGGAAGTGGCACTTTTGTAACTGATATTCTAATGAGAACTAAACGTCCGATCAATTATTACGATTTACTAGAAGGCGCTATGACTAGCATAGGAAACGGAGATGAAGGTAGAAAAGATTCTCTTTTCACTCTCGCTCCTATGGATATCCCTCAAGGAGTAATTTCAATAGGAGATGCAAATCCTAAATTAAACAAAAGAGTTGGCCTTGCTTATTTTGTTGACCAAGCACAAAAAAGCCTTTTTACAGGCACAGAAGGAGAACAAACAGACTTATTCTAAAATGGCAGAGACTGAGATTCTAACTGCATCTAACCTCAGAAAAAGAGTTGTCCAAAGGCTTACTTCGGAAGGAAGATTTGAGCAATTACTGGAAGAATCCTTGATAGCAGATACAGAACAAGCGATTATTGATGAAGGCAGTATAGAAGATGTCTTTCTTGACAATTCTCTTGAAGCTTACGGAGCTAATAAAAAGGATATGTCTTGCTTCAGAGCAAAAGCAGGACCTGATAAGAATTACGAAGCTTTAAGGCAGATATTTTTTGGCTTGTACTATGCAGAGGGAAATATTGAGGGTAAAGATTGGAATCCTAATAAAGAAAAATATGGAGCGCCTCATGAAATGTTAGCTACAATGAACACTTCTGAGGTCTTTGGTTTTTACAGCGGTCTCACAATGATGATAGAAGGAATTGTCCCAGAAGGTAAAACTAAACCTCTATCCAGAGAGGAACTGAAAGAGATGAAGCCTGAAAAGGTTGTTTCAATGCTTGTTGGTTATGGGTATAGCAGGAGACACGTCATGCAGACTGCTATGGCTGAAAGAGGATGCTATCATTTCCCTACAGAACCAGGAGACCTTGCAAAAAGGATAAAATCTCTAAGTCAGGGAGTAAAAGACAAAATCATGAATCTACTAGATGTTCCAAAAAGAGATATTCCTGACCCTTGCTATGATAAAACACAGCCAGGCAATAGAAGAGCAGGACCTTATGGAAAGAACACCTATATTAAACATATTGAAATCTCTATGGCGAAGCTTCACAAAACAAACACAAAAGCATAAATAGTACTGTTTTCTAACTTTCTATCATGAACAAAATACATCAAATCTATTCATTACTCTACAAATCCTTTGGAAAGCAAGGATGGTGGCCAACAACTCTAGAGAACGAACTCCACCCCAAGCATCATGGAAAAGCTCCTAAGAACGATAAAGAACGGTTTGAGATTATAATTGGAGCGATCCTTACACAGAACACAAACTGGAAGAATGTTGAAAAGGCTATTTTTAATTTAAATAAAAATCAATTATTAGATAT
Source organism: Candidatus Woesearchaeota archaeon (assembly GCA_019322485.1). Lineage (GTDB taxonomy): Archaea > Nanobdellota > Nanobdellia > Woesearchaeales > JAHWIC01 > JAHWIC01. The sequence continues at coordinate 23,471 of JAHWIK010000028.1, forward strand.
CAATAAAATAAAAAAAATAAATAAAAAAAGACTTGCATCGCTGATTAAACCTTCAGGATACTTTAACCAAAAGGCTGAACGCCTTAAGATAATTGCTGATTTCTACTCTAAGAATAAAAATCCTTCAAGAGGGGAATTGCTTGATGTAAAAGGAATAGGCCCAGAAACAGCTGATTCTATACTGCTTTATGCTCTAGGGAAAACAAGCTTTGTTGTTGATGCTTACACTAAACGTATTTTTTCAAGGCTTGGTTTATGTAATGGAAACTGCTCTTATGATGAACTGCAACAGATGTTCCACAAAAACCTGCCTAAAGAACAGAAACTCTTTAACCAATACCATGCCTTACTGGTAGAATTAGGAAAGAACTACTGCAAAACAAAACCAATATGCAAAGACTGTCCTCTTAAGAGGTTATGCTCGTATAAAAAGATTTAAATACCAACAAACAAAATTAACTAGTAAAAGAGGAGGAAAATGAGCTCAATACCACTGATTATAGGAGTTGCTGTATTTGTTATTGCAATATCCATAATATTTTCCTTAGTTAAAAGTGTAATGAAGATTATTTTCCTTGTACTCTCAATAACGACTATCTTATCAGTAATATTCGGAGCTTTTGTTATTCTTGATTTAAAGGATTTTAGGGAGAACTTTCCAACAGGAGAGAAAAAGCTTATCCTGGAAGATGAGGGCAATATCATAGCTGGTTTGCTGATGAAAGGCGAAGAAGAGCCAATATTCCTAAGTCAGGAGCAAATAAGTGCTTATTCAGGTTATTTGAAAGAAAAAGATTTTGATGCAATCCTTGGAGGCAGCTATAAACTGATGGTTCTAAACATGGATATATTTGAAAATCCTCCAAAGGATACAATAGAAATAGATGATGAAGACCTTACAAGCGATTTTCTTATCTCTGTTTTAAACTCTGAGGAACCAAAAAGCCTAATGGAAGAGGAGATAGGCAAGGGTATTGAACTGGATGAAACAGAACTAAAGGGAGCCATCTTTGGCCTTATGTTTAATGAGGTAATGCAAAGTCCGATATATTTCTTTAAGCAGTATAAAAATGGAAACATATTAATCTACCCAGAAACTGCTATATTCAAGGCAATAAAGTATATTCCATTAGGTTTTGTTAAGAGCGCGATGCAAAAGGTTATGTCAAAAGTTGAGGAAAAGATTGATATTTAAGAGGTGTGAAAATGGGGTTATTCAGTAAACTTGCTTTTTGGAAAAAAGAACCAGAGCTTCCATCATTTGGTGAGGTAGGGAAGGAATCCGGCTTTAAAGGTCCTGGTGGATTTGGTGAAACTGGGATGGGAAAAGGTGGAGCTGGAGAAAAAGGCTTTGGCGCTGAAGAAGCAGGAGGCGCCCCTAGAAGCGGTTTTGAACAGCTTGGTCTTGGAAAAGAGCCTGGGCTTGCAGAGGTGGAACCTGGCATGCCTGAAATAGAGCCTGGCTATGGCGGCGGTCCTGGACTGCAACAGCAGATGATGCAGCAGCCAATGCAGAGGCAGCCCCGCCAGCAAAGACAACAATGGCCCCAACAGCAGGCTTATGCACCAATGAGACCAGCACAGCCTGCCACTTCAGACTTCGCAAAGGACATTGAGATTGTATCAAGCAAATTAGATGCATTAAAGGCTTCCTTGGATACTATAAACCAAAGGCTGGAAAACCTTGAAAGGCTTGCCACAGAATCCCAAAAAAGACGCTGGTAACTTAGAATTTCTTTGTTATTGTTATAATATTATTATGTAATTTACCATTTGATGCTACAAATCCTTTCTCAGAAATATCATGCTTCTTGCCGTCCAGGGTAGTCACTTTACCACCAGCTTCTTCTATAATCAACAAGCCAGCAGCCACATCCCACGGATTAGTTGAATGCTCCATATAGATGTCAGCATCACCATTAGCTAAAGACGTTAAATTAAAACAGGCTGCACCAAGGATTCTGATTCTAAAAACAGAATCAACTAATTTATCAAGAGCCTTAAGTTTTGCTTTCTTACCCCTTCTTAAGCCGCCGTCATAAAGCATCATTGCCTTTTTCAGTTTATTTGTGTTTGAAACCTTTATCCTCTTATTGTTCAAAAAAGCTCCTTTACCTTTCTCAGCTACATAAAGCCGATTATAACAAGGAAGATAGATAACCCCTAAGATTACTTCTTTATCCTTTTCCAAAGCAATTGAAACGCCAAACAGAGGCAAGCCATGAAGATAGTTATGTGTGCCGTCTAATGGGTCAATTAACCACCTGTAGGAATTGCCTTTTTTAGTCCCGCATTCCTCAGAAAGTATTGAATGCTCAGGATATTTTGACTTGATTATGCTTATTACCTTCTTCTCAGCCTCAAGGTCAGCTGTAGAAAAAAGATTATTCTCCTCCTTAACATAGACCTTTATAGGCTTCCCATAATACCTTATGAGTATCTTTCCAGCTTCTTTTGCTGCTTTTATTGCTGTTTGCTTATAGGTAGCCTGCATTTTTTAGATTCTGCCCAATCCTCTCAGAAACATCTCCAGGTTCTGCTTTAAAGTCATTTCCAGTTATCATCTCGTACAATTTAATGTATCTTTTGCTTAATTCTACAACAAGCTCTTCAGGAGCTTCTGGCAGTGTTTCATCTTTGTAAGGGTCGCAGTTTTTCTTAAACCACAACCTTAAGAACTCTTTATCAATGTTTTCCGGCTCCTCGTCCTTTGCAAATCTCTCTTCATAGGAATCCTTTAGCCAGTATCTTGATGAATCTGGTGTATGGATTTCGTCAATAAGGAATATGTTGCCTTGCTCATCATACCCAAACTCGTATTTTGTGTCAACCAGGATTAACCCATTCTTTGAAGCAATCTCTGTCCCTCTTTCAAACAACTTTAACGCCTTGTCTGCAACAAAATCCCACTGCTCCTGGGTCATTAACCCTCTTTTAACAACCTCTTCTCCAGAGATTTTTTCATCATGCTCCTCTGATTTTGTTGTTGGTGTTATGATTGGCTTCTCAAATTTCTGATTCTTCTTTAAGCCTTCTGGCAAAACATTGCCGCAGAACTTCCTCTCACCCTTGCTGTATGCAGTCCAGGCAGCTGTGCTTGTAACTCCAGTGATATACCCCCTAATAACCATCTCTACTGGAAAAACCTTTAGTTTCTTGCAAACAACAACATTTGGGTCAGGAACATCAATAATATGATTTGGGATAATGTCCTTTGTATTATCAAACCAAAACTTAGATGTCTGCGTTAATACCTGCCCTTTGAATGGAATCTCTGCAAGAATCCTGTCAAAAGCAGACTGCCTGTCAGTTGATATCAGGAATATCTTGTCTTCTGCCTTATAAATATCCCTGACCTTTCCTTTCCTTCTCTCACCTAAACCAGGAAAACTTGTTTCTTTTAGAGTAAATTTCCTTTGTTCTTTTATTTGTTCTGCATCAACCATTTTATCACCAATTATTATTTTACCTTCCACTTGCCCCTGAAATCCTCTAATTTCTGGGTATACTGCCCTTTAACATTCATTATCTCAATAGCAGCTAAAGCAGCATTATCTCCTCTGTTTAAGCCAACCCATAAGCCATGGTTAGAGTGCTTTAATAGATTAATGGCTGCTTCTGCTTTATCATCCTCTTCCAGAAGCAATGGACAATAAATGCAAAGCTCATTCTTCTTTTCAACTGGTTCATCAAAATAAACAAACTCCAAGTTAACTGCATTTGGTTCAGGTTTTAAAGACTCCTTGTACTTAACCCCAAACTGATTCAGCATAGCCTCTGCCTTTTCAACAGCCTTTGTTTTTTCATCAGCAATAATATTTACAATTTCGTAGGATTCTAACATAAGCAAAGCATTCTGCGCAGCTATCTCAGCCTGATTAACACCAACAGCCAGGACAGGTATGCCTGGTGGCATCTGTGCAATAGATAATAATGAATCCAAGCCTAGATAATTGACCTGGCACGGCACGCCAATCACAGGTCTTATTGTCTTTGCTGCTACTGCACCTGGCAAAGCAGCTGCTAAACCAGCTCCAGCAATAACAACACTGTGCTCAGTAGCAAGTATATTGCCAATCTCTTCAGGAGTACGATGAGCACTGCATATCCTTAGCTCATGCTCTACCTTATTCTGCTTTAATACATCAATTACTCTACTGTAAACCTTCTCATCTGATTTAGAACCGAATATCACAAATACATTTGGCATTTAATCACCCCAAAAACACTGCATTGCAGGCATTTAAATAATTTATGTTACATTATAAACAAAGCTTAAAAATTATACCAGATTACTCATCCCCAATGGGATTATCTGATATAGACCCAAGGAGTACGCATTGTGATGGAGCAGCTCTTGCTGAGCTGATGACAGCTCTAGCTGTGGGTTTTATTGACCCCAGTATGCTTTATGCAGAAGCCCTAGGCAGAAATGACGCAGTCCAAGCGCATGTATCTAGAGGAACTACTGGAAGAGTAGAAGTCTCTATTGAAGGGATTGTACCTTTAAAAACAGACTCAGACTCAAAAGTTATGCCTTCTATGAAGATAGATATTGGAACAGAGCATTATGAAACTGGCAGACTATGTGCAGTCTACAGCGGAGAGAACCTAAGAGTGAAGTATAGGGGAGTAGAGAGTATAGTTAACATGCTTGAAGGAACATTCTTTGTAAGGGAAAGAGCACTAGACTTATTAAATATGGAGGAAAGATTTCATGGCATAGATGAAAAAAGAACGCCAGTAGTCATGAGAATAAATAGAGCGGATTCTGGAGGAAGATTAACCCTTAGGTACAAAGGAAGCAAAACAAGATTCAATGTTTATGTAGAGAGATTACATAAAGTAGAAGGGCTACAAGAGAGGATTGGAGATGTACATCTGATATATACTTCAGTTGATGGCGCAGAAAGAAAGGTTCCTGGAAGACTAGAACCTCATGCAGTCGGACTTTAAAGAATCTGTATTTCCTGATAATGCTCGTTATACAATAATTTCCTTGCAATCTCTTTTGCGTTTTCTTCATCAACAAACAAAGCCCAAAGAATTCCTTTTTCCATTGATTTTATTTCTTTTAAACCTAATCTTTGTTTTAAAGTTGAGAGCAAACCTTCACATTTATCATCACGGTCTTTAACTAAGACATAAACTGCTTCTTCTTCTTTCTTTAATTCATTTGCAAATGTGTTTTTGTTTGCATTAACCAAAACATCAACCTTATTAACTTTTTTTGCAAATGCCTTTGCATCTCCATCAATATCAAATTTGTAATAAATCTGCCTTTTTAGCTTCTTAATATCAAAACCCATCCTCTCTAAGGTGTGGAAAGTAGTTATAGCAGTGGTATCTGGTATTTTGAGTCCAACAAACAATTCGACTTTTGCCATTTTAATTTTTTTTGTTTTGTTGATTATTTTTTATTGAATTTTTCCTATTGATTTTTTGTTTATTGATTCTTTTTGATATACTCCTTCATTGACTCAAATATTTTCAAACCAAGAGCAGCCTTCTCACCGCCCTGATGCTTCTCAGGTACTTGATGAAGCCAGCTTGCCCTTTCAGGATGAGGCATCATAGCCAAAACATTCCCTTCTTTGTTGCATATGCCTGCTATATTATCAACTGAACCATTTGGATTAATTGGGAATTTATCGTCGACATTTCCTTCTTTATCGCAGTATCTGAACATTATCTGGCCATTCTTCTTTAAATCGCCAAGCAATCCCTTGTCTATTGTTGCGAACCTGCCCTCACCATGCGCAATTGGTATTGGAAGAACATCATTTTCATCAAAAGTTAGGTTAAAAGCAGTCTTTTTCTTTGTGCCTGCTTTCAGATTAGTCCAAGTGCAGTAAAATCCAGAAACCATTGGATTAATGTTTGGTGCTAAAGCCATCTCAATCTTGTCTTTAAGCCCAGGAATCATTCCAGTCTCAACCAAGACCTGGCAGCCATTGCATATTCCTAGAACTGGCTTGCCTTCTTTTGCCTGTTCTTTAATCCTCAGCATTATCGGGTCCTGAGCAGATATAACTCCTGCTCTTATCCTGTCTTCATAACTCCAACCACCAGGCAAGACAAAGCCATCATAATCCTCTATTTTCTCTTTAGTATTCCATCTAAGTATTTTGCCATTCATTCCAGCTGCTTTTACAGCTGCTAAAGTCTCATTCTCGCAGTTTGTTCCTGGAAACAAGATTACTGCTATTTTCATTTCATGGCCTCGACAAAACCACTTGTCCAAGCAGTTTTTATTTCATCAATCTTTAAATCAACCAATTTTTCATTATTTTTTGAAATTTTTAGTGAGTTTTCATCAGTGGTTTTTCCTATCTTGATTATTTTTTGATTATATTTTTTGAATATTGATTCTATTTTATTGATATTTTGCTCATCAACCTCAAAAACAAAGCCAGAACTTTCACTAAACAAAACCTTATCATTCCTTAAATCACTATCAATATTAACCTCAGCACCAATTTGACCATCAGCTTCTCCTCCTAGAATCATCTCTGAAACAGTTACAGCAACACCGCCATCAGAGATATCATGGCAGCTCAACAATAAACCACTATCAATGCAATCAATAACACCATAAATTGCATTTCTTTCCTGCTCAAAATCAATCTTTGGAATATTTGCTCCAACTTCCTTGTTTATTTGGTAATAAACAGAACCACCAAGCTCGTCTTTACGAGCACCAACCATAAACAAACTGCTTCCAGCCTTCTTCAGCTTCATTGTGATTGCCTTTGTATAATCATCCAAAACACCAACGCAGGCAATAACAGCAGAAGGGTCAACTGCTTTGCCAGCAACTGATTCGTTATAGAAACTGACATTTCCAGAAACAAACGGAACAGGGTCTTTAGTTCCTTTAACATACAAATTCTTAGCAGCATCTGCTATGCCTTTTACACCCTCAACAAACTCATAGAAGGCTTCTGGCTTCTCTGGATTTCCAAAGTTCAGGCAGTCAGTCATTCCATAAGGCACAGCACCAACAGCTGCAACATTCCTCATAGCTTCTGCAACAGCTGCAGCACCACCTGCATAAGAATCAATCCTAGCATACAATGGATTAGAGTCAACACTTAATGCATAGCCAATTTTCTTTCCAGGTATTGGAGCCTGTACCCCTGCATCTGCTTCACCAGGCCTTATAACAGCCAAGCCCTGGACTTCTGTATCATAATGTTTGTACACAACTGCTTTAGAAGCTACATTTGGATGCGACAAAACATTAATCAAAGCCTTATTATAATCAGAAGGCTCCTTTAAATCAGGCTCTTTAAAGTCTTTCTTTGGCTTTTTCTGTTCCCTATCATAAAGTATACCAGAAGTAACTACATTAACAGGCGCATTGCAGACTATCTTCCCCTCATATCGCATAATATAATCTTTCTTTTTGGTTACCTTTCCAATAACAGTTGCTTGTGCACCCTCTGCAATATTAGGTAATTCAAAATCCTTATTATAAATTTCAAGCAATCTCTCTGTAAAGTCAGGAGGACAAATCCATGTAAACCTTTCCTGTGTCTCTGAGCACGCAATTATATAAGGAGGAATATTCATTGAGACATGAACCTTGTCTAAATCAATCTCTGCACCAAAACCAGCGCTGTCACAAAGCTCTGAACTTGAGCACATTATGCCGCCAGCACCCATATCCTTAAACCCAATCTTAATTCCTTTTTCCCTTACTTCCTTGAAAACAGCCTCTGTTGCCCTTATCAAAACATTCTTTAGGAAAGGATCTGGAACCTGCACAGCACCTTTGTTGAATTCCTCCTCTTTTTCATCCAAAATTAAGCTTGCAAAAGCAGCTCCACCAAAGCCAGAGTTATCAGTTGCTTTTCCAACAATAATAATATCATGGCCTTCTGCATTCTCAGGAGCAGCACTATGGATTATCTCTTTCTCCTTAACTAAACCCAAGCTAACTACATTAACCAGGCAGTTATCATCAAATGAGTCATTAAAATAAACATCACCAGCAATATTCGGAATTCCAATGGGATTTGTGTAGCCAGAAATTCCGTCTATAACTGCGTTAGCAATATACCTTGTTCTGTCTTTGAATTTTCCATTAGGATTACCAAACCTTAAAGGGTCAGCAGTTGCAATTATCCTCGCACCCATACAGAGAACATCCCTTACAATGCCGCCAATGCCTGTTGCAGCACCTTCATAAGGAACAACCTGGCTTGGGTGATTATGGCTTTCATGCGCAATAACAATTCCATATCTGTCTTTGCCAACATTTGCTAAATGGATTATGCCAGCATCTTCCTGAGGGCCTTGTATAACTGTTGGGCCTTTTGTTGGCAATAATTTAAGTATTGGCTTGCTGCTTTTATAAGAGCAGTGCTCTGACCACTCTGTGTTAAATATATGAAGCTCAACCAATGTTGGATTTCTTCCAAGTAACTCAGCAACCTTCTTTGCCTCAGAAATCTTTAAAGAAATAGCATTCTTGCTCATGAAGGACTTTAGTTCTTTATCTGGCATACCCTTTACATCTATTGTTTCTGCGTCTACATCACCCATTTTCCCCACAAGAAAAACTGAAATGTGAGTGATATTTAAAGGTTATGATAAATTACTTGTATATCCCGCCAACAACATAAATAGAACCAGCCACGAGGATTAAGTCGTTTTTCTTGGCTATTGACTCTGCATATTTCAGCGCTTTTCTTGGCTCATCAATTATTTTGTAGTCTTTTTTCAGGTATTTTGCAAGCTCTTTAGTATCTGTAGCCCTAGGAACATCTGCCTTTGTTAAAACTATTTTATAAGCCAAAGGCTCAAGCAGATTCAGCATCCCTTCCTTGTCCTTATCCTTAGAAATCCCAATAACTAGGATTATCTTTTTCTTTATTTTTTGTAATTCCTTAACTAAAATCTTAACGCAAGCAAGATTATGCGCACAGTCAACCAGGATATTATCTGCAATAAACTCCAGCCTGCCTGGCCAATATGCTGTTTCTAATCCTAAATCAATGCTTTTCTTGGCTATGCCTAAACCATAATATTTGTTCAAGGTTTCAACTGTCCTTACAGCAACAGCTGCATTTATTTGCTGAAAGTTTCCTATTAAGGCTAGTTTAAACCTTTTCTTTGGTTTTTTAACCAAAAATAAATCACTGTTCTTCTCCTTAGAAACATTCTCAATAACCTTTAGCGCTTTGCCCTCAGCTGCTGTCACAACTGGCTTATTTTTCTTTATTATGCCGGCTTTTTCATAAGCAATATTAACAATATTCTTGCCAAGATAGTCTGTGTGGTCTATATCCACATTTGTTATAACACTGACTAAAGGAACGATAACATTAGTTGCATCTAATCTTCCGCCTAAGCCAACCTCTAAGATAAGGAAATCAACCTTCTTTTCCTTAAAGTATTGGAAAGCCATTGCAGTCACAACCTCAAAGAATGTCTGGTCTTTTCTGTATCTCTTAACAACAGCTGTCAGCCTTGCAACATCTTCATTAGATATTTTCTTTCCATTTACAAGAAACCTTTCATTAAAGCATCTTAAATGGGGGCTTGTGTACATACCAACCCTGTAGCCTGCTTTCTGCAGAATATTAGAAATCATTGCACAGACAGAGCCTTTTCCATTAGTTCCTGCAACATGAATTACTTTCAAGCCTTTGTGAGGATTACCTAGTTTATTTAGCAATCTAGTAATATTTGCTAAACCAAGCTTTGTTCCAAAATGCTGCAAGCTTAAAAGGTACTTCATTGATTGATTGTAATTCATGATTTTGATTATTATTTGAGTATTTAAAAAGGTAATGGAAAAATAAGAAAACAGATGTTTGTTTATAGGAAGGATTAGGTTCAATTTTTGAGAACGCAAAAAAATAGAAATGTAAGAGAAACTTGAAAATTTATCTGGGTATGTCCCTAGCCTTGGCTACTAATGCATATTCATTCTTAGTAGCACCAGAAAAAGGTATAAGTAACCCTTTATGACAATCATAAAAAACACTAGCTCTATGTTCCCCTACTTGTGGTCTGCCTTGACTATCAAATTTATGGAATACCCTTATACCGGGAAATTCTTTTCCTTTTTTAAGTCCAGCACTTCCATCACTTACATAAATATCCAAACCAGCATAAAATACAGGAACTAATTGACTACCCTCAGATCCGATATTACCTCTAACCATGAGCATATCACCCACTTCCACAGTAGGGTCATCTGCAATCTGTTCCAATGGTCTAAATTGTGCAGGCATTTTTATCCTAAGTACTCACATTATATTTATAAACCTTTTGGTTTTTAACTACTATTTAGTAATTACCTATAAACAAAGTTGTTTTTCAATAGATAGTTTATTTAGACCAGCGCCGTGGGTGGATTTTTGGTAAGATTTATATACCCCAATTATTAAGAGTAAGAATGGGGTGATACTATGTCAAAGAAACATACAAATCTGTGTGCTATATTGGCTTATTTGTTAGTTGGAATTATATGGTATTTTGTAGATGACAAGATGAAGAAAGACAAGTTTGTGAAGTTCCATGTCAAGCAGGCTATTGTCCTTATGGTTGCATGGATTCTGTGGTCAGTTGCAGTGGGAATACTAATGAGCATCACGATGTTCTTGCTGGCTCCTTTAATGAATTTATTGATGCTTGTTCCATGGGTGTTTGTTGTGCTGGGCATAGTAAATGCAATAAACAACAAGCAGAAGGAACTGCCATTAATTGGAAAGTATGCTAAGAAGCTTACTTTTTAATTTTTTATTATATTACTTCCATTGGCCTGATTGATAGAATTCTTCAAAAGTTGTTAGAAGGTAAGGGTCATTTCTCGCATACTCATCAGGAACCTCAAGTTGTCTCATTTTTCCGGCAGCATCTGGAAACCAGCCTGAAATAAGACCTGCAATCCAGCCACTAACTGCCACAACCCTATCAGCTCTTGCTACCATATCAGCAAGAGGGTCTTCAGAATGGTCTGCAGCAATAGCACCCCTACTGGTTGCAATATAATCCAAGCCTTCTGCTTTAAAATGCTTATTAAATACATCAGCAGCAGTTGGGCTTCTATCTACACCGCAAGTGCAAACAAATAATATCTCTTTAGCATCCCCCATAATAGAACATAAGTAGTTCCCCTTTATAAATCTTTCGGTTTGTAACTACTATAAAGGGACAAACAAACCAGAACACGCCCATATTGTATTTTTGAGCAACATTTATAAACCAACCCTAATTTCTCATCTATAAGAGAAATGTAGGCTTTGCTCGCCTGAATCTCTGTATATATAGTTTGAATAATGGAGGCTAACTAAAATGGGAATGTATAAGTATATTAGGGATGCTTGGAAAAATCCAAAGCAAAATATTGAATTCTTAAGAGAACGTCTAATGCAGTGGAAAGCAGAACCTGCTACTATTAGGATTGACAGGCCAACAAGGCTGGACAGGGCAAGGTCATTAGGCTATAAAGCAAAGCAAGGTTTCATCATTATAAGGCAGCGTGTTGACCGTGGTGGAAGACAAACACCAAAGAGCGAAATGGGAAGACGCAGACCAAAGAGGATGTCAAGAAGAAAAGACCTGAAGATAAGCTACCAGGTTGTAGCTGAACAGAGAGCTGGAGAGAAATTCCCTAACACAGAAGTTCTTAACTCTTACCTTGTAGGCAAGGATGGCAGGCATTATTTGTATGAAGTAATCCTAGTGGACAGGGCGCACCCAAATATTCTCGCAGACAAGAATATAGCATGGATATCAGCAAAGAGAGGCAGAGCATCTCACGGCTCAACTGCAGCTGGAAAGAGAAGCAGAGGCATCTTAACCCATAAAGGAAAAGGTGCAGAGAAGCTAAGGCCAAGCCTAAGAGCCAAGAAAAGACTGGCTAAGTAAACATGTTATATAGAGCACCAACAGCTCAGAAGGACGAGAGAAGGAACATTGAGCAAGAAATAAGGGTTCATATAACAGATTTAGCAAATGAACCTGACTCAGCAATACTGAACCTAAGAGTAGCTGACTGCTACATGCAGCTAGGCAGATGCAGTGATGCTGAGGATTTCTACAGGAGAGCATTGGAATATGATACTGCAGACCCCCGCGCCATGAGAGGGCTTGCTTATGCCTGTGCAAAACAAGGAAGAGGGATTGAAGCATATGGATATCTAAGAGAAGCTGATAGTCTCCGCCACCGTATTCTCATGATAGAAGGGCCTCTCACCGAAGAAATGTTCCAACAAATGCAGCAAGAAATAGAAGAAGATGCCGGTCTTATTAGGGACTTAGACCCCAGAAGGAAAAGGAAAGAAGAGAAAGTAGAAGAGACTGAAGAAGAAGTTGGTGCTTCTAATTAAAGAAAAAAGAAAAAAAGAATTAACCGTATAGTTCTTGTATGCCTACAACATCATCTGGCTCTAGTGTTCTTTTCTTTAGTTCTCCTTCAGTTGAATAGCCATACATTGTGACTTCTGCGCATGCTGACTCATATAAATCACCTAAGCCATAAGCATGGCCAAGCTCATGAGTCATTATGTTCTGCACATCCATCACACTTGGGTCTATTGTAGCATCTCCCCATACAAAGTCAACATCGTCCAGCATTACATCAGTCTCTACAATTCTTCTTGACCTTGGTGGTCCTGAGAAATATCCCCAGATAATTGTTACGCCAATCACACCAGGCTCTGCATAGTCTCCGAAGCTTATCTCGTTTCTTCCGTCTGTAGCAGTATCATCATAGTCAGCTGTGTAATCTACTATGTAATTGTTTGTCAGCTCAGCTGAGGTTGCATCATCCCATGCTTCTGCTGAAGCAATTGTTGTTGTTACAATGAAATCCTCTGACAAGCCGTTTGCATTAGTTGGGTTTATGTAAAGGTCAACCGGCAAGGTTTTCCAGAAAACTCCTTTTGCTAATGGTGTGTAGCATCCTGTATCTACAGGCGGTTCTTCTCCACTACCGCAGTCAGCAGGGCACTTGTTTGCGTTTTCTCCTGCTTCACAAATTCCATTACCGCAGGAAGTTCCTGGTTTTCCATACCCTTTCTTGTAATGGATAAACTCTATCTTCTCTAAACCAGGCGGATAGAGGTTTCCATCCTCTATAACTGGTGATTTGTCTGTCTTATCACTTGCTTTATCAGGCAAGTCTATCATAGATGCTGTTGCTGTCATAGATAGCATCAAAACTGCTATTATCAAAATAGAAATTATTCTTTTCATTCTTTACCTCCTTTAATTATATATACCACAGCTATTACTAACTGATATTTAAACGTTTCTCTTAGAAATCAAACTGCATGCTGTTTACCTTATTTATCAACTCTAAATAACCAGAAGCATCTCTGGAGGTCCTGACAGCATCTATCTTCTCGCAAACCCTGGACAAAAACATAGTCAGCTTAGCTAAGGTTTTATCCTCATCTTCAAAAACAATATTAACAATACTATCCAGGATTGATTCGCCATTAAAGCGCTGATGCACTGATTTTTCAAGGTTTCTTATCTCAAGAACAACATCCTCTGCTATCTTTCTTG
>JAHWIK010000029.1 GCA_019322485.1 Candidatus Woesearchaeota archaeon
ATTAGAGATATTAACACATCCTTTTTGGTGTTCCCACTTTCTTCCATCTCCGCAATAACAAGTGCTATTTACCCCAGCATGTATCCATATGCCTCCTGTGCTTTTACAGAGTTCTTCATCTGTTACACAATCTTCAGGACAGTTTATAGCGTCTTCTCCCGCATCACAAGCACCATCACCGCAAATTGGTTTTACTTCTTCAATTAAGCAATCTTCGGGGCAGCTTTCTGTAGTTTCTCCTTCATTACAGATGCCATCTCCACAATAATTAGCTGGTACAAGACAAACTTCCCTGTATTCAATTCTTCCTTTAAACCGAGTCCAGCCCCCCCTTGTTTCACATTCTACAAATTCTCCAGGAGGCTCACACACAGCAGCGTCGCATCTTTCTGTATGCCAATCTTTGTATTCAATAACCATCCCAATACACTTACCATCAATACATCTTTCATCATCTTCGCAAGGAATAAACTCCATACCCATACAGAACCCCTTTCTATCTAATGAACATTCACCAGATATAACAGGAGCTTTGCATATTTCATTATATGAAACGCTTCTTCTAAACCATCTGAATCTTGCGCTTTCACTGCAATTGATCATTACACCACCATTACAATTTTCTTCAGAACATTTTGCTCTGTGCAATCCTGTTTCATAGATATATTCGCATGTAAATAGGTCTATTAAATCTGCAGTTTCAATCTCGCTGCTTAGTATAATTCTATATGGTATGCCTTCCTCAGTTAACATTTGGGCAATTAATTCAGCAAATGCAGTATGTTCAGCAGGGGAATGCTCACCTATAACAATAACAGCTTCACCCCGGTAAATTGCTAGGGCAACCATATTATCCAACATTAAAGCATTAATCTCACTAAATAGGTTTATTATGCCAACACCAAAACCCTCATAACCCATTCCTCTTAATTTCCCAACAATCTGTGGTGGAATGATGGCATCAGAAGCAGGTGCATCATCTGCTATAGCTATTTTAAACGGAGGCATTAGTTTAACCTCGATACACCCTTCTCTGTACTTCCATTTCTTGTCTTTTCCGCAATAACAGCTGCTGTTCTTTCCAGCATGTATCCAGATGCCGCCTGTTTTTTTGCATAGCTCTTCTTCAGTTAAGCAGCCTTCTTCAGGATACCACATACTCTCTCTACAATAGCAGTATTCTTCTTCTCCTTCGTGGACCCATATGCCTCCTGTGGACTTGCACATATATTCATCAGTCATACAATCTTTAGGACAGTTCTCAATAGTTTCTCCTTCTTCACAAACACCATTTGTGCAGTTATCACAGGCACCATCACTACAAAGCCAAGGACAGTTGTATGATACAGAATCTGCATTCCCGTCTTCTCTGCAGTGATATTCTATCATTAGTGTATTATTAATACAATAATCAATTAAAGGAGCGTTCACAAAGTATTTTATGTTATCAAAGGTTTTTCCTTTGTCAAAATATTCTAAGCCTCCATCAGAATCAAAACAGCCGAGGCTTATTGTTGGTTTTTTGTATAAACTGGTATGCTGTCTGTCGCGCATGTACATCGGCCACTCAAGTTTTGTTTCATCAAAATGTCCGCCAAGGTTAAGCACATAAATCCTGGTATTCCAATCATTTTCCCCCCTTAAGAAAAGTGATTGCTGAATAATGTCTATGTTTCCGTCATTATCAAGGTCATCTAATATCGGGTCAAAATTCCAGTAGTCATCAACCCAACCCATTGTCGGCATCTCAAGATATCTCTCTAAAGTACCATTTTTGCTGTATATCTTCATGCCAGAAAAACTACTATCAAACCATCTTGGCCTATGGTTGACTATGATTTCCTGCTCATCATCAGAGTCAACATCACCTACAACTAAACCATTAATCAAATCATCGCTATCATCCAAATGAATATCAATGATAATATTTCCATCATAATCAAAAGAAACAATCTTGTTACCATTTATTGTTGTTGGCCATGTGGTTGAGAATCCTGCAATAACCTCTAAACCATTTCTTCCTAAGTCAGCTAGAGCAACTTTTCTAGCATAATACCCTTTATGGTTCACCTGAGAGATTAGATTTCCATCACCATCAAATATATGCAAACTATTTGGGTAACAATCTACGTTATACTTATCTTCAAAAAATAAGTCCAGGTTTAATACGCCAGTACCAACTATTATCTCTGAATAGCCGTCATTATTCATATCACCTGCAAGCAGCTGTATAGTTTCGATTTGGCTTAAGCTTGTTGAATAAAACAGTTCTGTTCTTTTTATCAGACTGCCATCTAAAGAGTAGATATCCAAGAACAATTCCAGATTCTTCATCCTGTCATTTTCAATATCAAAACTTCCAGCCACAATTGCAATGCGTTTAGAATCATTATAGTCAAATATTTGAGGGACTGGCAGGATAACAGCGCCTGAGCCTCTGCCAGGAGCAATGCTTATTGGGAAATTGTCCAGAGCAGTTCCGTCTTTATTAAATCCTTGAATTACCATGTCTCCTTCCCTGGTAAGGAATCCAGC
The DNA here is from genome assembly GCA_019322485.1 of Candidatus Woesearchaeota archaeon. Classification (GTDB taxonomy): domain Archaea; phylum Nanobdellota; class Nanobdellia; order Woesearchaeales; family JAHWIC01; genus JAHWIC01. The sequence goes on from JAHWIK010000029.1 coordinate 2,536, forward strand.
ATTAAACAACTTGTCATCACCAATACCTAGGTTATGTATTGAGTGTGACCCATAGTGATAACCAAAAACATCCCATTCAGAGATGTAATTTCCATCTACATCGATTAAAGCAGATTTTCCACCAACATTTTCCATAAGTGCAATATGGCTTCTGTATTGGTCTTTATCATGATATATTGAAGGAGCCCTGTCAAGGATATTATAGTCTATTCTATTAGAAAAGGTTCCATCAGAATTGTAAATACGTAAAGAGTAGAAATAACATGTACCTAATGCCCCAGCATCACTCACTGCTTCAAAATCAGAAGTCTTAATCTGCGGTTTAATATTCTCAGAACTTATCAATAAATTACTACCGAGATTATTACCAGAACCTTCCTTTGAGTCAAATCCTATGCAAAATTCGGGCTGAGGCAAAATTAATTTATTAGTTGATTTGTCAATGTTTGGATATCCTAGTGGGAAAGAATTGCTAATCTCAATAGGCCAGCCGTCAACCATCTCTTTTATAACAACTGTCTTCAATTCTTCGCTATGGACCCATTTTCCATTTTTGTTTGCAGCAATTCTAAAATAATATGCGCCATTATCCCATGAGCTTACATCAATAGAACATAAAACTTCTTTAGCAGTCATACCCCCTTGGTGGCATGCTTGGTTCCATGTTTCAGAGTCTTCTTCCCTGTATTCTACTTTATATTCGCTATAGTTTGTTAGCTTTATAGTTGCTCTAACATCCCCTATGCCTTTGATATAGTTTAGATTATATCCTACACCAATAAAATCAAAGTTTTTAACCATAAACAGAGAGAAATCTTCGTATCTGTTGCCAGCCACATCAAATACCTCTAGGTTTATCAGGCGTTGTCCATCATCTACATTTTCTACATAGAAATTCTCATATAACAAGCCATCAACAACACTGCTGGATGAAGAGTATATCTTGGTTAATCTTTCTCTATCCGGTAAAAAGAAGTTATCACTGCTTCCTATATAGAGAGAATAGTTCTTGAACATCTCGCAGTAAGCAGTACCTTTAAAGTCTATACTATTTTCCTTTGGACTAGCCTCTATTTCTGCAATACATGGCGTATGATCGGTTTTAATTGCCTCTAAGACATCTAATCTTCCATGCCCCTGTATCATTAACTCAAAATTATATTGGTCAGTAGCAGTATTTCTCAAAGCCATCTTAACATGAGCTGGAGTCCAATCCGGATTCTTCTGCAATAATAAAGCGGCTGCTCCTGCAACATGAGGTGTTGCCATAGATGTTCCTGATATTGCGGTGTGTTCATCATCAATACATTGATAGCTTGACCACGCGTCTTCCCATTGTGCAGCGCAAATGCCAACACCTGGAGCAACAAGGTCTGGTTTGATTATAGAGCCATTTGGCCAGATAACAGGGCCTCTTGAGCTGAAACGAGCAATATTTCTATTTTTTTGTACAGCGCCGACAGTAATCGCTTTCCTGGCAGTTCCAGGGCTTATGATAGTTTTGAGTGAAGGCCCATCATTTCCAGCAGCAATAACCGCTGTAATTCCATTCTCAACAGCAGTATCTACTGCCTGCGAAACAGGGTCATCAGGGTCCCCTGGGCCGCCAAGGCTCATAGAGATTACATCAACTGCGTCTGAGAAATCGCCATCTTGATTGGGGTCAGCTGATATTTCTATTGCTGCTATTATATCATCCCAATAACCGCCACCGTTGGAACCTAACACCTTATATGCATATATCTGTGCGTCAGGAGCAACACCATTTATGCCGCTTGCTGACTCGCTAATAACTTCATCGCTTTTATTTTCTGCTGTGTCCCCCCTAACCCAATAAAAAGCATGCTGCTCTACAACTTCATTAGTTCTGTTGTAAACTTCAATATTATATGTTTCTGCAGGAAGCTCGCTTAACTCAGGGAACATGATATAATTTCCATTAATGTCAAATAGCCTGTCAAAGGTTCCTCCATTGCTTATGCTTATGTTAGCTGTTTGGTCTCCATAACTAACTGATTCGATCCTCAACTCTATATTCTCAGATAAGGCGATAATTCCGCCTTCACCAAGATTAGCACCCCAATCCCGTCCTAAAATTTCCAAGACTGCAATATCAGGGTAGTTAATATCCCATAAAATAATAGGATGAGACTCGCTATCTACTCCATCCGTCCAGGACACTACAACTAGGTTGTCGTTTGGACCGCTAATGTTTAGCGTGATTGAATCAGAGCTTGCACCAACTAATTTAATCCCCCTCTCCCCAAGACTTATAAAATGGGTGTGGTTTCCATGAAGCAAAGGAATCCCATTAATCTTTCCGTGTTTTGTAACTATATTCTTTACAAGCACATCAAGGTCGCTGGGATATAAATCAAACCTAACCTCTTTGCCGGTCGGGATTCCTCCATTACCAGCAGCTATTCCGGCGCAGTGAGTTCCGTGGCCATGGTCATCCATTGGATTAGAATCATTATTTACAAAATCATAGCCACCTATTACCTTGCAGTCTTCACAGCCAAATCCAAGAATTTCTACTCCCTGAAAGATGTCTTCCTCATAATCAGAACCATCTAGGTTTGCTCTTTCTATAGTGCCTTCTTCTATCCAATATATTTTTCCTTCGCTAGAATCTACCTCTATGTCTAAACCGTTTTGAGAAGGATTCTTAAAGTAGTGTATTGTTTCAATATTGCTGCCGTCAAGGTTAGCCCTTCCTATCCTGCTAGTCCCTGTGAAATATACCTTATTGTTTTGGATGTCAAGAGCAACAGTTCTTATTTGAGTTCCAGGCTCGTGTATTACTGTTTCAACATTACTGCCATTAAGGTCAGCTCTCATAATCCTTCCATTCAAAACTTCTGCCCAGTAGATTTTATAATTTACATTATCTATTGCTATATCAAATATTTGTGTATTATTTGGTAATGAAGATACAACTGTTTCCACATTACTACCATCAAGATTCGCTCTTTTTATATTATTTCTAACAAATTCAATAGGATAGATATATTGTAGAGAAGCCATCCAATATATTTTTCCATTAACTAAATCTAGTTCAACGTCTGTAAAGCCTTCTTTTTCACCATCTTTGTAAATTTCTGGGACTCGAACAATTTGTATATTCTCCCCAGACAAATCCGATCTGACTATTCCTAGAACACTTGTCCATAAACAATCAACATCAAAACACTCTTCTTTTAACCAATATATTTTGTTATTAATATTATCCAGTGCAAGGACATTCCCTCCCTTATACATATCTTTTGAAATTACACTTCCAGTAGTGTCATCACTTAAATTAATATAATTGATTTGGTTGGTCATGTCATCTGCCCAGTAGACTAGATTGTTGCTTCCTTCTACATCAATTTTTGTTGGAAAAGCTGGAAAGAAAAATTCTTCACCTGCACCGCCTAAATCAGGGTGTGTATAATCAACACCAGTATCTATTATGGCAATTGTGACGTTTTTTCCAGTCAGGCATTGTTTTCCTGAGCTTATGCAATAATTTCCATCTTCATCAAGAAGCCAAGCATCATTAGCATTTACCAAAGGCACAGAATCCATTAAAGTAATGTTGACTTTACGGTTTGGATAAACCTCCTTAACATACTCTGACTCTTTTATTTGCATTACTTCTCGAGCTGTTAGGTCTAAGGATACTCCATTGAAAACATCAGTGTATTCCTTCTGTATTCCTCTGGTTCCTGGGTCTAGTACTACATTGCCTGTTATTGGCGGAACTCGCTCCCTTAAGTCCTCTAAAGCAGCCCTATGTTCTTCAATGATCCTTGCTTTTTGCGAGTCTATTCTAGGTTCTTTTCTTGCTTTGCTGTACGCAATTCCAACCCTTTCAAACAGACCTATTGTATTTTGATATAATAGAGAAGCAGATTCTAGCTCTGATTCTCTTTGTTCTATGTCTTCTTCAAGAAATGCTTTTGTTGCAAGAACAGGTTCTTCCTGGAATTGGATTATGTAGCTTGAGACATATTCCTTTGGTGGAACCACCTCTGGAGCAGGTTCTTCTGGAACCGGTGGAGTAGGAACCGGCTCTGGCGGGGTTGGTTCAGGGATTTCTCTTGGAGGTATTGTAGGGGGAGCAGGTGGTATTTCTTCAGTAGCTGGTTCTGTTGGCGGGGCAGGAGGTGGAGGAACAACTTCCTCTGGAGGTGCTGGAGGAACTTCTTTTGGAACAGCTTCACTTATACAAACACCACCCTTACAGCTTTTGCCTTCACCACAATAATTACTATCATCCTTAACAAACACACACTCTGCAGTATCTGTGTTGCAGCTATCATCTGTACAAAGATTGTAGTCATTGCATGCTTTTTGGAAGCAGGAACAGCCATTGCTATCTACTATTTCATCAATAGGGGTATTTGGGCACATATCAAGGCTATCTTCGATAATATCATTGTCATCATTATCGTCGCAAGCATCACCTATGCTGTCACCATCACTGTCAGCTTGGGATGGGTTAGAAATATCTCTACAATTATCTACAAGGTCACCAATCTGGTCATTATCAGAATCCTTCATGCATGTTGCTCTAAACTCGTATTCTTCGCAGACCTCATCCGCTGCACATTGTTTTTGGTTGCAGTCACAACCAGATAAGTCTACAATATCTAAGCTAGAGCCAGGGCATACATCATCACTATCAGGAACCCCATCCCTATCTGAATCAGAAACAGCAGCATAGGCCAAACTAATCGAAATAAGGATAATGAAAATCATTGAACATTTAGTTGTTTTTTTCATCCAACACATTCTCCGCTGAAGTCAACATTCTTTATTGCAAACTGGAACTTATAAGCTTTGAGGTATTTGTGCTCATAAGTTTCATAGTCTACGAATTGTATTATCTCATACTCACCATTATCATTGCGTTTAAAATAAATGTTTGTTAAACCATTTGTATCATAAACATCACACTCTGGTGCAATATTGTAGGTTTGCAAATCAATTATCTTTGTTACTAAACTACTCATGCTATAGTATATCGCTCCTAGCCTTATAGGCAAACTAATCCTGAAATCGGATAATTTAGTAACAGAATCTTCTTTTCTGATTGTTATGGGATATTCAATTTTTACAACAACATCCCCTCTGTTGATACTAACCCTGCTGTCAACAGGAAGGATATCAAGAATAAAATCAACTGATTGATAATTTAAATCTGGTTTGGTTATATTGAAACCCATATCCTCAAATGCTGAAAAATCCAGGCATCTTTCAAATTCTACAATAATATACCTTGATAGCTTTTCTTCTATTTGAGCTAAGAAAGGGTAGGTATGTGTTTCACTGCCATCTGAATAATAGGGTATTTTATCTCCTTGATATGTTGTAGATTCTGATAGGATGTTGCCTTCTTCTCCATAAAAAGGATTACCATCTGGGTCTATATAACCTCCATGGGTTCCTAAAATCCATACTCCTTCTTCACTTACTTGTGCCAGACAGCTTTCTATATATGTTTGGATGGGGGTTACATCAAATTTAAACTCAACTGTTTCTTCAACAACCCCCTCTTCTTCATTTTCAGTGACACGGCTTTTTGAGAAATAAACAAAGCCAAATATACTTGCTATGATAATACCAACTATGATAAATACTGTGACTTGAGCTCTTTTTTGCATATGGGCTATCTTCAATTTAGTGTTTATTAATGTTTCGCGAGATTGGTAATATTTATAAGAAAAACACTAATTCTCCTTAATATGATATCAGTAGTATTGATTGAACCAGAAACATCCGGCAATATTGGCGCAATAGCTAGGGTTATGAAGAACTTTGAGTTTGATGATTTAGTTATTATTAATCCTAAATGCAAGCCTCTTGCTAAAGAAGCGCTTGACAGGGCAACTCACGCAAAATCAATATTAAAAAAATCAAAAATAAAAAAAATTAATTATCTTAGAACATTTGATTATCTTCTTGCTACAACTGCAATTCTTGGAACTGATTATAATATTCCCAGAAGTCCAATAAGCCCTGAACAATTAGCTGAGAAATTATCTAAAATAAGCAAAAAATTAAGGATTGGGTTGCTGATTGGAAGGGAAGGAACTGGTTTGAGCAATAAGGAAATATCAATGTGTGATTTTATTGTGACAATTCCGTCGTCTAAAAAATATCCCACAATGAATGTCAGCCATGCAACATCAATAATTCTTTATGAGATATCAAAAAAACAAGACAAAAAGAAAAGCAGTGAACACATTATATTTGCAACAAGGAAAGAGAAAGACGTCATACTCGGCTATATGAACAAGATATTCAATAAATTAACCTTTTCAACAAAGGAAAAGAAGGAAACGCAAAAGAAGGTGTGGAAGAGGATAATTGGCAAGTCTTTTTTGACAAAAAGAGAGGCCTTTGCTGTGATGGGATTCTTGAGAAAGCTGGGAAAAATTTAGACGCAGGCTCCATTCTTACAATAACATCTATAAGCTTCGGCAAATCTGCAGCGTTGCGTTGTGTTTGTGCAGTAAAGCTCTACTAAGCTGAATTTAGTCTCGCAATAATCATTCATGCCAAGGATAAATGGGCCGTCATCTACACAACGGCCTTTTTCATGATAATTAATTCCATCATCACTATCAACACATTTGTTTCCTCCAAGGGTTACATTTATTTCTTCTGATTCTTCTTCACTTTCCTCTTCTGTAGATTCTGATACAGTTAGCGGTGAGGTTTGTTTGTAATTGTTTAGCTCGTCAAGTTCTTTTATTGAGTTATCCCAGTCAATGTACGCTTCTGCCTTGAACTGGCCTGGTTTGTCAAAGCTAAATGTCTTTGTTATTTTTGTCGTGTCATCACGTTCTAAAACTCCTTCATGCTCATAGTTTTGCTCTTTCCATTTATCATTATCTTTGAACAGTGTTATCTTGTAGTTAAACCCGTCAACAGAGGTATTGCCTTTGTTTGCTACCTTTACACCAAGGTCAACACTTTCATTAGTGTCTGGGAACAGGGTGCTCCAATAGATAGTGGTTATTTCCATGTCCGGCCTGTTTAATACCTCTCCAACAGTTTCTGGCTCCTCTGTTTCTTCTGCTTCTAGGTCAAATGTCAGGTTAAGGTCTTCCCTGGATGTATCATTTTCTTCTATATTTTCTTCAATTACAATACAACCAGTTAATAAAATGCTGATGAATAAGAATATCAGGGTTTTACTCATTTTTACTTTCTTTTTTGTCTAAAAATTCTTTTATCTTTTCATTGCCAACTGGCTTTGCATTCTGGCCAAGGCCGTAATAGATTTTTTCTGCTTCAGGACCCCAGCTATAATCTCCTTTCTCTTTCTCTATTTTGTCTATTTTGAATTCACCGAGCTGCAGGCCTTTTTTGAGATGGTAATATATGCTTCGCATAGTAACCGGCGCAAAAATCTCTCTGTAAATTTTGTAGATATCATAGCCGTATCCTTTTTTTATGAAGAAAAGTATCTCTATAATGTTCTGTCTTATCTCTGACTTTGCTGGTCTGCCCCTTGACATGGTTATCACAAATTTTTATCGATTTATATAACTTTTTATCAATATTGAAGTTAAATCAAATAAAAAAATAAAATTATCTCTTCTTTAATCTTTTTTCCTCTTCTAGAATGCTTAGTGTTGTTTTTATGACTGCATCCGGGCTTAGTGATATAGAATCAATGCCGCAATGCACTAGAAATCTTGCAAATTCTGGATATGTGCTTGGTGCATCACCACAAATTCCAATTTTGCGCTTGTTCTTTTTTGCTTTATGTATCACCAGGCCAACTAGTTTCTTGACAGCAGGATTACGTTCATCATATACGCGACTTACCAGTTCGCTATCGCGGTCAAGACCAAGGGTCAATTGCGTCAAATCATTGGTTCCAATAGAGAATCCGTCAAATATCTTGCTGAAGTCATCTGCCAGAAGGACATTACTTGGAATCTCACACATAACATAAACCTTCAGCCCTTTAACGCCCCTCTTTAGTCCATTTTCTTCCATAACTTTCAGAACCTTTTTTCCTTCATCAATTGTCCTGCAGAAAGGTATCATTAGTTTAAGGTTTGTTAAACCCATTTCTTCACGTACCCTTCTCATTGCTTTGCATTCAAGTGAAAATGCATCTTTGTAGTCAGAATAATACCTTGATGCACCCCTCCATCCAATCATGGGGTTGTCTTCTGTTGGCTCAAATCCCTTCCCGCCAATGAGGTTTGCATATTCATTCGATTTAAAGTCGCTCATCCTGACTATTACATCCTTTGGATAGAATGCTGCAGCAATCATTGCTACTCCGTGGGCTAATTTATCAATGAAGAATTCTGTTTTATCCTTGTAGCCAAAGGTAAGCTCGTCTATCTTTTGTTTTACTTCTTTGTCTTTGAGCTTTGCATAGTTCATCAGTGCCTTGGGGTGTATTTTTATGTACTCATTAATTATGAACTCCTCCCTGGCCAGACCAATGCCGTCATTAGGTATAAAACTGAATTCGAATGCCTGCTCTGGATTGCCGACATTCATCATTACCATTGTTTTTGGTCTTTTTAGATTTTTGAGATTAGTCTTTTCTACTTTAAAGGGCAGTGCTCCTTTATAGACAAATCCTTCTTCTCCTTCTGCGCAGCTCACAGTTACAGGAATGTTGTCCTTGACAGTTTGTGTTGAATTATTAGTGCCAACAACACAGGGTATGCCCAGCTCTCTGCTTATGATTGCAGCATGACAGGTTCTGCCGCCGCGGTTTGTAACAATGGCTGAGGCAATCTTCATTATTGGCTCCCAGTCAGGGTCTGTCATGTCTGTAACCAGAACCTCTCCCTTTTTGAACTGCCCTATCTGGTGGACATCTTTTATTATGTGCGATTTGCCTTGGCCTATCTTTTCACCAACACTTCTTCCTACAGAAAGCACCTGGCCGCGCTTTTTTAGTTTGTATTCCTCTAAAACTGTCTTGTCCTTTTGGCTTTGGACTGTTTCTGGTCTTGCCTGCACAATAAATAACTGGCCTGTTTTGCCGTCCTTAGCCCATTCCATGTCCATTGGCTTAAAGCGGCCTGCTTTTTTGCTGTAATGGTCCTCAATTATGCAAGCCCATTTTGCCAGGGTTAAAATCTCATTATCTGTTATAACAAATTTTTTCCTGTCCTCTTCATTAACAACAACATTCTTTGTCGGTGTTTTGCTTCCTTCCTCGCAATATATCATCTTTATTTTTTTTGCTCCAACAGACTTGCTTAATATTGGTTTGTAGCCTTTCTTTAAGGTTGGTTTGAATATGTAAAATTCATCAGGGTTTACTGCTCCCTGAACAACGTTTTCACCCAGGCCATAGGCGCCAGTAAGGAGAACTGCGTTTTGGAATCCTGATTCAGTATCAATAGAGAACATCACTCCTGAGCTTGCAAGGTCTGAGCGCACCATCTTCTGCACACCTATTGATAACGCGACCTTGAAATGGTCAAATCCTTTGTCTACCCTGTAAGAGATTGCCCTATTGGTAAACAGGCTTGCAAAGCATTTTTTGCAGGCATCAATCAAGGCATTTTCTCCCCTTATGTTAAGATAGGTTTCCTGCTGGCCAGCAAAACTGGCGTCAGGCAGGTCCTCTGCAGTAGCAGAGCTCCTGACAGCCACATCAGTATTTGGGCCGTATTCCTTGGATAATTTTTTGTAAGCGTCACCAATTGCTTTTCTTAGCTCTGGAGGAAATTCCGCATTTCTGATAACCTCTCTTACCTTATGGCCGCGCTCAATTAAATTTTTCATATTGCTGGTGTCCAAGTCAGAGAGAATATTCTTTATGTGCTCCATTATCTTTGCCTTATCAAGCAGATACATATAGGCGTATGCAGTTACTGCAAATCCATTCGGTATATTGACCTTTTTCTTTGTAAGATTTCGATACATCTCCCCCAAGGAAGCATTTTTTCCACCAACTGATGGAACATCCTCTATTCCAAGCTCATTAAACCAGAGAACGAAACTTTTTTCTTTCTTCAATGTATTCACCTCTTTTTGCTTATTTTATGGGTTATAATTATATAAAGTTATCGGTGCAGTTTTACAAGAAATGAAAACATATTTATACAAGCAGATTTAAAATAGGTATAATGAGATTCACAAAAATTGTTTGTACAGTAGGGCCGGCTACTGATTCAAATGAGGGAATAAGAAAGCTGGTAGATTATGGAGTTAATGTTCTTAGGCTTAATCTCTCCCATGGAACCCACGGGTATCATAGGGAGGTCATAAAGAGAGCAAGGGGTATTTCTAATAAGGCTGCAATTATGCTCGATACAAAGGGCCCTGAAATCAGAACAGATGCGATTGAAGATACTGTTCCAATTAAGAAAAAGCAGGTTGTTGTGCTGAGCACCAAGAAGACAGACTTGGGCAGGGTGATTATAAAGCAGGATTACAAAGACCTTCCAAAGGATGTGAAAAAGAACGATACTGTCTTGATTGATGACGGCACGGTTGAGCTAAGGGTTTTGTCTAAAACAAAGGATTCTATCAAATGTTTATCCTTGTCTGATACGGTTTTGGGAAGCAGGAAAAGTCTTGTGGTGCCTGGAGCCAAGATAAATCTCCCAGACTTAACCAAGCAGGATTATAAGGATATAGACTTTGGAATAAAACAAGGGGTAGATTTTATTGCGCTTTCTCTCGTGAAAAGGGCATCTACAATAACAAAGGTTAAGTCTATGATAGAAAAGGCTGGCAAGGAAATTTCTGTAATAGCCAAGATAGAGCATCCTGAAGGTGTTAAGAATATTGATGAGATACTTGAAGTTGCAGACGGCATATTGATAGCCAGAGGGGACTTAGGATTAAATATTGATATTGAAAAGGTTCCAACAATCCAGAAGGAATTGATTAAGAAAGCAAATGCAGCGGGCAAACCAGTTGTAGTTGCAACACAGATGCTTGAATCCATGGTTAATGCAACAAGACCAACAAGAGCAGAGGCATCGGATGTTGCAAATGCTATCCTTGACGGCGCAGATGCTTTGATGCTTAGTGAGGAGACAGCATCTGGAAAGTACCCTATGCATGCAGTAAGGACAATGGCGGGTATTATTGGAGCTACAGACCCGCTTATGGCTGAAAAGAAAGGCCCCCTCTTAGTCAAGAAGTCAATCCCAGAGGCAATTTCTTTATCTGTTGCTGACTTGGTGGAGAATCTGAGTATAAAGGCAATACTTGCACCAACACTTGGAGGCTCTACCCCTGCTATTATTGCAAAATACAGGCCTAAGATTCCAGTTTTTGCATTATCAAAAAATCCTTCAATCATGAGGAGGATGTCCTTGATTAGGGGCGTATTCCATTTTGACAATTCCTCTAAAAAGAGTTTAACATACAGTGCTCTTTCTTACGCTTATAAGGAAAAGATTGTTGACTTAAATGACCTGGTTATAATAGTTTTTAACCATGAGATCAAGACCATAAGGACTACAAATTGCCTTGAGATAAGGGTTGTTGGAGAAATTCTTAAACCAGAGCTTTACCATAAGAAGGATATTTCACATTCTCACCATGGATGATAAAGAAAGCCTTATAGCTTACTGGCAGAAGAGTGGATTAATCAAAGACAAGAGACTATTAGAATCTTTTAGGGATGTCCCTAGGGAGAAATTTATTCCAGAAGGATTTCTTGGGGAGGCTTATGGCGATTATCCCCTGCCTATTGGAGATGGCCAGACAATAAGCCAGCCAACTACTGTCATGATAATGACGCAGGCATTAGAGCTTAAACAAGGCGATAAGGTTTTGGAGGTTGGCGCTGGTTCTGGCTATCAGGCTGCAATTATTGCAAAGATGGTCGGTAAGAAAGGGAAGGTGATAACTACCGAGATAGTACCTAGTTTAGTAAAATTTGCTAAAGACAACCTGAAAAAAATCGGAATCAAGAATGTAAAGATTGTTGGGTGGGATGGAAGCCAGGGTTATGAAAAAGAAGCGCCATACAATAAGATTATTGTTACTGCTGCATGCCCCAGCATACCCAAGCCGTTAATTGAGCAGCTTAAGGATAACGGAATAATAATAGCTCCTGTTGGTGCTACTTTCGGGCAGAGAATGATAAAGGGGATAAAAAGAAAAGGGGCTTTGGAGAAAAAATCCTTGGGAAGCTTTATGTTTGTCCCATTAAAAGGCAAGTATGGTTACTAAAGATGGATTGTATGGCCGCAATAGGGGCAGATATAGGTTAGGTAATGGTCGACACCCTTTATTTCTATCTCTATTTTACAAGCAGGACATTTATGCTCTTCAGCCATTGTTCATGCCTAAGATTTAATATTTATAAATTTTTCTTAATCCTGGCTGGGCTCTTCTTTATACTAGCCAAAGCCTCTTTAGAAGTAAGCAGTTTGTTCTTTGCGCCGTGGTGGGTTATCACTGATTCTGCGTTTGCTGATGCCAGCTGCAATGCAAACTTGATGTCATTCTTTTTTATTAGCCCAGACAAGAATGAAGAAGCAAATGCATCTCCTGCACCTGTTGTCTCAACTACCTTAATCTTGTGCGGCTCTAGGAAATAAATGGCTTTGCCGTCAGATACATGAACTCCTTTTTTGCCGTCTGTTATTACTACAATCTTGGGGCCTAGCTTATGCAGCTTATTCAACAGTTCTTTTTCATTTCCTTTGCCAACTATTAAACCAGCTTCATCTTTGTTTAATACAAACAAAGTAATTCTGGATAGTATATTTTTTAGGAATTTTGCACCTTTTTTTGCTAAATACTCAGATGTGTTGAAGGCTATCTTTATATTATTTTTTTCAGCGAACTCTGCAAGTTTTTCTAATGTTTTGAATGATTCTTCCATCATTGTGGAGAAATAGAACCATTTTGTCTTCAGCTTATTTTTATTTATCTCTGAAAACCTTAAGTCATTATTTGAGCCTTTGAAAGCCAGGATTGTGCGGTCATGCTCGAGGCTGTCTAGGATAATGGAATAGCCAGTGCGCCCTTTTTTGGAACAAACCATCAGTGATGTGTCTACGTTTTCTCTCTTTAATGCCCGCAAAACCTTATCTGCATTGCCTTTTGCGCCCATCTTGGAAATGCAGGCAACCTTATGGCCAAGCCTTGCTAAGGCAACAGCAGTATTTGTTGCTCCGCCGCCTGTTGTAAATTCAAGCTCTTCTATCAATATTTTTGAGCCAGTTGGGTAGGCAAGCAGGTTTCTTTCTCCTTTTGAATCCACTATTTTTATTAGCTCAGAGAACTTGCTTTTTGCAAAAACATCAACTGTTGCAGAACCAACTGCAATTACATCATACATACATCTATCTTTGTGCTGGTTATTTATAAAATTTGCGAATAAGAATAAAACAAAAAGAAAAATTTAGCTTTTGGCTAAAGAATAAACAGTTTTTAAGGATACTATCACTGTTGCCGGCACAATAAGGATCATTATTGCATCCAGAATCCTGCCGATGAATGTAATCACCCCTAAAATGTTCCTTCCAAAGGCTGCTACTATCACTAAAGCTAGAGCTGCAAGCAAAAACTGGGATGTCTCTTTTGCCTTTATATTCAGCAGTCCAATAATCAATCCAACTATAATCAAAGCGGCTGTTATTGGTTTTGTTAAATCCTGCACTACAAATCCAATTACTACTGCAGCAATCACCCCAAGAATAAAGATCCAGCTTCCTAGTTTGGATAGCGTGCCCTTTTTTTTGGCCATAAACACCACCTCCAGTAGCCATCCTAGAATAATTAATATATAAATTTTTTGGGGTTTTTGTGTCATTGAACGGTTATCCTATTGCGGAAGACGCAAAGTTGATAAGATACTTGCGTCTTCCTGATATCGTGTCGGAATTATTGATCAATTATTTACTCCGCCACTATATGTTATCAAGGATGTCGTGGGCGTTTAGAGAATTAAGGCTGCTCCATTTGTCCTTTAGCTTTGTATGCAGAATCATCTTGAGGTATTCTTTCTCCTGGTTAGAAACTCTGGCAAACCGGTCTGCCTCTATAAGGCCGTAGGGATAACCAAGAAAAACAGGGTCCTTAGAATTTCTTGCTAACATGTTTAATACAGCGTTTATATCATATTTCTGTTTCTTGTATAACTCAAACCTGAATGTATATCTTGATTTCTCATTAAGTTTGATAAAGAATATGTCTGCCTGATGGCTGGGGTTATTGGCTTCAGCAACAGGGTAATAATACCAGCTGTTATTTGGGGATATTGAATCCAAGATATTTGAGATGGAATGGCCTTTTGTTGTTAATAATGTGCTTGTTTTGCTCAGGGCAGATACTATAATTCCCTTGTCCAGGGATTTTTTGTAGAGAGCATCCAGATATTTTTTTTCGTTTGTGGCAGAACTCTGCAAAAACCCGTCCAGAATTATTACATCATCCTTTTCAAGCCCATCAATCATTGTTTCTGCAAGCTTTAATTCGCAGAACCTTCTTGCTATCCCGCCTATCCTTGATATCTTTATCTGGTGTATTCCTGTTTTAATTGTTGGGTCAAACGGGTCAAATATCAAATCAGCTTCATTGATGTTAAGGATATTGTCAAATAACCTTGTTTTGTACAGAACCTTGCCATCCCTTTCTTCAGCTGTTATTAATGCAAAGAGCTCAAACTTTTTCGATTTTATTCTCTTGTTGCCTTTATAGGTAGTATAATGCACTCTTATTAACTGAAGAGAATTATTTGCTGACTGAAGCAATTCTGTATTGCCTCCATCAATGAAACACAAGCTGTTATTAGCAGAGCTTTTTTTTATATCATTGAAGTTTTTCTTTTCTATTCTAAAAGTTTTATAGCTTTTGTCTGAGAAATAAGGATATGCCTCTGCATCATTAGGGGAATCATTAGTTAACGATTCTACTATCTTATTTATGATTTCAGGATTCATTGGTTTAAAGAAGGACTTTGTGTTTTTATACTTTATTATAAAACAAAAACCTTTAAAAGGTATTTGCACTCGTATCTGCTCAATGACTATTCAAAAACAACTGATAAATAAGATATTGAAATTAAAGAAAAGGAAGAAGGCAGTCATACTTGTACATAATTATCAGAGGCCTGAGATGTACAAGATAGCTGATTTTGTAGGAGACAGCTTAGACTTAAGCATAGCTGCTACTGAGACAGCTGCTAAGCTCATTGTTTTCTGCGGGGTTGATTTTATGGCAGAGTCAGCTAAGATACTTAATCCTGAAAAAAAGGTTTTGCTGCCAACAAAAGCAGCAATATGCCCGATGGCTGCAATGGTTAATGGAGCTGCTTTAAGGAAATTTAAGAAAAGGCATCCAAAGGCTGCTGTTGTCTGTTATATCAACACCAGTGCTGATGTTAAGGCTGAATCTGATATATGCTGTACTTCAAGGAATGCGGTTAATGTGGTAAATTCATTGCCAAATAAGGAGATTATTTTTGTTCCGGATATACATCTTGCAGAATATGTCCAAACAAAAACAAAAAAGAAGATTATTCCTTGGAAAGGGCATTGCTATGTGCATGCAGCAATCATGGCGGAGACAATTAAAGAAGCGAAAAAGGCCCGCCCCAAGGCAAAGGTAATTGTACATCCAGAAAGTCCAATGAATGTTTTAAAGCTTGCTGACCATGTATGCGGGACTGGCGGGATGATTAGGTATGCAAAGAAAAGCAAGGCAAAGGAATTCATTGTTGCAACAGAAGAAGGGATGACCAACAGGCTGAAGAAGGAGGTTCCTGGAAAGAAGTTTTATGCAGCAGCAGGTGTTTGCTTTGGCCAGAAGGCTGTTAATCTTAGGAATGTTTATAAGTCATTGAAGGAAGGGAAATATGAGACTAAGGTTCCTGAAAAGATAAGGCTAAAGGCAAAAAGGGCATTGGACATGATGCTGGAAATTGGCATCGATTAAAATGAACCGAAAACAAACTTTACTAAAGGCATTCCAAAGGGGGCATTTGCTTACTTTAAAGAATAGATATTACAAAGCCTGGATACAGAAATTTATTGTTGATGAGACAAAGGGTGATATTGGAACTGGAGATATAACGAGCAATGCTGTGCTAGATAAGAATCCTGTTGCTAAGGCTGTGATAAGAACAAGAGAGCCAGGTGTTGTAGCTGGTGTTGAAGAAGCTAGTTTCCTGTATAAGAATTACGGATTAAAGGTAAAGCAATTCAAGAAGGACGGGCAGTTAATGAAAAAAGGAGATAAGCTCCTTGAGCTTCAGGGTGGGGAGAAAGAGCTTCTCAAGCTTGAGCGTTCTGGCATTGATGTTTTGCAAAGAATGAGCGGGATAGCTACTCTGACTTACGATTTAATCAGGAAAATTAAGGGCAGGGTGATGATTGCTCCAACAAGGAAAACACATTGGAGGTATATGGACAAAAAAGCAGTTTTTGATGGAGGGGGGCTGACACATAGGCTTGCTTTATGGGAGTCTATTCTTATAAAAGACAATCATTTAACTGCACTTGGAAAAGAGGGTGTGAGAGATGTTGTTGGTACTGCCTTGGAGCGCGCATGGAAGCAGAGAAAGAAAGGAATCTTTGTTGAGATTGAGGTGGATAATAAAAGGGATGCAATTAGGGCAGCAGAGAAGTTTAGGGAACTGCAGGAAAAATCTAATGGCAAGCCCTGCTTTGTAATGCTCGATAACATGAGTCCAAAGGAGATTAAAGGGGTTGTAGCTGAGCTGAAAAGAAGGAAGCTTTACAGTCATGTACTGCTTGAGGCATCTGGCGGGATAAACCCAGGCAATATTGAGGCATACTCAAAAACAAGGGTTGATGTCATGTCTTTGGGTTATCTTACGCATTCATCTAGGTCTCTAAATATTAAACAAGAGATTATAAGGAAATGAAAAAAACTGATTTCCTGGTTATTGGTTCTGGTATAGCTGGTTTAAGCTTTGCATTAAAGGCATCAAAATTTGGAGATGTGACCATAATCACCAAGGATTGGGTCCAAGAGTCAAATACCTTTTTTGCGCAGGGCGGCCTGGCTGCTGTTTTTTCTAAAGACGACAGCTTTGAGCTGCATGTGAGGGATACCTTGAGGGCAGGTGATGGTCTTTGCAACAAGAAAGCAGCAGAGATTCTTATTAAAAATGCCCCTAAAGAGATAAAATGGCTGGAAAAGATTGGCGTAAGGTTTGACAGGAACGGCAGATTATCATTAAGCAAAGAAGCTGTCCATTCAAAAGCCAGGATTGTCCATTCCGGAGATATTACTGGAAGAGAGGTAGAGAATGTTTTGGTTAAGAACATTGGAAAGAATAAGAGGATAAGACTATACCAGAATCATATGGCAGTTGATTTGATTGTTGAGAAAAACAGATGTTTAGGTGCTTGTGTTCTTGATATTAAAAATAATAAATTGATTGATGTATTTGCCAAAGGGATTGTCTTGGCAACTGGCGGCATTGGCAGGATATATGCCAATACATGCAATCATGGGATTGCAACTGGCGATGGAATTGCTGCTGCGTATCTGGCAGGTGCTGAACTGCAGGATATGGAATTTATGCAGTTCCATCCAACTGGACTGTATAAATCTGACCCTACGTTTTTGATTTCTGAAACACTCAGGGGAGAAGGGGGTGTGTTAAAGAATAAGTATGGAAAGAGGTTTATGCCTGGCTATCACAGGGATGGCGATGTTGCTCCCAGGGATGTTGTATCTAAGTTCAGCTTGATTGAGATGAGAAAAACGAAAAGCAACTGTGTTTGGCTTGATGTTACTTCTCTTGGTTCTGCTTACTTAAAGAAAAGATTTCCAAATATACGCAAGGAATGCTTAGTGTATGGTGCAGATTTAGCAAAAGAACCAATACCAGTGGCACCAACAGCGCATTATATATGCGGCGGAGTAAGAACGAATCTAAATGGGGAGACAAGCATAAAGAATCTTTATGCAATTGGTGAGGTTTCCTGTTCTGGCCTGCATGGTGCAGATAGGTTAGCTTCTAATTCATTGACTGATGGGCTTGTTTTTGGGACAAGATTAGTAAATAAGTTAAAAAAATCAATAAAAAAAGAAAAAATCAATATTAAAGAAATCATTAAATCAAAAAATCAATTAAAAATAATCAAAAAATCAATTAAAAAAACAAAATCCCTCAAAAATAAACTGAAAGAATTAATGTGGGATAAGGTTGGGATTATAAGAAACAAAAAAGGCCTGAGTTCTGCTCTAAAAGACATCAAAAAAATTGAAAAAGAAACAGGCAGAATATTAAATGACGGAATAAACAAGGAAATTCTTGAGTTAAGAAATATGGTTATTGTTTCTAAAACAATAACAATGTCTGCTTTGGGAAGAAAAGAAAGCCGCGGGACGCATTTTATCGACGAGTATCCAATTAGAAATGACAGGTCCTGGCAGAAGCACAGTCTGATTAAAAAATCAGGGATTCTAAAGTTTTTTAAATAAACATTGGTTTTCAAAAAATATGTATCAATTAATCATCTGCGAAAAACCAAATGCTGCGAAGAAGATAGCAGATGCGTTGGCAGATAATAAGGCAACCAAGAGGTCTACAAGGGATAAAGTACCTTATTATGAATTAACTCATGAGGGCAAAAGGATTGTTGTTGCTTGTGCAGTAGGCCACTTATACGGCTTGAAGCAGAGGGAGGGGAAAAAGTCAGAATACCCTGTGTTTGACATTGAATGGGCGCCTACAGCAGACATCAGCAAGAAGTCAGCTTTCTCAAGGAAATACCTTTTCAACATAAAAAGACTGGCTAAGGATGCTGATTCTTTTATTATTGCAACAGATTATGATATTGAGGGTGAGGTAATTGGCCTTAATGTTGTAAAGTATGCCTGCAAACAGAAAGATGCAAAGAGGATGAAGTTTTCAACCTTGACAAAGGATGACCTTACCAAGGCTTATAATGATGCATCGCCTCATCTAGACTGGCCACAGGCTAATGCAGGAGAAGCAAGGCATAAGATGGACTGGTTCTTTGGCATTAATCTGTCGAGAGCGCTAACTGCTTCGATAAAATCAATAGGCGCTTTCAAACTAATGTCAACTGGCCGTGTTCAAGGCCCTGCATTAAAGCTTGTTGTTGACAAAGAAAAGGAAATAAAGGCATTCAAGCCAGTACCTTACTGGGAGATACAGCTTAATGGGGAGATAAATAAAGGTATTATTACAGCCTTGCACGAATTAGGCAAGATATTTGACTCAAAAAAAGCAGAAGAAATCTATAAGAAATGCAAGGGAGAGAAAACAGCTAAGGTTACAAAAGTAGAGAAAAAACAATTTAACTCAATGCCTCCGGTTCCTTTTGATTTGACTTCTTTACAGATTGAGGCTCATAAATGCTTGGGAATTTCTCCTAAAAACACACTTTCAACAGCCCAGGAGCTTTACACTGGAGGATATATCTCTTATCCAAGAACCTCAAGCCAGCAATTGCCTAAGGAGATAGGCTATAAAAAGATACTAACTAAATTATCCAGGCAAGAACAATATGGGAAAGAGACTGCGTTCTTGCTTAAGAAGGCAAGTCTTGCACCAAATAACGGCAAGAAGACAGACCCTGCGCATCCTGCTATATATCCTACTGGAATAATCCCTAAATTCAAGAATGATTACTCTAAGAGAGTATATGATTTAGTTGTAAGGAGGTTCTTTGCTACGTTTGGTGACCCAGCAACAAGAGAGACAATGGTTGTAAACCTGGACTGCAATAAAGAAAACTTCATTGCAAAAGGAACCACAACTATTGAAAAGGGCTGGTTTGAGCTTTACGGCAGGTATGTGATGCTTAAAGAGGAGGAGTTGCCTCCAATAAAAGAAGGGGACATATGCAATATCAAAAAGCTTGACAAGCTTGACAAGCAAACAACTCCTCCAAAAAGATATACAGAAGCTTCTTTGATTAAGGCTTTGGAAAAGGAAAATCTTGGAACAAAGGCAACAAGAGCTTCAATAATAGAAACCTTGTATAATCGAGGATTTATTGATGCAAAAGCAATTCGAGCTACAGAGCTTGGAATAAGAACAGAGGAAACTCTTGAAAAACATTCTCCTAAGATTGTAGAGCCTGCTTTGACAAGGCACTTTGAGGAAGAGATGGAAGGAATAAGGGAAGGGAAGTATAAGCCAGAGGAGGTTATTGCAGAATCAAGGAAAGCAGTAACAGATATTGTTGGCGAGTTTAACAAGCACCTTAAGGAGATTGGTGAGGAGCTTCTAAAGGCAAACAAGGAAACAAGGAATGTGATGACTTATGTTGGAAAGTGCCCCAACTGCAAGACTGGAGAACTATATATAAGAAGGGGGAAATTCGGACAGTTTATCTCCTGCAATAAATATCCTGACTGCAAAACCCTTTTTTCTATACCGCAAAATCTGGTGAGACCAACTAAAGAACTTTGCGAGAACTGCGGGATGCCAAAGGTGCAGATTATTAAGAAAAGGAAAGGACCTCAGATTGCATGCATCAATCCAAAGTGCCCTGCAAAGCTCAAGGATTATTCTCCAGAGAAGCTTAAGGAAATGGAGGATATTGAATCAGGAAAAACAGTCAGGAAATGCCCTAAGTGCGGTGAAGGCACACTAAAGGTAAGGCGTTCTGTTTATGGCTCTTTTATTGCTTGCGATAGATACCCTAAGTGCAGATATACTGAAAGATTGGAAGAAGGAAAGTAATCTAATCTTTTACTTCTACTAGGGATTTTAACATATCAAAGTCTCCACTAACCATTGTTCTTAATTCCTCTCCTGATACATGTATTTCTAGATTAGCAACATTCAATACATCTGAGTTTTTTCCTAAGTCAAGGGTATCGATTATATGGATCTTTTTCTTATCTATCCATTCTTCATAATCTTTTATATTTTTGTCATCAACAAAAATAAGAGGTGCATTTAATTCAGCAGCATACAAAGCCGCCATCAGGGATGAATCCTCATTATCAAAACCGATTAATACAATGTCCTGGTATTTTTCCCAGAAAGAAAAATAATCTTCTTCTCTAAAAGCTAGTTGTTTAATAACAAATCCAGGCGCTTGTCCTGAAACAGTGCCAAAGACCAGTGCGTTTATTGAGCCGTGTTCAACCAAAACAGTTCTGATTTTACTCGCTTCTATGTTAGCTGCCTGGGGGATCGCATATACTATATACTTATACTCTCTAAGGGTCCCTTGGTCATTCCACATGGTAACTGGTATGAGGCTTATGGTTTCCCTCCAGTCCATAAGTTTGTAGCGCATAATGAAAACAGCATCTGCAGGATAACTGTCAGTGTTTTTTTGGTTATCTCCAGCTATTATTACCTCTTTAAAGAATATTGAAGCGCATGTTCCACGACCTTCAATCAGAAGGTCAAGAGGCCTGGCTATGAACTGGGTGCATATGAAATGAGGGTAGCTTTCAAGACAGACACGCGCATAGGTTGAGTCTATTATATTGTTTCCTTCAAGTACGAATATGTTCTCTTCAACACCGCTTGTCAGGATGTCCCTTACCTCAGGATATTCGTCTATTTGAGAGCTTCCCAGCACCTCAACACGTTGGCTAAGGTCAATAAAGCATATATCCTTTCCTTTTGGCAGCTCAAGCCTTTGGGTTTCAGTTACACCCACTGGCACACTTTCTTCAACAATCTCTTGTATGTCGCTCTTCATCTCAACGATTGATAGCTGTTCCCGCTTTACCCTAATCTGCTGTACTCCCCTAAAGCCAAATACTATAATCAGGGCAATAAAAATTAATACAAACATTTTTTTCAAAAGGTCTGCTGAGACTTGAGCTTTCTTCATCTTTTATTCTAAGCTGACGTCGTAGATTACGTCTACATCCCTTAGGCTGCGCCATTTGCCCTTATAGCAGGTATATTCTACCAGAAGATCTTCTAAAATAACATTACTTCTGAAATTCCAGGTCTCTTCAAAATCATCACCGCAGCATCTTGTGGTGCCTGTTACAGTTCCTTCTGGAATTTCTGGTGCCCAGCAGTTGGTTTGATGGTCAGTAAGGCACGGAGGCCCGCAGAGTAATGCGCTTAGGTCAGGCTCGTCACTGCACACCTGCGTTCCTGGGTCGCAAACAAGACCAGCCTGGCAGCCATCTTGCTTGTACTTGCAATCTCTGCAGTTGCATGATTCAGTGCTTTCACATATATCATTATCAATACATGGAAGGTTTAGAATGCATTCTGTGTGGCAGTTTCCGTCATCACATCTTACCATCCCTCTAGGACATCCGCAGTCATCATCATCAACATCAGTTGCATCATCACAGTCATTATCTATTCCATCACCACAGCTTATCTCATCAATTTCTGAGGGGGAGGTTAGAGCTGCTTCATTTGGGCATAAATCACAGCCGTCTGGGGTGCCGTCACCATCAGTATCTGGGCCGTCTGGACCATCACATATATCTACTTCATCACAAACAGTATCTGAATCTGAATCAAGGCAGCAGCCATTTAGTATAAATTCAAGGCCAGGTATAAACTCAAGACCAGCATCATAATGGCAGTTAGTGCCGCAGCTTATTTCGCATTCATCTTGGCTGCAGAAATTAAGCCATCCAGCACCACATTGATCACAAGCAGTGCATAATTCTGCTCCGCACTTGGGGTCAAGATTTAAAGGGGGTGTTCCAGGGTCATCAGTCCCACAATAATAATTAGTGTCATCACATTCTGCGCAACCGAAATCATCACAGAAGCCATCTCCATCATTATCCATGCCATCATTACAATCAGCAAGTGTGTTTTCAGTGTCACATGCATCAGGTATAGTATCTCTATCACCATCATGGGTTGCTAGACATTCTGGTGCAGCACAGTTATCAGCTTTTATGTCCCTTGAGCAAGGGTCATCAGGAAATTGGTCGCAGATATCATCATAGCCATCTCCATCTGTATCGTCTGCAAATGGCTCAAGCCCGCAGTCACACCAGCATGGTTCAGGCAGTCCTAGACAGCAGTCAGCAGTAGTACATTCTGCATCACCACAACCACTGCAATCCATGGTGCAATTTGTGAAATCAAAGTAATAGCCTTGATAGCAGCCATCACCTCTGTCAGCACCGTTTGCATCACAATCCCTTTCTCCAGTACATTCCAGGAAAGAAGAACGCCCGCATTGAGGCGGCTCACAAGCTGTACAAGCTCCTGCTACAGGGTCATACGTATTTAAGCATGTTTGGTTTACATCAGTGTCACAAGCCCAACTGGATCCTTCACAAGTACAATTTGTTCCTTCTGTGCATTCCCTAAATGAATCCGGGCATCCAATAACCCTGCAGCATATTTTGGTATTGAATGGGTTAGAATCACAATCAGATAGATGTGAATTGCTTTCCTGGGCTATTGTTGCTAAACATGTTTGGTATCCTGCTTGTTCGCAGGTTTGGCCGTCTACATAGGTGCACTCTATCTGGTTGGAACCTGCTGATAAACATACATTGGTAAGTCCTGGATCTGTTACTGTACTCTTTGCTGCATGGGAGTTTTCAGCAGCATAAAGTTTTACGACGGTTTGATAATTTCCGCTGCAATCAGTTCCTAGGTTATATACTCCTGAGCAGCATACTTTATGTTGGTAGATATCACCTATTGCAGCATGTGAGCCACCTGGAGCATCTATTGTATAAAGAGAAAAAGGAACAATGCCAGTTGCGCAGGTATCTGCTATAGTGCATTGCAGTTCTGCTCTGGCTGAAAAAGAAGATATAATAATAAAATTTGCAAATATTAGCAATAAAATAACTTTTTTCATAGGAATTTCTTCTTTTTTATGATATCTACTTTGGTGTTATGGGTTTTATTGGAGTTGATTCTGGCGGGGCTGCTTCTGGCTTGGTTTCTCTTCCAGGCGGTCTTGAAGCTACTGGTCTTTGGATTGCTGGCCTGGGCTGTTCTGCAGGCTTTGATTCTTTCCTTTTTTTATGAAGATGAAGTGCAATACCAGTTATTACAAATGCTATTCCAATGGCTAGTGAGATTAGCAATATAGTTTCAGTTTCCAAAGATATCCCTTTTAATCGGTCTGTGATAGAGGGGCCTTCCAGCACATACTTTCTGTATTCCTGCAGGTTTGAGATGCCGTCATTGTCATGGTCAAGCCTTGCATCATTCACATCCCATCTTGTGCCGTGAGCATTTTCCCATTCATCAGTCATGCCGTCATTATCATAATCAAAGAGAGATGGGTCTTGGTCATCAGGTATGCCGTCTTTGTCAAGGTCTACAGAATAAGCTGGCTGTGCAAGTAATACAAACATAACTACTATTAACCAAATGCTGTATTTCATTATATCCTCTTTTTTAATTAATATTCACTGATTCCTATATATAAACTTTGCGAATACTTTGTTAAATAAAAGCGAAGGTTTTAAATATAATTGTCATTATTTATATTTAAAAAAAGGTGAATAAATGGCTTTAAGATTTGGGTGGAGATGCCTCTATATTTTGCTGATAATTCTAAGTTTAGTTATTGGAGCTTTTGCTGTGCAGGCACAACAGGCTCATCCTGCTGCTGAGGTTACGCCTGGAACTTTTGGCGAGGGCGATTATATTTTCCCGGGTATTAGTAAGCTTGGTGTTGGGACAACTCCTACAGTGGCGTTAGATGTGAATGGTGATTTAGTTGTTAGCGGCAATGTCGGCATCGGAGAGACAAACCCTTTAGGTAAGTTACATATTGCTGAAGCTGATGCCTATATGCACACAAAATCGTGGTCAGCCCCAAAATCACTCTATTGGATGGTTCCTGACGATACATATGTTGGTTTTCTATCATCTGATGGTAATTTGGGTACTGCAGGAGCTATTGCTATGAGATTGGGAAATGGCGATGGTGTTGGAGCTAATGCACAATATACCCTTTACAGTGAAGGAAGTGTTATCCATCAAATTAAGGGTGATGGAACAGCTCATTTTTCAGGCAACGTCGGCATTGGGACAGCAAACCCCACACAAACACTAGATGTAAGTGGAAACATAATGGCATCTGGCACAATCTGTGGTAGTGATGGGTGTGTTGGTGGTAGTCTTTGGACACTAATTGGCTCAGATATTCATTTTAATGAAGGCAAAGTCGGCATCGGAACAGTAAATCCAGGTTATAAACTTCATGTAGAAGGCGACCCTTGTGATGGTGTATGGTGCGAAGAGCCGCTTATATATGCAAAAAGTACTGGAGTGGATGGTGGGGGATGGCCTATTGGAGCCGGAATCCTGGGAGAAGGTGTTCAGTATGGTGTTAAGGGTGTCGGTATAGGCTGGGGCACTGGTGTGTTTGGTCAAGGAGGACAGGACGGTGGCCCTGGTGTGTACGCCGTTAGTGATACTATGTGGGGCGACAATGCTTTGCGAGTTTATTCCTCATCTACTGCAGATTATGCTTGGGCTAATGGTCTATATGCTGAGGGTTGGTCCGGCGGTTATGCAAGTTGGGTCTATGGCATGCAGAGCTACGCTAATGCAGGTATTGATGGCACTGCCTATGGTTTGTACGCCTCTGGTTGGACAGGAGGGAGTGGTACAAGTTATGGCGTGTATGGCTCTGGAGGGGGTGCCGATACCAGCTATGGAGTGTATGGCTCTGGCGGAACACATGGTGTATACGGTTATAGCTGGGATGGACACGGTGTACATGGTTCTAGTTACTATGGTTATGAAGGATATTTTGAAGGCAGGAATAATTATGGAATGGTTTATATTGGAGGTCCGAGCGGAACTATTTTGCACCTTGGCAAAGGAGGTTCAGCTCAATGGGGAATCTTAACTGAAGAGATGGGTGCTGGCAAGTTTGGAATCTATGATTATGATGGTGCTAGTCAAGGATATAGGATGGTTATTGCTGCTGATGGCAAAGTAGGCATTGGAACATCATCCCCAACACAAAAACTAGATGTAAATGGTCAGATTAGGATGAGAGGTGGCAGCCCTGGTGCTGGCAAGGTTCTGACCTCTAGTTCGGACGGGACAGGCACTTGGAAAACTTTGAGTGTGAGTCTTGAAAACTGTTTCGCTCTGGGGGTGAAGGGAGGTTGCTCTGTTACCAATGTATGGTCTTGGTCTATCTGTCCAAGTAACTATGTCGTAACTGGAGTTATGGCCTACTATGGGAGCGCTTGTGCTGGAAATGCTATAGGCTCGGTTCAATGCTGCCAGGTTGTAGTGAAGGCTGTATAAAAAACCAGAAAATCACAAACAAAAAAATAAAATGACAATCAAAAAATCTGTTTGCATTGGCATGTTTCTGTTGTTGCTTATTATAAGCTCTTTTGTTTGTTTTGGGCAAGAGCTTCCTGGGGAAATACCCGAGCCTCCTGAACGAGCACCTCCA
The DNA here is from genome assembly GCA_019322485.1 of Candidatus Woesearchaeota archaeon. Lineage (GTDB taxonomy): Archaea > Nanobdellota > Nanobdellia > Woesearchaeales > JAHWIC01 > JAHWIC01. The sequence continues at coordinate 28,842 of JAHWIK010000029.1, forward strand.
GAAGAACCTCCTGAAGAATATGTTGTTGAGGACGAGCCTGAACCACCGCCACCTCCATCTGAGCCGCAGATTCCAGAAGATGCACTGCCTCCCCCATCAGGGCCAGAAGAACCTGACATGCCGGAGGAAATCAGGGAGCGTATGGAGAGGGCTAGAGAGGGAGCATTACCTACTGGAATAGAGCCTGGAGAAAGACCTCCTGAAGCTTTGGAGCCTACAACAAGACAAATCCCTGGAAGATATGAAATGCCTGATTATTCAGCTTTAGAACAAAAGGCCACTTACATCCTTACAGCAGTCATAATACTTTTCATACTTGTGTTAGGAGATATTGTTCTGAGGGTTGTTAAGTGGATAAAGGGAGAATAGTTTTCTTTTTTGATTAACTTTATAAAATGGAATTAATTAATACTTTATAGGGAAGGTGATAGAATGAAAAAACCGGACAAGCAAAAATTAACACTCATGATCTTAGCAGTCTTATTGGTTCTTGCAATTGGTTATATTGCTTTGGACATGTATATGGGAGTGAAGCAAAGACAACAAATGGGAATTTTCCAGCAGGGAATGAGAGCTGGCTATGAGCAGGCAATAAAACAGCTAATGGAAAAGGCACCAGCATGCCAGCCTATTCCTGTTTATGCAGGCAACCAGACAGTAGAGTTTATTGCTGTTGACTGCTTGCAGCTAGCGCAGGAATGAGCAAAAGATATATTAAGGAATACTAAAATTCTATAACTATGAAAAGATTAGCGTATATCATATTCTTATTATTCCTGCTAGCAATACCTGCAGCTTTTGCTAAACAAGGCCATATGAGGCTGTTGGCTGTTAAGGAAGCTCCAGGTGGATTTAATGGAAGCATTGCTGATTTATACCTTGAAATCACAGACGGCACAGGAAGGGTCTTTCTGGATACATTCCCTTTAACAAAGGTTGATACGCAGCTTTCAACCAGATTTGCAAAAGAAATAGCCTGCGATTATCTTGATGAAGATTGCAGTAAATTTGATTTCTTCTATATGATAAGGTCTGAATCACCAATAGTTGGAGGCCCAAGTGCAGGTGCTGCAATTACATTCTTGACAATGGCTTTGCTGGATGATATCCCCATAGACGAGAGCGCTACTGTTACTGGAACAATTAATTCTGGAGGCATAATCGGGCATGTCGGCGGTATTAAGCCAAAGATTGATGTGGCAGCAGAATCTGGTTTAAAGAAGGTTTTGATACCTAAAGGTAGCGTAGTAAAGGAAGCCAATGAAACAGTAGACCTAGAAAAATACGCCAAGAGCAAGAATATTGAGGTGTTTGAGGCATCCACAGTTGATGATATGATTCATTTGTTTACTGGAAGGGAAATCAAAGAAGAGGGGAACCTTTCAATAGATGAAAATTATGCCCAGACAATGAAAGCATTGTCAATTAAGCTCTGCGGCAAGAGCACTGAGCTAAAATCAGAAATCATAAAGTTTGACCCTGAAAATAAAACAAATCTGACAAAAGCCAATGAGTTCTATAATTTGGGCATGGAGGCATTTAGCAAGGGATTGCATTACACCTCTGCATCTTATTGTTATGGTGCAAATGTGAGGTACAGGCATGCTTTGTACAATCAGGAGAATCTAACAGAATCAGCTATACATCAAATAATAAATTTTGCCCAGAGAGATGCAGCAAACCTAAGAAACAAGCTTCAGGGTTCGGAAATAGAGACAATAACTGACCTTGAGACCTATATGGTAGTTAATGATAGGTTAATAGAGGCTGAAAAATACATAGAAAAAACCTTGGAAAATATTAATGTCAGCGAACGCGCTTATTATCTGGCTTATGCAATGGAGAGGATATATTCTGCTTATTCATGGTTTGAGTTTCTTGCTCATGCAGGCAAAAAACTGAACCTAAATGAAGAAACCCTTAAGGTGTCCTGCCAGAATAAGATATCAGAGGCAGATGAACGATACCAGTATGTCAGCATGTTCATTTCTAAGACACCTTTGGAATCAACGCGCGATGCTATAGAGCTGGCTTACAAGGACCTTTATGCAGGAGACTATCCATTATGCCTCTTCAAAGCAAGCAAGGCAAAGGCAGAAGCTGATGTCATACTGAGTGTGTCTAATATTGAGGAGGAACACACAGACATTCTATTGCAGCAAAAACTTGATGTTGCCAAGAAAAACATAGTAAGAGAGCTTAATGAAGATATTTTCCCTGTATTAGGATACTCTTATTATGAGTATGCAAACTCATTAAAAGAAGATGATAAATATTCAGCACTGCTTTATGCCGAATACGCTCTTGAGCTTAGCGGTCTTGATATATACTTCAAAGAAACAAAACGAGAATTTAAGCTGCCTGAAGTGCAAATCCATATAATACTGATGTTTGTTTGGGGGTTCCTGCTTGGGCTTATTGTTGGACTTCTTATAAAGATTAGGAGAGCCCATACAAAAGGCAAGAGAAGGAAACATAGATAATGAGATGCATTAAATGCAAGAGAAGAAAGCACCTGATAAATCTAGCCAGCTTAAAATCCATATGCAGGGATTGCTTCTGCAAAATAATAGAAAAGAGAATAAGGAAAAGAATAAGGCTGAATAAGCTGTTCAGAAAGGGAGACAGGATTCTTACAGAAGATAAATTATCGTTTTATTTGATTAAGAAGATAATAAAGGATTTGCCTGTTAAGATGTTTCTGAAAAAACCAGCCAGTGCTAAGGTAAATAAAACCGTAATCAAATACACACTCGACGATAAATTATCAGATTTCTTGGAGAATATCCTATTTGGAAAAAAGCCAAAAAAGCCCAAGCAGATAAGCATACTAGATGTTATTACTGATAATGAAGCTGTGCTCTTTGCAAAAATCAATAATATCCGGTTTAAGCCAAATAAAAAGCATAAAGATATAGTGACTTTGCTTGGCAGGCTTGAAAAGAAATATCCGGGAATAAGGTTTTCTTTGTCAAAAAGCATTTCTGAACTAAAATGAAAAAACCTGCAATATTATTGCTGTTTTTGGTTTTGGGCTGCACTAATTTAGCAGGAAACAGCACGAAATCAATCCCAAGAGAGTTCAGCCAGGATATAGAGGTTTATTTTTGTCCAAGGGACAGCTGCAGTACAAATCTAGCTAATTTTATTGCTGGTGCAGAAAAATCAGTTCACTGCGCTCTTTATGACCTTGAGTTAAAGGATGTTATTTCAGCTCTGCATGAGAAAAGCAAATACATGGATGTCAGGCTTGTAATTGATAATGACAATGTTGAGGAACTGAATGGAAGCGGAGTAAGGATTGATGATTCAAAACAGTTTACACATAATAAATTTTGTGTTGTTGATGGAAAGGCTGTTTGGACTGGAAGCTTTAACCCAACAAATAATGGGGATAACTACAATAATAACAATGCAGTTGTTCTTTATTCAAAGTATTTGGCAGATAATTATGAGGAAGAGTTTGAAGAATTATGGAATCTTAATTTTGGCGATGGCAAAAGGGTTAAGCATGCAACAATTTCCCTCAATAACATAAAGATTGAGAATTATTTCTGCCCGGAAGATGAATGCGAAAAGAGGATTATCAATGTTTTGAGGACTGCAGAACAAAGTGTTTATTTTATGATATTTACTTTTACAAGCGAGCCTATAGCAGATGCCTTGCTTTTTCTGGAGGATGTAGACATTAAGGGAATATTTGAAAAGAGGCAGGCAGGAAGCAAGTACAGCCAGTTTAATAGGATGAAGGACTTTGGTGTTGACGTCAGGGTTGATAGCAATCCCAGAACAATGCACCATAAGGTATTCATTATAGACGAGAAAATCGTTATTACTGGCTCTTACAACCCAACAAAAGCAGCAAATACAAAGAATGATGAGAATATACTAATTATTTATGATGAAGATGTTTCTGGGAAATATCTGGATGAATTCAATTATTTATGGCTAAACAAAACTATATAAACCATTAAATTTCTCGAGAAATAAATGAAAACACTACTTGCTGTAGGCGATATGAGGGATTGGGACTCGTACAAGAAGTTTCACAAACAGAGAAGGCTATTCAAGAAATATAGGTTTGTGTTTAAGGCAGTTGATTATAAAGCAATCCTGAATGATAAGCTTCCGAAGATAAGGTCAAAGGAGATAATCATATTTTTCTTCTTTCCTTTTGAATACTGGGATAAAAAAATCGAGACAAAGACCTATAAAGGTGTTTATGGAAATAAGTCATTTTATATAAAATTCAATGAATTCTGGAAGATAGTTACTGATAAGATAAATGACTGTTATTCTAACAAAAGGATTTCCTTTGTGAACAACCCTTCTGGGATAAGCCTTGACCGTGATAAAGAGGCAACTAAGAAGATACTCGCTAATGCAGGAATCCAGGTTTCTGAATCATACTTCATAAGAGATGTTGACAGGATGATGGAGCTGCTTGACCAGGGAAAAAAACTTTTTGTAAAGGTAAGATACGGCTCAATGGGCAAGGGGATTACTTATCTTGAGAAAGACAGGTGGCTCACAAACTTTAGGTTTAGGAATGGACGCATTGTAAGCAAAAAATCAGATTATGGATGGACATTTAGCGAGATAACAGGCAATAAGAGGTTCTTGAGAGAATTATTGAAGCAGGACATAATCATAGAAGAGGCAATCAATCCCTGGTTGTTGAAGGGGAGAAAGTTTGACCTTAGGCTTTATGTATGTTTTGGTAAGGTTATTTATATTTATCCAAGGAGCAATGATACAAAAGAGATAACAACAAATATATCCCAGGGAGCAATAGGAGAAAAACAAAAGTTCTTGCATAGAATACCTAAAAGAATTCTGGATGAAGCAGTAAAAAGCGCATTAAAGGCAACAAAAGCAATGAATCTTAATTTTGCTGGTGTTGACATAATGCCAAATATTGACTGCAAAAGTGTTACTGTTATTGAGGTCAATACATTTCCTGGCTTCCCTAAGGTGAGGATTTTCAATCTTGGAAAATACCTGGTAAAAGCAATATGCAAAAAATGGAAACACTAAAAATAAGGCAGGCAACTATGGAGGATTTTGATGGGCTTCTTAAGCTCAAGCTAGAGTCAAGAGAAGAAGCAACAAAGTTTAACAAGAAATTAGTTTCTATAGAAACCGTAAAAGACCGTTACGAGCTGTACTTGAAGAAAGACTTAAGCAGCGAGTGGCGAGCAGTTTTCATTGCAGTTGATGACGGCAAAATAGTTGGCATGGTTCTTAGCAAAATATTCAGGTCAATGTATATACAGGGCCATGAAAGAACCGGCTATATAAGCAATCTTTATGTCAAGAAGGAATTTAGAAAAAAAGGAATTGGCAAGAAACTTACCCGGGCGGTTATTGATTGGTTAAAGTCAAAGGATACAACTGCACTTACATTAGAGGTTTATGAGGCAAACAAGCTTGCTCTTGATTTTTATCATCAGCTTGGTTTTAAGAATCATTCTGTGAAGATGGTTAGGGATATATAGTTATGCTGTTCTCTGTTGGTAAGCCTCTTTTTTTCGATAAACCCTGTTTAATATATTGTACAGCATCTGTTCTGCATGGCCCCCTTTTTCTGGATGCCCCTGGATTCCATAATGCGGTTTGTTAGGGTGTTTTACTGCTTCTATAATTTTTCTATTCTTTCCCTGAGAGTCTTTTACATCGCTTTCAGCCAGGACCTCTAGAGAACCAGCGCGGGTAGCTGCATATCTGTGGTTTTTGAAGACCTGTGCTTCTCCACCAGATCTTGTTTTGATGGTTTTATATCCTCTTTGGTAGGTTCCCATGTCTTCAACTGAGCCGCCGTAATGGTTGACCATAGCTTGATGGCCATGGCATATGCCTATTACTGCACCTTCTGCATTATCTAAAACATATCCTAGGTTTGGGTCATCATACCTTCTTTTAGAACTTCCAGATAAAACAACAGCATCATAACCAGAAACATCCTTTGATTTTACATCTTTTATATTGACTGTTTCTACATCTGCGGCTTTGCCTGCATGCTCACTTACTTTTCCCCTTAACTCTTTCATATACTGGGTTCCATTGTTGACAATAAGTACCTTCCTTGATTTTCCAGCCATAAAAGAAAAAATTAGATTTAGTCTATAAAAAGTTTACTCATAAACCATGATTTCTGGCTTTGCCAGCGTAAACCTGCTTAGCTTTGTCTGTTCTTCAGGTTTTTGGTATTCAAATAAGCCGCCCATTGTCATAAGGCCTGTTTTTAGTCTTTCGCCATTTGCAACAGAAAGAACATAGGGCAGAATCATTGTGCTTAGATGGATAGAAGCCTCACGCGGGATTGCAGAAGGCAGGTTATCAATGCACATATGGGTAATGCCTTCTTCTTCATAGGCTGGATTTTCCCATGTTGTCGGGAAACATGTTTCTACAGCGCCATTCTTATCGCATGATATATCGGCAATTACTGATGTTTTCTTCATAAGCTTGAGCATACTTCTCCTTACTATATTAGGGTCTGTTGGATACCAGACAACAGCATTTATCAGAATATCAACATCTGACAGGTACTGCTCAATAAAAGGCGTTTTATCTCTCCACAATATTGTTGCTTTTATGTTTGCCTGCTTAAGCACTTCCTGCACACCAGCAGAGACACGGCCGTTTCCCATTATAGCAATATTTGGTTTTCTTTCAAGGTTTAACCTTGATAGATATCTATATGCCTTCTCTTTGCCGCTTTTCTTTATTGGTGGCAGCCATCTGAAGATATTTTTTTGGCCATCCTTCTTAAGCAGATTACCATGGAGCCTTAATCCTTCATACATGCCAACTACACCAGCTTCAAAACCAAGATTAACCAGCCTTTCTCCAAAATTGTCTCTTATCTCTTCATATGCATAGCTTGTTACAGTCTTATCCAGCAATGTATTGAGCAATGGAGGATTCTGATCTTTTTCAACATGCAGGTAAGCCATTATTGTCTGGCCTTCTTTTATTGTATCCAGCGGAGGCTCTTTTACCCTTACAACCATAGAGCAATCATAAACATAATCGCTAAGCTTAGCTCCTGCTTTTTTGTATTCCCTATTACTGAAGCCAGCCCCTTTACCAGCATCCTTCTCAACAACAACATCATGCCCAAATTCAACCAATCTTCTTACATCTTCTGGAACTAAAGCTACCCTAAACTCGTTTCTCTTTGTTTCTTTTGGAATTCCTATTTTCATTGTACTCAACCCTTATTAGTATAGCTATGGATAAAAAATGTTGAGATTTCGTTTTCTTATTATAGCGTAAACGCCCTCTCTTTAAAAATGTTTTGGTCGATTTTGGCTGATTAGCAAGATTTAAATAGAATCCTTCGTACTCTTTTGATATGAAATACGACGTTTTTGGGATTGGCTCTGCAATAATGGACTTTCTGATACAGGTACATCCAAATGAATTATTGGATTTAGATTTGAAGAAGGGACACTTCAATCTAGTTGATGAGCAGCAATCAAAGAAGATTCTTGACAGGGTAAAGCATTCTGAGATGAAGATAGCACCAGGCGGTTCCTGTGCAAACTCATTATACGGGATTGCTTTGCTTGGAGGCAGCGTAGTTTTCTGCGGCAAGGTTGGAAAGGATGAGCATGGCGCAATCTATGAACAAAAAATGACGGATAATGGTGTTAAATCCCAGATTGGGAAGATTGATTCCCATAAAACAGGGCATGCCATAACATTTATCACCCCAGACAGCGAAAGGACATTTGCTGTACATCTTGGCGCTTCTATCAAGCTTGAGAAAGAGGATTTGTTTTTTGATGATGTAAAGAACAGCAAGATACTGCATATTGAAGGTTACCAGCTTGAGGACCCTAGTTTAAGGGCAGTGGCACTGCATGCAATGGACTTTGCGAAGAAACATAATGTTAAGATATCAATAGATTTAGCAGACCCAGGAATTGTAGCTAGGAATAAGGATGACTTATTAAAACTGGTGAAAAAATATGCAGATATAGTGTTTGCTAATGAAGATGAATCAAAAGCATTAACCGGAAAAGAAGCAATAGAAGCCCTTAATGAAATATCAAAGATGGCTGAGATTGCGGTTGTTAAGATTGGTAAAAAAGGCTCCCTTGTTAAAAGCGGTAGCGATTTGCATGAAATCAAGCCTCACAGCGTAAAGCCCTTAGATACAACTGGAGCAGGAGACATGTATGCAGCAGGGTTCCTTTATGGGCATACTCATGGCTATAAGCTGAGTCAATGCGGCAATATCGGCTCTTATCTGGCAGCTAAGGTTGTAGAGCAGGTGGGTGCAAGGCTTAGCTCTGTTGACCACTCTGTTATTGAAAAGATAAAGGATGGAAACTATTAAATAGAATAGAACCCTGACAGATTAAAAAGAGGTAACATGATTAGGTCTAGTAAAAGGATTCCTGAACGTATAGTCAGGAAATATTTAGGGGAGAAAGAGAAAAAGCCAGTAAGAATTCTAGTTTATGAAAAGCTTGGCACTGGGTGGCATGGTGCTGGTTATAAGATTGTTTATATTGTTGGCGGGGAGATGAAAGCAGTTGTTTTGAGGTCAGAGAGGCCTGTAGGTTTTTCTCATGATTATCCTTCTGACAGGGCAAGGGTGTTTACCCTGCAGCATGCTTTGTCTGGTTCAATACCTAATCATATCAGGTCAATAGATGTTGTTGGCTTAAATAAGAACAAGATTGTTTCTATTGGAGGCTGTAAAGATTATTATCAGTTTGTTGAGGAAGCAAGAGGAACTTATTATAAGGCTGATTTGGATAAGCTGCTGAAGAAAGGCCACTTGGGCACGCTTGATAGGAAAAAGGCTTTGCTATTGTCAGACTATTTAGTTAATTTACATAAGAAAAAGTTTAAAGGGCCATTGGAGATGGCTAAATCAATCCATAGGAGGCATACCCGGGATGTTATTGGTAATGGAGAGATGCTGATGGGTGTGTTAGATACTTATCCTGATAAGGTAGATTGGCTTCCCAAAAAGGATATTGCAGAATTAATAGAAAAAGCTGTTATTTTCAGGGAAAAGATAAAGGATAAGCATAACAGGCTGCGCAGGATGCATGGCGATTTACATCCAGCAAATATAATCTTTAGAGACAGCACTCACTTTAAGGTATTGGATGCAAGCAGGGAGTTATGGGGTGAACCAGCTGATGACCTTACATCCCTTGGTATAAATTATATCTGGTATGCTTTGATTGATAAAGGTAATTTTTCCGGCCCTTTTAAGGAATTGTTTGAGATTTTTTGGGATAATTATATTAAAAAAACCAGGGATAATGGGATAAGTGAGATAGCCCCCTTGTTTTTTGCGTTTAGGGGGGTTGTTGTTGCCCACCCTACATTCTATAAGGCGCAGAGTGATAATACCAGGTGCAAGATATTTAATTTTATTAATGCTGTTTTGGATGATGGAGAGTTTGATTATAAGAAGATAAATTCTTATATTAGGTGAAATATGGCTTTTGCTATCTGGATCACTGGTTTGCCTGGAAGCGGTAAATCAACTATAGCAAAAGAGTTGCTTAAACTTCTGGATAAGAATAAAATCAAAGCAGAAATTCTTAGATTAGATAAAATACGTAAAAAATATGCTCCAAAACCAAGGTATACTGATAAAGAAAGAGATTTTGTTTACAGGAAATTTGTCGACGAGGGATTTAGGTTAGTTAAGAAAAATAAGAATACCATTTATGATGCAACAGCGCACAAGAAAAAGTATAGGGATTATGCGCGGAAAAATATCAAGAATTTCATTGAGGTTTATGTTAAATGCACTCTTGATGTTTGTATTAAGCGCGAAAGCAAAAGAAAAGCTGGCTTGGTTATGGCTAATATGTACAAAAAAGCATTAGAAAGGAAAAAATCAAAGAAAAAATACCCTAAACTTGGCCAGGTTATTGGTGTTGATGTTCCTTATGAAGAAAATAAGGGAGCTGAAGTCAAAATAAATTCTAATAAAATCAGACCAAAACAAGCTGCAAGGATTATTCTTGAAAATGTCAATAAAAGAAAATATTGAGAAGATTAAAAGCGAACTTCCAAAAGGAATAACTTTAGTTGCAGCTACAAAAACAAGAAGTGTTTCGGAAATAAAGGAAGCAATTGGTGCTGGAATTGGAATTATTGGAGAGAATTATGTGCAGGAAGCAGAGCCTAAATACAATGAATTGAAAGGAAAAGTGAAAATTCATGGCATTGGTCATTTGCAAACCAATAAAATCAGGAAGGCTGTTGAAATCTTTGATATGATTGAAACAGTTGATTCTGTTAAAGTTGCAAAAGAGATTGATAAGAGAACAGATAAAGTAATGCCTATTTTGATTGAAGTAAATATTGCTAAGGAATCTAGTAAAACTGGGGTAATGCCAGAAGAATCAATAAAACTAATCAGTGAAATATCAAAATTAAAAAAAATAAAAATTAAAGGTCTGATGACAATGGCTCCTTATTTTGATGACCCTGAAAAAGACAGGCCTTATTTCAAGGAAATGAAACGATTATTTGATAAAATAAAGTCAATGAACATTTCTAATGTCGATATGGAGATTCTTTCTATGGGTATGTCTGATTCTTACAAAATAGCTATTGAAGAAGGAGCTACTATGGTTAGGATTGGTACCAAGATTTTTGGGATTAGGGAGAAATAAATTAAAAAAATTAATTCTGAAAATTCCTTTTTACCTTATGTTAAAGGAATTTTCATCCGCTTTCTTTCCTTTTAGCTAATGAATAAAGGAATGACAACAGATGATTTTTGCTTTAACGTGTATATCAAGCAAAAATCAGAATTTATTTGTTTTTTCTAATGATTATTTTTAATAATGATAAAAAAACAAAAAAAAGAACTGGGACATCCGGTAGAATTCGAAGATTCTATTGTTGGGGGTATTGCCAGATATCCCAGTTCTTAAACATGAGTTAATTGAGTTCCTCCTTGATGTTAGCAGTAGCAACCATTGTGAGTGTGGTTTCAACCTGCTGCTCTTTGCGGAATTTGATGACAAAGTCATTGAACTCTTCAACGTCTTTGAACTTTAATTTGAGGAGAAGGTCATATTCGCCAGTAACGCCAAAAATTTCCTTTACGTGTTTATTGTGGATTATCTTGCCGTCAAGGAGGGTGGATGGTTTTGTCTTGATCAGCATGAGCACAATAAAATTCTCACCGACAGCAGAATTATTCAGCTTGACTGTAAATTTCTCAATGACTCCGTCTTTCTTCAGTTTAGTAATTCGTTGATGGACTGTGCTTGGCCTTATGCTTGTTTTCTTTGCTATGTCCCTTATAGAGAGCCTTGCGTCTGTTTTTAGAATGTCAATAATCGCTAAATCCTTCTTATCAAGCACCATTAAACACTATCTTGTCCAACTTATATATAAATTTTACGCATTTTGTCCAACTTTTTCCTATTTTTCTGGACAAATTTGATTTTTATCCTCACAAAGTATATAAAGTTGGGAATAAGCCTTTTAGCTGGTGATAATCATGGACACACGAGAAAATTATGAAGTTAAGGATTTGAAACTTACAGAGCAGGGGAGAATGAATATAGAGATAGCAGAGAAAAGAATGGGTGCTCTGCTGAACATAAAAAAGAGGTTTGAAAAAGAGAAGCCGCTGGAAGGAATAAAGATTGGGTTGGCATTGCATGTGACAAAGGAGACTGCTGTTCTTATCAGGACCCTTATAGCTGGCGGTGCAGATGTTGCAATTACAGGGTGCAACCCATTGTCAACGCAGGATGATGTTGCTGCTGCTTTAGCATCAGAAGGGGTAAAGGTATGGTCCTACAAAGGGGAATCAAATGAAGACTATTACAAGTATCTTACAAGTGTGATTAATTTTAAGCCCCACATAACAATTGATGATGGCTGTGACCTTGTATCTGAGGTCCATAAAAACCATCCAGAGCTTATCAAGGAGATAATTGGCGGTTGCGAAGAAACAACTACTGGCATAATAAGGCTAAAGGCTATGGAAAGGGATAAAGCGCTTAAGTACCCAATAATTGCAGTTAATGACAACAAGACAAAACACCTCCTGGATAATTATTATGGGACCGGCCAGAGCACAGTTGATGGCATCATAAGGGCAACAAACATCCTTTTCGCAGGCAAGAATGTTGTTGTTGCTGGCTACGGGAGCTGCGGAAAAGGATTTGCTATGAGATCAAAGGGGCTTGGAGCAAAGGTTATTGTTACAGAGGTAGATAATTTCTGCGCTTTACAGGCAGCTTATGACGGGTTTAAGGTAATGAAGATGGAAGATGCATGCAAGATAGGTGATATTTTCTGCACACTAACAGGGGATAAGCATGTTATAAGGACAGAGCATATAAACAAAATGAAAGATGGAGCTGTTCTTGCTAATTCAGGCCATTTTGATGTTGAGATTGATGTAAAGGGGATTAAGAAAATGGCAAGCTCTGAGCGCAGGGTAAGGCCTTTTCTTGATGAGTATGTAGTTGATGGCAAGAAGATATACCTATGCGGAGAGGGAAGGCTTGTTAACTTAGCAGCTGCAGAAGGGCACCCAAGTGAGGTTATGAGCACTTCATTCTGCGGGCAAGCGCTTGCGTGCGAGTTCCTTGCAAAGAACAAGGGCAAGCTTAAGAATGAGGTAATAATGCTGCCTGAAGAGATAGATGATAATATCGCCGGATTACAGCTGGAAGCAATGGATATAGAGATTGATGAGCTGACGGCAGAGCAGAAGAAATATCTTTCAAGCTAGGAAGAAGGCACATAAGGTTTTTGTATCCATTTAATTATTTCTTTTTGTTTTTAAATCTGAAAATTCCTTTCACAACCACTTTAAAGGAATTTTCATCTTTAGCAAAAAGTATTTAAAACACGAACCTTTATTTTTCTGCATGACAAGAAAACCAGTAGTTGCAGGACAGTTCTATCCTGGAGATTTTGGAGAGCTTGACAAGCAGATTAATGAATGTTTTGCTTCTAAGTTTGGGCCTGGTGATTTGCCAACAAAAAGAAAAGACAAGCAAATCCTCGGAATTATAGCTCCTCATGCAGGTTATCAATTCTCAGGAGCATGCGCTGCTTGGGCTTACAAGGAGATTGCTGAAGCAAAATTTGCCGATTTGTATATTGTCTTAGGTTTAAGCCATTCTGGCTTTGGTTCATGTATTTCATTAAGAGACTGGGAAACTCCCTTTGGTGTTGTAAAGGTGGATAAGGAATTTGCAGAAAAAGTGAGCAGGGCTGCTGGCTTAAGAATTAATGAGGATGCTCATCAACAAGAGCATAGCATAGAGGTACAGCTGCCATTTCTTCAGTTTGTAAGCAAGGATTACTTGGAAAAATTAAGGATTCTGCCGATTATAGTTTCTGATGATGTAGATTATGAAGAGGTTGCAAAGAGTATTGCAAAAACAATAAATGAATCAGGCAAAAAAATATGTATAATCGCTTCTTCTGATTTCACACATTTTGGGCTTAATTATGGCTTTTTTCCCTTTCAGAAGGATGTAAAGGATAACCTGTATAAATTGGATAAAGGAGCAATAGAACACATACTAAACTTAAACTCTTACAGATTTATGGATTATGTCAAGGAGACTGGAGCAACAATCTGCGGCAGGATTCCAATAGCCACCTTGATTGACATATGCAAGGAATTAGGGGCAAAGAAAGGAAGATTACTGCATTATTATACTTCTGGAGACATTGTTGGAGATTATGGGAATGCTGTTGGTTATGGGGCTGTTGTTGTGCAATAAAATGCTAAGAAACTCGACGAGAAAAACAACCATTTCTAAAAATCTTAAGTTCTGCAATAATATTTTTTCCAAAGCAATTGGCTTGATGTTTTCTAAAAAGAAGGATAGGGCATTAGTTTTCACTTACAAGAAAGAGATAAGAGAATCATTACATATGCTCTTTGTTTTTTACCCCATTGATGTCCTGTTTCTAAATAGAGATAAGAAAATAGTAGAGATAAAGCAGAACTTTAGGCCATTTACTTTCTATATGCCTAAGAACAAAGCGCAGTATATAGTAGAATTGCCAGCTGGTTCTGTTAAAGGGTCAAAAACTAAGGTTGAAGATAAACTATCCTTCTAGTGATACACACATTGTGTGTATTACTTCTTATATCTGAAATCTAATCATAATATTTAAATAAGGAGGAGGAATATCTTTATCTCAAGTGGGGACGTAGTATAACCTGGCTAGAATAGGGGCCTCCAGTAATTGGAGAGATGAGTCAATTATTGACGATGACTAAAACTCTTTATGAAGAAAGCCCTGGATCTGGGTTCGAAACAGAATAAAGAAATTTGTTCTGGGAAAGTCCCAGCGTCCCCATTTATCTTTTCTTGCTTTTCTTCTTATCCAGTGTTATCAGAATTCCTAATATAACAGCTAAGATTACTAATCCTGCAATAATATACCAAATATAGATTGAGAGAAATCCAGATAAGACTTCTCTGATTAAATAAGCAATCGCTCCTAAAATTATTACTGCAGTTGCAGCTATATAGACATATTTGTCGACTGATTTTAGTTTATTCAAAAGCTCTAGTTTTCCAGTAGGCTTAGAGACTTTTTTCCTGCTTTTGATTGAAGCTGTGATTCTAGGTTTTTTGGTTTTTTTGCGACCGAACTTCCCCTTCACTAAGATACCAACTAAAACCAGTACAATCAATAGAACAAAACCAGCAATTAAATAATAGAGATAGTAATTAAGCCAAGCTGCTATTTTTTGAGAGAAGAATTCGTTCTTAAGCCTTAAACCAACATCCTTGGAGTAAGCCACAGCTCCAACAGCTGCAGTTATTGTGGCTGTATAATCATTCTCTTCAACTTCTTCATTTATATTAAATACAAGCTTAGGGTATGCTGTTTCCTTAGGTTTTAGAGTTATGGTCTTTGGTTCAATATCAACCCATTCTGGTGCTGTTAAACTCAAGGAATAAGTTATTTCTTTGAACCCATTGTTTGTTACCTTTATTGGCAATTCTTTTGCGTCATATCTTATGTTGGTTTGTTTTGGTGCATCTATTATAGCATGATAGAACCTGCCTTGTGGTATTACTTCTAGAGCTAGGGTTTTTGCATCTTTTATATTTTCGTGTTCCTGCGAGTTTGCGCTTATCACTACAGTTTCTGTTCCCTTTGTGTCACATGGCGCGTCAATGTTTAATGTGGCTGTTGAACTGCTACCAGCATTAATCTCCTGAGCATTATAATCAAGAGAGACCCATCCAGGAGCC
Organism: Candidatus Woesearchaeota archaeon; assembly: GCA_019322485.1. Taxonomy (GTDB): domain Archaea; phylum Nanobdellota; class Nanobdellia; order Woesearchaeales; family JAHWIC01; genus JAHWIC01. Next base: position 44,093 of record JAHWIK010000029.1, read on the forward strand.
TCTAGATACAGGTTAAAGGTGTTGTCATAGCTGCCTTTATTTTTGATATTAAGCTCATGTGCAGATAGCTCACAGCCAGCTACTGTGGCTTCTTTTGGCAGGTCTAGCCCAACATCATAGCACTCTTCTACATCAACCCTTACTGTTCCGGTTTTCTTTGCATCCCCTCTTTGAGGGACTACATATGCTGCTATAAAATGAGTTCCTTTGTTCTTAAGCTTAGGTTCAAGCCTTATGAATATAACCCCATCCTGCAGCCCATTGAGAACTGCGCTGTCTTGTGTTAAGCTTGCGAACCTTGGAGCATTCAGGGCTATTTTGTAAGAATTTTGTATATATGCGTTGTTTTCGATAATGATTGGAATATATCCTATATCTTCTTCGCATATCTTGTAATATCCATCAGATGAGACTTGTACTGGTTGATTTTCTATGTAATACTCCCCGAATGACACACCATAATTGTAGTTATTTATGATGTTTAACTGTATTGGCAGCATTACCTCCTGGTTACTGTTTAGAGCCTTTACAATTATATTGAAGGTATAGCTGCCAGTTATGTCACAGCCTGGAGTTATGAAAGCAAATAATTCCTGGCTTCGATAAGGGTCCAATCTAATTGGGTTTTGGCTAAAGGCTGTATACCCGCCAAACTGGTCAACATTCAGGTAATAAGTCTCTGCATAGCCCCCTATGTTTTGGATGGTAAACCCAAAGCTTATGGGGTTGCATGGATATATGGTTTTAGCATAGTCTGTAGAGATTATTCTAAGGCTGCTTGCTGATACTGCAGGCAAAATAAACAGCAACAGCATGCCCGTCATTAATAAGATTTTTTTTGACATTTGAATACTCTTCCTAGGGAGGGAGTCAATAAATAATAGAGAAAAACAGATAAAAAGAAAAAATTAGTAATAGGTTTTGGTTTCGTCTTCACTTGTCTCTTCTTCTTCGCCCTTTAGCTTGTTGAACCCTATGATTAAGCCAAGGATAACCAATAAGACAACCAATATGACAAGTCCGACTTCAAGGCCTTTCTTTATGCCGCTTGTGCCAGATCCGCCACTCTTACTTCCAGCCAATACATTAGCCTTTAATGGCGCTTTTTGCAGTACCTTGTCTCCGCTCTTTATGTTTACTGTAAATGTATTTTCTCCAGCTGGAGCGTTTTCATTTGCTGAAACATAGATGTAAGCGGTCTGTGATTCTCCAGGGCCTGCTACCAAGACATTGCTTGGAGTTATTCTGAAGCTGCCCCAGTCAGCACCCTCAACGCTAATTGTGTAAGCTTTTGAGGTTTTGCCATTATTTGTTATTGTCAATAGATAAACAACACCTGCTGCGCTTTTCTTTACATCCTGCACATCTGGGCCGATTGTGATTATTGTTTTTTGTTCTGTTGATTTTGGGCTAGAGGTTTCCTCTTCATCTCCAATAACATATATTGTTTCTTCCTTTGATACCTCTTCGTCACCATCATCATAGTCTACTTCAACCTCAACAGTATAGTCTCCGCTTTCTGCATCGACTGGAATTCTTAGATAAATTTCTTCACTTGTTATTGACTCGTCACTTTCTATTTCATCTATGTAATCAGATGCTGAAATGCCAAGTTCAGGTATACTTACCCTAACCTTAACGCCGTCTTCATCACGGTCACCATAGTTCTTTATTCTAACTGCAGTAAGCAATGCTCTGCCAGCCTTAACCTCATTCTCAGGTGAAATTATTATATCTCTTATGTATAATTCGTGTCTGTTTGCATCAACTTCAAGGTCATAATCCTTATAATCATCTGCGCCATCTCTTCCTTCAACCCTGACTCTTAGCTGATACCTATCCTGATCCATTCTTTGTCTTAATTCAAGGGTAAGCTTTTTTACATAGGTTACACCAGCTTTCATATCAAAAACATCTGTAAGGTCTCCCATGATATCATCATGGTCATAGCCTCTTAAATAGGCCTCAACTTGAACATTATCAATATCTTCAGTAGAAACAACATGAACTTTAACCTCAAACTCATCTCCACGCTGAACATCACGTATAATATTTGTGCCATCACCAAGTGAATCATCATCAAGCTCTACATCACTTATAGTTATTGCAGCACTTGCAACACCTGAAATAGCTAATATCCCAAGTATCAAAATCGCTAGTACGCTGAACAGCTTCAAAATCTTTCGCATTTTCTTACCCCCAACTTTTACTGGAATTTGAATCTCATGAGGCTAAAAGCCCCCTTTTTCTCACTCTCGATGAAGTAATACTAACTTATATTTAAATGTTTCGCTTTTTAGTATGTTTTAGTAGTTACAACAAATAACCATTTTAAAGTGGAAATTTATTCGATTATAATATGCCTATGCACTACTCTCCTTGTTTTGCCATTTGACACTACTATTCTTGCAACATACTCACCAGGCTCAATATCATCAGGTATATCAAGGACTACCTCCCTTGTTACCTTGTCCCCTTCATCTAGGTCAAAAGGACCGATTTTTTTCCATATGCCTAGTTCTGGTACAACTACAGCTATTCTTGCGTTTTCAAGGTCTTTGTCACCTATGTTTGATAAACTGATTGTTGTCCTTAGGTCCTCTCCAGGGTTTAGGAAACCATCATTGCTAAGCCTGATTTTCTCTATCTTTGCTTTGTATACTGGTTGAGGTTCTTCTACTGGAATTGGAGGTGGAACAGGCGGAGTATATGGTTGGCTATTATTTAGGATATAGGTAACTGAAGCTGAACCAATGTTTCCGCTTGTGTCGTTTGCATATACATATAATATAAAAGTAAATGTTCCGTTATCAACAATGGTTAGATTGAATGGCTCAGTATAATACGTGTATCCTCCCGGGCTTACTCCAGGAGCACCAATTCCATACCATATTTTATCTACCCAATAATCATCTGATACTGAGAAGTCATATAATACATCAGCGCCAAAATATGTTATTGGTTTGGGGCTGTTTATTATAATTGTAGGTGGTGTTGTATCATTCTCAGGGGGCGGAGGGATAGGCGGACTGACTGAACCTACATTTATCATAGCAGTGTCAGAGCTATAGCCACCATCATCGTCAGTAACCTTAAGATTTACAGTATATACTCCAGTTAAGCCGCAGGTATAAACTGGATTTTGGCCAGGAGTTTCATAATTGCCATCATCACCCAAGTCCCAGATATAGGTAAATGTATCACTACCCTGGTCTGTTGCATAACCTGCAAGGGTGATAATCTCCCATTCATTGCATGTATAAGGGCCATTTGCTTCTGCTATTGGAGCTATATTGCTTACTGATACACTGGAAGTATCTATTGCAGTAGTTCCTGCAGAGTCATTTATCATCAACACAGCTGTGCCGTTGTAATCATCACTATAGGAATAACTTGCATCTGGAGTTGAAGCCCAGGCAGTATCCCATGCACCATCATTATCAAAGTCCCACCTAAATTGATATGGCTGCAAGCCGCCAGTTGCTGAACCGCTAAAGCTTATTGCAAAGCCTTCTGCTCCTGAATAAGGACCATCTGCATCAATTAGAAGTGTTGGTATACTTGTTGTAACATAGGTAGTGTCTATACCAATACCTCCATCTTCATCCTCAGCCCTTAGGCTTACTGGATATGTTCCATTTGCAGCACAGGTAAATATTGCGTTCTGGCCATTGGTTTCATAGGTTCCATCATTATTGAGGTCCCAAGAATATGTAATTATATCATTGCCAGGGTCAGTTGCTAAACCATACAAGGTAATATTTTCTCCTATAATGCATCCATAAGGACCGTCTGCATTAGCAGTTGGGTTTGAATTATTTATAGCCACATTTGAGGTGTTTGTTGCTGTGTTCCCCAAAGAATCATTTACCTGCAATACAACCACACCATTATAATCATCATCCCATGGATGGCTTGCCTCAACAGTTGAGGACCAGGTAGTATCATAGTTACCATCATTATCAAAGTCCCACCTATATTGATATGGCTGCAAGCCGCCTGATGCAGAGCCGTTAAATAGGATTGCTGAGCCCTCTATTCCAGTATAAGGACCATTTGCGTCAACTACCAGATTCCTGTATATGGATACACTAGTGGTAGCTGATGTTATATTTCCTAAGAAATCACTTACTTGCATCACAACTGTGCCAGTATACTCGCTAGACCACGTATAACTAGCAATACCTGAAGAATCCCAGCTAGTGTCCCATGTGCCATTTCCATCAAAGTCCCATCTAAATTGGTAAGGATATACACCACCATATGCATTGCCAACAAAGGTAACTGGTGAGTTTTCATAGCCAATGTACGGTCCTCCTGGCAATGCTACTAGGGGTGTTGTAGTGGCGTTTATTGTTGCTGAGTCAGTATCAGAACCACCATCATCGTCAGCTACATTTAGGTTTACTTGATAGATTCCTGTAGAAGTACATAGGTAGCCTACATTTTGACCAGGAGTTTCATAAATACTATCATTATCAAGGTCCCAATTATAGGTAAAGGTATCGTTACCTAAGTCAGTTGCAGAACCAATTAAGTTAACTGTTTCACCAACATAACACGAGTAATTACCATTTGCATTTGCAGTTGGATTTACATTATTGACAGTCACAGCTGCAGTGCCTGTTATAAGGTGCCCTACAGAATCATTTACCTGCAACACAACATTCCCATTATAATCATCATTCCATGTGTAGCTTGCACCAGCCACAGAAGACCAGGCGGTGTCATAAATGCCGTCA
>JAHWIK010000030.1 GCA_019322485.1 Candidatus Woesearchaeota archaeon
AAAGTCTGCCGCATTTTTATCCTGCTCTGAAACCAAATCTTCAGGAGCAGAATTCATTATCTTCTCAAGCTCCTCTGTTGAAAGGACATTATCGCCATCATCGTAATTATCTAGAAGATATTTCTTTACCCTTGCTAGGGCATTTCGGAGGTTCTGATATTCCCTTGCTATTAGTCTTCCATCACCATCTTCATCAAATTGTTTTATCAAAACCTTATATGTAAAATCGTCAATCACAATTGCTTCATCATCAGCATATGCTGTTGTTCCTCCAAATAATCCTACTGAAAGAGTACCAATCACAGTAGCAGCAACAGCTGCAGCTTTTGAGAACCAGGAAGTTCTTTGGTGGTTCAAATATATTGAAAGGTCAGTAACACGCCTGCCAACATAATTTCCAACCTTAGAATCCCTTGCAGCAACTACACCTAATTGCTCATCTCCATCTAGTCTTTCTGTAAGGCTGAAATAAGCATCTCTTAACTCTTCTACTGAATGTCCTCTGAGTTGTCCATTGAGAACGTCTCTCTCAACATCAGTAAGTCCTTCTACTCCATCCACTACATGCTCAGCATATTTCCGTGGATTTTTCTGGAACTCATCAATATCACTTAAAGCCCTGGAAACCTTAGCTCCGATATTTTTATCAGTTTCAGCAATTCTGCCTAAAGCTCCACTCTTCATCCTTTGTCTTATATAGTCTCCTGCCATAGACAGTTGATCCAGAGAAAACATACCATAATCTCCATTAAGAACCTGTGTTAATGCAAGTGAAGAAGAAAGCGCCTTAGCTGCATATTGAGCTGCATTACTGCCAGAAACTGTCACTTCCAGCCCTGGACTCTGATAATCTGTATTAGACTGTTTATCTGCCATTAAGATTCCACCTAATATGATATACTCTACACACCCCCAAATGAGGCTGAAATAGGGAGGAGTATTTAAAGCTTTCGTTCATGTAACCACCCTCTGATGGTAAACAAGTATTTAAGAAGTAGAGCATTTGAATTGGACACTATATATAACATAAAAAAAATCTGGTTATTCTTTCTTGAAATGCTCTGCATTGCCTTTTAGAGCCTCTAATGCATCTAGTGTTCCATCCTTTAGATAGCTGATAGAAGCACCACCACCAGTTGAAACCTTCATATTTGGCACCCCCTTGTAAGCTAGGGCCGAGTCCCCACCGCCAACAACAACCTTAATGTTTTGGTTTGCACTTATTGCAGCTGCAAGCTCCCCAGTTCCTTTTGTAAAGCCTTTCTCAAATATACCAAGCGGGCCAAAGATTATTGCAAAGTCACATGAGCTTATACTTGATTTTACATCCTCTGAGATTATGATATCAGCAATTGCATAGCCATCACTAACTCCATCCTTTATTGAGAGTGTTTTCTGGTCTTCCCATGTATCAGGCTTTGCGACAACAACCTGCTCACCAAGAATAAGATTACTGCATTTTTCAAGTATCTCTTTTGCTTCCTCAGCATAGTCTTTCCCTTTCTCTTCTGCGAGAGAACCTCCTATATTCATTCCTGCAGCCTTTTGTATTACACTATACGGAACACCCCCTACAACAACCAGGGAAACCTTCTTTGCAAGCTTCTTTATTGCCTTCATCTTTTCCTTAAGCTTCTTCCCGCCAATAACTAAGACTTTCTTCCCTTCTGAAGCAACTACCTCCCCCCATATCTCTAGTTCTTCCTTCATCAAATATCCAGCTGCAACCTCTTTGCCTTGCTGTAAAAGATGCAACGGAACACCTGCTGTTGAGGCATGCGCCCTATGCGCAGTCCCAAAGGCATCGTTAACATATACATCAGCAAGTTTTGCCAGGCTTTCAACAAATCCTGCTTCATTAGCTTCCTCTCCAGGATGGAATCTAAGATTTTCTAGTAAAATAACATCACCATCAGCCATGCCATTGACAAGAGCCTCAACCTCATCCCCAATACAATCAGGAGCAAGCTTAACCTCTTTGCCTAGTTTTTCACCTAATGCAACAGCAACTGGTTTTAAACTTAGCTCGGCAACAATCTTTCCTTCAGGCCTTCCAAAATGTGACATAAGAACTACTTTAGCACCATTATCTGAGAGATATTTTATTGTAGGTAAAGCAGCATCTATCCTTGTGTAATCCTTAATCTTCCCTTCTTTCATAGGAACATTAAGATCAAGTCTTGCAAGAACACACTTCCCTTTAACATCAACCTCTTCTATTGTCTTATAATCAGCCATAACTAACCACCTCACAAACCTCCAAAAATTATAAGAATTTAAAGTTTATGTAAATTTATTGTAACTTTTGCAAGATTACTCTCGCAAAATCAATAAGAATCCTAAGCGGCGGCCTCTTTAATTCAATTGCATTGTAAGGGCACAGCTCATGGCAGCAGTAGCACTTAAGGCACTTCTTGTCGAATATATGCGCCTTTCCCTTGACAAGTTTTATTGTCTTTGCAGGGCACGCTTTTATGCAGATACCGCATGCTCTGCATTTGTCCTTTATAACAAAAGGCCTTAACATTGCCTGGCTGAACACAAACTTTCCTACGAATGCAGGAACATACCTTATATCTGCAGGTTGTTTGTACTTTACCTCTACATTTTTCTTCCCAACAACCTCAACCTTGCCCTTGAAAATCCCTCGCTCAATTGCAAGTTTATTCGTTTTTATTTCCATGGGGTTATAGCCGATTATTTTGGCTGCAACCAGGTCAAGAGCAACAGCATCTTTACTGGCTGCAATAATGTTTGTTTTCTTCTTGATACCAGCAGCTCCAGGACCATTGCCTTCTATGCCAACAACACCATCAATAATATTCAGCTGGGGTTTAACAATAGAATACAAATCCAATAATAAATGCCCAAAATGCTCCTCCTTTGGAGCAATTGTATGGCATTTTGATTTTCCAGCGCCAGGAATAGAGCCAAACATATTCTTAACTGCTCCAGTGTATTTCATCAATGTGTGAGTCTTTAGCTTCGGGAGATTAATAATATAATCAGCATTAAGAACAGGCTTTGCAATATTTACTTTTTTCAGGACCTTTGCACCTTTTATCTCCACCTTCTTTGACAGTCCTTCAAAACTTATTAACTCAGCATTAAACCTTTCTGCAACCTTTTTCATTCCGCTTATCTCTAAAGCATTGCTTGTGTAGCCGTACTTACCCATTCCAGAAGAATCACCAACCATAACCTTAACATTCATTGGCTTCAGAATTCTGCAGACAGCAGCAGCTACACTTGGATGTGTTGTTATTCCTGCTTCTGGTTTTCTTGCAGAAAGAACATTAGGCTTGAGCAGAACTTTGCTTCCTTTTTTTATCTTTATACCGCCAATAAGGTCAATGCTCTTCTTTACTGCTTTGTAAACCTCTTTTTCATTATAGGAGTTGCATTTAACAACCGATACTTTCATGATAGAGGAAATTATTTTTCTGTTTTAAATAGTTTATCAATAAAATATCCTAAATTATCTCCAAACCAGTATACAAAAAGCAACATTTATATACCTGTATAAACTTCTACAGTATCGGGGGGTAAGTTTGGTAATATTATTCGATACATTTAATTTACCAGAGAATATTTTCGAGATAATCTTTGCTACAAAACAGCAGAAGATAGTAGGAGAAGTTCTAATTAGGTTAATGAAGGAAAAAGGCGGAGAAATAACCAAAACAGAGATGTCTTTTATTGCAACACACCTTCATGAAGGCAAATTAGTAACAGAGATTAATGAGCCTGAGTACAGGGGAAAACAGGTAAAGCTTTCTTATAACAAGCGCCAGTTTTATGATAGAATCCTAACTCCCATGAAAAGCATGGGTATTATATACTATGATTTATACAAAAAAACATATAAGCTTTCTGACAAGTTTAATAAAGAGCTCCAAAAGATTGGACTGATGTGGCTGCATGAATTAAACAAGCCAGCCCAGAAGTTGAATATAAAGAAGAAATAGCTAATAAAAACCTTTAAATACCATCAAAAAAATTTCACTTCTATGATAGGTAAGAGGTTGTTTGAACGTACACTAAAAGATACTCCTGTTAATTCTCCAAAAGGAAATAACATTATAAGTCCTGCTAATGGAAGAATAGTTGGCATAATAAAGATATCTGATAAAAAAAAGCTAAGAATCAGAAAAGGTCTTCTTGGCTTGGTAGAATCTACAATAAAAGGCATTATCAAAGAAGGCTATATCATCTCAATATTCATGAGGGTGCATGACAACCATATAAACAGAGCCCCCCTGGATGCAAAAGTGCTGTCTGTGAGGCATTCAAAAGGAAAGTTCAGGCCAGCTATATCTCTTGGAGCCCTAAAAAATGAAAAGACAGAGATTGTTTTGGACAGCGAAATAGGAAAAATAAAAGTAATCCAGATTGCTGGTTATCTTGCAAGGAGAATAGAAACATTTATCAAACCTGGTGATATAATAAAAAAAGGCCAGTCTATTGGATTAATAAAACTTGGAAGCCAGGTAACGATGATACTGCCTTCAAATGTTAAGATTAAAGTGAGAAAAAGACAGAAAGTAAAAGCAGGCACATCCATTATTGGTGAATTTTAATGGATTTAACTAAATTACTAAAGATTAGCGATGCACTGACACTCCTTAATGTAGTCTCTGGCTTGCTTTGCATTTTCTTTGCAATTATTGGCAAACCAGAGATTGCTGCTGTTTTATTGCTTATAGCAGTAGGTTTTGATTATTTTGATGGAAAGAGCGCAAAAAAGAGGGGCATAGAAAATGAATTTGGGAAAGAACTTGATTCTTTAGCAGACATTATCAGCTTTGGAATTGCTCCCTGTGTTTTTGTATTTCTCCTGGTTAAAGACATAAGATTTGCTTTGGTCTACATTTTATATATTTTAGCTGGGGTAATAAGGCTTGCAAGGTACAATATTGCAGAAGCCACAGCTTATTTTGAAGGAATGCCAATAACTGTAAATGGTGTAGCTGTTCCATTGCTCTATTTTGTCTTTGCCGGCTATAACTGGTTTTATGTATATTATGCATACCTTATTCTGGCAGCGTTCTTAATGGTGAGTTCTATAAAATTCAAGAAATTATAAAAAAGAATAAAACTAAAATAAAAATTTAAAGAAATAGTGGTAAAAACACCAAAGCCACAATACTCATCAGCTTTATCAAGATGTTAAGCGATGGTCCTGAGGTATCTTTGCAAGGGTCTCCAACAGTATCGCCAACAACTGCAGCTTTATGGGCAGGGCTTCCCTTTCCTCCTAACTTGCCTGTTTCTATATACTTCTTTGCATTATCCCATGCACCGCCTGCATTTGCCATAAATACTGCCAACAAAAATCCGGTTACAATTGCACCAGCAAGAAGCCCTCCAAGCGCTTCGAGATTCCATAATCCAACTCCAATTGGAACAAGTATTGCGAGCAGGCTTGGTATAATCATTTCTTTTAAAGCAGCACCAGTGCTTATTGAAACACATTTTGCATAGTCTGGTTTCGCCTTGCCTTGCATCAGGCCTTTTGTTTTTTTGAACTGCCTTCTTACCTCTTCAATCATCTTAAAAGCAGCCTTGCCAACAGCTCTCAAGGTAATCGAAGAAAAGATAAACGGCAGAACACCGCCAATAAATAAACCAACAATCACATTTGGATTTATTATGTTCATGACAAGGTCAGTTCCAGTTAGCTGTTTGACAACCTGCGTATAAGAAGCAAACAATGCAAGTGCAGTTAAAGCAGCACTTCCAATTGCAAATCCCTTGCCAATTGCAGCAGTTGTGTTACCAACAGCATCAAGGGCTTCTGCACGTCTCCTAACAACACCACCAAGGTTAGCCATCTCAGCTATGCCGGCAGCATTATCAGCAACAGGCCCATAGGTATCAGCTGCAAGTGTAATGCCTAGTGTAGACAGCATTCCAACAGCAGCAATTGCAATTCCATAAAGGCCTCCAAAATGATAAGCAACCAAGATTGCAGCAGAAACAGCAAGCACAGGAATTAATGTAGACATCATACCAACAGCAAGCCCATCTATCACATTTGTTGCAGCTCCTGTTTTAGAAGCCTCAGCAATAGCTTTAGTAGGTTTGTTTCCAGTCCCTGTAAAATATTCTGTTGACAGGCCAATTATAATGCCTGCAACAAGCCCAGCAATAGTTGAATAAAAAAGACTGATGCTCCCAATAATAACTCCAATCACAAAATAAGAGCCAATAGCCATTAAGCCTGCAGCAGCAAATATACCTCTGTCAAGAATTCTGCCTAGATTGCCAGATTTTTTCTTAGTCCTAACAAAGAGTGTTCCAATAATTGAAGCAATTATTCCTGTTCCAGCCAAAGCAAGAGGCAGCATAACACCTTTAGCTGCAAAAGCAACAGTACCTATAACCATCGCAGCAATGATTGAATCAACATAACTCTCAAACAAATCAGCACCCATCCCAGCAACATCCCCCACATTGTCACCGACATTATCAGCAATAACAGCAGGGTTCCTTGGGTCATCTTCTGGTATGCCAGCTTCTACTTTTCCAACTAAATCAGCACCAACATCAGCTCCCTTTGTATAGATGCCACCGCCAACTCTTGCGAATAATGCAATAGAAGAAGCACCAAAACCAAAGCCATAGATAATATTTGGGTCCCCAAACACCATATAAAGTGCGGTAACGCCAAGCAAACCTAAACCAACAACTGTAAGACCCATCACAACCCCGGATGAAAAGGCAACCTTCAAGCCATCACCAATATGTTTCTTAGCAGCATTTGCTGTCCTTGAATTTGCGCTTGTTGCAATCCTCATCCCAAAGTTGCCAGCAAGTGCAGAAAATACAGCGCCAATAACAAAAGCTATTGTTATGTTCTTTCCGATAAGGAAATATAAAACACAGCCAACAATAACCATAAAGACCAGAAGTATGTAATATTCTTTCCTAAGAAACGCCATAGCACCCTGCTTTATTGCGTGAGAAATCTCTTTTACCTTTTCATCGCCTTGCGGCTTTTTCATAATCTTTACTGCAGTAAAAATAGCAAAACCCAATGCAATCAGACTTATAATTAAAATATATATCAACATTTCAAACCACCTCAACATTCCTGAGAAAATAAGAGTATAAATATCTTTCTACCTGGATTTTTCATCAATAGATGATAAAAACAATAAAAATATCATTAAAAAAACAAAAATATGATTTTTGCTTTCTTCTCTTCATTAAAGCAAAAATCATCCGCAGCATTCCTTTATACTCTAGCTTAAATGGAATGAAGCGGATGAAAATTCCTTTATTGTGGTGGAGAAAGGAATTTTCAGATTTAATTTGTTTTAAATTTTAAAATTAAAAAGAAAAACTATTTCTTAGCCATTATCTTAGCAATATCTATCATCCTGCAGCTGTAGCCCCATTCATTGTCATACCATCCAAGCACATGGAGTATATTGTCATCAACTCTGCGAGTTAACTGCGAGTCAAATATGCACGAATGAGGGTTTCCTAATATATCAGTTGATACAAGTGCTTCCTCGCTGTACTCTAAGACACCTTTCAAATGGCTTTTAGAAACATTCTTGAAGAGTGCATTAACCTCTTCTACAGTTGGTGATTTATTGATTTCTGCTACAAATATAACCATGCTTCCATCAGGGACAGGGACCCTTATTGATGCAGCATAAAGCCTTCCTTTTAATTGAGGAATAACCTTTTGAACTGCTTTTGCAGCTCCTGTTGATGTTGGCACTATGTTCACTGCTGCTGCCCTTGCTCTTCTCAAGTCTTTATGGGGCCCGTCAATATGCCTTTGGTCTGATGTGTAAGCGTGTATAGTATTCATTACTCCCCCTTCGATTCCAAAGTTGTCATTGATAACCTTAGCCATTGGAGCAAAGCAGTTTGTTGTGCATGATGCATTTGATATAATCTTATCATCCTTTTCAATTGTATGCTCATTAATTCCTTTGACAATCTGCTTTATTCCCTCACCCTTTGGAGGAGCACTAAGCAATACCTTTTTTGCACCAGCCTTTAGATGCAAAGATGCAAGCTCTTTTGTTCTAAAAATACCTGTTGATTCAACAACAATATCAACTCCGAGCTTTTTCCATGGCAGCTTCGTAGGGTCTTTTTCAGAAACAACCTTTATTTTACTTCCATTGACAACCATAGAGTTATCTTTAGCCTCTATTGTTCCAGGAAAAGGCCCATGCACAGAATCATACCTTAGCAAATGAGCCATTGTTGATGTCGGAGTCAAATCATTAATCGCAACAAAGTCTATCTTTTTATCTTTAATACCAGCCTTTAGAACCATCCTTCCTATTCTGCCAAATCCGTTAATAGCTACTTTGACCATTGTTACACCTCTTTTTAATATATTATCTCTAAAATTTGCATTATTTAAATATTGCGGTGTATATGATTAAATGTATGTCTTCTTAGAATAATGTGTATGAAGTAATTTATGCGCTCTTTCTGAGCCTGGCTCCCCAAGATATTCCTTGTATAGCTTTAAAGCAGCTGGATTCTGGTGAGATTTTCTTAGCTTTTTTCCTTCATCAACACCAATCAATGCCTGTGTTCTTTTTCTTAAAGTTGCTCTATTATGCGGAGGGGGCTGTCCGCCACCGCCTATGCAGCCTCCATAGCATGCCATTATCTCAATAAAGTGATATGGGCTTTTGCCAGCTTTTATATCCTCTAGTAATTTCCTTGCAGCGCCAATTGTATGCACCACACAAATCTTTACTTTCATTCCAGCAATATCAAGCTCTGCTTCCTTTACCTCTTCCATACCTCTTATTGCTTTATAATCGATTTGCTTTAGGTCTTTTCCTGTCAGCCAGTCTGCAGCTGTTCTTAATGCAGCTTCCATCACACCACCAGTATGGCCGAAGATGTCTGCTGCTCCTGTGCTCATCCCAAGAGGATTATCAAATTCAGATTCAGGCAGTTTAGCAAGATTTACATTTAATTCTTTCAATAGCTTGCCAAGCTCAACTGTTGTTAATACGAAATCTGCCTCTCCCTTGAATTCCGGCCTTAAAATCTCATATTTCTTTGCAGTACAAGGCATTATATCTACTACAACAATATCCTTTGGATCCTTATTTATCTTCTTAGCATAATAGGTTTTTATCAATGAGGCAATCATTGCTTGCGGGCTTCTGCATGTTGACATATTCTTGTTTAATTCCCCATAATAAAATTGCTCTCCAAACTTGATCCATGCAGGACAGCATGTTGTGATCATTGGCAGGACCTTATTTTCCTTGACCCTTTCTACAAACTCATGAGCTTCTTCCATGATGCATATATCTGCCCCTAGATTAGTATCAAACACCTTGTTAAAGCCAATCTGTCTTAGTGCTGTAACCATCTTTCCTGTTACAGCTGTTCCTGCAGGTATGCCAAACATCTCTCCTAAAGTGGCTCTTACAGAAGGAGCTGTCTGGACGATTAGGTATTTACCTGAGTTTAATGCATCAATTACCTCAGGTATGCTGCTCCTTTCAGTTAGAGCTCCGGATGGACAGGCAACAACACATTGGCCGCAGTTAATGCAGGCACTTTCATTCATTGTATGCTCAAAAGCAGGGGTTATCTTTGTATTAACCCCGCGCTTAGTCATCCCTATCGCATAAACAGTCTGAACATCATTGCAAACCCTTACACATTGCTCGCAAAGCACACATTTGTTATTGTCCCTCCTTATAGAGACACTTGAATCATCTATTGGCACTTCCTTGGCAATACTTCCAAATATGGGGTCTTCTATCATCAATTCAGAAGCATATCTTTGCACCTTGCACAGCAGGTTTTCCTTGCATGATGTACAACTAAGGGAGCCATGGTTAGCTAATAGCAGCTGTATGTTCATTCTTCTTGCTTCAAGAACTCTTGGTGTGTGGGTATTGACCTCCATGCCTTCTTTGACCTGTGTACAGCATGAAGCCTGCAGCTTAGGCATACCTTTAATCTCTACAATACATAATCTGCATGCACCTATTCTCTCTAGTTTTTCAGTATAGCATAGGTGAGGTATCTCAATGCCATTTCTGGCAGCAACATCAATAATATATTCTCCCTCTTTTGCTTCAACCTCATTGCCGTTTATCTTTAATTTTACCATTTTACTTAAAATCCTGTCTGAAAAATTTTAGGGCAGTCAAAACATGATTTGTGCATGACTGGCCTAAGCCGCACAAAGCAGTATCCATTATAATCCTAGACAATTTTTCCAGCAGCTCAAAATCAACCTTGCTGGCATTTCCTGATTTTATCTTTTCCAGCAGCTTTAGCACATGCACATTACCTTCTCTGCAGGGGGTGCATTTTCCGCAGGACTCATGCTTAAAGAACTGCGCTATGTTTATAGCCATGTCAAGCATGTTTCTGTTTTTACCAACAACAATTAGTGAACATGCCCCTAACATTGCATCTTCCCTGCAAACATGCTCTGCATTAACACCAAAATTTGGCTTGTAAGGTATACAGCCGCCAGCAGCACCAAGGTACACTGCTTTTGGATTTTTAGCTCCAGCCAGTTTCGAAATATCCTCCATCTTTGTGCCTATCTTTAATTCATAAACCCCTGGTTTTGAAACATCGCCAGAAACAGAAAATAACCTAATGTCATTATTCCAATCTTTATTAATGATTGCTAGAGGAACATTTGTCAGGGTTTCAACATTATTAATTACAGTTGGCTTTCCAAACAGGCCTTTTTGTGGCGGGTATGGCGGCTTAAAATGAGGATAACCACGTTTGTTTTCAATAGAGGCAATGATAGCTGTTTCATCACCGCAGATATAAGCACCACCACCTTCTATGATATCTATCTTTAAGTCAGACTTAGCCTCTGCTAGAACCTTCTTAATCACTTCTTCTAGTTTAGCTTTCAAATAATAATATTCCCCTCTTAGGTATATATAGGCTTGCTTAGCATTAACGCAGTAGGAAGCTATTATTATGCCTTCAATTACATTTTCAGGATTATTTTCTAGGATTAATTTATCCTTGAATGTTCCTGGCTCGCCTTCATCTGCATTGCATATAACGAATCTTTCCTTTTCTTTCGCCTTTCTTGTAAACTCCCATTTCAAGCCAGTTAAGAAACAAGCTCCTCCCCTGCCTGTTAAGCCTTTTTTCTTTAACAGCTCCATGGTTCCTTCTGGCCCCAGCTTCTTCACTTGCTTCCATGCTTCCAGGTTTGATTTTTGAAGGATTTTCATTTGATTTATTTCAATAAAGTCTTTAGTTTATCCTTTGTAACACCAGTTATTAACTCATCATTAATCATAATAGCAGGTGCTTTATCGCAGCAGCCAATGCATGAGGTTAGTTCTAAGGTAAACTTTCCATCTTTAGTAGTTTCATTAACATCTATTCCCAATATACTCTTTGACTCTTCCAAGATATCTACAGACTCATTTAAGTAACAAGAAGGACTGTTGCATATCCTAACTACTTTCTTCCCTTTCTTCTTTATACTAAGCATTGAATAGAATGTAGCTGCAGAATATATCTCAACAACAGGTATTCCTATTTTCTTAGAAAGCTCTTTTATTTGCTTTTCAGGGAGGTAACCCTGCTTTCTTTGTATCTCTTTCAGTTGATTAAGAAGTTTTTCTCTTTTTACCAGCCTATGCTCTAAGGTCATTTAATTAATCCTCTTTTGACATACTGCTAGTACCTCTTCTCTTTAAAAAGATTTCGATTTGTTTTTTTACTAAAATCAAAACTTATTTAAACCAGTTATATCTTGTTATTTTCTTATGGAATATTTCAACAAGGTAGTCAATCTCCAGGATTATAAATTAGAATACAGGCAGGAATTATTTGAAATAATCCTTTATTCAGTTGTTTCATTCTTTCTGCCTTTCTTTGTGGGGCATCCCCAGATTGTAGTTGGTGTTTTGGTTAATACTTTCTTAATAACATCTGCCTTGAATGTTAAAGGCACAAAGCTGCTTCCTGTTGTTATAGCTCCTTCTTTAGGGGCTTTGTCAAGAGGTATCTTATTTGGGCCTTTTACCATATTTTTGGTTTACATGATTCCATTTATCTGGATAGGGAACAGCATCTTGGTTTTTGCATTTAAATGGTTAAACCTTGATAAGAAGCTCAATAAATGGGTTGTTTTATTGATTGGAGCAGTTACAAAAGCAGCATTCTTATTTGGGATTGCTTATTTATTAGTAAGTATGAAGATACTGCCTGTACCATTCTTGGCAGCAATGGGCATATTCCAGTTTTATACAGCAATCTTAGGCGGAATACTTGCTTTAGGATTTCAGTCAGCTAAGAAAAAGTTTACTGTTTAATTATTCTTTATTTCTTTGCCTTAGGAACCTCTATCCTAAGAATATCTCCTTTAAAGATAGCATTAGCCTTTTCAGGAATAATCTCTTTTTCTGACTTCATTATCTTCTTCGTTCCTTTAACCTTAACCTCTAGCTTATGGCCACCCATCTCCAAGCCTATATCTTCCTTCTTGACATCAGGCAGTTTAACAAAGAACACCATGCAGGTTTCAGTTTCGTATATACCCTCTTTTTGCTCTTCCATTAGTCGATAAATGTTGTCTTACAGCTTATTAAGCATTACCAAACTACAAAATATATATTGCAGTATACATAACTTTTAAAGTTTTTATTCAATAGCCCTGTTTAGGGTGATACTATGGACTGTAAAAAAGGATCAAATACCAAGAATTGCAATTGCACATATGGCGGTTGTTCTAGAAAAGGTAAATGCTGCGAATGCCTGCAATATCATTTAAGCTCTAATGAGCTGCCAGCCTGCTGTTTCCCGCCAGAAGCAGAAGCAACTTATGACAGGAGCTTTGAGAAATTCATAGAGGTGCGCAGCAAATGAATGCAATAGAAGCAATCAAAACAAGAAGAAGTGTAAGGGAATATTCTGATAAAGAGATATCAAAAGAAGACCTTAAGGAGATTATTGACTGTGCAAGGATGGCAGCTACAGCGCGCAACATACAGCCATGGCAGTTTGTTGTTGTTCAGGATGCTGTAAAACTTGCAAAGATATCAGAGCTTGCTCCTAATGGTTCCTTCATAAAAGGAGCGAATGCAGCTGTTGTTGTTTTTAGTGAAGACACAAAATATTATCTTGAAGATGGTTCTGCAGCAATATGCAATGTAATGCTGGCAGCGCATGCTTTAAGCATAGGCTCATGCTGGATTGCTGGTGACAAAAAGCCTTATTGCGAAGACATAAAGAAATTATTTAATGCTCCTGCTGAAATGAAACTTGTTGGAATGGTTTCTCTTGGTTATGCAAAAGAAGCTGTTGCAGAAAAAGAGAAGAAAGCAGTTGATGAAGTGCTTAAGTGGGAGAGTTTTTAATGTTCGATAAAAAATAAAAATCAATCTGAAAATTCCTTTCACATCACATTAAAGGAATTTTCATCTGCTTCTATAATTTTCGTATCTTAGTAACAAAGAATCCCTCTGTATCATTATCTTGCGGCCAAAGCCTTAAACATTTCTTAACCTCAGGATTATATTTTTTATTTTCAAATTCTAATATTGGTTCAGACCTATTGATATCTAATTTTATTTCTTCCAGCTTTGCATTATCATATTTCTCCAATAAATAACTAATAACCTCTTCATCCTCTTCAGGCTCATCACTGCAGGTAGAATAAACCATTGTTCCGCCGCTTTTCAAGTTTTCAAATGCAACACTAATCAATTGTTTTTGTGCTCCAGCTAACCTTCTCACCATGTTTGCATTCCATATCCTTATTGTCTTAAATGACTTCCTTATAGTTCCTGTTCCAGAACAAGGAGCATCAACAAGGATTTTGTCAAACTCAAAACCCTTAAAGAAGCGGCCTTCCATTAAAGTCAGAATAGCATTGGTTATTCCCATCCTTTGCATATTAATCCCAAGCGGAGCAAGCCTAATTCCTTTGTAATCATTAGAAATCAAAACACCTTTGTTCTGCATGTACTGTGCAATCTGAGATGACTTAGAGCCAGGAGCAGCACACATATCTAAAACCTTTTCACCTGGTTTTGGGTCTAAAACAATAGGAGGAATCATTGAAACAGCTTCCTGCACATAGAAATAACCCAAAGAGTGCTCTGTTAGGTTACCAATATCCCTTCTGTCAGTTGTTTTGTGCTTAATCCAAAATCCTTCCTTGCACCAAGGGATTGGAGTTAACTCCCAGACTTTCTCAAGCCTTTTCTTCAGTTCAGGAACAGAAATCTTTAGAGTGTTAACTCTTATAGATCTTCTTAACCAAGTAAGAGAATATTTCTTAAACTCTTCCCAGTCAGTAAGTTTCTTGTAGCGTTCAATGAACTTTGCTTTGAATTCTATTTGGCTTGTATCTTTCATTTTAATTTCTTAACCATATAAGGCCCTTCTTGCTTATAACCGAGCTTTCTAAAATACTCACGAGCACCAATGCCGGATATTACAATCATCTTATTCCTATTGTAGGTCTTTGCTGTCTCTTCTGCTGTTTCCATCAATGCCTTCCCAATGCCTTTATGCTGTACTTTTCCTCTCTTTCCAATCTCAGCAGCTTCACCGTAAACATGAAGCTCTCTGATTAAGGCTGAATCCTCTTTTATCTCTTTTCTTAAAGACTGTGAGGGAAACCTTAGCCTGCAGAAACCTAGAATAATGTCATTTTTTATATCATCTGCTGAAATAAAAAACTCATTTCCATCAGAAGCCTCATAATATGCTGTTGAAATTGCTGTTTTGTTTGAGATATTCCTGCCGCGCGGCTCCCTGCACCTTATGCATTCACATTTTATTTTCTGTTTCTTCATAACCTTTTCAATATACTGCCTTAGATTAGTCATACCAACACCAGCTTCTGTCATAAAAGTAGGAATATCGCGCTGCACTCTCATTATCCTTACCCAGCGAGGTACAAACTGCTTGAACTCAGCAATAAGCTCAGCTGCTTTCTTTGTTGTTAACGGCTTATACCTATGCTGCTTCCACCACATATAGAGTTTTGTTCCTTTCAAAACCATGCACGGATAAATCTTCAGCATGTCAGGCCTAAAGTCAGAGTTCCTGAACAACTCAATAAGCCCCATAAAGTCTTTTTCCCTGCTAACACCAGGCAAACCAGGCATTATATGAAAATTGAGCTTAAACCCAAGATCCCTTAGAGTTTTTATTGACTCAATAGAGTCTTTGACAGTATGCCCTCTTCTTACCTTTTTTAGAACATTATCATACACAGTCTGTACGCCAAGCTCAACCCTGGTGCAGCCAAGCCTTAGCATTTCATTGCCTTGCTTTAACTTCCCATAGTCAGGTCTTGTCTCGATAGTCAAACCAACGCATTTTATTTTTGATTTTTCGTTATTTTTTTGAATTGTTTCAAGTTTTAATTTTTTATTTTCTTTTTTTATTGATAGCAGTTGGTTATGAATCCTTTTTAACCGTTCTTTATCACCTAAATCCTTAGCAGGCAATTCAAAGAACTTTTTGAATTTTAAAAAATTGAATTTATTATTCTTAAAAAACAACCTTGAGAAGTCATTCATCGCTTTCAGAGAGTATTTAACAAAATCTTCCTGATACTTTTTAGGAAAGCTTGGAAAAGTACCGCCCATCAGAATCAATTCAATCTTATCAGGCACATGCCCGCTTACAACATACTGCTCTAAACGATTCATAGTTTGCAGATAAGCATCAAACCTGTTCCTTATCGCACGCCTTGTTGCAGGCTCTTTTCCAGTATAACTCTGGGGTATACTGCCAAAAACAGAATCAGGGCCGCCAGGGCAGTAATAGCATTTTCCATGCTTGCATTTAATCGGTTTTGTCATTATTGCGCAAACAGCAACACCAGATATTGTGCGGGTTGGCTTTGTAAGCAGATACTTTCTTATCTTAGGGACGTCCTTAGCATCAGCATTTAGCAAAATCTCAATATCTGAAGGAATAGTTTTGCGCTTATATTTACTGCAAACCTTATTCTTAAGTCTGTTCAATTGTTTCTTATTTGGTTTCTTTGCCTTGATAAGCTCTATCAATTCTTCAAAATATTTTTTTGACATTATGGCAGAATAGGGAATGCTGGTTTATAAACTTAATCTTTATACATTAAACAAAAATATATATGCCAGGAATACTCCCAAAGAAATCAGATTTATAATCAGCCCCCTCTTTAATTTTGCTCTTTCTTCAATGCCAAGCAGGTAGCATGTAAGGGCAATTGAGATAAACCCCCCTATATGGGCAAGATGCCCGATACCATCCTCAATAGGGTTTAGCACACCCATAATGTCTCCATAGATGGTCAGCCAGCCAACAACCATTACAGGCATAGGCACCACCAAGTCATGCACAATATAGAAAGGCTCAACAAGTATTGCTGCAGCAACCAGGCCCATCAGGGCACCAGACGCACCTAGGCCCCCAATATTATCACCCAGGATGAATAAATGAATCAAGGACGAAAAAACCCCTGATATAATCAAAGCTCCAAAATAAACCAGTGCAGTTCTGCCTACACCAAGTTTCCTTTCAACAATTCTGCCAAAGATGAAAATCCCAAGCATGTTCCCAAAAAGATGAACAGCATTGGCATGAAGAAATCCAGATGTAATCAGGGTATACAACCTTAGATTCAACAAATCAGAAGGATAGCTTATAAGAGAACTCAATAAAGCTTCGCTCATAAAAATGCTCACAAAAAAGATTAAGATATTGACTATTATCATGGTTATTGAGAATTTAGGCCCAAATACGAATTCTACTATGTCCTTAAAAGGCTGGAATAAATCCTTAAACTCCTTTTTCTTGAATAGGACTAATACCAGAATAATCGGGGTAAGTAAAACATGAAAAATCAGTTTCCAGATAAATATAGTTTCTGATTCTATCTTTTTCATTTCTTCATGCAATAGTCTTTATGTAAAACTCAACAATGATAAATAGAATGTACAACAAAATCATTGCAATCCCTTCCTTCCAGTAAAGCTTGTTTCCGCTCTCTATAAATGTCGCAAACAAGAAGCATGCAACAATCATGAATGAGCCGCTGACTACAAAAGACAAGAAATGAGCAGTTACTGGATATATTAATGCAGTAATCCCTAACACCAGGGTTGAATTAGAGACAACAGCTCCTGCAATATCCCCAATAGCCATGGTTGGGTGCTTCGTTGTAGCTGCCTTTATCCCAAAAACAAGCTCTGGCAGTGAAGTTCCTATTGCAACCAGGAATAATCCAATCATGATATTTGGCAGTCCAAAATCAATGGCTAACAACTCGCCATACTTTGTAACAAACCGTGCACTTACAAACAGAACAAGAAGACATGCAACAAAAACAGTAGTATACCCAACAATCTCCCATCTTTTAATCCGTTCTTCCAACTCCTTTCTGAACTCTTTTCTTGCTCTTACAAGCCACCAGGTATAGACTAAGTATACCACAAGCAGGATAGCTCCATCAATTCTAGATAAGCTTCTTCCAATACCCATCAAAACAATCGGTACAATAGAGATAAAGAATGCATAAAGCGCATCAGATTTCATTGTATGGCTTTTGATTTCTATTCCTTTTGAAAGAAGGACAACTATTCCAAGTATCAGAGTTACATTTACAATATTTGAGCCAATAACATTTCCCAGGCTTAAGGCAGTAGTTTTTCCTAATGCAGACGCTATCCCTACAAACAATTCAGGTATAGTTGTTGCAATGCCCATTATTATAAAGCCGACAACAAACTCACTCATCCTTAAGAAAGAAGCAATCTTGGTTAATGATTTAACAAGCAAACCTCCGCTGGCAACTAGAATAAGGCATGCTCCTAGGAAAAACAATAGGTTTGTCATCATTTTTTATATTTTACCTCTTTCTACCGTAAATAAAGATTTCCTCCTTGAACAGCCTTTTTCTTTTGTGATATGTCACATCAAGCTTCTCTTTAGCAAACAATTCCTCGAGCTTATGCTTGTCTTCTACTATAAGTGCATTTGGCGTTACATTGATTGCATGATGCACTATGTAGAAGCAAAATCTTCCATTCTTTCGCAGTATTTCCCTTAAGTGTTTAACAAAAGCTGGAATATCATCTATATATCCAAGGGAATTGAACGAAACAAATACATCAATGTTTTTGATTTTCTCAGGAATCCTCCAGGATGTCCTGTAATAAATCTCTACATTCTTGTGCTCTTTTGGCAGTTTTTCCTTGAACACCTTTATCTCTTCCTTTGCTTTGTCAACAGCGTAAATTCTCTTAAAGGGAAGTTTATTCTTGATAATCCTCCTTGTAAATCCGCCAACACCGCAGTCATAGTCAAGGACTAATGAATCTTCTTTTGTTCCTCCAACTAATCTCAGTATGTGGTTAAAGAGCGGCCTTGGCAGTGGAACTAAGTGATAATAATGAGAAAGCTGTGCACCCAGGTTCTTCCTCATTGTAACATATTTTGGGTCATAGAAAACCTCAATTGCGAAATATGCAGGAGTGCCAAAAACAATTAACGAGCCAGATATCCTTAGCATATCCATTGCACCGTGTGTTTCTCTGATGAACATGGCAAGTAAGAATAGCATAAACAACACTGTAAAGAAAGGTCCTACTTTCCCAAAAGGAACTTTATAGGGTCTTGGCAGCTCTGGTTTCTTGAAACGCAGTATTACAACACTCAATAGAACAGCAGAATACAGCACAAGGATTAGTGGTATAAGCAAGTGTAACAGCACTTCATAAGAGCCTGCTCCAATTACCACTAAAGTCGATACAACCAAAATCTGGAAGATTATAGATACATAAGGGCTTTTGTGTTTTGGGTGTATCTTCCCGAGCTGCACAAAAAATAGTTTATCTTCTGCAAGAGCCATCAACAGCCTTGGAGCAGTCACAATCCAGCTTGCTACTGCGCCTATTATTGATGTAGATACTAATATTGTAAATATAATGCCACCTATGCCTCCAAAATAAGCCCTGCCCAGGTCTCTTAACGGAGCTGTAGATTCTGCATATGCTTGCCAGGGTATGACTCCCATTGCAGTTAATGTGAGAAGAAGCGCAAATGCAGCTATTACTAATGTGCCATAGATAAGCGCCTTTGGCATTATCTTGCTTGGATTCTTTGTTTCTGCAGACAAAAAGATAGCGCTCTCCCAGCCAAAGAATGTTTCTGCAATAAAGAATATAGCCAAGAGCATATTCATAGCAGGAAATACAAAAAAGGGTGTGAAATTTTCCAAGTTAAACCTGAAAAATCCAGGCACTATTATTCCAGTAACTGTTGCAATTGTTATTAATGCAAAAGTCACAAGCATGTAGGTGCTTGACTGCATTCCTCTGTATGCAATATAGTTAAAGATAAGTACAAGACCAATTGCTATGGGGATATAAAACTTGGAATATTCAATAGGAATCATGTACTGCAGTGCTCCTAATAATAACATAGAGATTGTAACACTTCCTGCTATTGATGTTGTCCAGCCTATGACAAAAGACCAAAATCTGCCATAGGTTTGTTTTGCAAACTCGTAAACACCACCTGCTTTTGGAAACATTGCTGTTAACTCTGAAAAGCACATCGCAATATATACTGCAATTGCTGAAAGTATAATCCATGAGATTATTGAAGCAGGCCCTGCATACTTTGCTCCTGCTGCAGTAAGGAACCAAATGCCTGTTCCCATGATTGAGTTTATGGTAACAAGAAGGATTACCTTAAAGCTCAGCACCCCTTTCATCTCCTTTTCATGAGGCTGCACTTTCCTAATCGTTGTCGGTTTAAGATGATGCCTGATCCTAAGGAATCTTGGAGCTCTTGCAGCAAACCTTAGCAGCCTAAGGAGTCTTCCATAACGTGCGAACCTTGCCATACGCGCAATGATTCTTACTCCTCTTAATGCCCTTGTAAGTGCAAGGTATTCTATTCCCAAGAAGATAAAATTGAAAGGTATAGTGGCTATGATATCAAGATAATGTTTCTTTACAAAAGGCACAAAGTGAGGAAGCTCTCTCCATCTAAATCTCAAGTCTGTAGCAAAGATGGCAATTATAAATAAATCAAATATATCTATGAATGTGCTGAACCTGGCAATATCATAGAATAATTCAATTATAGTAACAGTGAGAAGCATAACTAAAGCTGGCGGGATAAGTGCCTGTATTAGTTCGTCAAGTTTATTTTGTGGAATGGTTATCACCCTCTTTTTTATTCCTTTTTATCAACAAGACCTTAAAATACTTTGCATTTTATTCTTTCAATAAATGATTGCTTAAACTCCTAATCCTTAATTTAAGTGCAAATGGAACTATTAAAGTGGTTATGAAAGCGACCAATACTAGGATTGTTAGATGGCTGTGATTCAATATACCTAATTCCAAACCGACAGCAGCTAATATTAGCTCAACAGTACCTCTTCCGTTCATCCCAAAACCGACTGTAAGTGAATCCTTCAGCTTCATCCTGCTGATTAATGCTCCCCCACCAGCTCCTAAGACTTTTCCTATAAATGCTGCTAAGAATATTGCAATAAAGAGCACAGGAGCTGTACCTAATGCTGAAAAGCTCACTTTAAATGCAACACTTACTATGAACAAAGGCCCTAGGAAACCATCAGTGATAACCATAAACCTTTCTTTTAACTTCCTGAAAACTTCTGCTCCGGCAATCTCTTCTCTTACCATAAGGCCTGCTAGATACGCTCCAATAATGAAATGTATCCTCATCATTTCAGCAAAAAAAGCAAAAAACAACCCAACAATAATGGCAAACATAAAGCCTCTTGCTGTTTTTTGCTTCATAAATTTGGTTATGCGCGGGTAAAATCTATAACCTAGGTATATAGAAAGCAGGAAAAACAGGCTTGCCTCAACCAAAGTAAAACCAGCGTCAAAAAATGTGAACTCACCAGCTATAATAGCTTTAATAGCAACAGCAAGTATAATGAAAGACAACATATTATCAATCATTGCAGAACCCATGATTTTATAACCAAATCTTGTTTTAAGAATCTTTAAGTCACTTAATATCCTTGACTTCGTAACCATCGAGGTTCCAGATATAGCTGCTCCTACAAACATGCCCTGCAGCCAGGTTCCTCCAAAAGAAACAACTGCCAATAATCCTAATATGAACGGGACTATAGTTCCAAAAACGCCAATTAAAACAGCTCTTTTGCGTACCTTAATCAACTTTTTTGGGTCTGTTTGAAGACCAGCATAAAAAATCAGGAAAAACATTCCTAGCTTTGCCAGCAAATCAAGGCCTTCTGAAGGGCCAACTAAATTAAGTAATGGTGGACCTATAATCAAGCCTGCAAGAAGCTCTCCTAAGACAGCAGGCAGCTTAATCCGCTCAAAGAGGTTCCCTGCCAACCACACTACAACAAGCAAGAATAAGATATTTACAATTGGCAGATTTACTACGCGCAAAACATTTTCAGCAAATGCTAGGAATGGCATTGGTGTGCACCCTTATTGTTTAATATTATCAGCATCTTTTTGCTATTAATTCATTTTTATTACTTGTGCATTAACTTTAATCAGCTTCCTTTGTAACCCTTTTTATTACAGCAGTTGACATCATCCCAACAATAAATACAATTATAGTGGCGCCTATGATGTAAGCCCATTCTGTGATGCCTAATGGTGATACTTTAAAAAATTTGTTTAATCTGGTATATACTACAACAAGCTGAAGTGATATTGAGCTTATTATTGCTAACAGCAGGAATTTGTTTGAGAAAAAACCAACATGGTATTGGCTCCTTATCATATAAAGCCTTACTACTTCTAAAACAACAAGTGTAGTGAACACAACTGTCTGAGCCTTTACCAGGTCTGTTGTGTAATACTTACTAAAAAGAAATAATGCAGAAGCACACATAAGAATGCCTATTATAATTATATTCCATGCCATATTGGCTGTTATTATATGCTCCTTTGTGTTTCTTGGCTTCCTTTTCATTATTCCTGGGCTGGAGGGGTCAACACCAAGAGCTAAAGCTGGGAAAACATCTGTCACAAAGTTAATCCAGAGGATATGTATTGCAATTAAAGGAATAGCAGGAGCCCCTCCAATAGAAAAGCCAATTATCATAGCTACAAGCAAAACAAGGACTTCTCCCATATTTGAGGATAATAAGTAATTTACAAACTTCTTTATGTTATCATATATTCCGCGTCCTTCTTCAACAGCATTAACAATTGATGTAAAGTTATCATCAGTCAGAATCATATCAGACGCTTCCTTGCTTACATCTGTTCCTGTGATGCCCATTGCAACGCCAATGTCAGATTTCTTCAATGCAGGGGCATCATTAACACCATCGCCAGTCATTGCAACAATATGCCCCTTTGCTTTTAGGGCATTTACAATCTTCATTTTGTGCTCAGGGTTTACCCTTGCGTAGATGCCAATTCCTTCTACTCTTTTTTCCAAGTCCTTGATTTTATCAAGGTCTTCTCCAGTTATTGCTTTTCCTTTTATGCCCAGCTCTTTTGCAATTGCTTTTGCAGTTCCAATGAAATCACCAGTTATCATCACGACCTTTATTCCTGCTTCCATGCATCTTTTTACACTGTCTTTTACCTCTTTCCTTGGCGGGTCAATCATCCCCTGCAGGCCGACAAAAATTAGCTTATTTTCAATGTCTTTGTCTTTCTTTTCATTCTTCAGCTCCTTATAAGCAAAACCAAGAACCCTTAATGCCTCTGAAGCAAATTCGTCATTTGTTTTCAGTATTTTCTTTTTGTCTTTGTCATTGATTTTTCTTATTTTCCCATTGATTAGGATTTTGTCGCATAGTTTAAGGATAACATCAGGAGCACCTTTCATATAAGCAACACGCTTCCCGTTTACTTTATGTATTGTAGTCATGCGCTTTCTTTCAGAACTAAACTGTATCTCACTGGTCCTTGGATTTTCTTTTAGCAGTTTTTCTGTGTCAAGCCCTGCTTTTTTTGCAGAAACAATTAGGCATCCCTCAGTTGGGTCACCAAATATCTGGCATTTTTCTTTTTCTTTCGTGTGTTTTGCATCGTTGTTTAAAGCGCCTATCTTAAGCAGCAACTCAAAATTTTTGGGGTCTTTTGAGAACTTTCCCTCTGGTTCATAACCAGCTCCTGTTGTTTCTATTACTTCATTGTTTGCTAGCAGCTTTCTGACAGTCATCTCATTGTGTGTTAGGGTTCCTGTCTTATCAGAACATATAACTGTGCAGCCCCCTAATGTTTCTACAGATGGAAGCTTTCTGATCAGGGCATGCCTTTTGATCATTCTTTGTACGCCTAAGGCCAGGGATATTGTCACAACAGCAGGCAGTCCTTCTGGTATTGCTGCTACTGCTAATGCGATTGCTGTGAAGAATGAGTCTTTTATCATTTGGCCCCTTACTACACCTAGTACGAAAACCAGTGCACAAACAATAAGCACAACCACTGTCAGCAGCTTTCCTATCTTATCAAGGTTCTTTTGCAGTGGTGTTAAGCCTGGCTTTGCCTTTTGAATCAGATTAGCAATCTTTCCAAGCTCAGTTGACATTCCCGTTTCAGTTACAATAGCCTTGCCTCTGCCATCTGTGATTATTGTTCCTGAGAAAACCATGTTTTTTCTGTCAGCTACAGGAGTATCTTTTTTGAATACCTTAGTCACCTTCTTGATTGGTAATGATTCACCTGTTAATGCAGCTTCTTGTGTTTGAAGGTTTACTGCTTCTATTAGCCTTGCATCAGCTGGTATCTTTTCTCCAGTTGTTAGTATTACTATATCTCCAGGTACAAGATTTGTTGCATCTATCTGCTGCTGCTTTCCGTCTCTTATAACAGTGGCTTTTAAACTAGCCATCTTTTTTAGAGCTTCAATTGCTTTGTCAGCTTTGTATTCCTGTATAAATCCTACAATTGCATTTACAACCACAATAAAGCCAATAATAACTGCATCTGCTTCTTCTTTTATTACCAAAGAAATAATGAAAGCACCTATCAATACCCATACAATAGGGCTTGCAAACTGTTGAAGGAATATCCTTAAGGGGCTTATCTTCTTCCCTTCCTTTAACTCATTAAGGCCGTATTTTTCTAAGCGTTTCTCTGCTTCAGAACTAGAAATACCCTTTTCAGAAGTATTTAGTTCCTTAAATACCTCTTTTATTTCCTCATCATAATAAAGCATTATTCTGCCTCTTGAACAGTTCCTTCAATTCCTTCCTTGCGTTCCTCAAACTGAACATACCATTTATTGGTTGAAGGATCATATGAGAACACCACATTATATTTTTTTGACTTGTCTAAAGCAAATAACAGAGGCATAGGTATAGTTGTTTCATAACTAGAGCCTCTCTTGTACAGCTTTCTTTTGAATAGTGTTGTATTAGCCATTTTTTCTCCTACTTATATTTTTATCAATAATTAACCAATAATATATACTTATATTTAAAGCTTTCTATTCTTCTCACCTAGAATTACTCACAAGCTATGTATATAAAAGTACTTATATTTGTACTTACCTTCTCAAACTGTTCTCAAGCGTTCCAATAGTTGCTTCATGCTCACTTACTATTCCAGCATCAGATTTAGTGCTTTCTTCCTTGAATCTAATCTCTTTCCCATTAATGCCAGCTATGAAATTATGAACACATTTTGGCAAGAATTCTGTGTTGTAGCCCCCTTCTAAGGTTGCAAAAATATTCTTGAAGTTCTCTTTTAGCAATTTTCCAATCTCATAATAAACATTCGTACTAAACCTTAAGGCAAGCAAAGAATCAGCATGATGGCCATCAAAGCCAGCTGAAACACCTACAACATCTGGCTTGAACCTTTTTGCAATTGGAATAAATCTTTTTATTGAATTAATTAATAAATCATCACCAGCACCTGGAGGTAATGGAATCGGAATTGTATAACCTTTTCCTTTGCCATTGCCAATCTCATCAATTGCTCCACCACCAGGATAAGCAGGATATTGATGTGTTGATAAATAAAGAACTTGATCATTGTCATAAAAGATATCCATTGTTCCATTACCTAAGTGGCCGTCAAAGTCAACAATGAAAACCTTTTTTCCTTCGTTAACTAGTTTTTTTGCAGCAATTGCAATATTGTTGAACAAACAGAAACCAGAACTTACTGAAGCAAAAGCATGATGCCCAGGCGGTCTTACTAAAGCAAAATCATTTGTTTCTGAAGCCATAACAGTCGCACCAACTGCATGAATTGCAGCTTCATAGCTTTTAGCTGATGTTATTGTATCAGGATCAAGCTGGATTCCTGCTTTACAGGCTTCTCTGACTTGTTTAATGTGTTCTTTACTGTGCACTAATTCAAGGTACTTTTCTCCATTCTCAACCTTGGTTTCTTCTAAACTCCCAAAAGCCTCTAACCTTGCTTTATTCTCAGGATGCATCCCAGTATCATGCTCGAGAAAGATTTTGTTGAAGATGAGTTTCATATCAAGAATTCATTAAACATTTTATTTAAAGTTTATCAATAAAAAATAATCATTAGAAAAAAATTCAATAACAAAAAATAATAAATCTGATTTTTGCTTTATGTCTAGCTAAGGCAAAAATCATCTGCAGTGTTTCTTAAAGAACCAAACTAAGATGAAAATTCCTTTAACATGCGGTAAAAAGGAATTTTCAGATTTATTTTTATTTAATATAAAACAAACAAAAAAAGAATTACTTCTTCTCTGCTGCTGGAGCAGCTTCTTCTTTCTTCTCTGCTGCTGGAGCTCCTTCAGCTGGTGCAGCAGCACCTTCAGCAGGTGCAGCTCCTTCTGCGCCAGGTACAACTTCCTCTGGCAGCAACTCCTTGATTATCTTTTCTGGGATGTTTGCTTCCCTTAGTTTTGCTTTTATCTGTCCTTTTTCTTGGCCAGCCATTGCTGCAATAATCTCTTTACCTTTAGCCTCAAACTCTGCACGTCTCTTCTCCATCTCTTCAGCAAGCTTCTTCTTCTCTTCCTCTAGTTTCTTCTTCTCTTCAGCTGTTAACTCGGTTTTCTCTTCCTTAATCTCCTTGTCAAACTTGCCTGTATTAATATCCTGTATTGTTTCAACAGCAGGCTTTCCCTCAACAAGGATTCCCATTGAATTGCATGTTCCAACAATCTCTTTGACCTGCTCTTTAAGGGTCTTGCCAAGCAATGAGCTTTCCTTCATTTTAGCAATCTTGATCATCTGCTCTATAAGAACATCAGCAACCTTATCTTCCTTAGGATTGCCAGAACCTTTCTCAATCTCAGCTTCTTTTTTAATCAAAGCAGAAGCAGGCGGAGTTCCAATCTCAATGTCATATGATTTATCATCTTTCTCTACAATAACCTTAACAGGAACCTGCATTCCTTTGAAGTTAGCGGTTTTCTTATTGATGTCAGCCACAACCTGGCCGATATTAACGCCTATCGGACCTAAAGCTGGTCCAAGTGGTGGGGCAGCCGTAGCTTTACCGCCTTCGATTAATACCTGTATAGTTTCCTTAGCCATTAGAACCTAGGATTTAAGAGTAATTTATAAAGTTTATCAGATTTCCTCTTCCTTCTCTTCTTCACCCTCTTCCTCACCAGTCTCTCTTCTAATAACCTTAACTGAGTCCATCTTAACTGTAATTGGGATTGGAACTGCTGCTTCAAGCAGCTCAACAACAACCTCTTCTTTCTGCTTGTCTATCCTGGTAATCTTTGCTTTCTCTCTTTTGAAAGGTCCGGAGATAATCTCGCAGATATCATTCTTCTGTATATTCCTTTCAACCTTGACCTGCTCAAGCATATGCTCTATTTCTTTGTAATTAATTGGTTTTGGGAGTATCCCCCTTGCATATGGAACATTAAATGCAGCCTGCTCAGCATCTGTCCTGGAGCCAGCCTCAATAAAGATATAGCCTCTCATACCATGCGGCCTTACAACAGCATAAACCTCAAGTTTTTTCTTTTTGGCATTTGAAGTAACAAAGTCCATGACCTGGTCTTCCCTGTTAGCAGTTGTCCTTAACGCATAAATTACCTCTTTCTGCTCTTCTTCGTCCATTTAAGCACCCCCCAATATCAAGGTCTTTATCATTGATACCAAAAATCCTATCAAGCCAACCAGGCCCATTCCAAGCCCAGAAACCTTAACTATGGTTTTAAACTCAAAACTGTCTGGCCTTTTGGTCACTCTTAATACTCTTCTGCATTCGTTTATAAACATCTTTAGCTTATAAACCTTAGAATCTTCATCCATTTTTAAATAAACTCTATCCCCAACTCCTTCTCTATCTCTTTCTTCTTCTTGTCAGATACGCCCTCGTCAGCTCCAAATATCTGGGATGACTTTACCCCAGTAACTATAAGCATGGTTCTTATTGTTTTGTCAAGGTCTTTGTATACCTGGGCTCCCCAGATTATCTTAGCCTCATCAGAAAGTCTTTCTGATACTGCCTCAACTACGCTCCTTGCTTCATCTAAAGTCATATCTTCTCCGCCAGCAACATTAATTAATGCTCCGTTTGCTCCTGTTATGTCAACATCAAGCAATGGATTTGAAATTGCCTTTTCAACAGCCTCTAGTGCACGATTATCAGTGTCAGATTCACCAACACCAATCAAGGCTACACCGCCTCCCTTCATTATTGTTCTGATATCAGCAAAATCCAGGTTAACAAGACCTGCTCTTGTTACAAGCTCAGCAATGCCTTTTACAGCATTAGTTAAAATCTCGTCAGCAACCTTAAATGCAGTATGCAATGGCAAATCTGGAGCAAGTTCCAGCAGTTTATCATTAGGTATTACAATCAGTGTATCAACAACCTGTTCAAGCTTCTCAAGACCCTCTGTTGCATTTTCATATCTTGTGTTGCCTTCCATCGCAAAAGGCATAGTTACAATACCAACTGTTAAAGCGCCAATCTTTTTTGCTACCTCAGCTACAACTGGAGCTGAGCCTGTGCCAGTGCCGCCGCCTAATCCGCAGGTAATGAAAACCATGTCTGCTCCCTGCAGCATACGTTTTATATCAGCCTCATTCTCCCTGGCTGCTTCTTCACCCAATCTTGGGTCAGAGCCTGCACCTAGGCCTTTTGTAACATCCTTCCCAATAAGCAGTTTTTTATCAGCAGTAGTATATAATAAATCCTGGGCATCTGTGTTAATAGCTAAAGCCTCTGTTCCAACAATACCTACCTCATTTACCCTTGTTATTGTGTTATTTCCGCCGCCGCCTGTTCCTACAACCTTTATCTTTGCACTTTGCTGGTTAAGGAACTGCTCAATCTCCTCGTCAGAATCATTTCTCCTTTGTTCTGGTATCACTTTAGACTCTTCCTTTGGCGGTTCTTTTATAGAAATATCTTCTTGCTCCTCTTGTACAGGGCTTTCTTCAGGCTGTACAGCTTCTTCTGGCTGCATAGAACCCTCTTGCTGAGGTTGTTCAGGTTGATTATTGGTAAAAGGCTCCACTTTCCCACCTCGATAACTTTTGTTATTTTAAAGTTGTACTCCTATATAAACTTTTTGAAATTATCCCTTTTGTTCCTTCTCTTCTTTTTCAACGGTAAATCCAACAGTTTTTATGCTTTTTACCAGCCTTTTTAGGTTCTCAGTCAGCTTATCCTTGATGTCATCAGGCAGTTCTTTCTTAATCTTGATTTTAGCATTGCCTTCTTTCATCTCTGCACTTACATCCTTAAGCCCTAAACTTAGCTTTACATACCCCTCAATCTTCTCCTTGTCATCTTCTACTTTTCGTTTTATCCTTACAGTATAAACAAGGTCCCTCCCTGATAATGGGTTGTTAAAGTCTACCAATGTTCTTCCGCCGCTGACTGTTTTCACAATACCAAGCATGCCGTCAACATTAATCTGCAATCCCGGCATTGGCTGTATTCCCTGTTTCTTGAATTTGCTTGTTTGAATAAGCTGTATCATCTTTGGGTCTTTTTTTCCAAACCCTTCTTCTGGAGCTAACTCAACAGTGTATTCCTTGTCAGTATCTTTGCCTTCCAATGCCTTTTCAAGGCCTTTAAGAATTTGCCCTTCTCCTAAACAGATTATCACAGAACCATATCTCATATCCTTGTTATAGATATCACTTTCCTTTGCAACCTTTTCGCTTGTTGTGTCAAATATAGTGCTGTCTTCCTTAATCTTACCAGTATATTCTATTTCAACAAAATCTTCTTTTTTGACGGTTACCATTTAGTTCCACCGAGAAGAAATATAGATTTAGGGAAAATTAATCCTTTATAAATGTTTTGCTTCGTTAGAAGGAAAACCTACGAATGAAATGAGTTTGGTTTTGGTCATTTATTGACTAATTTTACTATCTTCCCTATAACCTGTTCTGGAGTAAGTTCTGTCGTATCAATCAGGACATCATAGTTTGTTTTATCATAGCAGTCAAAGCCATAATACTGCTTGTAGCGCTTTACCTCAGAAGCCTCTCTTTTTTCAATTTTTTCCTTCATTTCTTTAATGTCTTCTGCGCTCTCAGTTGCTCTTTTATCTTTAGCAATCCTTCCCGCACCCTCATCCAGCTCAACATCAAGAAAGATCTTAAACTCAGCATTTGGAATGAAAAAAGCGCTTAATCTTCCGTCAATAACAAAATCATCTTCTGTTTTTCCTAATTTCTTTTGCCTTTCATCAATCTCTTTATCGATTGCACCATTGTCCTGTTCTGCTAGTTTGCTTAGCTCTGCTAAGGTCATCCCTTTTTCCTTTGCCATCTCCCTCATAAAGTCACCGCTGGAGTAATGCTTTAAATGAAGCTTTTGGGCTAAGGTTCTAGCAATAGTGCTCTTCCCAGAGCCTGCTTTACCGCTTACTGTTATTATCATAATCTGTTTTACATAGAGTATATTTATATAGTTTTTTATATTAACAGGAAATATGAAACGGGATTTGCTTGAGGAAATCAGCATTTATCTCTTGAAGAAAGGCTACACTCTAAAATCCTTAACCCGTACATGCTTTGATATTGTTGCTCGTAAAGATACGCAGATTCTTTTGATTAAGGTTCTTAACGACGCTAACGCAATAAGCGAGGAATATGCAGAAGAGATGAAGCATGTAAGCTCCTATATCTCGGGTATCCCTTTAATGATTGCAGAGAAAGCAGGCGACAAGCTGGTGGATGGAGTTGTTTATTCACGTTTTGGAATAAATACCCTTAACCAGCAAACATTTGAAAACTGTGTTGAAAGCAGATTCCCATTCATCAAAAGAGACCATGCTGGCCTAACAGCAAATGTAATAGGCAACAGATTAAAGGAAAAGATGGATGAAGAAGGGGTTTCTCTCGGTGATTTATCGAAGAAACTTGGCGTTTCCAAGAAGATGATACAGAAGTATAAATCAGGAGAAAGCAAAATCACAGTACAGAAAGCCTTCAAGCTTTACGACATCTTTGGGCATGCGGTTTTTGATAAGATTGACGTCTTGAAAGCAGAGATAAAACCAGAAGAGGTTGGCAAATCTGATGTTTCCAAAAAATACCAGGACCTTGGTTTTGAAGCAATTGAAACACATAAGGTTCCGTTTGATATTTTAGCTAAAAAAGAAAAAGAGATTATTCTGACAGAAGTCAGAGATAAACCAAACCCCCAGGCACAATCATTATCAAGACTTTTAGACGCAGATAACCTGGTTATTTTCAAGAAGAAGAAACCAAAGGACATTCCTTCTCTAAAAAAAGAAGAATTCTTGGAGCTGAAGAAAGCTAAAGAACTTGTTAAGTTCTTGAAGGAGTTTTAATTACCTTCCAAAACTCTTGAAGGTCATAACCTCTACAGGCGCATGGTCATCACTAAAAACCTTTTCTGATGATTCCTGGCTTATTTCTTTAATCTCTGCCAATACTTCTTTTGCTATAGCCTCTAAATTAGCGTGCAGAATCTTCCCTTCAATTATTTTGCTCATTGCCTCTTTATCAATATCTGCTTTGAACGAGTAAAGCATATGCTTCTTCTCGAAAACATAAGAATTAGGAAACACTGTTGTGATGGTATTGGTATAATATTCACTTAATTCGGTATTTGGGGAATAATAGGGTACATTAATCGCAACAATTCCATCATCATTCAGGGAGCGGTTAACTAGTTCAAAAAATTCCACAGTAGCAATATGAAATGGCACATGCGGCTCCCCAGAGTAGACATCGATGTAAACAATATCATATTTTTTCTTGTTCTGGTTAAGGAAGACGCGGGCATCTTGGTGGAATATAGACAGTCCTTCATTTAGCCTTAACCCAAAATATGCATTGCCAACCTCTGTGACCATTGGGTCTATTTCAACACCATCAATGTTAGTATCAAAGAAATAATCTGTTTCCATCATGGACGTGCCTGCACCATTCCCCAATATGAGTGTCTCCTCGGCATTAATAAGCATCTGGGGGAATAGATAGTAATCATAATAAGCATTACTTAAGTGTGTTTCTGGGTCTAGAGTTATAGAGTGATAAGAGTAATCATGATTAAGCCTTAATTGCAAACGGCCTCCCTCTTCAACAACCTTTATTATATTATATTCAGATTCAGTCTTATAGACGTATCCTGTGGTTTTTTCAGGAGGCAGCAATAAAATCAGAAACGCTAATATCAAAAAAAGGGAGCCTTTATTGAATTTTATCAGACCTATGGTTGAAATAACCAGCAACAAACCAATAGCAATCAAAAAACTGGTTCTTGAGCCTAAGTAAGGTATAAAGATGAAGGTGGTCATGATACCTCCTGCTATAGAGCCCAGGGTTGATAATGAGAATATCTCTCCGGATGCCTTGCCAACCATCCTCTTAATGAGAAGCAGTTTAATCAAATAAGGCGGGATAAAAGCCAGAAGGGCAGTAGGCACAAAAAACATTGCAACTATTGCTATAGAAGAGCCAATGATTACTGACCTAAAAGAAATCATATTCAATAACAATGGATAAACACTGAAGATAACTATCAAATAAATACATGAGCCTAGAATGACCAAATAAGGCAATTTCTCAGATTTAAGTCTATCAACAACATAACCACCAGCAAAATAACCTGCTGCCAGTGCAAGCAAAACAGTGTTGATTATTATACCAGAAACATAAATAGATGTCCCAAAGTAAGGAGCTAATAACCTGAATGAAATCAGCTCTAGAACCAGGATTGCAAATCCGGTTGTAAAACAGGTTAGGTATGCCAGTTCTCTGCTTTTGAAGTCCATATCAAAACACCTGAGAATTAGTTTATTTAAGCTTTTTGGGGGCTTTACATCCACCTCCGTAAAAAACGTAACCTTTAAATAGTACTGCTTATTCACCTTTTCTACGATTTCGATAAATTATGGAGGAGAAATAATATGACAAACCAAAATGTACAACCAATTTTCATTCTGCCGGAAGGCGCACAAAGAAGCACTGGTAGGAATGCACAGAGAACAAACATTATGGCTGCTAAGCTAGTAGCTGAAACTGTTAGGACTACATTAGGTCCAAAAGGAATGGACAAGATGATTGTTGATACTCTCGGAGATGTTACTGTTACAAATGACGGAGTAACAATCTTAGAGGAAATGCAGATTGAGCATCCATCTGCAAAGATGATTGTTGAAGTTGCAAAAACACAGGAAGACGAAGTAGGAGATGGAACAACCACAGCAGTTGTCTTAGCAGGAGAACTCTTAAAGAACGCTGAAGGCCTGTTAGAGCAGGAAGTTCATCCAACTGTTATAGCAAGAGGCTATAGGCTGGCTGAAATAAAAGCACAGCAATTACTAAATGATATTGCTGAGGACATAACAGAAAAAGACACTGAAAATCTAAGGAAAATAGCAATAACTGCAATGACTGGAAAGGGTGCAGAATCAGCAAAGGATGTATTAGCTGATATAACTGTCAGTGCAGTAAAATCAGTTATTGACAGGGAAAACGATACAATCTCAATTGACAAGGAACACATAAAGCTTGAGAAGAAGGTTGGAAGCGCTGTTGAAAACACAGAGCTAGTAAAAGGCATTGTCCTGGATAAAGAAAAAGTCAATGCAGGAATGCCCCATAAACTAGAGAATGCAAAGATAGCATTAATTGACTCTGCCCTGGAAATAAAAAGCACAGAGATAGATGCAAAGATACAGATAACAGACCCAAACCAGATGCAGGCTTTTATTGACCAGGAAGAGAAGATGCTGAAAGACATGGTTGAAAAGGTAGCTGCATCAGGAGCAAATGTCATAGTATGCCAGAAAGGCATTGATGATATTGCACAGCATTTCCTGGCAAAGAAAGGAATCTATGCAGTTAGAAGAGCAAAGAAATCAGACATGGATGCTTTAGCAAGAGCTACAGGTGGAAGAGTAATAACCAATGTGGATGATTTATCAGAATCTGACCTGGGAAAAGCCGGCACAGTTGAAGAGGCAAAAGTAGGGGACGAAGAGATGACTTATGTAAAAGACTGCAAAAACCCCAAATCAGTTACAATCTTAGTCAGGGGCGGAACAGAGCATGTTGTTGATGAGGTAAAGCGTGCTCTAGAAGATGCTATTGGAGATGTAGCTGCTGCTTTAAAGATTGGAAAGGTTGTTGGAGGAGCAGGTGCTCCAGAAGTGGAACTGGCAAAAGGATTGAGAAAATTTGCAGACTCTTTATCCGGCCGTGAACAACTAGCAGTAAACGCATTTGCAAATGCAGTTGAAGTAATCCCAAGAACCTTGGCAGAAAACGCTGGTCTAGACCCAATAGACATCATAACAGAGCTGAAATCAGCTCACGATAAAAAGCAGAAATGGGCTGGCATAGATGTTTTCAAAGGAAAAGTAGTAGACTCATGGCGCGCTGGTGTTATGGAGCCTTTGAAGATAAAGACGCAGGCTGTTTCATCTGCTTCAGAAGTAGCTATAATGATTCTAAGAATAGATGATGTTATAGCTGGAACATCCTCAAAAGGCCCGGAAATGCCTCCAGGTGGAATGCCTCCAGGAATGGGCGGTATGGGAATGCCACCAATGGGTTAATTTTTTTCTTTTATTTATATTTTAAAAATAATCAATCTGAAAATTCCTTTTTACCTCGTGTAATAGGAATTTTCATCTTCTTACCTTCCTTTTAGCTAGTGTATAAAGGAATAGTGAAGATGATTTTTGCCTTAAATTAGGGAATAAAGCAAAAATCAGATTTATTTTTCTTATTATTGGTTTTTTTTCTATTGTTTAATTTTTATTGATTATTTATATAACAAATAGCAAAATTTATAAACAAAAGACTTCATTACCAACTTATAATTAATTTTATCTATAAAAAAGAGTGGTGATAATATGCCAGCAGAAGGCCCTTACGAGATAATGCCCTACAAAGAGATCGTGAAGCTTAAAAAAGATCTTGAGGAATTACAGAAGAAATCTGGTGAAGCTCCTTCTAGGGACCTGTTAAAATCAATTGATGCGCTTACAAAGAACATGGGTGCTATGCTAACCCTCTTCAAATCAGCAGCTGAAGAAATGAAGGTTGAGGAGAAAGCCCCTCAGGCAGAGGTTAATCTGGACCCAGTATTAGAAAGGCTTGATGAGATATCCAGCAAGCTGGATGATATGTCAGGAAAAGTAGAGGAAACATTAACAGAAAACAAGACAATAGCTGAGGGAGTAGTTGCTGTTTCTGAAGCAATGGATGAGAAATTTTCAGGTTTATCTGATGATATAGCTTCTATAGGAGGGGCTGGAAAACCAGCACCAAGAGCAGTAATGCCTCCGCCTGTCATGCCAGGAGGGCCTGTTCCGCCAGGAGCACCAAAGCCAGGCGGCATAGAAGGAACTATTTCAGCAGGAGGACCAGCACCATCAAGATTACCAAAAGGCCCAGGGCCAATGCCGCCAGGAGGACTACCACCATTAGGTCCGCCAGGAGCACCGCCAGGACTACCACCATTAGGTCCGCCAGGAGCACCACCAGGGGGTCCAGGAGGACCACCTCCACCAGGAGCGCCACCAAAAAAGAAAGGCCTATTTTCACGTAAATAAGAATGGCAGATGAAAAGAGTTCTGTTGGAAATAAACCTGTTAGTACAAAACCTAAAGAGAAGGTAGAGGAATCACAGAAACCAAAGGCTCCTCAAACTAAGCCAGAACAAAAGACTACTCAACCTAAACCAGAACCAAAGCCTGCGGTCACTCCAGCAGCATTCAAGAAATTCTTAAAACAGCTTATCATAATCAGCAAAAAACAGAAGATAAAGATTAGAGCAGAAGAGGCTTTATCAAAACATCTTGAAAAACTGAAAAAGACTCCTGCTGGAAAATTAGACCCAAAAAAACTCAAAAGAAGCCTTAAGCGATTGGATGACAAACTTGGTGCTGTTCTTGATGCTGAAAAAAAGCTTGCTGCTGTTGGCAGAGAAGACCCAGAGATAGTAAAGATGCTGAAAGACGAGATAATTGGGTTAAAGGACAAATTAAGGGCAGTAGAACAGGAACGGAATAAATATGTATTTGTGCATAAGAAAACAGTAGAAGGCCTTAGCAAGGAAGTATCTGACCTAAAAGGCAAAGTAGGAACCTATGCAGAGAGAAAAATAGACCGTCAAAGAAGGATTAAGGAATTGGAAGAAAAGATAAAAGCAACACCAGTAAAGGAGCATGAGATAATTGCTGCTAGGAAACAATTAGAGGACCTTGAAAGAAGGTACAAGCAGCTTTCAAGAAGAGCCTATGGTAAAAAGCGCTTGGAAAAGCTTAAGGCACACATAGACCAGCTTAAGGGAAAATTAGCTGCCGAAGTCTAGACATCTTTTCCCATTACTGTATTGCGGCCATTAGCCTTTGCCCTAACACAGGCTTTCTCAACAATTTCCTTTATTTTCTTCTCAAGCTCCTTGTAAAAGTCCTCAGAAACGTTCAGACTTTTTTCCTCAATCTTGGCAGCATCCTTTACATTTGCTGCAACAATCAATGAACCTTTCATTTTTTCACCTCTTACTTATGCGTGTACCAGAAAACTAATTTATCTCCTTCCTTTTTATCTAGTCTACAGAAACCAAACCTTTCTAACTGTACTATCTCTCCTTCTTTGATGTTTTTCATTGAAGCTTCACCCAATCCATGAATCTTTTTTCCTTCATCTGTCATAACCTCAACATCGATGTTTCCTTGCTCAGGAAGCCAATGTATAATCCCTGTTCCCTTATCCTTATACTTTTCATACTCAGTAGAGTCAAAGGAAAGCTTTCCAGCTTTCTTAGTAAAATTAACGCAATCCATCAGCCGGTACAGTTTCTTCTCTCTAAGGCCTTTGAAGTCCTCCTCATCAATATAGAATGTGTCTGTAGTTTTGAATTTTCTACCTCCCTTTTTATTGTCAGGATGCAAATCTAATTCAATATCCTGTTCAGGAGCACCCTCAATCTTGACCTTCTTTGGATTTTCAATAAAAAAGAATCGGTAAGAGCTTGGGTCAATTACTTCCCTGTTAAACGCATTTACTGTCTTGAAGAATTCTCTTTTTGTAACCTTCTTATCATTTAGGCTCATCCCAACATCAAGCGCATATTTGATAAATGCCTCTGGCTGGTAGCCTCGTCTTTTCAAAGCATCAAGGAATGGCAGCCTTATATCCTCCCATCCGGAGTATTTACCTTCTTCAATTAAAGGCCTTGTTTTTGAGCAGCTTACCATCATATCCTCAAAGTTAATCCTGCCGACAAATAATGCCTGCGGCGGCTTTTTTCCCAGGTATTGATAGATATACTCCTGCCGTTTTGCATTGTCATGGTGCTCCTTTGCCCTTATAACATGAGTAATGCCCATTTCAATATCATCAACAGAAACAGCCATGTTCATTAACGGCCATACCCTGTATTTAACGCCAGCCCTTGGATGTTTGCTGTCATTAATCCTAAAAGCAGGCCAGTCTCTCATTGCAGGATTCTTATGCTGCAATTCTGTTTTTATCCTTGCAACAGCTTCACCCTGCTTGTAGCCATCAAACATCTTTTTCCATCTTTTCTTTTGTTCATCAATGTCTAAACCGCGGCAAGGACAGGCTTTTCCTTTTGCTGATAAATGCTTGAACTCTTCTGGATTACATGTACAAACATATGCTTTATCCATACCTAT
This sequence comes from Candidatus Woesearchaeota archaeon, assembly GCA_019322485.1. Classification (GTDB taxonomy): domain Archaea; phylum Nanobdellota; class Nanobdellia; order Woesearchaeales; family JAHWIC01; genus JAHWIC01. Next base: position 37,042 of record JAHWIK010000030.1, read on the forward strand.
TAATTTCTCCATATATTTGTAATAAGTCTCAAGCCTCTCAGACTGAATAAACTTCTCGCCAATATTGCCTTTTGTAACCCACTTGGCATTATCAGGAATCAGCTCGTAAGCAGGCTCGTAAATATTCTCTGGATTGGTATCACCAATCCTAAGAATCATCTTGCCATTATACCTTTTGCAGTACTCAGAATTCAAGCCAATAACATAAGCATGGCCAATATGCAGTGGTCCAGAAGGCGATGGCTCAAACCTCATAATCACTTTCCCCTTTTTTGCATCCTTTAACTCAGGCAGTTCTTTCTTTTTCTCAGCCTTTTTCTCAAGAAGCCCTGGAGCAAGTTTCTTTAGCTCTTCTGTTTGTTTTTCAACGCCAAGCTTGTTTACTTCCTTGACTATCTCCTGGATCTGCTGCATTAACTCCTTCCCTTTCTTGCGCAGCTCTGGATTCTCTCCTATTACCTTTCCGATAATATTCCCAGGATTAGCTTTGCCATCATACCTAACTGCATTCTGCAGTGCATATTTCCTTATCAGCTCTTTCACATTCATAATTAAAACCAAACTTCTAAGAGTATTTAAATTTTTGGGACTTAGAGCCTCTGGATGAGAAATTTTTATTAGGTTGGGACTAAAAACAAAACCTATATAAATAATCCCGCAATAATTTCTCTATAAATAAATCAAGAGGTGTTCATAATGACAAAAAGAGAGGGCATAGTCCCAAAAGCACCAGTTGGCAGGATTATAATGGCAGTTGGTGCAAAACGTGTTTCTGCAAGTGCTATAAATACCTTTACAGAAGTCATCAATAATACTGCTGAAGAAATAGCATCACAGGCAGTAAAGATAGCAAAGCATTCTGGCAGAAAAACAGTTCAGGAAGGCGACATTAAGTTGGCTGCCAAATAATTTCAATATCTTTTTATATTACTAATTCTTTTTTTGTTCTGTGGGCTGGTAGTTCACCGGTACTTTGCAAAACAAAGCGGAAAAGAATGCGCCCTTGGCTAGGGTGAGGCACCGGGTTCAATTACTCAAAGGTCAAACCTTTGGTTTGAGATTCCCGGCCAGTCCATTTCAAGATGACAAAAATATCAATTTACCTCAACAAATCAATTGAAGAGAACGCAGGCATTTATTTTGATAAAGCCAAGAAGATGAAGAAAAAGATAGTGGGAGCTAAAGAAGCTCTGGCTAAAAGCGAGAAGAAACTTGCTGATTTGTTAAAAAAGAAAGATAAGGAGCTAAAGAAGCTGGAGTCAGAGAAAACAATTGCGAGGGAGAAGAAATGGTACGAAAAGTTTAGATGGTTCATAAGTTCAGAAGGGTTTCTGGTTATAGGCGGCAGGGATGCAACCTCTAACGAGATTGTTATAAAAAAACATACTGAAAAAAAGGATTTGGTTTTTCATACAGATATGGTTGGAAGCCCGTTCTTTGTAATAAAATCAGAAGGTAGGAAGATTGATGAAAAAACAATAAAAGAGGCTGCTGATGCAACTGTTACATTCTCAAGAGCATGGAAGCTCGGTTTAACCTCAACACCAACCTTTTGGGCTAAACCTGAGCAGTTCTCAAAAGAAGCTCCGTCTGGCGAATATGTTCCAAAGGGAGGCTTCACAACAAAAGGCAAATTAGAGTATGTGGAGAATGAGATAAACCTTGCAATGGGCATTACAAAAGACGGAGCAATAATGGCAGGGCCTGTTAATGCAGTAAAAAAGAACTGTGAAAAATATGTTCAGCTAGAGCAAGGAAAGGAAAAAACAAGCCAGACTGCAAAGCAAATCAAGCATAAGTTCGGTGGTGACTTAGATGAGATTGTGAGGGCTTTGCCTGCCGGTGGCTGCAGGGTTAAGAAATGATTCCAAAGTTTAAATGCCAACAATGCGGTAAATGCTGCGACCATATAAGAGGCAAAATCAGCAAAGAAGAAAAAGAGTTCTTAAAACAATATGCGTATGGAAAGATGCCTTTAGTGCAGTTAATGCCTGTAGAGAATATATCTTTTCCGTTATGGGACTGGGAAGCTAAAAGATTTATGAAATGGCAAAAAGAGGTTAACATTGATGCAAAGATAAATCCGTCAAGAGCAATCCTTGACCTAAATACAAACAAAACAATAATTGTGACATATTCCATGGATGCTGATTCGTGTCCGTTCCTCAAGGATAAGAAATGTTTAATCTATGACAAGAAAAGGGCTTATGTCTGCAGGCTGTTTCCTTTCAACAAAGGGCCTTTCCTAAAAACAGATGAGGCCTTTGTGAAAGAGGATATGTTCGGCACCTGCCCTGCATTGGATGATATCCTTCCAAAGCTGCCTTATGATAAAAAGGATATTGTCAAATTCCTCAGCGAGGCATTTCCTGACGGCTCATTCCTTAATGTGGTGCAGCATGACCTAATAACAGAATGGGAAAACAAAACAATAATTGCCTTAATGAAGGCCAAGAAAATAAGGCCTGCAATGAATTATCCGTATGAATTCTTAAAGAAAAGGATAGACAATGCAGAAAAGATTGATTTTTCAGATTTTCTTGTTGAATCAAACTACACTTCAAGAGAAGAAATGGATAGATTAATAAACCACTTTGATAATAATATTGAAGCAAAGGGTAAAATCAAGGAATTCATAAAATGATCTCAACAAAACAAATGAAAAAACTGGAAGATAAATCGGAGGAATTAGGCGTCTCTAAAAAGCAATTGATGGAAAATGCTGGCAAAGGAATAAACAATATCCTGAAAAAGAAATTTAAAGACCTCAAAAAAAAGAAAATCCTTATTGTTTGCCACCACGGCAATAATGGCGGTGATGGCTTTGTTGCAGCAAGATACCTCTCAAATAAATCAACTGTTGAGGTTTTATTTATGGGAAAGGAATCCAAGCTAAAGGACGAAGCCTCTGCAAATTTCAACAGAATCATAAACAATCATAAAATCCAATTCACAAGGGAATTTGAGGATTTGGATTTTAATAGTTACAACATAATAATAGACGCAATGCTTGGTACAGGCACAGAAGGCAAATTAAAAAAGCCAATTTCTTCTGCTGTAGACAAGATAAACAAGTCAAAGGCATACAAGGTTTCAGTTGATATCCCAACAGGCCTAAACCCAGATACAGGAAAAGTAATAGACAAAGCAGTTAAGGCTGATTTAATAATTACTTTCCATGACCTTAAAACAGGTCTTAAGAAACTAAAAAACAAGACAGTTGTAGTCGATATCGGAATACCAAAGAAAGCAAGATGAAAAACCTCTCAAAAAAAGACACAGTAATCCCAAAAAGAAAGCCAAAGAGCCATAAAGGAGATAATGGCAGGGTTCTCATTATAGGCGGCTCTAAGGATTATGTTGGTGCTGTTGCTTTAGCAGGCTTAGCAGCCCTAAGAACTGGTGTTGACTGGGTTACTGTTGCTGTTCCTGAAAAAGTAGGCTGGGCAATAAACGCTTTAACCCCAGACCTAGTTGTAAAGAAATACAAAGGAGATGATTTCTGCGCTTCAAGAGCAAAGGATGTTCTAAAGCTGGCTCAAGGCTTTGATGCAGTATTAATAGGAAACGGCATAGGAATGAATGCAAAACAATTCTGCAAAACATTTCTCTCAAAAATAAACAAACCATGCGTTATTGATGCAGACGCAATAAAAGCAATCAATATACAATCAATCAATAACTGTATTTTAACACCGCATAAAAAGGAGTTTAATATTTTTTTAAAGAATTCAAAATTGAATGAGAACAATTATAGAACTAAATTAAAAAATAACATAATTCTGTTGAAGGGGCCTATTGATACCATAATTTCTAAAAACAAAACAGCATATAACAAAACAGGAAACCCAGGAATGACCAAAGCTGGAACTGGTGATGTTTTGGCTGGCTTGTGTGTTGGTTTTGTTGGGCAGGGAATTGATTTATTTAGTTCAGCTTGTAACGCAGCTTACATCAATGGAGCTTTAGGTGATTTGCAGTTAAAGAAAAAGAAAGGATTTAGTTATATTGCCAGTGATTTGCTGGAAGATGTTAAGAAAGTTCTGAAGTAATTGTTTCTGTAGTTCTACAAATATTTTTAACTAAGTTAGTTCTAAGACCGAAACATTTATATACTATTAAAAAAGATATTCTATAAAACATTATAAATTATAAATAGAATATTAATAAAAAAGTCATCGAAAATAATAGTATAATGGTAAAGATACAAAAACTCCCGTCGAGCCAGTTGGTAATTACTATTCCTAAACGTCTTGCCGAATATGAAGGCTTAAACAAAGGTATGGAGGTTGAATTCAAGAAGCACAAGGAAGGCTTCTTGTTAGTTGTAAAAAAGTAACATGGAAAACATATTTTTAGATATAGGAGTGATAATGGTTGTCGCAGCAGTGTTTGCATTACTTGCGAGAGTTATTAGACAGCCATTAATTCCTGCCTATATCTTTGCAGGATTAGTTATAGGCCCAGTGCTAGGCTTAATAACCAGCACCCATGTTATCACAACCCTGTCAGAGATAGGAATTGCCTTCTTGCTGTTTGTAGCAGGGTTGGAGATAGACATTAACAGATTAAGGAATGTTGGCTTTGTTTCAACCTTAGGGGGCACAATCCAGGTTTTAACTATTTTTACTCTGGCCTTTATACTCGCACTCATGCTTGGTTTCCTGAGCATAGAAGCAATTTATGTTGGCTTGATAATAGCATTCAGCTCCACAATGGTTGTTGTTAAGCTCTTATCTGACAAGAGAGAGCTGGATACCCTGCATGGGAGGATAATGCTTGGAATACTTCTTATGCAGGACATAATAGCAATATTGGCGCTTTCAATGCTGACAACTGTAAATGGATTCTCTGGAACCCTCTTAGGTCTTTCCCTTTTAAAGGGCGCAAGCCTTTTTGTTGTTGCATGGCTCACATCAAGATACGTCTTCCCACAAGTATTCAAATTTGCTGCAAAATCCAGAGAGTTGTTATTCCTATTATCAATAGCAGTAGTATTTGCTTTTGCAGCCTTGTTTAATGCCATCAATTTCTCTATAGCAATTGGTGCCTTTGTAGCAGGAGTTACATTAGGAAACCTTACCTATAACATTGAGATAATAAGCATTGTAAGATCATTAAGGGATTTCTTTGCCACAATATTCTTCGTTTCTTTAGGAATGGAGTTGTTATTGGACCCCCTCAGGTCAATGATAGCCCCCTTGATAATCTTTGTCTTGATAGTTGTGCTGGTCAAACCACTAGTAACAATGTTTGTTTGTGCTTTCTTTGGCTACAAGCGCAGACCGTCGTTCATAGCCTCAACATCATTGGCACAGGTAAGTGAGTTTTCATTGATAATTGTAGCGCAAGGATTAACCCTGGGCCACATAGGCAGGAATATGCTCTCATTTGCGGTACTTCTTGCAATAATAACAATTACCTTAACCTCCTATTTATCTACATATGAGGACTTTCTTTTCAAGAAATTATCACGTTATCTTAAGCCATTTGACAGGTTCTCAGAAGAAGGAGGGGAAGCCTTGGAATATATACCCAAGAAAAGAAGAAAACAGCATTTCATCCTGCTGGGCCATAATAGGATAGGGTACAGCATATCCAGGACCCTAAGGAAAATGAAAAAAGAGCTTCTTATTGTGGATTACAACCCAGAGGTAATCAAGAGACTCATAAGAGAGAAGATTCCGTGCATATACGGCGATGTTGGTGACATAGAGATTCTTGAAAGACTGAACCTGAAATATGCATATATGATAGTATCGACAGTGCCGGATAAGGCAGACAGTTTGTTGCTGATAAAGAAAACAAGGCTGGTCAATAAGCGCGCTATCATAATTGTTACAGCAAGCCAGCTTGAGGACGCCCTGAAGCTCTATGATACAGGAGCAGATTATGTGATTATGCCTCACTTCTTGGGAGGGGAGCATGTTTCTGTGATGATAGAGGACTTTACAGGCAATGTAAACAAAATGATTGAGACAAAGGTTAAGCATATAGAAGAATTGAGACACAGGCAAAACTTGGGTCATGAGCACCCAAAACATCATTAGGTGAAAAATGAAACTAAAAGAACTAGCTGAACTATTGGGAAAAGATATCTTTGAGGTTGCAGAGATGATGAAAAAGAATAAGGTGATTAGCATAAAACTGAATGAACGTGAGCCTAGAGCACCAAAAGACGAATTAAGAATAATAAAAGTATAAGATGAATAACAGGCTTAAGCTGAGGTCAAAAGCAAAAACCCTGGAACCAATTGTAAGAATAGGCAAGAATGGTTTGACAGAAGGGACCATAAATGAGATTAAACTTCAGCTGAAGAAGAAAAAACTGATAAAAATAAAATTACTCAAAAGCTTTGTCCAGGATGAAGATAGAAAAGAACTCGCCAGGAAGATATCGTCCCTCACAGATTCCGAGATAATAGAATCAGTTGGTTTCATAATCGTATTGCACAAGAAATAAAATGAGAGACCCAAAGGAAATTTTCGAAAAAGCAAAGTGGGAAAAAGAGATGTCCGAAGAAGGCCGTGCAGTAGGCACGCAAAAGGCCCAAATTATAGAAACAGAATACCCCAAACCAATAGGGAGATATAGATTGTATGTAGAGGGTTTCAACATCTCTATTGAGGAGCCGTACTTCTGGGTTTTGGATTATCTGAGGTATATGTGGGGCTATCCTCATATAGATAAGATAGTTGACATGTTTGCAGCAGCAGAGAACTCTGCATTCTTTGGTGTTTCACAGCAGCGTATTGGTTTGCAGCAGGATAAGGTAAGCCAATATCTGGCGACAATAGGAAAGATGGTTAAGGAATTATTCCAGCTTGTGCGTGAGTTAAGAGTCTTAGATGAAAGACTTGGTTATTACCAGGATTCATACACAATGAGCAGGTCAGCTGAGAGTGCTGAAATAACCCTGAAAGGTATATGGATTGATATGGTTGAGCAGGGTGCAAAGAATCCAGCATCTGTTTACGGCATGGCTAGGGAAGTGCAGTTTACAACCCTGCCTGATTTATTCTTCAGCACCCATCCCAAGAAACAGGAAGATGTTGATGAAGTAGTGGAAAGAGAAAGAGCACAATTCAACAGGAAAGTAAGAGAAGTTCTAAGGAGGAAATTAAGGACATTCCTTGCATGGAAGGAACACACCTTTGAGGAGCTTAAGACCAGAAGGAAGTTTACTTTGAAATACCTAAGGCAGCATTATGAGATTATAAAGATGTATATGGCCTGGGTCAAGCCTTACCTGAAGAATATCCAGAGGCTTCATATGGACCTTTCAAAGATGGATTCAGCTGATATCCTTGCAGCATTTGAGACATCCATGATAGAAGTAGAGCTTCTGGCAAGAAAAGGCTCCAGTAAAGTGGTTTATGGCGGTGAGGAAACAACTGTGAACCAATGTATCCTTGTCCATCTTCTGTTTAGGACAAGGCCTGAGATGAGTTACCAGCAGGAAGGCTACCAGCGTGGGCCCATCCATGTCGGCAGAGTAATGATAAACTTCAGGGCTTATACGTGGACTGACAAAGAGATAGAGCTTTACAAGAAATACAAGGAAATGGAGGATTTCAAGCTTATTGGACTGATAGATGCTTCAGTTAAGGCAGCAATGGACGCATTAGGGGACGAATTATTAAGATACCTTGAGGCGGCTGGAGAGGAAGTACTCAAAAAAGAATCTGCGCAGAAAGAAGTGAAATTACCATCAGCAATGCCTTACACCTCAGTGTTTAAGGGCTTTAAGGAATTATTTACATCAGCTGCCCCCTCAAAAGCTGGCCCAGGAAAACCAACACCTAATGAAGCATTTAGGTTATCGCTTGCCAAGAAAACAGCAGGCACTGCAACGAAAAAAGGCATGTGGAACATCTATCATCATTTTAAGAAGCACCACGCTATGCTTAATTGGTAAAAAATGGCTAAGAAGGATTTGGAAGATATAAAAAAGCTGTCTCCCGGAGAGAGAATAAGAAGGCTGAAAGAGATTGCAAAGGAGAATGAAGAGGAAATAAAAAAAGCACAGGAACTGATGAAGGAAAGCCAGGCAGAGATGGAGGCAGAAGAAAAAAGAAAGAAGCATATCCCCATCCCCCAGCTTAGGTCAGTTGATGTTTCAACACTTTTTGGGAAAGGAACCCAGGAAGAGCAGATGTTTGCTGCCAAGCGATTTAAGGCTGGAAGACCCGGCAGAGAAGAAAAACCGTCCCTTGAAAAGGCAGTCACACCAGAGGAAGAAGAGGCATTAGAATCCAGGATTGCAGAAGAACGCGAAAGATTAAGGGAAGAAGAAGAACGAGTAGGTTTATACCAGGCAGGCATGGCCAGGCAAGAGAGGCGGTATCAAACAAACCTTGCTAAAGAACTTGCAGAAGGCCCCTCAGCAACTATCTATAATGCTGTCAAATCAGCTTATGAAGAAGCAAAGGAAACAGGCTATGTAAGCTCAGAACAAATAAAGCTGATTAATGCTGCCAGCGAGGCTGCACTCACAAGAATGGATGCTATGGTAAGCGGCGACTATCAAACATCAAAACAGGCAACTGATGCCTTGGTCGCAAGCGCCAAGATGGCAAAAGCAATGAGAGACCAATATAAAAAATAGGTGATTGAATGCAATTTTATACATACCACCCAATGGTTGATTACTATAATTCAATGGATTCAGAGGCATATAAAGGTGGCGCTCCAGTAGACTTAGGCATACAGGATATTGGCATGTCTGCTCCATTAGGTATTTCTGCAGGTAATGTGCAGGGTATTTATTCAAAAATCAGGATGGGTGCTGGCAACATAGAGCTTGCTTTCCCTGGCGCTATACGCGGCCAGCGACAGCAGCACACCCCTGGAATGTACGGTGAAGACCAGCGCCAGGCAATAAGAGAGATGGGCGCAATAAATGAAGTCAAGTTTACAACACACGCAAGCTATGGTATATACGGCCTGGCAGGTTTTACTGGTGATAACCCATATAATGTATGGTTCCAACGTGAGCAAAGAAAATCAGCAGTTGATGAAATAAAACGTGCGATAGAATTTGCCCGTGACACAGCTGGTGGCGGTTCAGTTGTTGTGCACACAGGTGAAGTTGACAGGCCTGTCTCTGAGCAGCCATGGGCACGCACGGAAGATGGAAAACCCATGTTCAAAGCTTACGAAGAAGAAGCAGAGGTGACCAGAGTAAGAATAGTTGATGAACGTTCCGGCCAGGTGCATCAGGTTAGGAAAAACCAGCGTGTAGCAAGACCAAAGTGGCTTACTGCAGACCATGATTATGTAGGCCGCGACACCAAAGGAAAGCCAGCCCGTATAAAAAAGGGAGACTATGTTGACTATGTAGGCAGATTGATTCCTTTTGATGATTGGTTTGATCCGGAGAAAGGCAGAGTTCCTGTGTATGATGAAAAGACTGGAAGATTCCAGAATGAATTGTATGATTGGAATAGGATACTAGATGAAACAGAAAAGAGAAATCAATGGAAAGCAGCAATATTAGGGAAGAAAGTAGACCAGCTCACTGATGAAGAAAGGTATGCGCCTGAGGAAATTTACCTGCGTTCTACAATGGAAACAAACGAAGGCCATTCACGAGGATGGGCATTGCAGTACGGCCAGCACACAGAAGAGGAATTAAAACAACTGAAGGAATTAAGAAAAGCTCATGAGTATTACAAAAAATTGGAAAAGGATATTCCTGAAGACGAAGCATGGAGGGTAATGAAGTCCGACCCAATGTTTAGGACACCAACACTTAACGAACTTATCCCTACAAAGCCAAAAAAGCCATCCGAGATACTAGGTGATGCAATAAAGATGACTGAGCGTGGAATTGAATTCGCACGTCAAGCATCAGCTTCCCAGGAATTGCAGGCAGAGGATTCTGCTGAAACACAGCAGTATCTAGTTAGCGCTGATAAATATGCAGTTAGAGAAGCAACAAAGTCTTATGCAGAAGCAGGTATACATGCTATGGACTGCACAATAAACCCCAAGAACCCTCTTGTAATAACTATGGAAAACATATTCCCTGAGAGGTACGGCGGCCATCCTGAAGAGCTTAGAACCTTGATTCATAAAGCCCGCGGAGAGATGATTAAAAGGCTTTCTAGCAATACAATAGATGACCCTTCAGGCAGGCGCTACACCAGGGAAGAGTCCCAACAACTTGGAAGACCAGAACTTTTTGGAAAAGTAAGGCAGATACAAAATCCTTATTTCAGGAATATGAGTGAAGAAGAGGCAACAAAAAAAGCCGGAACCCATATCAAAGCAACGCTCGATACAGGCCATCTTAACACCTGGCGTAAATTCTGGCAGGATGACCCAAAGAAATCACCTCAGCAAAATGATGAGTCATTCCAGAAATGGATGTTAGGTCAGGTTGAAACCCTTGCAAAGGAGGGGCTTATTGGCAATGTTCACCTTACTGACAACTTTGGCTACCAGGATGACCATCTTGCGCCAGGCCAGGGCAGTACACCAAACAAGGAAATTATAAGGATACTGAAGAAGCATGGTTATGACAAGGCTTGGACAGTTGAGCCAGGCGCAGATGCTTCTACAGACTTGTCAGACTTCCACGGTTTAATGAAGGCATGGCGACACTTTGGGAGCCCTATCTACGGCACTGGAATGCGTATTGGCGCTCCCCAGACATGGACAGATGTGCATTATTCATACTTTGGCCAGAACAAGCCGCCGTATTACATATTTGGCGCTTACTCGCCATCCAATGAATGGACCTTGTGGTCTGCAATGCCTATGGAATAATCAATTAAAAATGGACGATAAAAAATTCAACCAAATAGAAAGTGAGTATGCAACTTTCTACAGAGGCTTAATGAAACAAGGAAGATTCCCTACAAAAGACACTGGAATCGGCTTCTGGGGCCCATCTATAACTAGTGAAGTGTATGAGGTATTCAAAAAACTTGGCCTGCATAAATTTAAGAACTTCCTGGACTTAGGCAGCGGTGATGGAAAAGTAACCCTAATAGCTTCCTTATTCTGCAAGAATGCTCATGGAATAGAATATGACTCTGAGCTCCATAACAAGGCATTGGAGCTCCAAAACAAACTCAAGCTAAAGAACGTTAGGTTTGTTAATGATGATTTTATGAATTACAAAATCTCAAAGCATGATATTATCTTTTGCAGCCCTGACAAGCCTATGGAAAGGGGCTTAGGGAAAAAGCTTGAGAATGAGTTGAAGGGAAAACTTATAGTGCATGGCCATCATTTCCACCCAGCAAACCTTAAGAAAACAAAGAGCGTTAAGGTAAAAGATACACTCTTCACTGTTTATTCTAGGAAAAAATAAAAACACCAATATCCTGGCCTTTTAATTCACCTTTATCTGTTTTTATGCGGTTCTTGTCTATTATCTTTATTCTCTTTGACCTTTTTAATGAATCATAAATCTTGTTGTTAACAGAAGACATTACCCCTTCATAGCTGACCTCATTGCCATTTATCTTATAGTCTCTTAACAGAAATATTCCCTGGTTGGCAGTATAAACCACAACCCCTTTCAGCATTCCAGCAGATATCTCGCCTAGTTCTGGGGATAATTTCTCTAATAGTTTAAGATTCTGTTTTGCAAGTTTTATTGATTCCTTGCATCTGAAATTACACGGAAAATGACTCAGTAAGTTTATATCCATATGCCTTATTGTAATGTTTGTATGGAACGGAAAAGTGAAGCCTTCAGATTCCCTAAGCCCGGCTAAGACATAATCATTCTGCCGCTTTGACTCAACTGGAAAGTTCTTCTCAAAGAACTCACAGCAGCATTTTGGGTAGCCAAATAACCTTCCGAGCTCTTTGTTATCACCTGTAGATTCTGCTTGTTTCGCTTTTTCAGCAAGTTCTTCCTTTTTTGATATATAGACAAAATAACTGCCATTTTCTTTCGAATCAGCAGGGATTTTAACTCCTTTATTTGAGAATCTATTTTCATCAATCACTTGCCTTATCTTAAAATCAGAGATAATAGTGCTGAGCTTATAATTTTCCAGGAATTCCTTTGTAGGGCTTAGATTATCCTCACTAACAGTAATCCTTGAGACTGGCTTAATGCCTTCTAGGGCATAGATTATGTCCATTGATTTTGTCAATGATTTGAAAAACGCTAAAAATTCATCAAGCATAAAGCTGTTGGTTGGATTTTAGTATTAATATCTTTGTTTTTTGCATATACTATTAGCAAATAGTCATAAATCTTTATAAACATCTTGAGCAAGTACTCTACTGCAATGGTAAAATTTGAAATTCCTGCTAGAGAAAGCCCTAATATAAAGAACTATCATCCTGATGATTTAAAGATAGCGTATAAGTTTAGCAGTGACATTCAAAAAGAATTAGGCAACTTTCTTAGGGGTGTTATTCTGTTTGGAAGCGCTGCCCGCAAAACAAGGGGCTCTGCAGGTGATATTGATGTCCTTCTTGTTCTTGATGACCTGGCTATAAGCATGACAAGGGAAGTGGTAGAGGCTTATAGGGTCATTGTCCAGAAAATAATTGGCAGTATATCTAAAAGAATACATGTCACATCACTTAGGTATACAACATTCTGGGAATATGTAAGGGGTGGTGACCCTGTTGCAGTAAACATCTTGAGGGATGGTGTTGCATTGATTGATACAGGCTTCTTCAATCCATTGCAGGCATTACTCAAGAGAGGAAGGATAAGGCCAACACCAGAAAGCATCTGGACATACTTCATCAGAGCTCCAAATACTTTGCATAACTCAAAGTGGCACATTCTGCAGGCCACACTTGACCTTTACTGGGCTGTTATTGATTCAAGCCATGCAGCCTTGATGAAGATAGGCGAGATACCCCCCACACCAGACCATGTTGCTGATTTGCTGCAGGCAAAGCTTGTGTCAAAGAGACTCCTTGAGAAAAAGTATGTAAACACTATGCGCAGTTTCTATAAATTGATGAAGCTGATAACCCACAGGGAGATAAAAGAGATAAAAGGAGAAGAGTTTGACCAATACCACAAGCAGGCAACTGACTATGTCAACAGGATGAAGAAGATTGTTGAAGGCAAGCTTTAAATTAAGTTCTATTTTCTTATCATTAGAAAAAATCAATAATTAAAAATAAATATGATTTTTGCCTTATTCCCTTACTTAAAGCAAAAATCATCCGCTGTCTTAAAGTAAAGTAAGCAGATGAAAAATCCTTTAAACTTGTGGGTGAAAGGATTTTTCAGATTTAAATGTTATAATGATAATTAAATATTGATTAAATAATTAAAAATGAATAACTTCCTTAAACAAAAATCAGACTTCCTCAAAAAAATAGACAAATCAAAGAAGAAATCTATTGATAAGGAAATAATACCGTTAATAGAGTCAATAAACAAAAAACAAAACTATTACACTACTTCTTCCTGCTCTGGAAGGGTTGTTATATTGAAGAAAGGCCCGCAAAAAAAGAAAGGAACCAAATGGCTCTATTCAACCCATAAAAAAGCAGATTTCAGGGAGCTAAAGGATTCATTAAAAACAATCCCAAAACAAGAGCTCTGGTTCAGGCAGGAGCCTTTGATTCTCCACATATGCTGTAAAACATTAAATGATGCAAAGAAGCTGCTGAACACAGCGAGAACTATATTCAAGCGTGCCGGAATAATAACCATGAACAAGAAGATAATCATTGAGATAATCGGAACAGAACTTATCCACACAATAATATCCAGGAACAGGAAATTATTGGTTACCGAAGCTTATCTAAAAGAGCTGGTTAAAGAAGCTAATAACAATATGAAAATAAACAATAACAACATAAACAAGTTTCATAAACTTATTAGAACATAATCACTTTTTCTTGTATAATATAATCGTAGCGCCAATTCCATAAATAACTAAACCAAGCATTATTATTGTTCCTATTGCAAGCAGCATAAGGTACTCATCAGTTTCCCTGAATGAAACCTTTGCAGGTCTTGTCTCCATTGTTAAGGGCTGGTAGGTGTAAACTGGAGGTAAGCTTGTTGTTGTGACTGTCTGCACATCAACTGGTTCTGAGGTCTTTTTCACTTGAGAACACTCTGTAATAACTATGTTAGATGTTGCAGAATCCATTAACTTACTGCCGCGATAAACCTTTACAGAGACTGGATAGGTTCTTGGGCTGACATCATCAGGTATGGTTAAGTGCATGGACCTCTCATAAACACAATCATCCTCATCTGCTCCATGCTCAAGCTCTATATCACTTTCTTTGATGCTGATACCTAACTCATTATTCTCTATTTTCAGGACAACATCTTCCTCATCCTTGTTTCCTATATTAACAACCTCGAGGTCAAGTGTTGCATATCTGTTGCACCTGATTGTTGAAGGGACAATATCTGCACTGTGGATTATCAGGTCATGCTTTTCTTTGTCAACGTCTAAGAGCAGCCTCCATTCTATTTCCTGGTCATTTCCATAATCATCCTCGCCTTCTACAGTAATCACTACATCATATGTGTTCTCTTCAACCAATAAAGGAACACTGAGCGATAAAGTGACCTTTTCATCCTCACCATCATCAAGGCTAAAATCCTTGCTGTCCTCCTCAATATCATCGCCGTCATCAATATCAAGTATCTCAACTGTAACACGCACATCATCTATCTCAGTATTATCAGTAAACATATTCTCTACTTTAATGGAAAACTCTAATTCTGAGCCTGGCTTTGCATCCTCATCAATCTTGTCCCCATCATTAAGGTTTTTGTCAGACTCGCCACCAACCTTAACATCTAGGTCAGTAATAGCAAGCATGCTTTGGCCTGGTGCAATGCCTGTTTCAGTTATATGCAGGGTAAAGTTTTGAATAGTCCCTGCTACACCGTCAGATACGCTGACAGCAACAGAATAATCCCCAGTCGCACTTGGCAGCCAATTAATCAAACCACTTGATGGATTAATGGTCATTCCAGGCTGGCTGGTTGTTAAGGAGTAAGTCAGCACATCATTATCAGGGTCAATAGCATCAACATCATATGAATAATATTCATTGACCTTAGATGCTGTAACTGGGCTTGATACGATTTCAGGAGGATAATTTGTTGAGGTTGATATAACCCAGAATATTGTAAAGTGGTCAATATCAAATGTCAGGGTTGAGCCGTCATAATTCCTGTTTGTGCATTTTGTTGCAGGGCAAACCTCGCCTCCAGAAAGCTCAAACCCGCTGCTGTAATAAATAATTGGCATATCTGTTTGTGCCAGGCTGTACATCTTAATCTCTGCTGGTTCCCTTAATGTATGCAACTTATTTGTGTCTATTCCGATAATTCCTGAATCAATATTAACATATCTGTCTAAATCAACAACATCGCTTAAATCAATTACAGCATCCCCGAAATCAATCCTTCCAAAGGCATTTTCTATCACAACATGGCTTGCAGTTTCAAGCTGCTCAGGCGTTAAATATGTTATTGTGCCACTATATCTGCTTGTGACAGGAACATCGCTTGTTGTAAGCACCCAGCTTCTTGAGACATTTACAATACCGTCGCTAATAACAGCTGTTACATCATGAACATTAGTTCCTGGTGTTCCATCTGCATTAAATGTAAATGAATCACCGCTAACCTGCAGAACCCCGTCTACATACCAGTTTGCTGTTACAGGATCATTATCCCTGTCTGATTTTGTTATTGTAAATACCTGTGAGCCGTCTTCTGGTATCTTTGGGTCATCAAATGCAGGATAGTAACTTTCTATTACAGGAGCATCATTAACATCTATCACCTGTATGTTTATGATTTCTGAATCACTGCTGCCATTATCATCAGTCACAGTGAACTCCACATCATTATCCCCCACATAGCTGTCTGTTGGTATCCAGCTTATCTCAGCGCTTGTTGGGCCTAGCTGGTTAACACCTATATCACTAAGATTACATGAGAAGGTTAAGCTGTCACCCAGGGATATATCAATATCCTGTGCTGAAATACTGAATTGTAAACCAGAATCCTCATCCACACTTTTATCTCCTATTGGATTTAATACTGGAGCATGATTCTGGAAATGCACACTAAGAGTTACAATCTTATCTGCTACTGCTCCTGTTGTGTCATTTACAGAGAAGGTAATGATGTGGTCCCCCACATCCCCTAGTCCAGGCGTAAAGTTGAATACACCAGTAGCAGACTCTATCTCAAACATGCTGCTGTCAGACCAGAATGCTGATATATTGTCTCCGTCAGGGTCTGTTGCGTTTATATCATAAGCAAATTCCTGGTTTTCCTGGGCATATAAAACATCATCAATTATAATTATAGGGTCATCAGGAACAGGGGTAATATTTATGCTGAATGAGTTATCCAAGGAGTTAATTGCCCCATCATTAGCAGCTACACTGCAGTTTGCTGCATCAGCACCAACACCAAACCAGTTAAGCACAGGTATAATGGTTAGGTTATCTCCATTTATTACGCAGGAAACCTCTGTTGCGTTTTGCTGCGTTACACTATAAGTCAGATTATTGTCAGGGTCAGGGTCACTAAAGTATTGGCTAAGGTTAACAACTGTGATGTTTGTATCTTCGGCAAGCTGCTGGTCTGGTATCTGTAAAGCTATTTGCGGCTGCTGGTTGTTGTCAGCCACAATCACAGTCCAGTTTATGCTGTCTGAGTTCTTGTTTCCAGTTATAATCTTAAGTTTTACAGTATGTGTTCCTGCAGAAAGAAGGTCTGGGTTATATGTCCAGTTTATTGTTCCATTGCTGGAAACAGTATCCATCTCCATATCAATCATGTCAAGGACCCATGTAGCATTAATCTCCTCTCCATCCGGGTCTTTTATATCTGCCTCAAAATACACTGACGAATTCTCTTGAGCAGGGATTGTGGTTGCTGTTGTTGAGTTTGCTGCAGGTGTTTCCCAGTACCATGAGCTTACTAATGGAGCATTATCACCAACATACAATTTCATTGTAGCAGTCTGATGAACTGAATTATTTCCTTCTAAGTCTATACTTAACGTATAATTGCTTTGGTCTCGGGTGTCTATGATGTAAATAGGAAGTGTGCCGACAGTATTCTTTGGTACATTCAAGGTAGGGGGTGTTTTTGTCGGCCAGTCCAGAATCTTGTTGAAGAAATCTCCAGTATAGGTAATATTGTAAATTTGGTCAATGTTGCCTGTATTATTGATGAAGTATGTGCCTACTAACCCAGTAGCCTCCTTTGCTACGAAAACATCTATATGCTGGGGAGTTACTGTCCAGCTGTTATCCTCTAAAACCTCTACAATCAGTTCAACATTTTTAGGAACTGCGTCAGTAGCGCTTATTGTTAAGGTTCCGGTATAGGTTCCTGGGTAAGTAAATTCCGGAATCATAACAGTAACATTAAACAATCCACTTAAACCAGGTGGAATATTAGTCAGGTCAGACTCAATAACAACCCAATTAGCAGGCAGATTTCCTGGAAAATAGAAAAAACCAATATTGCTTAGGTTGCCATTCCCCATTGAATCTATCTGCAGCTGTTTTGTCTGGTTTGTCCCATGGTCCATGGAGAATGTCCAGTTTACTGGAACACCTATTATCGGATTTGGTCTTATATCAATATAACTTCTTGAAAAAGGGGTTATGTTATGGGGAATAAACATATTGTCAGTCCAGTCAGCAGTCCAGAATATTACATAATCCTTAGGAGGAGTTCCTCCAGCAACAGTAAGGTTGAATATAATGTTGCATGATTGGCTGGCATTAAGCTGTGTTTCATTGCATGCTTTTGTATAGGCATCAGGTATTGCTGCTGAAGCCTCGATTGACTCAATCGTGATTGCAGGGTCATACATTGGGCTGTTGCCTGTGTTTGTTAGTGTAGCACTAACCAAAACATTCTCTTTATCTGTTTGGTTAAGGCCAGATACAGTTATATCACCAGCAGAAACATCCCCTGAAGTTAAGTTTTTAGTAGTGAATGAAACAGCTGTTGTGTTTATGTTTCCTGCAATATCCTCAGAATTGAAGACTACAGTGTAGTCCCACTGGCTCAAAGAAGCATTCATTGTACACACGTATATATCTCCTCCCAGGAAGGCTGCTTCTTCAATATCCGCCCCCATTGTGCATGTAACATTCTTTATTGGATTGCTGTCAGTACTTCTAACCTGGGGGTAGATAGTGCTTCCAGCTGCAATATAATCCCTTGGGTTTGCACCGCTTACTGGATTATATATTGCTGGGCTTGTTCTGTCTACATATAACATGCCAGTCCAGGCTGCTCCACCTGAGTTTCCGATAGTATCATTATAATTAAAAGCTAGGCTATAGACTCCTTCTGGGTTATTGTTTGTGTTCCATGCGTAAGACCAGGTATCCCCGCTTTGGCTCATTCTGTAGTCAGTGCCGTTGAAATCAACTACAACGCTATTCACAGAATAAATTGCATCTGTAACATTAACCCTGATATTTATAATGCCGTTAACATAAATAGGAGTTGAATCAGGATATAGTACTCCGTTGAAATCAGGAGAATCTCTATCATTCTTGTTCCCTGGTGTTGGGATTGAGAATTTTACAATACTTGAGCTTCCATCAGTCCTTCTTCCCTCTGATTCATTTTCAACAGCAGTTGTGTAGATTATGCTGTCTATTAAGCTGCCAGAACTGTTATAGAGAGAGATGATATTTGCGCCATTTGTCAGGTTTATGTTTGTTTGGGTTCCGCTAAATACAATAAATCTATTAGACGTACTTAAAATTCCTGTCAAATTATCTCCTAGGTCGTCATTATCATTGATATACCAGTCAGTCAAATCAACTGTGCTGCTGCCATTATAATAAAGCTCTATCCATTCATTTGGCCCTTCTGGTGTTCCAGGAGCATTAGCCAAGAATTCGTTAATAAAAACTTCAGCAGAAGCTATATTTATGATTAATAGAAAAGATAGGAATAGTAAAAAAAATAAAATAAACTTTTTCATTTCCCCCAAC
>JAHWIK010000031.1 GCA_019322485.1 Candidatus Woesearchaeota archaeon
ATAAATGGAGAGTTTGTCGGTTATGAAGAGATATATGCTGAAAGCAAAGGAAAAGATTACGGTCGGCCATTTATTGGAGGATATGCAGCTACAAAAGAATCAGCTTCAGATTCATTGTACTTTGCGCAGGCTGCTCTTGTTGGAGAACTGGATGCTGAAATTGAAGAATTCGAACCAGTTGGACCGACGTTAAGTAAAGATTTTGTTTTGATGCTATTTGGAGCTGTATTCTTAATTGCAATCATAGGTTCAGCTGTTGCAGCAGCACAAGTCAAGAGCGGAAAGATATTCCTTGTAGGAGCAGGAGTGAGCCTTTCTGAAGTATTAATTGTAATCGGGGCAATTGCTGGTCTGAATTTTGTAGTGAAGCCACTGGCACTTGCTACGCTGGTTTCATTACCAATAATTACAGCTGTTTATCAGAATTATCTGGTAATCAGAATTAAAAAAGAGAGTTTCATATTAAAGAAAATTGCAGAGTTAAACAGTAAAATAAATAAAGTTATGATGGTGGGTCTTGTTGTTGTTGCGATATTAATCTTTGCAATACCTGCAGTGGGCTCCCCTCTTATGGTATATCTTCTGGTTGTTCTAGTCCTTTCTAAGGGCGGATTTATTGGTGCAATAAAAGAAAAAAGGTGAGCACCTTCTTAGAAAGAAGCTGCACCAAGAATTATTCTTCTTTTAAATCTAAAATTGTTTTAGCTATGTCGCCCTGATTTCTGATCAAAGTTTCTTTGACTTCGCCTTCGCTCTTTCCAGTCTGTTCCATTACCATAGTCACATCTTCGTCAGAAAAAGATTCTGGTGCTCTCTCGCTGACCTCGCCAACAATCTGAAAGGTTTCCTGACCTTTCATGTCAATCTTGGTAACTTGTGGATTTGAGATGATTATCTCTTTATCTGATGTTTTAATGATCACTTCTTCAGCATCAACATTTTCAGATTTTATGCCCATCTGGCGCATAACTTTTTCCATCTGTTTTGGATTAATTCCAGGAAACATGTCTATCCTCTCCTTTTCTTAATTCTTGACTTTTCTTTTTTACTTCGTTTTGGTTTGGCTTTTGCAACATTTCTTCTTGAGCCTCTGGATTTCTTTCCTGCAGAAGTCAAGCCCCTTTCAGCCCTGCCTCTTACGTTGGTTATCCAGCTGATGTCCTTGTCATTCATTATTGCAGGATGATGCTTATCTACAATAATTACTTCAAACCATTTACTTTTACTATCCTCTGCGACATAATAAGAATTAAGCACTTCCATATTTGGAAATTTTTTACTTGCTCTCTGCTCAGCTATTGCCTGCAGACTTCGTACTGGAGAAAATTTTCTCATACCATATCTTTTTGGCTTTCTTCCTTTTGAAAGTGATCTTCGCTGTCTACCACCTGTAGCAATCCTGACCCTTGCAATTGTGATTCCCTGCTTAGCTTTGTATCCAACTCTTCGAGCCTTATCTAATCTTGTTGGTTTGCCAACTGCAGTAATAGCAGGCTCTTTTCTCCATTTAATCAATCTTTCTTTAAGAATACCTTTTGTTTCGGCTCTATTATCTTGCCATATTTTACTCAAATATTTATATAATCCCATTAATTACACCACCTTATCAAGCAACCCTTTTGCTCAGCAAAAGCGTTGACGGAAAAATCCATCACCCTATCATCAAGGTTAAAATAACAAAATCCAGACCATTTTTAAAGCTTATGTTTCTTGAGGTATACATGCCAAAAGTCATATCAGCAGGTGCAGTGATATTCAGGATAAAAGATGGAAAGCCCGAGTTTTTGCTCCTGCATTATGCTGCAGGACACTGGGAATTTGTCAAAGGACATGTAGAAAAAGGAGAAGAGGACATCTCTACTGTAAAAAGAGAAGCAGAAGAGGAAGCAGGAATCAAGGACCTAAGAATTTTAGATGGATTTGTTGATAAAATAACATATTTTTATAAGAGCAAAGGAGAGACAGTGTCCAAAGAGGTCAATTTTTACTTGGGCGAGACCAAAACAAAAGAAGTGAAACTGTCTTTTGAGCACCAGGGTTTTGAATGGCTTGGTTATGAAGAATCAATGGAGAAGCTGACATTTAAAAATGCCAAAGAGACTTTGAGAAAGGCGCAAGTGTTTCTTGCTAAACAAAACTTTTAATAGCCCCTGATTTCTATTCTTTTTTATGGTTTTAAAGGAGATATTACAGTCACAGATACTTAGTATATTCCAGTTTGCTCTGGTTATAGCAATAGGCGTAATCATTGTAAAGCTGGCTTCTGATGGTCTAAGACA
>JAHWIK010000032.1 GCA_019322485.1 Candidatus Woesearchaeota archaeon
AAGTTACTCCGGGGATAACAGAGTTGTCGCGCCTAAGAGTTCATATCGACGGCGCGGCTTGCTTCATCGATGTCGGCTCTTCCTATCCTGGTCGTGCAGAAGCGACCAAGGGTGGGGGTGTTCACCCATTAAAAGGGATCGTGAGCTGGGTTCAGAACGCTGTGAGGCAGTTTGTTTGATATCTACTGGAGATGTTGATGTCTGAAGGGAAGGACCCTTTAGTACGAGAGGAACGAGGGTTCGGCGCCTCTGGTCTACCGGTTATCCGAAAGGGTAAGCTGGGCAGCTACGCGCCAAGGGATAAGAGCTGAAAGCATCTAAGCTCGAAACCCGCCTTGAAAATAGACATCATAGGATACGAGTAAAATACTCGTTTAATGGAACTGATGTGTAAGTACGAAGCTTCGGCGACGTATTCAGCATGCAGTCCCCAACAGTCCATTTACCAACTATGCATGGTTTTTCATTTTATTCTTTGTTTTTAATCAATGATAAACATGAGCTAGATAGAGGAATAGATTTTTATAAGAAGAAAGTTTATCGATACTAAAATGATATGCCTTGGTATTGAATCAACAGCCCACACATTTGGTGTTGGAATTGTTGATGATAAAGGGAAGATATTAGCTGATACCAGAAATAGCTATACGACTGAAAAGGGTGGAATCCATCCTTCTTTGGCTAGAGAGCACCATGAACAGGTTGCTGATGAAGTAATCTATGAAGCTCTTAATGAGGCTAATCTCGAGCTAAAGGATATTGATTTGATTAGTTTTTCACAAGGTCCTGGTTTGCCCCCATGCTTAGTTGTTGGTATGGAAAAAGCAAAAGAACTTGCTAAAAAGACTAGAAAACATCTTGTTGGTGTTAATCACTGCATTGCACATCTTGAGATTGGAAATTTATTGACTAAATCAAAGGACCCTGTACTGCTTTATGTAAGCGGTGCTAATACACAGGTTATTGCGTATGAGGGGGGGAAGTATAGGATATTTGGAGAGACTCTTGATAAAGGGGTTGGCAATTTTCTTGATGCTTTTGCAAGGCATATAGGATTAGGATTTCCAGGTGGTCCAAAGATCTACGAGCTTGCTCTCAAAGGGAAGAATTATGTTGAATTACCTTATGTTGTAAAAGGAATGGATATTTCTGTAAGTGGAATTCTTACAAATACAAAACAAAAGTATGACTCTAAAAAGTATAAGCTGGAGGATTTGACTTATTCTATCCAGGAAACTGTTTTTGCAATGCTGGTTGAGGTTGCTGAAAGAGCAATGGCACACTGCGAGAAAACAGAGCTTTTGCTTGGCGGTGGTGTTGCATGCAACAAAAGACTACAGGAGATGTGTGCTAAGATGTGCAAAGATAGAGGTGCTAAACTGTTTGTTCCTGAGAATCGCGTTCTTACAGATAATGCCATAATGATTGCTTGGCAGGGAATTCTCGAGCAGAAAAAGCGCGAGTCCCTGGATAAAATCGATATTCTGCCTAATTGGCGCACTGATGATGTTAAGGTTGATTGGCGTTAAAATCAACTTAAAGAACATTATGTGAAAAATAAATCTGATTTTTGCTCTCCTCCATTCTTTAAAGCAAAAATCATCTAATTCTGGTTCTTTAAGAAACAGAATAAGACGAAAATTCCTTTAATGCTTGAGAAAAAGGGAATTTTCAGATTTAATTTTTGTTCTATTGATAAAGGTCATAATCACAACATATTTATATCAGTAATTTGAAAATAACCTAAGAGGTGATATCATGCCATGCGGATGTTGTGGGCCTAAAAAGAAAAAAGCTAAGAAAAAGGCTACTAAGAAAAAATCAGGCAAGAAAAAGAAGAGATAATTCTTTATTTTTTTCTTTATTTCTGTTTATGAGCTTCTTCAAATCTCTTTTCTTTCTTTGGTGTAAACTCTGCAAATACTGCTCCGCAATCCTGGCAGATTAACTCATCTTTTTCTTTATCGTATATGACATTTGTACTACCGCATTCCTGGCATTCTTTTTTTAGTTCTTCTTTCATTTTCCACCATTAATTTTTATGATTTTGTTTAATATGCTTTCCTTGCCTTTCCAGACCAGGGCTTCCTTAAGAACAGCAGAGATTGTCTCTACTGGGGTTATCCTTATTTTCTTAAGTCTTGATGAGTCTATGATTATATCCTGCAGGTTAGCCTTTGGAACTATAACATTCTTTATTCCAGCGTCAATTGCTGCTTCAACCTTTGATGAAACACCGCCAACTGGCAAGACTTCTCCTCTGACTGATAATGACCCTGTCATTGCAAAGTCCTGCCTGACAGGTACATGCTCCAAAGCTGAAATTATTGATGTTGCCACTGCTATTGAAGCTGAGTCGCCCTCTACACCCTCATAAGTCTGCAGGAACTGAACATACAGGTCATATGTTTCTTTTATGTCTTCACCAAAGTATTTCTTTATTATCGCAGAAACATTTTTTATAGCCTCTTTTGCTATGTCTCCAAGCTTGCCTGTTGCAATTATCTCTTTTTCCTTTCCGCCAGGTGTAACTTGTGATTCTATAGGAAGGATTATGCCTGAATAAGCATCTCCACCACCAATAACAGCCAAGCCATTAACTCTGCCTATTATGCTTCCCTCAGTGATTATTACTTCATATTCCTTTTTCCTTTCAATATATTTATCTGCTATCTGCTGCTCCAGGGTCCTAGATATTTTTTTGGCTTCAATTATGTGCTTTGTTTCAACAAATTTTGCATTCTGTTTTTTTGCAATATCTCCTGCAGCCCTTATCAAGCCGCCAAGCTCCCTTAATCTTAAGGTCAGGTGCCCCTTTCGGTTTGCCCTTCTTCTTGCTTCCTCAATTATCTTTCCAACAGCTTCTGTGTTAAAGTGAGGTATTTTCCCATCTTTTACAACTTCCTGTGCAATAAATATAGCTATTTTGTCCCGGTTTTCTTCTGTATCTTTTATGGTTTCATCCATATAAACTTCATAACCATAACCTCTGATTCTTGACCTTAAAGCAGGATGCATTTTCTTTACTGTTTCCATGTTTCCAGCTGCAACTAAGACAAAATCGCATGGAACTGGTTCTGTTCTGACCATTGCTCCTGCTGAACGCTCAGACTGGCCTGTTATTGAGAATTTCTTTTCCTGCAGAGATGATAATAGTTCTTGCTGTGTTGCTGGATGCAAAGTCGCAATCTCATCTACAAAAAGCACCCCTTTGTTTGCCTTATGAATCATACCTGCAACTACCCTCTCATGAGCAGGTGTTCCCAAGCCGCCAGACTGGAATGGGTCATGGAGTACGTCTCCAAGTAATGCTCCTGCGTGTGCGCCTGTTGCGTCAAAGAATGGCGCATGTTTCTTTCTGAAGTTGTCAACAATCAACCTAGGTATAAGTGTTTTAGATCCTGTAATCCCTCGTTTCCCCATATTCAGAAAAATGACAAAAGCTCCAAGGAATATCATACCTCCAAGAAAGAATGCTGTGAACATCAGATCTGATTTATAGTAGCTCCTGACCCACCATGGAGCTATCATTGCTAAAATAGCTAAGATAAACATTATCACATTTTGATTCTTGAACAGGGTCATGCCCTCGAGCTTTGCACGCTTGATTAGTTCACGGCCTTTGCCTGCCTTGAGTGTCCTTATCAAGGGGGCGTTCTCATCATTAGGATTAGGAAAAGAAATAGTATCCATAAGGTTCTCTTTTGGCAGCAACTCTGCCAGACCCATACCAAGCATAGACTTGCCTGTTCCTGGCTCACCTATTAAAAGAACGTGTCTTCTTTGAGCTGCTGCTTTTTTCATTACCTCAACTGCAGCGTCCTGGCCAATAACCTGGTCTATTATATTCTTATTTACCTTTATGTCTGCTGTTGTCTTATACTTCAGTTTTGGCATGTCCTCTAAAAATTATGTGGTATTTAAAAAGGTTAGTATTAATTGGGGAATTGTGAATCTTAGTGTCGTGTTAGCCACTACAACTCAGGTTTATATCCCTAATTCTGCATATATTATCATAGATAAAAAGGGGTTCCATTATGAAGGAGAAATCATTGCTTAAGGTCGCTCTGGTATGTTCTCTCGTAGGTGTTACGGTATTGTTCTTTATTTCTGAATTTATTGAGGTTGAGGAAAGAGACATAGATGAAATAACAATTGATGATTTGGATAAGAACGTCAAGATAATCGGGACTGTAAGCAAGGTTGTTGATACTGATAAGGTGGTTATAATGGATATTACCCAGCCCCAGAAACTGAAGGTCATGCTATTCAAAGACGAAGAAATCAACCTGAAGAAAGGGAATTATATTGAGGTCCTGGGCAAGGTCCAGGAGTATGAAGGGGAGCTGGAGATTATTGGCGACAGGATAAGGCTGATTAATTGATTAAAATGTTCATGCAGATATTAATTGCTATTCTCCTGGGTGTTTTCGCAGGGATTGTTACGGGCATGTGCGTGGTTGGTTCCTCGTTTCAAGCCAAGATTTGCCCCACTGCAATACAAATGCAGTACAAATAGTCTTAGGGGATAACTAAGATTATTGATAAGCCGTAACACAGGCCGATGACTTAGTGACTACATTAAATAGGCAGCTGTTTTCTTGAATATTGATTGTGTGAGCATTAATTTTAAATATGATGATTTATGAAGTATGAGAAAAGGGAGATTAATGAAAATTCTATTTGTCAATGCAACGCGTAAGAAGCATATGTTTGCATTAGCTCCACCTTTAGCGCTAGCCACACTGGCTGCACATACTCCTCAAAATCATACTATTGAGATAGTTGACGAGAATGTTTCCTCTTTGAAATTCAAAGATTATGATTTAGTTGCGATATCTTGCACAACAGATGGGGTAGTAAGAGGGTATGAGATAGCAAAAGAGTACAGAGAAAAAGGAGCTAAAGTGGTAATGGGAGGGGTCCATGTATCCATGTTACCAAACGAAGCAATAAATTATTGTGATAGTGTAGTTATAGGGGAAGCAGAAAGTGTTTGGAAGATAGTTTTAAATGATTTTGAAAATAAATCATTAAAGAAATTCTACTATGGAGAAAGGCTACCAATGGTTAATCTACCAATACCTAGAAGAGATTTATTCAAAAAGAGGTATGTTATGCAAAATATTGAAACAGCAAGAGGGTGTCCATTCCGATGTGAGTTTTGTTCTGTTTCAGCTTTCAGTGGAGAAACATACAGGCAAAGACCTATTAAAGAGGTGATTGACGAAATAGAGACTATAAAAAGCAAACATCTTCTCTTTGTTGATGACAATATACTTGGGGTAGGTAAATGCAATGAGGAAAGGGCAATAAAGTTATTCAATGAACTTAAACCTTTAAATAAGAAGTCAATTGCGCAAGCATCAATTAATATAGCAGATAATAATAAAGTTCTAAAAGCATTTTCTGATGGAGGTATGAAGGGGCTATTTATAGGGATAGAATCTTTAGATAAAAAAAATCTAGAACAGATGAGCAAAGGAATAAACCTCGGTAGAATTGAGGATTATAAGAGAATAATAAGAAAGATACATGATCATGGAATGCTTGTCTTGGGTTCATTTATTTTTGGCAATGATTATGATACAAAAAAAACTTTTAATGATACAATAGAATTTATTAATGCTGCTGATTTGGATGCACATTTATTTCATTTTTTGCTACCGCTGCCAGGCACGAGACTTTATGATAGGTTGTTCAAAGAAAACAGAATATTGTATTCTAATTACCCGGATGATTGGAAAAAATATAGAGAGGTTGTTTTCAAGCCTAAAAATATGACTTCTGAGGAATTAGAACTAAATGCATATGATGCTCTAAAGCAAACATCATCTCTTGGATTCTCATTTAATAAGTTCCTTAAATCAATGTCGATAACAAAATCATTGAGTGTTGCACTTGGATTGTTTATTTATAATTGCATAAAGAGTAATTGGTAAAGAACTGAAAAATACTTCGAGATTAAAGTAAAAATAAACAAACGGTTTGTTTATTTAGCTGATTCTAATTGAATAACATCCAATAACCATTAAATCTAACAATAAGGGCTATAGGAGGTGAAAAAATGTTTTTGTCGACGATAATTGCCATATTTTGCGGTATAGCCGCCGGGTGCGTCACAGGCTTAATCCCTGGCATCCACATCAATCTTGTTTCTATTCTGCTTGTTGGTTTGTCTGGCTGGTTTCTTGGGTTTACACAGCCAATTGTTCTTGGTGTTTTTATTATTGCGATGGCTGTCACACATACATTCCTTGACGCAATTCCCTCTATATTCTTAGGTGCGCCTGATGCTGATATGGTCATGGGTGTTTTGCCGGGGCACAGGCTGCTGCTGGAGGGGAAAGGTTATGAGGCTGTTAAATTGACTACAATAGGCTCTTTGATGTGCCTGATTGTTGTTATTCTTATAATACCGATAATGGTTCCCCTTGTTCCTAAGATTTATTCATTTATCCAGCCGTATATTGGATGGATTCTGATTGGTGTTGTTGTTTTTATGCTGCTGAAGGAAAAAGGCCTTAACGGCAAGTTTTGGGGATTTTTTGTATTTCTTTTGTCAGGGGTTTTAGGGATGATTGTCTTAAACCTGCCAAACCTCGAGCAGCCTTTGTTTCCGATGCTGTCTGGATTGTTTGGGATTAGTACACTTCTAACGTCATTATCTAATAATGCAGAAGTGCCGAAACAATATATTACAGAATCGTTAAACGTCAGCAAGAAGAATAAGTTCAAGGCAATTGGCGCAGCTGTTTTTTCCGGGAGCCTGACTGGGATGTTTCCAGGCCTTGGCTCTGCGCAGGCAGCGATATTATCAATGCAACTAGTTGGCAACATAGGGAATCATGCCTTTCTGATTCTAGTCGGCGGGATAAATACAGTTAACTTTGTCTTTAGTCTTGTAACCCTTTATACACTTCAGAAAGCGCGTAATGGTGCAATTGTTGCTGTGCTGGAAATAATAAAGAGCATTGGTATGCAGGAGCTTGTTACTTTCTTATGCGCTGCCTTGATTACTGGGGGAATCGCTACTTTTCTTGCTTTGTTCATTACTCGAGGATTTTCAAAATTAATCTGCAAGATAAACTACAGGAAGCTGTGTATTGGGGTAATATCACTGATAAGTGTTTTGGTACTATACTTTTCAGGTCTTATCGGGGTTCTGATTCTGATTGTTTCAGCTGGCATAGGAATTGTTCCTGCTTTGATTGGTGTTAAGAGGAGCAACGCGATGGGATGCTTGCTTTTGCCGGTTATATTGTATTTTATTCTATAAGATTTCAAATCAGAAATAAAATCAAAGTAGCCTGAAATAATCCGATAAATATACCTATAATTCCCCCAAGGATTTCGATAAATCTTAATTCTCTTCTTGCGACCTTTCTGACTATTTTTTCTAATTCTGTATCGGACATTTTAGCGATTTCTTTAGCTACAGATTTTTTAAAAATTAATTGCATCTTTTTACCAACAAAAGGGATTTTCAGCATCTTCTTAAATGACTCAGGCATAACTAAATGAACATTTCCACCAATGTTCTCCCCAATGTCTTCTTTATATTTCGGGATTAATCCCTGAAAACCAAGAATCTTTTTTCTTGGCCTGAATAAAGAAAGAATAGCCAGCCAATTAGTTAAGAATCCAATTATAAATCCAGCAGTCATATTTATCAAAAATATGTTTATCATCTATCAACTAATTAGTCCAGTGAGGTATATAAATGTTTTTCAAAATCAGCAGGCATTTATTGCATTTCCCCCGTTTCAAACCAACAACATGCAATGGGTTGCTTGCTTTTGCCTGTGATACTTTATTTTATCATATAAGGCCTTTTTCGGCTTTTAGAAATATACATGGCCTCATAAGCTGTTAAGAGCGCTTTTCTTAATTCTCCTATGGACTGGTATCTTTCCTCAGGCTGGTTGCTCAATGCTTTCTGCAGCACAGGAACTAATTGAGCAGGCATCAAGCCTTTAGCAATCAAATCGTGTTTTTTTACAAAATCCTTAACAGAGTTATTACCAATATCTGATATCGTATTGAGATATCTATCAAACCAAAGGGGTCCAATAAGCAATTCCAGCATAGACCTTCCTAAAGAGTATATATCAGACCTTTGACTAGGAAACTTAGAGTAGAAAAGCCCTCTTTGTTCAGGAGCAGCATACCTAAGGTCGTGCCATTGTCCTGCTAGCGGATGGTCATGAGGCATTACTGATTCAAGGTCTATAACAACTACTTTACCATCGCTTTCTCTAAGCACAAGGTCATGCGGCTTTATATCCCCATGCATAAGGTCTCTAGCGTGGATGTGGTCTAAAGGATCTAATGCATCGATAAAATACCTCACTAATTCCTTATTATCATAAGAAGTAAGTGCAACTTCAGAAAGCGTTTTCCCATCTACATAAATAGAAGCCGTATATTCTCTTCCATCTTGATTTCCAGAAAGCACGGTTTTTTGCAGTTGTGGGTGGTCTAGTGATGCAAGCAACTCATGGCTGTGAACCCTATGTTCTCCTGACCACCATTTTAGTACAAGAGTCTCTCCAGTGTTTACATGCCTTGTTTTATAGACCTCTCTTCCTGGTTTTGAACCAGGGTCTAAACGCTCCATAACCTCAAGTTCTTCCAAGCCCACCATATAAGACATATTATATAATTTATATAAAAAAACTATGTTGCCATAATAACATAATCAAATTAGAAAAATTTTTAAATAAAACACTAAAATAGGTTAGAATATGTTTGAAAAAATTTTGGCAACAGTGATAAAAGGCGTGGTTTTTACCCTGACCCTAACAGCCTGGTGGTATGTTGGGACCCTTGTGAAATATCTAGAGGACAAAGGGGTGGCAAAAGAGCTAAGGAAGTATGCAAAAAAAGTAAACAAGCCGATATTAAATCTAGGGTGCGGAAGAACAAATTATGGAGACGTAAATGCAGATGTGGTTCGCCACCGCAATGTTAGAAATTTTATGAAGATTGATGCTAATAGTGTTTTGCCCTTCAAGAACAAGCAATTCTCTAGTGTATTTGCTTCTAATATAATTGAGCATCTCCCCAACCCGGATTTCAGTTTAAAGGAAATGAAAAGAGTAGCAGATAAGGTATATATCGGCCATCCAAAATGGTGGCAACTAGGGACATGGCTTGCTCCTGACCATTGTTGGTTGGTTTTTAGAGGGAAACCTAAATTTAAATTTATAAGGTATAATCCAGTAGTTGCTTATATCATATTAGGGATTGTGATTCTTTTTTTATGAATTTTATTTTAAGTAACCTTTTTAAATAAAACCTTAATCCTTGAGCCTATGGAAGGCATAATTGCTAACTTTAGACGTGGAAGACATAGGCAGGTTACAAACCAGATGATTGTAAAGCCTGCTGGCGTTAACAAGAAAGATGCGGCTGTAAAGCTAATTGGCAAAGCAGTCAGCTGGAAAAGCCCTGCTGGCAAAGAGATTAAAGGGAAGGTAACCAAAGAGCACGGCAGTAATGGTTCTGTAAGAGTTCTTTTTGAGAAGGGTATGCCTGGCCAGAGTATTGGCAGTAAAGTTTCAATTCAGTAAATTCTTGTTCTAAAAGAAGTTGGTGGGCTTGACGAACGAAGTGAGGAAACTTCAAACTTGTTTGAAGGGTTAGAAATGCGAAGCATTTCAAAGACCCACATCTTTGGGTCCTATCCTTTTGTAAAGGATAGCGAGGGATGGATTTGAACCATCGACCTGAGGGTTATGAGCCATCCGGAGTTCAAATCGAACTTCTCCGGGCACTCCTGATTGGACTGCCAGGAATTCCCCAAGCATCTGCCCTACCTCGCTATGGAAAACTGGCAGATACAATTATGTTGAAACTTTGAGTGTTTTATAAAGCTTTTTATTCCCACTGGTCAACCACGCGTGAGGTATATAAAGGAGTAACACTTACTATTAAATGAAAAGAGAGCACGCAAAACTGCTAAATAATGATTTTTGGTCTCCGACACAAAAATCAATTATGCAGTTTCGCTTAACGCTCTCTTTTGAGATTTTCTATCAAATGAAGAAAATCTCTAAGAGGTGAGCAAGAATGGTTGGCAAGAAAGTAAACACAAAGAAATTAGCTGAGTTTATAGGTATCTTGTTGGGAGATGGATCTATCAGCTTAAAGGCTCAAAACCCTAACTTAAATAATCGCCTTAAGATATCCTTCAATTCTAAGGATGATTCTGAGTATATCTTCTATGTTAAATGCATAATTGAGGATCTATTTGAAATAGAGCCTAAACTAAAATATAGAAAGAATGAAAATACAGCAGATCTATTTATTTTCAAAAAAGATTTGATAGTTTTTCTTACAAGAGATATAGGTCTAAAACTATCTCCAAAGTGGAATAATGCAGAAATACCCAAGAGATTTATGTCTAATGATCTAGATTTGCTGGTTCTTAGAGGGTATTTTGATACTGATGGTTGCCTCGTTACTACAAACAATAATGGCAGGATCTACCCAAGATTAGAAATGAAAGTTTCCCCATCTCCAATGCAAAAACAATTTGTAGATATCCTAAGAAAATATAATTTCAGGTTAGGGGTCTATCACATTGGAAAAGGGAAAGTCAGAATTCAACTAAATGGAAAGGAACAACTAAGAAGGTGGATTAATCTAGTTGGATTCGGAAACATCAAACATAGGAATAAGATTAATCGTTTTCTTTAGAAAAAAATAAAAAACGCCGCGGGGGAGATTTGAACTCCCGTGCCCTTGCGGACAGAGGATTAGCAATCCTCCGCAATGGCCAGGCTATGCGACCGCGGCACAGGAATTTGTTGTTGATTATTTATATATAAACTTTGTTGATTTTGTTCCAATAAATTTAAATATCACGAATGAAAGTAAAGTATAGATGAAAAAAATAATGTTCTTGGTGATGTTTTTAGTCCTCGCTCCGGCAGTTATTTCCCAAGAGGTGTATAATGCAAAGGACCTAATCATTGATTTAAGCATAATGTCTGAAATGGATATAATCCCCCAGGCAGGCGATTACAAGATTGATTATGTTATTGCAAATCTTTCTTTTTTTCCCCGCCATGGATTTAATCAGGAGGTATTTGGCCTGACCACAACGCCAGGAGCTGAAGGGATTGATGAAAGCATATTGTTTAGGTGGGATAACCCGCCACCAGGCAAATTATCATTCAGGGTTGATTCTAAGGTAGTGACCAACAGCAAAAGGGTTGAGGTAAAAAGCAAGGTAAGGTTTCCTATTGAGGAGCTGCCTGAAGATGTTTTACAGTATATAGAACCGTCTGAAACAATTGATTCTGACAATATAGATATAATCAGACAGGCTTCAAAGCTTGCAGCTGGTGAAGATGACCTCTACGCAGTTGCCCATAATATCGGGGTGTGGACAAAGAAGAATGTAGATTATGACCTAAGCACCCTAACAGTGGGGGTAAGCCAAAAGGCTTCATGGGTGCTGCAAGAAAAGCAGGGTGTATGTGATGAGATAACAAACCTGTTTATTGCTATGCTAAGGTCTTTAGGGATACCAGCAAAGTTTATCTCCGGCGTCTCTTATACAGAGGTTATTGAAAACAGATGGGGTGCTCATGGCTGGGCAGAGGTTTATTTCCCAGGCTATGGCTGGGTTCCATTTGATGTTACCTATGGTGAATTCGGTTATATAGACCCCACACACATAACCCTAAATGAAGCTGTAGATGCTGAAGACCCCTCTACAAAGTACCTATGGTATGGCCGTGATGTTGATTTGAGAACAAAAGACCTTGAAACAAGGGCTGAACTAGTAGAGATGGCTGGGAAGATAGAACAACCAGTAAGGCTGTATGGGATTGTTGTTAAGGATGAGGTTGGTTTTGGCTCTTATAACCTCATTGAGGCGGCTGTTGAGAATCTTGGTGACAGCTATTATGCTACAGAACTGCACCTATCAAAACCAGTTGAGGTCAGTATACATTGCTGTGAAACAAAGAACGTCCTGTTAAAACCGAATGAACGCAGGAAGGTCTATTGGACCATAAGCATACCAGATGACCTCAGAGAGACCAGCATCTATACATTCCCTTTTGTTATCTGGTCATCAAAGAACTTCACTGCTCAGACAAGCTTCAAGTCTTCTCTTTTAGAGAAGGTTTACTCATTAAAAGAGATACAGGACATACGTGCTCAAAAAGAGGTAGAAGAAACCAAGACATACTCAAGGAATGTGGACCTTAGCTGCAGCATCAACAAGGAGGAATTTTATCTTGAAGATAATGCACTGGTGGTCTGCTCTGTAAAAAACACAGGGAATGTCCTGCTGGAGGATGTAAGGTTGTGCGGTGATGATGACTGCGGGTTGTTTGACTTAGGAATATCCCAAATCGGCTATAAAGAGTTCAGGGTCTCTTCCTCGAGCGTAGGCGGGGCTGAGTTTGTAGTGAAAGCCGAGAACCCTGATATCTCAAAGGCAACTTACATAAAGTACACTGTTCTTGATAAGCCAGCTATCTCAATAGAGGACCTAAACCACCCCAATAGCGTTTCATACGGAGATGAATTCTCGATAGAATTTCTGCTAAATAAAAAGTCCTTATCAACGCCAAAGGATGTTATTGTAGAATTATACCACGGCAATATCCCAAAAAGCTGGCGCATGGACAAGCTTAATGCTGAGAGCGCATTTAAGGTTAACCTTGACAGCAGGGACCTGGGGTTAAACCAGAATAATTTTGAGATAAGGGTTAGGTATAAGGATGATGCCGGCAACCAGTATCTGGAAACAGAGTCATTTAGTATGAGCCTCACAGATGTTCCTGCATCCCAGATTGCATTGGCTGCTTTAAGGTCTATAGTAATGAAACTTGGGTATAAGGATTTAAAGGGGCTTGTTTACATATTGGGTGTGGTTGCTGTTGTGTTTATAACAATAGTTACTTACGTTATTAAGAAAAGTAAACACCAGCAATAGATTTATAAACAATAAATCCCTGTGAGAATAAAGTAAATAAAAGAGGGGAAAATATGGAGAAAATTGAAAAGATTGTTCCTGATACTTCTATAATAATAGAGGGTTTGTTATCCAGCAGGATAAGCAAGAAAGAGTTTAAGGTAGCTAAAGTAATTGTTCATGAAGCTGTTTTTGCTGAGCTTGAGCATCAGGCTAATGAAGGCAAAGCAATTGGTTTTCTTGGTCTTGAAGAACTAAAGAAGCTTCGCGAGCTTGCTGATAAACTTAAGTTTGAGATTGTTTACGCAGGCAAACGGCCTTCTGGCCATGATATTAAATATGCAAGCTTAGGGGAGATAGATGCTTCTATACGGCAGCTTGCCTGGGAAGAGGATGCAACATTATTGACTGGGGATACGATACAGGCAGAAGCTGCACGAGCAAAGGGTGTGAAGGTTATACTTATTGCTCAGGAAATTTCTGAGAAAAAGCTGAAATTAGAGAAGTACTTTGATGAAGCAACCATGTCTGTTCATCTGAGGGAAAATGTTGTTCCTTACGCAAAAAAGGGTATGCCTGGCAAGTGGGATTTTGTTGCCCTGGCAAAGAAGCTGTTAACACAGGACGAAGTAAAGGGCATTAGCAATGAGATTATTGAAGAAGCCCGGGTTAGAAATGACGGATTTATTGAGATAGAAAGAAACCACAGCACAATTGTTCAGCTTGGCAAATACAGGATTGTCATTACTGCACCACCGTTTTCAGACGGATGGGAGATAACTGCTGTAAGGCCTGTTAAAAAGCTAGTCCTTGATGATTATAAGCTTAGTGAGAAATTAATGACAAGGGTCGCAGAGCAGGCAGAAGGAATCCTGATAGCTGGAGCACCAGGCCATGGAAAAACAACCTTTGCGCAGGCTTTGGCAGAGTTTTATGCTTCAAAGGAAAAGGTTGTTAAGACTGTTGAAGCTCCTCGTGACTTAGTTTTGCCTGATAGTGTGACACAGTATGCAATAAGCAGAGGAACTCCCCAAGAGATTCATGACATTCTTTTGTTATGCAGGCCTGATTATACCATATTTGATGAGATGAGAAACACTGGTGACTTTAAGCTGTTTGCTGACATGAGATTAGCGGGTGTTGGCATGGTTGGTGTTGTTCATGCAACAAACCCAATTGATGCCATACAGCGTTTTATTGGCAGGATTGAGATGGGTGTTATCCCCCAGGTTATTGATACTGTTGTCTTCATAAAGAACGGCGGCATTAATGAGGTTCTAAGTGTTAAGATGACTGTAAAGGTCCCCTCTGGCATGACTGAGGCAGACCTTGCAAGGCCTGTTGTTGAGGTCGTCAATTTTGAAACAGGAAAGATTGAGTTTGAGATTTACACTTACGGCGAGCAGACTGTTGTTGTTCCTGTCACAAAGGGCAGCGAGGTTACTGGAGCCCACAAATTAGCTGAGAAAACAATCGAGGATGAGTTTAGAAAGTATACTGATAATCCTCATGCAGAGGTTGTGAGCGCCCATAAAGTAATTGTAAAGGTTCCTGCCAGGGACATACCCAGGATTATTGGAAAACAAGGCCAAAACATTGACAGGATTGAAGAGAAGCTTGGCATAAGCATTGATATCCAGGAGCTTGGTTCTGGAAGCGAAGAAAAGGGAAAAACCAGTGAGGCACAGTATGAATTAAGGGTTAAAAGCAAATCAATTAATATTTTCCTTGACATAACAATGCAGAACAAAGAGTTTGACATTTATACAGAAGATGAATATCTATTGTCAGCTAAAGCAGGAAAAACAGGAGTAATAAAGATAAAGAAAGACAATCCAATAGGAAGAAGGATAATTAAGGCTCTGCAGTCTGGTGAAAGGATTAGATTGCTATACTAACACAGCTGAGGTTATTAGCACAGGAGAGGGTCCTTTTCTTAGGGGTTTATCAAATAAAGAGGGGTATTGGGCCATCAGCCCATACAAGGACATTGTCTGACCTTGGTATCCAGGTGTTGAAGCAATTCCATGCGCAACATTCGGTTTTAACATTAATGCTATAATCAAATCAGAGATTTCCTCTCTGCTCCTTCCAATTATTCTTAGAGGGGTGGTAGAGCCGTCCCTTAATTCAAGACCATGATAATTATGTAAACTATATTGAATTTCCCTTATTCTCCAAACCCCATTATCAGAACTAAATTCGATTTCAGTACCTCGGGGGATAGAATAAGCTAAGTCAGCGTCTTCTCTGATTCTAAGATTAACAAGCGGATTCTCTAACATAATAGGTACTAGAAGTGTTCCTTGATTTATGCACATATAAATTTTTCGATAGCAATTGTAGATTTAGAATAAGATGCTTATTTTCCTGATAAATCCATTACTGTGCTCCTGGCAACAGCGTCCCTTGCAAGGTATCTTCTTTCCTTGTTTTCTCTTCCTGCTAAGCCGCTATCCACTCTGCCGAATAAGCTAGCGACATAATTAACCTTAGCCCTAAAGGTTTGAGCGTCTACTTCCGGAACAAAAGGCATCCTTGCTCTTTGTTGTTCTGTTAATGCCCAGTAAAAGCTCCCATTTGCCTGATTGCGAGGGTCTGTGGCTGGCTCTAAGCCTGATGAAGCAGAAACCATAGGGCTTGATGCAGCACAAAGCTGGGATAAATCGCACATTCTGTCTCCTGCAATTATCTGCTGTCCTGGTTTCAATGGACGAGCAGCAGAATATGCTGCTGACTCAATGTCATCAGCACGTGTTTTTCTTCCTTCTTCAGTATCTGCATAAACTGTAACAAGAACTTGGCTTGGTCCAGGTTTTTTATCCATTCCCTCTAAGACTGGTCTTGAGGGGGTTTCTGGTTCGTATATCCCGTGTCCAGGTTCCTGTCCAACAAGCTCCAATGTTTTTAAGCAAAGAGATGCCTTGACATTTGGGTCTTCATCAAATGGGTTGTCAACATCCCTAAGATAATGTGCAATAGAATCGTACACTGTATTACCCTCATGTAAACGCTCTAATGTTAGTCGTGGATTTCTGGTCACTGTTCCCCTAAGGGACTCACCACGGTCAATGTCTCTCAAGGTGTAGTGTGTTGGAGGAATTACTACATTATGGCGTGTTTGTTGAAGGTCATCGCCATAGACAACAATACCATCCAGGCTTCCATTTATTAGATAAACACCCATCCTTGGCCCAGTGAAAAGATACTGTCCTATGACTAGTACGGATTTAATTTCTTCTCCGTCAGGACTAGTTATTTTTTCCGCAGAATCAGGAACAACGAGAGAGATTCCTCTTTCTCTCGCACGCTCTGTTAGTTTTCCCTTACCTGTAGTTAGACCTAAATCTTTGCTCATATGTAGTCTGGATTACTTCACAACCGTGGTAATTCCGTTTAGAGCCTACTTAATTCAGTATTTTATAAATTTTTCGCTTTCTCAGGCCCAGAATAATAGAAATAAGCAAATCTAGAATATCTCAATCTTCTTTGGGTTTATTACTATCCCCTTCCGGGTTATCTCTAAATCAACTGTTTTTTCAGATATCTTTGTGCCTCTCATCTTCAATATCTCCACAGCCCTTTTTCTTATTCCCTTCTTTTTAAAATGGTAAAGCAGTATTATGCTGTCAGCCTCGAATTCAAGCGCTACTGAAACCATATGTCCATCTTTGCCCTCTTCCTGGGATGTCAGCACGCCTGTACAATTCCACTGGTTAATAAGCTCGAATAATGCCAAGGCTGCTTCTTTCTTTGTTAACTCATCTTCATACAACAAGGAAAAAGAAGTGATAGAATCCAGGACAACCCTCTTTGCCTTGATCTTTTCAATAATAGCCTCAACTATTCCGCCGCCTTCTGTCAGGATTTTCTTTACCTGCTCAGGCGTGTATTCCAGAAAAGCAAATTTTCCCTCTTTTTCAAACTTAGCTAAGTCCCAGCCAAACTCCAGCATGTCCTCATAAACCTTTGCCTTTTTTTCTTCAAAGGTTATATAGATTCCAGGCTCATCTTTCTCAATCCCCTCTATAATAAACTGCATTGCAAAGATAGTCTTACCAGTACCTGGACCTCCTGCCACAAGGTTAATGCTTTCTTTCTTAAAGCCGCCTTGTATTAAGCCATCCAGGTTTGGGATGCCTGTAGGGATTCTTTTCAGTGTCATTTGAACTTTTGTGTATCTCTCTCTATCAGCGAAAATGGAGGCTGTTTTGGGAATACCTTTATGCCCCCCTTTCCTATCTTAAAAGGGACTATGCTTTTTGAATGGTCCTGGCCGCGCATCTTGGCCACATATATGCAATTCTCAAAAGAATTGGATTTTCTTATTTTTGTCAGAAGAATCATGCCTTCAAACAGGAAATCTTCTGGTTCATACTTTATCGCATCTACGTCAACTATGGATTTTTCAGCTGTTGTTATTAAAGTAACGTCTGATTCCTTCATCTTTAAAACAAAATTCAGGACCTCTCTTCTGTAATCCGCTTGTCCGTACATATATTCAAACAGGGTTACAGAATCCAAAACAACCCTTTTCACATTTTTTGACTTTATCAGAGTCAAGGGGGCTGCTATTGACATTAATTTCTTTGGCTGGAGTGGCTGCTGCATTAAGGTAATCAGACCTTTTTTTTCATACTCCTTCATACCCAAGTCTAGAACTTCTGCATACAGCCTTAAATCAGCTGCTGTTTCTTCAGAAGTGATGTAGATTCCTGCTTCACCACGCTTGGCACCCTCAATAATAAACTGCAGCCCAAGTATTGTTTTTCCTGTGCCGGGAGGGCCTGTAACCAGGATAGATGTTTTCTCTCTTATCCCCCCTTTTAACAGCTCATCCAAACCTTGAATTCCTGTCTTTATTTTATTAATCAATAAAATCACCCTTTTTATTTATTCGTAAATAAGTCTTTATCAATTTAATATATAAACCTTATGGAAATCGTGATTTCCCAGCTATCCAAAAAATTTAAATATAGAGGAATGAAAGTATCAAATAAAAATGACAAAAATAGATGAGGAATTCGAAAAAAAGCTTAAGGACCTAAAGGAGTATGTAGCATTGGCTACTGTTGATGCCAAGCATTACCAAAAAACCAACCTGGGGATTATAAAGCATTTAACTGATAACAGCATACCTGGTGTTTATGTGACCTTAAACAAGCCATTCAAGACTATGCAGGGTGTCTTCAAAAGAAAGGAGATTGATGATAGACTTGTCATATTCATCGATGCTGTAACCCAGACATCTGGCGGCGAGATTGAAAAGACAGATAGGTGCTTATTTATAGGTTCGCCAGATAATCTAAGTGATATATCTGTTGCAATGGACCAGGCTGTCAGGGCTTTGCCCTCAAAAGAAAAATTTGTTTTCTTTGACTCTTTGTCAACACTGCTGATGTATAATAATGTAGAGACTGTATCCAGATTTGTTCATTTTCTAGCTGGAAAGATGAGGGTATGGAAGGTTAAAGGGATAATTGTTTCATTAAGGAAAGAAGAGGATGAAAAACTAATTGAAGCTTTAATGCAATTTTGTGACGTAATACTGGATTTTGAAGAATAAAAAGAGGTGTTTTCAATGAAGAGAGGATTCGGAACTGTACTTGGACTAATAGCTATCGCAGCAGGATTAGCAGCTATTTTCAGGCTTGTTGTTGATACTGAGGTTGCAGTAGGATTTGTAACTATATCCTTCGGGATACTGGCTATTATATGGAGCTCAATGGCCATAGGCTCCTTATCAAAAGGGTCTTCTTTAAGGAGGCACACTATCAATTTTCTGTTTTGTTTGATATTTGTACTGTTATTCTCAATCTGGCATACCCTGTCAAAATTATTTATGTGGAGGGAGACAGTTAATGAATACATGTTGTACCCCGGTTATCTGTTCATCACAATGGCATTTCTGATATTTGTAATCACATCCTATCAGATACTTACCATAGGCAAGGAATTTGGGTTTAGACAGCAGGCAAAGGAAATAAAGAACGTGATTGAGAAGAAGAAAAAGAAGAAACTAAGGTCCAGGTAACAAGCCACTAAGCATATTTCTTATTACGAACCTGACCAGGAAAAATACAACTAGGCTTGAGGTTACAAGCACGGGTATGAATTTTATTCCTTCCCGCTCTTTTCCCCTGGATATCAAACCAAGTATCAAGGACCCTAAAATAGCGGATGTTACCAGGAATAGTATAGAATATCTTACCACAAAATCAGCAGTGACAGTAACCTCTGTGAAACTTATTGGCAAAGAGGTTGCTAAAGTGGTTTCTGGAATTTCTATTGCACCAAGACTTGTAGTTAAAACCTCTACCAGGAAAGTGCTTAACCCAAATAACATGGGGGCGCCAAAACAAACGGCAATAAAAACAAATATGACATACATCATCACATTTGCCCTTATCCTGCTGGCAACGATTCCCTCCTGGCGCAGATTCCTGGCTGTTTGCTCCAATAAAGAAGCCAGCTCGCCGCCAGACCTTAATCCAGAAACTATCAGGTTCATAGTCTTTTTCAGCATTTCAGACCTAATCCTTTTGGTTATGTCCAACAAAGCATCACCAATGTCTATGCCAGTGGTAATTTCCTTTCCTATCCTGTTTATCTCGTCCTGAAAGGGCCCAAATTCAGGCCTTGCAGATAACAGCAAAGCCTTATCAGTAGTTAAACCAGCCCTTAGATTGGAGGTCATCAACTGCAGGACATCCGGCAGTATGCTTTCCACAAACTTTGCCTTGGCATCTACCCTCAACAATAAAAAGAAGTAAACAAATACCTGGAGCACAACAAAAATCACAATAAAGGATATCCAGAAAGGTGTCCCAAAAAGCAGAGCCATATAAAGTGTGATTGTTAATGCTAAAAGAAAACCAAAAATAGTAATAAAACCGATAAATCTGTTGGGGTTCAGCTTGATATCCGAATATCTTAGAAGATTAATATAATCCTCCCTTAGTTTCTTTGGATAAAATCTAGCTAAAAATCTGTACATATTTATTCCTCAAGTAAATTTGGTCTTCTTGATTTTATTACACCCATGAACATTAGCTGGAAGAAGATAATGATGGCATACAGCCCCCAGAATATCATCTTTGCAACTGCCCCTGGCATAGATATAAATGATGATAATATAATCAGGAAAGTGGTGCCCAGGGAAGGCGCTATTACAACCATTAACATGTAAAACATTGCTAATGGATTAAGCTGGCTGC
Organism: Candidatus Woesearchaeota archaeon; assembly: GCA_019322485.1. Taxonomy (GTDB): domain Archaea; phylum Nanobdellota; class Nanobdellia; order Woesearchaeales; family JAHWIC01; genus JAHWIC01. The sequence continues at coordinate 20,158 of JAHWIK010000032.1, forward strand.
CGTATCTTTGTATCTGTAAAATTTGTTCCTGCGATAATAAATCAATAATCTCATTGATAACATTAGACATATCAGCCCCTGATTTCATGCCATTAACAAGCTGCCATATAGCACGCCTGAAAAACAAGGAAGGGTTAGTGGCGGCAAGCTCCTCCAGAGTTTCTATCTGGTGTCTGCCGGCATTTATCTCTTTAACAACAGTTGTAAATTCCTTAGAAATCTCCCCATAATCCCCCTTTGATATATTAACCAATATATCAAACAAAGGAACTCCAGAGTTAAGCTGGATTAGGATATTCTGCAAAGCACCCATCAAATTCCTTTCTATGCCCTTTATCCTCCTGTTGACATACATCCTCGGGTACGCTATCTGCTGCAAAAAAACAAGGATTGTAACCAAGAATGATGTTGTCAATGAAAAGGAAAGAAATTTTTCAACGCCTGCCAAAACAAGAATAAAAACAAGAAAAAACCCGAAAAAAATGAAAAACATAATGCTGGATAAAAAACAGATGCTCATGTATTCCTTAGCTGACATATCTAATTCTGCTTGTTTTAGGCTTGTTTTCAAAAAAGGAAAGAAATTCTGCAGGAATTCCCCGATGCCAAGGAAGAAAGAAGAAAGCTCCCTTAAAGTTTTTAGTGGCAGCAAGGAATAGGGTAATTTAAACATTAAAATCACTCATACATATCAGCTCTTTAGCAATTTGTCTGGCTTTGAGTTTTTATTGACTTGACTCACTACAAAATCTGTATCAAGATAATACTGGTTCATTACCCTGCCAACATCATGCAGGCTCCTGATATTATTTTTAACTAAATAATCCAGTATCTTCTTTTTGGTTTTTAAGTCCTTGTTTATCTCTGACTGGCTCAAACCAGTATGTCTGCTTAGCTCTTCAAAAAATCTTATTGAATGTGCATGCTGTACAATAGTATCTGTTGATGGTTTCCACCTGTACATTATATTGGGTCTAACTGAAACTTTACCAGACTCCTCAGATGCGATAAATTCGCCTATCTGGAATGTTCTCCTTATGCCCCTCCTCCTGTCCCTGAACATAACAACATTCATATTAACTGCACCCAGCAGATTGGGAGGAACCTTTATTGGAGGATTTATCAATCGCTGGATAGTCTCGTTAGTCGAGTCAGCGTGAACAGTAGCATACACACTATGGCCCGTATGCATTGCCTCAAATAAAACCTCTGCCTCCTGCTTGCGTCGCATCTCTCCCAAGATTATCCTATCCGGCCTCATTCTTAATGAATTGACCAATAGGTCAAGCATTGTGACTTCTCCTTTTCCCTCTGGATTTGGTTGCCTTGTTGTTAGAGGACACCAGTATAGGAATCTGGGGAGCTGCAGTTCACGGGTATCTTCTATGCTTATCAGCCGGTGGTTTGGCGGCATAAAAACCATACAAACATTTAGGAAAGAGGTTTTCCCAGAGCCCGTACCCCCGCTTATCAGTACATTCATTTCGTACTGTATCGCCAGCCAAATTAACGCAAATATATTGGAATCTGATGTTTTGTTCTTAATGAAATCTGTTACAGTCCATGGGTCACGCGCGAATTTTCTTATTGTGATTGAATTTCCCTTATTTGAGATTGGATAGAAAACAGCATTTGCCCTGTCGCCAGTGATGAGGTGCGCATCCAGCAGAGGATTCAAAACAGTTATCTGCCTGCCGACACGCCTGGCAATCATGTTAGAGTAATTCTGGATTTTCTCTTCCCTGCCAATTATTATGTTTGTTTCAAGCCAGCCATATTTCTTGTGGAATATCCTTACAGCCTCGTTCGAGGAGTTTATGACAATCTCCTCTAAATTGCCGTCGTTCAACAAGAATTCAATCTTACCAAACCCAAGCATTTCATGCAGCAAGGTCCCAATCAGGAATGTCTTGGTTTCTTCCCTTATTGTGGGTAATTTCTCTTTCAATAATTCAGAAGCCTTTTCATTAAACTTTTGTTTTAATGTATTCATGACTTTCGGGTCTAATATCTCAGCAGCACTCACCTTTACCTGGGTAATTAGCTCACGCCTTATTTCCTCAACCAATGCCAGGGTTGGTCTGCTAAGCTCTGGCACAATCAGATTGTACAACCCAATCTTTCCTTTTCCGCCTAATATCTTTATATTTACCTTTACGCCATCGGCTTCTATTTGATATTTATCCAGTTCTCGTGTTTCCAAGGGTCTTGCCTCCTAGCGATTTTTTCCTCCTCAGTTCTGGTTCACCAAAGGGAGGATAATACAGCTCTAATAAACCATGCTCTTCTAAAATTGAGGCCCATTCCTCAACCTTCTTTTTATTGACGCTAAAGTATCTGGCTATAACAGACACCTTTAGCTTGCCTTTTTGCTCAACTATTTTATGCAAAGCATCAAAAGCAGTTTCATATCTTCCTAACTCTATTTTTGGAAGCCTTGGTGATTTTTTAGATGAGGTTGCTTCTCCCTTCTTAAACATCTGAATGAAGGTAGGCATACCATAACCTTTCAGTTTTCTATAACCGAGGAGGGATAGGAACATTAGGAGCAAAGCCAGCACCATGGTTGGCGTGTTCCTGAGGAAGAGGGCTGCGAAAAAAAGGACAAACGAAAACAAAAACAGGCTGAAATAAAAAGAACCTTCCTTTTTGCCTTCCTTCCTTATTATCTTATGGGCTGTTTTCTTCTCTGTTTTTACAGGGGATTTTTTTATTGCTTTTCTCTTGGTTTCCTTTGCCTTTCCGCCCTTGAATATAGCTTTCAATCTACGCTTCCATTTAACATAGGATATTATCTTATAAAACAGGACAATGGCTGCTAGTGCTATAAGAAAGATAGCCAGATAAAAAGCCAGGCTACGCTCCACAAATAAAATTTTAAAATTATACCCACCAAAATCCAACCTAAAAGTCTTGTGTTTGAGCGAAAGCCAGAGAAATGCTGTCAAGGTCGCTAAAACAACTACCACTACCAGGATTGTTCCGAGAGAAGAATGTTTAGTCGGCTCCTCTCTTGGTTTTTCTTTCCTGCTTGGACGTTTCTTCTTTGAATGCTTCTTTTTAGCCATCTTGATTAAAATTTTATACCTATAACTATTTAATATTATAATCATCAATTTATCTTTTAAAGATGTGTATTAATTTAGGAATAGTAACCTAACTTAATCTCTTCAATCTCCCTATTACCTCCAGTCCCCTCCAAAGAAGAATTAGAGATACTCAGGTTTTTTTCCAAGGGCTGAGGTTCTTCCACTGTTGTATTTGCTATTGTCAATCCTGTGGGTATCCCACCGAATGACATGTCCTGACTGTAGGCATAATAAAAAAAGAATGCTGCATTCATAACAATGATGGCAAGGCTAACAACAAATAAAACGTTTAATCTTGTTTTTGTAGTTTCTAACTTGACCTCCCTGTTCTTTAAATCACCTTCCCTATACTCAAAGGTTCTCAAAACCTCATTAAGGTCTTTTTTGTCATAGCCTACCTTGGTTAATCTTTTTCTGACCTGAACAATTGTTTTCCCTTTCTTAAGCTCGTCTTCTATATACTCTGCTACAATTCTTCTGTACATAGAAAACATCCATAAAAGTTTGTTTTTAAATATTTTTTGATTCGTTAAAGCAAAAGGAGTTCAATTAAATTTAAATAGTAGACTACCACTCAATGTATTTTATTTGAAAAAAAGAGGTAATGTATGAGAAAAGTTTCTGAGAGAGGTCAAATTAGCCTGGAATATATGGCTATTGTTGGAATTGCAACTATGGTTGCTATCTCCCTGCTTGCAATATCCTATTTTTATTCAAAGGGAACAGAATCGACTATAAACACACAGCAGATAGATAGGGTAGCGAAGGAAATCGTAGATACAGCAGAGTCAATGTATTATTATGGAGAGCCTTCCAGGACCACCATTAAGGCCTATCTGCCTGACGGGATAAATGAAATTACTGTTGGTCCGGATGAACTTTCTTTCAGAGTCAGGACACCATCTGGCGAGACAGATATATTTTATCCCTCTTCTGTTAGTCTGCAGGGCAATATATCAACAGAATATGGGTTCCATTACATAACTATAGAGGCAAAAGAGGGCTATGTATGGATAAACAGCACATGAAGGCACAGTCAGCAATGGAATTCATGATTTTAGTTGGTATTTTACTTTTTATATTCAGCATGATGCTGGGCGTGATTTCAAGCAAAACAACGTATATTGCCGGAAAGAGGGAATCTATAACCGGAGAGGATATTGCCACTAAGATACAAAAAGAGATAAATCTTGCAGCCAGGGTCTTGGACGGCTACTACAGGGAATTCACGCTTCCAGCAAAGATAGGCAACAAGGACTATGATATTTCTATAACAGGAAATGAGGTTATACTGTCTTTAGAGGGACAGGATTTCTGGAGGGTAATTCCTTCTGTTGTCGGAAATATCACTAAAGGAGATAATAAGATAAACAAAACAAATGGCATTATCTATCTTAACTAAGAAATCCCAGGTTTGGAGTCTTGACCTTATGATAGCTGTACTGATATTTCTAGTTGCACTGCTTGCTTTTTACAAGTACAGCAGCAATATTATAGATTCTGAGCAGCAGGATGTAGACAACATATTGTTAGACGCCAAACTTATCTCCACTTATTTAGTTTCTGCAGGTTTTCCAGAGGACTGGACAACTGCTAATGTGACCTTAATTGGTTTGACAGATGGTGATACCAGGCTAAGCAAAGAAAAGGTTGAGCAATTTTCAGACATAGCTTCATCAGACTACACGAACAGCAGAAGGCTGCTTTCTACAATGTATGATTACCACCTATTTTTTGAGGATAGGAATGGAACAGCATTAAAGGTTGGGGATGTGGTTAGTATAGGCAAGAATTACTCTGCTGAAAACCCTAAAAATCTGATTAAGGTAGAGAGATTCGCCTTTTACAATTCAAGCATAATAAAATTAGTGGTGTATGTATGGTAAGGAAAGGAATTTTTTTTAGTCTAGATGCCCTAATAGCTGTCACAATTATTTTATCTGCTATTATCCTGATTTCTTTTTATTATTCCAGCAGGGTTTCAAGCACGCAGCCAGTATATTTTTCCTCAGACCTTAACCAGATATTGTCTACAATCAAGCTGAGTGAGATTGATGACCCTGCTGTGGTGGGGCTGCTCAACAGCAGCAATATAACTGATTTGGACAGGACGATTTTGGAACAAACCCTGAGGTTTCAGGTGGGGGGAGATGAGGAGCTGGCCACAGAGCTATTGAATATTACAATTGGCGGTTTAGTGCCTGATTATTATAATATGGGGGTCTGGATTGAAGGTTATGAAGACCCTATTTACGCAACAAGCCAGGAACCTGCGACGCAGTTAATCTCATCGAAACAGCTGATTTCAGGGATAGAAAAAGAGAAAACCATAGAAGGGCTTGCTTCGAGGGCTTTTCTATCAAATATAAACGAGAGAACTACCTCTGCTTACGCATACTTTGGGGGGTATGAGGGGGACGGCAACATAACAAAGAGAATAGCCCTGCCGGATAATATAAATTCTATTGATTATGTATATATGGAGCTTGATGCTGGCGGAGAATTTGATTTATACATCAACGGCAATATGTCAGGACATTACACATCAGGCGAGGAAATGCAGGCAGATGAATGGGAGATAAACTCTACTTATTTTTCTAGTTTCCATGGAGGAGAAAACACCATCCTGCTTAAGTTTAATACAAGCAGGCAATATGTTGGCGGAGGTTACTTCAGGGTAGATTACAGCACTTCTGACTTATTGCTGTACGAAGGGAATGGAACCGGGAGATACTATTTCCCTGGCATAGAGGGGGTTATTAATATCTATTCCTCATTCTATGTTCCTGGAAGCCTAAACTCAATGGATATCCACTTAGATGGTGATAGTGAGTATGATGTATATCTAAGCATAGGCGGGGAGATTGTATACAATTACAATTTAAGCGGAGAGGTTGATATCCCTGACGAGGATTTGAGCCTTATACTTGACTATTCCAGCTTAAGCAACAAGACAGTGCCAATAAGGATGGGGCTCATGGCGTCAAACCTGACAGATATTGGGGTAGAGGGCAGTGGGGTAGATGTAGTTTTAATCACTGACCTTTCAGGAAGCATGGAGTATCGATTAGATTCTGAGGGTGGTGGCGTAGAAAGAAATTGCTCTGATGCTGACATCTATAATTCCTCAACAAAAAGGGTTTCCTTAGCAAAATGTCTTGATAAGGATTTTATTGACAACATCCTAAAGGACCCGCGGAACAGGGTTGCTTTGTCTGCTTTTTATGGAGATACATCATCTCCTTACAGGGGAAAGGTGTATGAAGAAGGCCTAACAAACAATGCAAGTTACCTCAAAGAGAAGGTGGGGGATTATTCTCCCCAGGGAGGAACATGCATATGCTGTGCAATAAATGATGCCTATAAAATTTTAGATGAGCAAAGCAATGCGTCAAGGATAAAATCTGTTGTTGTGATGTCAGATGGAATCCCTACGCATAGATGTGAGGCTGCCTCTGGATGCGAAGGAACAAGAACTGGGCTGCCTGCTAATGAAGGTTTATGGCTTGGGGCAGCAGGATGTTATGGTGGCCTTGATGACTGTGAGGTTAATGACTGCTCATGCGCGAGCCAAAACGCTAACTGGAGCTCCTGTAGAGTACATGAGGAGCTGAATACAACAGTTTATTCTATTGGCTTTGGCCCTGTTGATTCGTGCACTATGGCTAATCAAACCCTCAGGAATGTAGCAGAGTGCGGTGATGGAGAGTACTACTCAAGTGATAATGCAAGTACACTGAAAGATATTTATGACATCATCTCAGAGAAAATCCTGAATGTGACCTTCAAAAAACAAACTGCCATTATAACTGGAAACCTTTCCACGACTATTCTTTACCCTGGTTCCTATATTGAATTCAACCATACACTTCCAATGTCCTCTTATGAATATGGAAAAATACCTGTGGTGATAGAAAGCCCAAAATTTGACAATAATATAACAGAGGGAACGTTCTCTGTCCCAAATGAGATTATTGTCTATGACGCAAAGATTACTTCCTATTCAGGTGATAAATGGACAGACAGGGCCTTGATAAATTATTCTGGAAACTGGAGCTATTTTTACAATCTGTCTGTTTATGGTGATGACTATCAGATACTCGGGGACCCTTATGTGGTAAATATACCTATAGAACTTATTAGTGCAGGGGAAAATCTAGTAAGGGTCAGCACTGGGGTAAATTCAATGAATTCAACTGGCGGTTCTCATGATAACAGAGTCATATATACCGGCGGGGTTGATGTGGACATAAACTACACTGGTGTGTTTAGTGAAGCAGAGGGTTGTAATTGGTTTATAAAATTTGAAGACGGCACAAATGAGACTATACCAATTCCAGCCTCATACAGCGGAACAAAAGACTGCAGTTTTGATGAAACTACAAACTGCGATGAAGAATATGCAGATGATGCTATAGACAATGCAATATGCCACTTATTTGGGCAGATGGACTTTGACAATGACGGCTTATTGTTCATTAAATTCGGCCCCAATGATTTGGATGTAGAAACTATATCAATCGGCAAGATACCATTTATGTGGGGGCCGACTTTAGTTGAGGTTAGGGTGTGGAAATGAACAAAAAAGGAATGTATTTCACAATAATCACTATCGCTTTTTTAATCATATTTATCTTCATCTTTATGATTCCCAGCTATAGGAGGCTTGGGGAAAAAATGACTGTAATTGAGATGAGGGTAGAGTCTATGAATGATTTCTTAAAGGATTTAAAGAGGGACACTGAACGTGGACTGTATATATCCTCTTATAGAGCTTTGTTGGCTTTGGAGGAGTATATTATTATTAATGGAGTGTTTTTGGATGAGACTGAATCAAGTTTTAAGGAAGCTCTATTGAATGGAACAGTTAAAGGAATAAATTCCTCTTTGATGCTTGCATCCACATTCCCGAACTGGGTGGAAAAGATTGAGGGAAAAGCTTCAAAGTTCAACATATATGCGAACCTAACTATAAATGATGTTAATGTTTACCAGGATGATCCCTGGCATGTAAAGATTAGCGCAAATATGACATTCTTTATTGAAGATGAAACAGGTATAGCTTCCTGGGACATGGAAGACTACACAGAGACATCCATCAGCATAGTTGAGTTTGAAGACCCGCTTTACATTGTGTATAGTTTTGGCAGGACAACGAATGTTGTCAATAAAACTCAGTTTGAGGGTAATTATGCTTATTACAATGGAACATGGAATGTGTCTAATTTATTGGCGCATTCAGAAAACTCTTTGTATGCAGCTAATCCTGATGCACCAAGCTTTCTTATGAGGTTTGAGGATGACCTTACTAGCTCTCCATATGGAATAGAGAGCCTTGTAAACCTGAAAAAATTAAGTGATTATGGTTTAGAGATAGATTATGAGAGCAGCATTGTTGATTATCATTATTGGGATGGGGATGGCAATGGAGACTATAGAGTAAACTTTACCCCAAGCTGGTTTAAGCTTGATGCTAATCATCTGGCAAAATATAATGTGACTGGTATTTCATACCCCAGTTAGTTGCCTAATATGTATACTAGTATATTAAAAAACAAAAAGTTTATATATAAGTTATTTAAGAGTAATAGTTAATAAGTAGGTTCTGTAATCTACTATAAAAATAAAAAAAGAGGTGAAATAGATGAAAAAAGGACAAGCTGCAATGGAGTTCTTGATGACATATGGTTGGGCTATCCTAGTTGTATTAATAGCAATAGGAGCACTAGCATATTTTGGTGTTCTAAGCCCAGAGAAATTTTTGCCAGAGAAATGTGTGATTAGTTCAGGCTCTGGTCTGTTTTGTGAGGAGTTTACATCAAGTGCTACAGCTAATACAGTAACCATAAGAATAAAGAACATACTAACAGACAGTGCATGGGTAGATTCTGTAACTCTTGATGACCCAAGTTGTACCTTTACTACAGCAGACACACAGATAGCTGCTGACGGCACAACTGACTTCACATTAGCATGTGCAGGCGGTTTAAACTCAGGAGACAAGATAAAAGCAGGAATTACAGTAGCATTTGATGTAGGAACAGCTGCTGGTGACGGACTTGCAAAAAGCACAACAGGACAGCTAGTAACAGCAGTCCCATAAATAAATTTTTTATTTTATCTTTTAAATTTTGAGGTGTAAAAATGTACAAAAAAGCTCAAGCTGCAATGGAGTTCTTAATGACCTATGGTTGGGCCATTTTAATTGTTTTGATTGCCATAGGAGCACTAGCATATTTTGGAGTTCTAAGCCCAGAGAGATTTTTACCAGAGAAGTGTGTGATTAGTTCAGGTTCTGGTTTGTTTTGTGAGGAGTTTACATCAAGTGCAACAACTGATGATGTGACAATTAGGATAAAGAACATACTTACAGAAAGTGCATGGGTAGATTCTGTAGTACTTGACACACCTAGTTGCGCCTCTAATGTAACCGATGTACAGATAGCTGGTGATGGAACAACTGACTTTACACTAGCATGTGCAGGCGGTTTAAACTCAGGAGACAAGATAAAAGCAGGAGTTACTATATTATATGATGTAGGAAACGCTGCTGGTGACGGTCTTGCAAAGAGTACAACAGGACAATTGGTAACCGCGGTCCCATAAGGGGCCAATTTTTAATTTTTTAAAGGGAGAATAAAATGAAACTAAGGAAAAGGGCAATAGGAGACTTATACCTAGCCGCATCAGTTATATTTATCTATCTGGCGTTCTTGTATTTCGGCTTTAAAGCAAACGGCTGGCCATTTTTAGTGATTGGGCTGCTGATAGCTACCTTTGGAATAAAAACAAAGAAGGTTATGGTGGCGGAAGAGGGAAAGCCAAAAAAAGCCAAATCCAGGAAGAAGAAATAATTTTTATTTATTTTTTTTGATTGATTATTAATTCTTAGAAAGATATTTATATACCACTAAAATAAACAAGAATAAGATGTTATCATTAAAGTTTATCAGGGAAAATCCTGAAGCAGTCAAGAAAGACCTCAAAAAGAGGAATGATGCTGAGAAGGGCAAATGGGTAGATGACCTTCTCAAAAAGGAAGAGGCCTACAGGAAGCTGCTTCAAAAGGCACAGGAATTAAGGCATAGAAGGAATCTTATAACCCAGGAGATTAATGAGCTAAAGAAAAAAGGCCAGGATATATCAAAGAAGGTAAAAGAGGCAAAAGAGCTGCCTGATAAGATAAAGAAGTCTGATGAAGAGCTTGCCAAGTTAAAAGAGAAGATTGATTTCTATACTGCAAGGCTCCCGAATGTTCTGCACAAGGACGTTCCTGCAGGAAAGGATGAAAACGACAACAAGGTTATAAGGAAATGGGGTGAGCCAAAGAAATTTGACTTTAAGCTTAGGCCTCATGGAGAGCTTATTGAGGAGCTGGGCTGTGCTGAGTTTGACAAGGCTGCTAAGGTAAGCGGCAATGGATTCTATTATCTGCTTGGTGATATTGCATTGCTTGAGCTTTCTTTGCAGAGATTTGCTGTTGATTTACTGGTCAAGAAGGGTTTTACCCTGGTTGAGCCGCCGCTGATGCTCAGGAGAAAGCCATATGAAGGGGTTACAGACCTGGCTGATTTTGAAACAATGATGTACAAGGTTGAGGGTGAGGATAGCTACTTAATCGCAACTTCAGAGCATCCAATTGCTGCTATGTGCGGTGGAGATATCTTTGACCCTAAAGAACTGCCTAAAAAATATGTGGGTGTTAGTTCGTGCTTTAGGAAAGAGATTGGAAGCCATGGAATTGACACCAAGGGCTTGTTTAGGGTGCACCAATTCAACAAGGTTGAGCAGTTTGTTTTCTGCAGGCCAGAGGATTCATGGAAACTTCATGAAGAATTGATTGCCAATGCTGAAGAGGTATTCAAGAAACTTAAGCTGCCATACAGGGTTGTTAATATATGCACAGGTGACATCGGGATAGTTGCTGCAAAGAAATACGACTTAGAAGCCTGGATGCCCCGCGAGAAGAAGTACAGGGAGGCTGTTTCCTGCTCTAACTGCACCAGCTACCAGGCAGTTGGTCTTAATGTAAGGTACCAGAAAGGTGAGGAGAGGGAGTTTGTCCATACACTTAACAGCACAGCAGTTGCAACTGGCCGCGCGCTTAGAGCAATCATTGAGAATTATCAGCAGAAAGACGGCTCTATCAAGGTTCCTGATGTTCTTGTTCCTTACATGAATGGTTTGAAGGTAATTAAAAAGTCAAAGGAAGGTAATCAATAACAAAAAAATCATTATTAAAAAATATATATGATTTTTGCTTAATGCAAAGGTTAAAGCAAAAATCATCTGCCGTCATTCCTTTATGCTCTAGCTTAAAGGGAAGGGAGTGGATGAAAATTCCTTTAACTTGCGGGTGAAGGGAATTTTCAGATTAAATTGTTGTGAACTGATATTGACAAAAAAAGAGGTAAATTTGCATACCAAGATGGTTGAAGCTGCTGAAAAGCCTGAAAGGGTAATAAGAATCGTTAGAAGATCAAGAAGGGGTCTCCTTCCTGTCTATCTATTTGTGATTTTATTCTTTTACCTGGCTTATTACAGCCGGTTTGTTAAAGGGGGTTCAGAAACACTTGAGCTGTTTGCCTCCCTGTTTTTCCTGGCTGGGCTTTTTGTTCTTGTTTATGGTGAGATTAGGATTAATTACAAGAAACTGCTTATCTCTAACAAAAGGGCAGTTCTGCAGGAAGGCATATTCCGCAGGCATTCTACCACGATAAGGTATTCCAGCATTACTGAGGTTGTTGCCAAACAAAGTCTTTTGCAAAGGCTGCTTGGCTGCGGTGACTTAAGTATAAGGACAAGCGGCGCAAAAAAGGAGTATGAGCTTTCTATTGAGAGGGTGCCTAGTCCATTCAAGGTCAAGGGGCTTCTTGAGCATTTTATATTTGCCGAGCATAAAGGCTGATTTCTTGTTATCACTTTAGTGTAGTTATCGATAGAAAGATTTAAATATAAACAAAAAATATCAATCATGGGATGGTAGACAAGGATGCTGTAAGCGAGTGGGATGAAGCCTGGGATAAATACTTTGGTTTTCTTACTGACACTGCCACTAACCGCTTAGCAGTTAGGAAGCTGCTCGGAGAAAAATTTATTCCTCCAGAGAAAGGAGAGAAAAGAGCTTTTGTCTTTCTGAGTGCAGTCCCAACTGCAATGGTAATGGTATTGAATGACCCCACAATATCGCAGGATAAGAACAGGATTGACTATTCAAAGGTTAGAGATGCTATAATACAGGTAGGAGATGAATTTGGGAAATCAGAACTAGAGCGCATTACCTCACTAACTGGGCAGAAGGTATTTTACAAGCCACGAGGGAGTACTGGTGGAGCACCAGAAGGTGCCAGTGGAGATGGTTCGCAAGGAGGGCCAAATATAACTGCATTTTTTGGGAGGGGCAAGGAGTTCAAGCAAGGTGAACTTGGAAAAAAACAAAGGATAGAAGAGCTTTCTGACAGAGTAGTCTCAGCTGTTGGGTCATTATCCAGTATTGATGGAGTGTTTATTTCAGAATTCTCATATGAAAATTCTAGTCTTGCACCTTATATCACACTCTCCAGGCTTGAGCCTGAAGAAAGAATGCAGGTTTTTGAGCTGGCAGGGGATAAAATTCTAAAGGCTGGCTATAATAATATGTCTTTGGTGGCAGCACTTAAAGCGTATATTGCAGCTGAAAAAAAGGATAAGATTACAGATGTACTTGTCCAATATGTAATGTCAGGTGGAGGGGATTGTAGCGGCTATCGTTGGAGGGATGCAGCCAGAACATTGATAGGGCTGGGTTTTGAAGCAGCAGTGAGCAACGCAATGCATGAGCTTTCAAAAGGAGAGTATCTTGAAATACCTGAGGCACCAATAGATGTAGATATCTCTGAGGCAATTATTGACATTGCCAAAAGTTTGGGAGCACTAGAAAAACTGGAGAAGTTAAGGGATGCGCTAAGGACAAAGAAACCATCCATGCTTCCAAATGCGGATGAGGCGATAAAGGAAAGCAGAATCGTCAGTACTGCTATAGATGTATTTTGGAGTGATGGAGAGGATTCTCTGTTCAGAACTGCTAAAACATTATTCCAGCAAAAAGACTATGCTCTTGCTGCTGTTTATCAGGATGTCTTAATAGACCACAGCCCAAAACATCCATGGGCTTATTACGATAGAGGGCATTCATCTCTCAAGCTAGGTGATCTTGGCAATGCGCTTAGCTGCTTTGAGAGGGCAATTGATGTTAATCCAGAGAATGCTTATGTGCATGCAGACTTTGGTTATGTGCTTGCAAAAGAGGGAAGCAAGGATATGGCAAGGATAGAGCTAATGGCAGCTTTGGAAAAAAAACCTGGAAATGAATATGCAGGCTCGTTATTAGAAACCCTCCCAGATGCTCCAGAGATGGAAGAGCTGGGGGACGTAGAATACGATAAGGCTTTGAAAGTGGCTGGTAATGCTAAGATAGAAGGATTAAAGAATGCTGTAATGGCCTATCTGGCTGCTGGAGCTGAGCAGAAGGTTATCGGAATATTAAGAGAGCAAGCTGCTTGTCTGACTGGCTCTGATGTTGAGTATGTTGTAACTCATGTCTACAGCCCACAGGCATTAGCAGACTTGAAAACGCTAGGAGCAGAGCTTGCTAATGCTCCTGAGTATGAGAGCAGAATGCTTTCAATCCCTATACTCAAAAGAACAGATACTGAAGCATTGACTAAACTAGGTGATGTTTATCTAGACATTGACCAACCAGTATGGCAGGCATCAAGACAGGCTTATGGAGCTATAAACCACCAGCCAGGCCTTGAAAGACTAAACCAGCAATTTGAAGACAGCTTTGTTTTTATTGAAGGCAAAGATAATGGCTCTGCTGGAAAGTCATAAACTTTAAAAACATTCGATAATTAATTTTTCTTATGGGGTTATTCAACGATATGCTGAAGTCAGATGAAACTCTTTTCAAGAATGAGGTTGCCCTGGACTATGAATATCTCCCGAAGATTCTTCCTTACCGTGAGGAACAGCAGAGGTATATTGCTGCTTGTATAAAGCCGCTGCTCATGGAGAAGAACGGCAAGAATGTCTTTATCTTTGGTGCTCCGGGTATTGGGAAGACAGCTGCAACAAGGTTTGTTCTTCGCGACCTCGAGGATGAGAGTGAAGGTGTTGTTCCTATCTATATCAACTGCTGGCAGAAGAATACCTCCTTTAAGGTTATACTTGAGATTTGTGATGTTCTTGGTTATAAGATGACTCACAACAAAAAAACCGATGAGTTGTTTAAGATTATTAAAGGCATCCTGAACAAAAAATCTGTTGTTTTTGCTTTTGATGAGGTTGACAAGCTTGAGGATACTGACTTTTTGTATATGATTTCAGAGGAGATTTACAAGAAAACAGTTCTTTTGATAACTAATTATAAGGATTGGCTGATTAATCTTGATGAACGACTGCGTTCCAGGATGATGGCAGAGCTTCTTGAGTTCAAGCCGTATAATATGGAAGAGACACGCGGCATATTAAAGCAAAGGGCTGGTTATGCCCTTATACCTGGCGTGCTTGATACAGCAGCGCTTGAGGCTATTACAAAGAAGACAGCAGGTCTGAGGGATATGAGATATGGCTTAAACTTAATGAGGATGGCTGCTAATGAAGCTGAGAATAAATCCTCTAGAAAGATAACCACTGAGCATGTTGATTCTGCTTTATCCAGAATGGATGACTTTAGTGTTAAGAAAACTTTGGATTTAAGTGATGATGAAAGGACTATCCTTAACATGATAAAAGAAAACACAGGCAAAAGAATTGGAGAGATTTATGATTTGTATAAGAAAGCTGACGGCAAGTCTGCATACAAAACATTTCAGAGGAAGGTGAGCAAGCTTCAAGAAGGCAAGTTTATCTCTGTCGATAAAACAGAAGGCGGTCCTGAGGGAAATACAACAATTGTTAAGTTTAAAGATGTTGAGAAGAAGCTGAGTGATTTCTAATTCAAGAAAAAATAAAATCAATGAAATTAATATCAATAGTCGAAAAAAAATAAATCTGAGTTTTGCATTCTTCTCTTGTTTAAAGCAAAACTCGTCTTAGGTGGTTCTTTAAGAAAACGAATAAGATGAAAATTCCTTTAACGTGGTGCATAAGGGAATTTTCAGATTGAGTTTTTTATTTAATAATCTTCAAACTTAATATCTTATACTAAAAGGTCTTAGGTCTTTCTTTGGCTCTTCAAATTTTACTTTAATGTCTTCGACTCTTGCAATGTCAGGACCTTTCTTGCAGAAGCCTATCAATTCTGCTATTTTATCTTCAGGCCCCTCTGCAATAACCTCTACTTTGTCAGAATCAAGGTTTCTAACCCATCCATTCAAGCCAAGCTGTCTTCCCTTGTCTCTTGTATGTGCTCTAAAGAAGACTCCCTGTACTCTGCCTTGGACTATGATGTGGACGCGTTTCATAAGAAAAGGAATCAAGATTTGATGTATTTAAGTTTTTTTATTATTGATTTTTTCATTTCATTTGAGATAAATATATAAACAATAAGTCTGGACAAGTTGTTAGAATGAGATTTGGTATTCAGCACTTGCGTAAAAGAAAGGAGCTTGGTAAGTTTCAAAAAAACCTTGAAAAGTTCCCGCACCCTCATGTAAAGATAAGGAGTCTTGATAATATGCTGTTGGTTGTAGCAGTGATAGGCCCTTTGGTTAATCTGCCGCAGGTAATCAAGATATTCTCCTTGAAGAATGCTACCGGAGTTTCTGCAGTTACATTCTCGCTTTTTGCTCTTTTTGATATTCCATGGATAGTCTATGGGCTTGTGCATAAGCAAAAGCCAATAATCATAAGCTATACTTTATGGCTTATAACTAACCTTGTGGTTGTGGTTGGAACCTTGGTTTATTCTTAAAACCACTGGTCACTGTTACCCTTGAAATTCTTGGATTATAGCTGCTCTAACGCAAAAATCCCTATTTTTGACCACTGGTCAACCGCGCGTGAGGTATATAAAGGAGTTCTACTATACTATGGTATGTGGTTTTTAATAAGAGGGCAGGAAAGCTTCTCACCCAACTAAGCACCTCCTCCCTTCCTGCCTAACCTTATTAAACCATTTAAATAAAAAGAGGTGATGGAAATCAAGATTTCCAGCACCGTCAAATGTCAGAAATGCAAAGCATTTCTGAGCACAGTCAAAAATCTTCGATTTTTGATGATTTAAAAAAATTTTGAGGTGATCGAAAATGAATGGAAACGATACTAGTTTGGAGACTATAAAAAAGTTGTTTTACCAGCAGATAAGGAACTTGAGTGTGAACAATGCAAAATCATTTGATGTCCAGTTTAGCGACCAATGGGTTTAAGGTGATAAAAATGGAAACAGAAGAAATCAAAGAAAAAGATATCTACACATTTGAAGGAGTTGAAAACTACTTTGAGGATGATGAGCTTTCAAGCGAAGAAGAAGGCTTTATGTGCGGCTATCTGGCAGCATAAGTTTTAAAAAGAGTTTATTTTTCTCTCCTTCTTATGAGAGTGCTAACCAAAGAAGAGTTCTTAATGGAAAAGATTTTTCTTTTCAAGAAGATAGTCCAGGATGCTGTATTCATACATCCAACTGACACTATTTATGGAATTGGGTGCAATGCTGAGAGTGAAGAAGCAGTTAAAAAGGTAAGAGAGATAAAGCAACGCCAGGACAATCCTTTCTCTGTAATAGCTCCATCAAAGGATTGGATAATGGAAAATTGTGAAGTTGATGAAAAAGCAGAAGAATGGATTGACAAGCTTCCTGGTGCATATACCCTAATTCTAAAATTAAAAAATAAAGACTGCATTGCAGAAAGCGTTAATCTTGGGATGGGTACCCTTGGCGTGAGGATTCCAGAGCATTGGTTCGGTAAGGTTATTGAAGAGTTTGGAAAGCCGATTGTCACAACATCCGCAAATGTAACTGGCGGCAACTTCATGACAAGCGTTGATGATATTGATTCAGCAATAAAATTAAAGCTTGATTTTGCAGTTTACGAAGGCGAAAAGAAAGCAAGCCCTTCTGAAATTATAGATTTAAGCAAAAAAGGAATAACCAGGAAGAAGAGATAAAGTTTTTAAAGTAAATTAGCTTTTTCTTGTATAAAATGAAGATACTTGCTGCTGGAGACTTGCACGGCGATACTACACTAGCTAAAGAACTATCTGAGAAGGCAAAGAAGGAGAACGTTGACTTAGTGGTATTGTGCGGAGACCTAACTATGGCAGAGAGTTCTACAAAGAATATTGTCGGCCCTTTTGTAAAGGTGGGAAAGAGGGTTGTTCTTATCCCGGGAAATCATGAAACAATAGCAACTGCAGATTTCCTTGCAGAGCTTTATAATGTCACAAATCTCCATGGTTATTATATAAAATACAAGGATATTGGCTTGTTTGGCTGCGGAGGAGCTAATATTGGATTATCGCAGCTTACAGAAGATGAGATATATGGTGCGCTTAAGAAAGGATTTGAGGGTGTAAAAGAACTAAAAAAGAAGATAATGGTAACCCATGTCCATCCAAGCGGCACTTTAATGGAAAAATTAACTGATATCTTTCCTGGGAGTGATGGTATAAAAAAGGCTGTTGAAAAATTTAAGCCGGATATATTGTTGTGCAGCCATGTTCACGAAGCAGAGGGTATTGAAGAAAAGATAGGAAAGACAAAGGTAGTTAATGTAGGAAAGAAAGGCAAGATTATAGACATTTAATCATAAATCATTACTTCTGGAGTTTCTTTTTTTTCCTGTTCCTCAGTTTCTTCTGGCTGCTGGCTCTGTTGGCTGTCTCCAAACAGATTGCCAAAGACGTTTCCTGATGGCTGGGAGGCCTCTGATTCTGGCTGTGAAGGCTGAGTCATCGACTCAGGGTCTTCAAATATATTGCCTGAGTTTGTATAAACTTCTTTGTCATGCACTAAAGACTGCAGCATCCTTATTGCTTTCCTTATCTCTTCAGGAGAATCCTCTCTTGTATCTATGCTTATCTTCATAATCCTAACTCTGGAAATTGGAATATAAAAATTTTTCTATACAAACAGAACATCCTGTGTTACTGAACCAAGATTAAAGCTTTCTCCGCCCATATAGCCTATGAGGGTTAATTTTAGTATCTTCTCTGTAGCAAGGTCTCCTGTGTAATATGCGCTGACAGCGACTGTATCAGTAACAGACTCCCCATAACCTAGCTCTCCAAGGTGAATCTGGTCCCTTACAAGGCCTTTTTTTGAAGCGTCATCATTTTCATCATAGATGTAAATCAACAGTTCCAAGGTCACTGAGCCAACATTGCTATTAACTGCGCTATAGCTTAGGCTAGTGACTTTTGCTGTATCATAATCTATTATCTCATAATCAAAATCAAGTAAACTTAGGGTAGCAGTTGGTGTTTCCTCCTCTTCCGGAGGCTCTGGCTCTTCTGGCGGTGTTTCATTAGTTGTTCCTGTATCACCAGTTCCACCACTAGGGGCTCCTCCAGCGGGCGTGCTACCAGCTCCGCCACCGCCGCTTGGTCCGCTGCCCCATTCACCCCAGAATCTTCTGGCTTCTTCCTCCTCCTCAATCTCTTCTTCAGATGGTTGTTCATCAATCACTTCTTCTGGAGTTTGTTCTTCTATGGTTTCTGCAGGAGTTCTTATGCCCAGGGCGTTATCCCCTAAAAAAGAACTATAGATAAAATAGCCTACAGCAGATATTAGCACAACTATTATCAGAGTATCTAATATTAAAGTTGATTTACTTAACCCTCTTTTTCTCATGAGGGTAAAATAAAAGAAGGTATATATAAATTTATCTTTGATAGTTGGACAATAAGAAAAATCAATCTGAAAATTTATAATTAAGAAAAAACGAAAAATATTCAATCTGAAAATTCCCTTCACAACTAAGTTAAAGGAATTTTCATCCACTTACCTTCCTTTTAGCTATGGTAGAAAGGAAGACTGCAGATGATTTTTGCTTTAGATGGGGGATTAAAGCAAAAATCAGATTTATTTTTTTATTGTTGATTTTATTGAGTGATGGAAAGTTGATTTAACATACTAGAATTCTATAAAAAATCAACACTGAGCTCCAGCTGGTCATGAGTAGGGTATTCCTCGACAATAGCCGGTTTGAGATTTTTGTTTTTTATTTGATTTATTAGTTGTATCATTATCTTAGAATCAATAAGGATTCTCAATTTAATCTTATCAACATTAATCAAGTTCTGAGGTATGTGGAATTCATCAGTTAATTCTTTTTTTATTTTATTTAATTTTTTAATAAAATCTTTAATTGAATTTTTATTTAATGATCCCAATTTCCTTCTGTATCCGAATCCTGGCTTTAATTTGTCGAGATAAAGCGCTCCTCTTTTTAAGGTTCCATCAAAATTCATGATATCATAATCCCCCGCAATATTCTTTGCGCGCCTCTTGATTCTGTTTCCCATCTGCACCTTGTCTTTCAGTGTTGCAGTGCAGTAATGGATGTTTGGTATTTTCTTTTCAGCGTATTTCAGCAGTTTTAATGCCAGCTGTTCTGAGCCTTTGATGCCATAGGAGATATTGTCTTTTGTCCTGAATCCTTTTTCCAATAATTTGTTTGCATTGGTGTCTGAGATTTCGAGTTCATTTAGATTCAGAAAATCAATATTTATTCTCGACAAATAATCAATTAATTTCTTTGTTTCTTTTGCTTTTCCTGGAATAACTGGAATTTCAACACCAACAGACCAATTGAATTTTTTAGCAAGCTCTATCCTGCTCCAATCCTTATTGTCTTCTATATCTGGATGGAACCTTATTTCATCAAGGCCTGCTTTGTACAATTTTTTCAGTTTTTCTTCTGTTATTAGTTTTGTTGGTGTGTACAAATGGATGTGAAATTCTTTTCCAAACTCTCTTTTTAACAATTTGATTAATGAAATTGTTCTGTCTAGCTTTGATATTGGGTCACCGCCTGTCAGGCCAGCACCTTTTGCACTGCATAGTTTTGCTTCCTCTATTATATCGTTGACTTTTTCTATTTTCCATTCATTTGCCCAGATATCATCCTTGTTGCGCTTTACATCGCTCAGAGGGCAGTAATAGCATTTTCTCGAGCATAAACCTGTTACAAAAAGAACAAGCTTAGCTCCTTGAACGCATAACTGGCAGCCTATTGGTAATCTGCCTATACTGTAGGAATAGTAGGGTGTTTTTTGTATCATTCTAATTAACTGGTAAAGATGTTCTGAAAATTCATAAATATGTTATTTGCGACTTCTTCTGGCTCAAATTTCTTGATTTCTGCTATTTTCTTAATTGATTCAGCAACGTAAGCAGGCTCATTTATTTTGTCAGGGTAAGGGCTCAGGTAAGGAGCATCTGTTTCTGTCAAAAGCTGGTTGATGTTGACTAGTTCAGCCATCATCTGGAAATGCTGAAGCCTTGTTATTACAGGGGGGATTGAGAAGTTCCACCCATTGTCTGCTGCACGCTTTATCAGCTTCTTATTGCCTGAAAAACAATGTAAAACAATCTTTTTAGGGTCTATTGTAGAAGCTTCAAGCATATCAACACAGTCCTGCTCAGCTTTTCTTGTGTGGACGATGATTGGCTTTTTTATCTTTTCAACTGTTGCAATCACCTTGTCAAAGACAAATTTCATCTCCTGCTGCTTGTCTTTAATCCAGTAATAATCCAGGCCAACCTCTCCAATAGCAATGCACTTGTCCTTGTTGTCCTCCATCCAGTCCAATTGCTGGTCTACATCAAGCTCTTCAACATCCCTCACAAATGAATCTGCCTCAATCTTAAGCTCATGAGCCAGAGCATCTATTGGATAAAGACCGAAAGAAGCCTTTACAATATCCAGGTATTTTTCCTGGAGTTCCAGGGCTATTTTGTTTGTAGCAGAATTAACCCCAGAGGTGATTATTGCCTTCACGCCTGCTTTTCTTGCATTATCTATTACTTTATCCAGATTATCCTTGAACTTTATGTGGTCAAGATGCGCGTGAATATCTACAAGTATCATGATTTGTGAAGTAACAGCAAAGCTTTATAAATATTATTCTATAACTCAGGCTTATGAGCTCAGTAAGAATGAGAGGGGCTTGAGTATTCTTTTTTGTTTTTGATAGTGAGGGTTATATGAAAGTAACTAAACTCCACGGACTTGGGAATCATTTGGTATTGGATTGTTATGGCTGCGATAGAGGGAGCATCAACAGCAAAAGAGCAATATCCAGCATGCTTAAGGAGCTGCCTGAATTGATTGGCATGAAGCGGATTTCAAAGCCGCATATAGTAGAATACAAGGCAGAGCAGGAACCTGAGTCAGGGATAACTGGATTTGTCCTGCTGGCAGAGAGCCATATAAGCATCCACACATACCCAAAAAAAAGCTATTTTGCCTTTGACATATTCTCCTGCAGGGAATTTGACGTCAACAGGGCAGTGGATTATGTCAGAGACAAATTCAGGATAAAGAGGATTAGAAGAAATATTGTTAAGAGAGGATACTAATGAAGCCTGTAAAACAGATAAATATAAAAGAAGGAATGAAGGTGAATGAGCTAGTTGGAGAGATGAAACAAAGCGGTGTTATGGGAGCTGGAAGGATAGGCAGAGCTGCAGATATTTGGGAATCTATGGTCAAAGACGAGGACTGCAAGGTATTTCTTGGCCTGGCTGGGGCAATGGTTCCAGGCGGGATGAAGGATATTATCATTGATATGCTTGACTCTGGCTGGGTCGATATACTGGTCACAACCGGCGCTAATCTGACCCATGACCTTGTTGAGGCTCTTGGCTATAATCATCTGCAGGGCTCAAGTAATGTTGACGACAAAGAGCTGCACAAAAAGAAGATTGACAGGATATATGAATCATATATGCCTAATGAGGTTTACGAGGGAATGGAGGATTTCTTCAGCAAACATTTTGACAAATTAAGTATGACAAAGAGCGTTAATGAGTTTTTATGGAAACTTGGAGCATTAGTTGACAAGAAATCAATTCTGCAAAGCTGCTCTAAGAACAAGATACCTGTGTTCTGCCCTGCCCTGATTGATTCAGGAATTGGGCTGATGGTCTGGGGAAACCTTGCTAAAGGCAAGAGCATAAACCTGAGTGAATTTGAGGACCTTAAGGAGATGCTGGATATTGCGTGGACGTGCAAAAAGGCAGGTGTTGTTTATGTTGGCGGTGGTGTCCCAAAGAACCACATACAGCAGGCTATGCAGTTTTCAAAAGGCGCAATGTACGGTGTTCAGATTACAATGGACAGGCCTGAGCCAGGCGGAAGCTCTGGTGCAGAGCTGCGAGAAGGAATTTCATGGGGAAAGCTTAATGAGAAGGGGGAATATATTGATGTTATATGTGATGCAACTATTGCACTGCCATTAATCCATGCTGCTTTAAAGGACAGGATAAAATGAGACGAACAATCGGAAATATGAAATCAACAAAAGGCAAGGAGAAGATTACAGTTTTAACAGCTTATGACTACTCTGCTGCCAGAATAATTGATGAGGCTGGTGTTGATATAATCCTTGTTGGAGATTCTCTAGGAAATGTTGTCCTAGGGTATGAGAGCACTAAAGAGGTTACTATGGAAGACATGCTCAGGCATACTGGCGCTGTTGCCCGTGGAGCAAAGGACTGCCTGATTGTTGCTGACATGCCGTATAATTCTGATGAAACAATGGGTTTGGCAGTAAAGAATGCAAAATTACTGATAAAGGCAGGCGCTCATGCAGTAAAGATAGAGGGGAAACCAGAGATAGCTGAGGCATTGGTTAAGGAAAATATAATAGTTATGGGGCATGTTGGTTTACTGCCGCAAACAGCTGAAGAGATGAAGGTGCAGGGTAAGGACGAAGAAAGCGCTGGAAATATCCTGAATGACGCGATTGCCCTGGAAAAGGCTGGATGTTTTGCTATTGTTCTCGAATGCGTGCCTGAGGATTTGGCAAAGAAGATTACAGAAACAGTAAAGATACCTACAATTGGAATTGGTTCTGGGCCTTATTGCGACGGCCAGGTGCTTGTAAGCAATGACATGCTTGGATTGTTTGATAAAACCCCAAAGTTTGTAAGGAAATATGCGAATCTTAAGGATGAGATAAAGAAGGCTGTTGAGGAATACTGCAAAGATGTTAAGGAAGGTAATTTTCCTTCTGATAAAGAGTGCTTTAAATGATGCGAACAATAATGAAATCAAAGCTTCATAATGCAACTATTACCCAGGCTAATGTAAATTATGAAGGGAGTATTACGATTGATAAGGAATTAGTTGAGAAGGCTAATTTAATTGGAGGCGAACGAGTTCAGATTGTGGATTTAGATAATGGTGAGAGGCTTGAAACCTATGTTATTGTTGGTGAGCGGGGCTCTGGTGTAATTGGAATGAATGGTCCTGCTGCTCTGAAGTGTGAGAAAGGCCATAAAGTGCATATAATCTCTTATGTTATGGCTGATGATAGAGAATTAGTTGAGCCTAGAGTTATAATTCTTAACGAGGGTAATAAGATAAAACAATGAAAAACATAATAGTGGGGGTAAGTTCTGGCATAGCATCATATAAGGTTGTTGACTTAGTTAAATCTCTAACAAAAAAATATAATGTAAATGTAATAATGACTGAGAACGCAACTAAACTTATACACGATACTGAGTTTAGAAAGGCTTCTAAGAACAAAGTTGCATCTGAATTATTCCAAAAAAACTTCAATTATGCTGATTACATAAAGAAAAAGAAATACATTAAGCATATCTCTCTTGCTGACAAGGCTGACTTGGTTGTTATTGCTCCTGCAACTGCTAATGTTGTTGCTAAACTGGCTAATGGTGTTGCTGATGATTTATTGACGACAACTGTGCTTGCTACACAGGCCGATGTTGTTGTTTGTCCGTCGATGAACTGCAAGATGTGGAGCAATCAATTAACAAAAAACAATATTAAAAAATTAAAAAAGATAGGATTCCATATTATAGAGCCCGAGCATGGTGATTTGGCATGCGGTTATAAGGGCATTGGAAGGCTTCCTGATGTGAAAAAGATTGAGAAGTTCATTAATGACCTTATTAATAAACAAAATCAATTAAAAAATAAGAAAATAATAATCACAGCTGGTGGGACTTCTGAGGCTATTGATGATGTTAGGGTCATAACTAACAAAAGCTCTGGGAAGATGGGTATATATATCGCTGAAGAGGCTCACAGAAGGGGAGCTAAAGTAACTTTAATCAGGGGAAACACCACAGTACAGCCCAGTTATGATTTTTTTAAGGATTTAAGGATTGAAAAAGTTAATGATTTGTACTCAATGATAAAAAAGAATATTAAAAATAATGATGTAATTATCCATGCTGCTGCTGTATCTGACTTTAGCGTCGATAAATCAATAGGAAAAATCAAATCAAATAAGAAATTATCAATAAAACTTAAACCAACCATAAAAATAATCAATCAAATTAAAAAATTAAACAAGAAAATAAAGCTGGTTGGTTTTAAGGCTGAATCAAAAGTAAGTAAAAAACAGCTGGTTGATAGTGCTTTTAATAGATTAAAAGAGTCCAAAGCTGATTTAATGGTTGCTAATGATGTTGGCAAAGGTGTTTTTGGCTCTGAGAATAATGATGTATTTATCGTCGATAAAAAGAAAAAAGTAAGAAATATAAAAGGAACTAAAAGAAAGATTGCTAGTGAGTTGATTGATTTACTAAAATGACTGCAAAAGCATTTGCTCCAGGAAACGTTTCATGTATCTTTAGGGTTATTGATAACAAGAATCCGCTGAAGAAACACTCATTAGGTGTTGGATTTACAGTAAATAAAGGTGTTTATGTTGCAGTTTCTTTCAATAAAACAAATTCAATGTATTTTAATAATAGAAAATTGAAATTACCGACGGTAACTTCCGTGATTAAGAAGCTGACTGATAAGCCAGTTAAGGTAAAAATTAAGTCGCAATTACCTCTTGGAGCTGGTTTTGGTGTGACTGGAGCTTGTGCAATAGCAACAGCATATGCTCTTGGCAGGCTGCTTAAACTTAAGAAAAACAAAAAAGAGCTTGCAATGGTTGCGCATATGGCAGAGGTTAAGAATCACACCGGCCTGGGGGATGTTGGTGGCCAGTTTAACGGCGGTTTTAATGCAAAATTCACACAAGGGCAGCCATTAAAGGGCAAGAGTTTGGGTATTACCGACAAGAATATTTACTATAAGTTCTTTTCAAAGTTAGAGACAAAGAAAATAATCAATAATAAAAATAAAAAGATTAAAGTCAATAAAGCAGGAGATAAATCATTAAAATCAATAAAAAAAATAATCAATAATAAAAAAATCAATAAAAAAGAATTATTAAAAAATATAATAGAAGCATCTAAAGAGTTTAGTGCTGACAGCGGTTTAATGGTCGACAAAAGGGTTAAGAATCTGGTTAAAAAAATTGAAAATAAGGGTGGAACTGCTTCAATGATCATGCTTGGAAATGCTGTTTTCAGCGATACTTGGTTTTCAGGAAGCAAAAAGATTAAAATATCCAGCAAAGGTGCTTGTTTACTATGAGTGATGCCCCAAAATCCCATCCAAGGTATCTGTCGTTAATGATACGCGACAGAATAGCTGATGGAGTAAAGAGAGGCATCACTTCTCCGCATGGTCTTATTGCACATGGCAGAGGGGAAGCGCTTGATTATATTATTGGCGAGAGGACACATGATTTTGCTAAAAAGGCAATTGAAGCAGGAGCAGCAATGCTGCTTTTGGCTAAAAAGGCAATTATTTCTGTTAATGGGAATGCTGCTGCACTTGTTCCAGGAGAGCTTATTAAGCTTTCAAAGCTTGTAAATGGAAAACTCGAAATAAACATATTCCACACCTCAAAGAAACGCGAGATAAAGATACAGCGGCACCTGCTTAGGAATGGTGCAAAAGAGGTTTTACTGCCAAAAAAGAAGCTTATTCCAGGAATTGCGTCCAACAGAAGCAGATGCAATCCAGAAGGCATATACAAGGCTGATGTTGTATTTGTTCCTCTTGAAGATGGAGACAGATGCGAGGCATTGCGCAGGATGGACAAAAAGGTCATAACTGTTGATTTAAACCCAATGTCAAGGACTTCAAAGACAGCTAGTATCACAATTGTAGATAATATTATCCGTGCAATGCCTTTGTTGATTGATAGCGTCTATAAATTAAGAAAATTGAAAAATGACCAGCTTGAAAAAATCATTAAAGATTACAATAATAAGAAAATTCTTGTTCAAGCTTTGAAAGCTGTTAAGAAATAATCCTGCTAGCTATGAAGGTCTCCTTCACATTCAGCAACATTATAATCACTGGATGCATAATTGCCTTCTTTCCATCTGTTTAGCATTGCAGTTAAATCCGCCTGGTCGAACCTGCAGGTTCCGTCCAGCCCTTCCAGGGAATCTGCATCATCATTTGCCTGCTGCAATGACTGGTCTATTTCTTCCTGGGTGGAGCCCTGGTCTAACATGTTCTGTATGAAAACTTCGGTAAAGGTTACATTCATCTCCACAATCCTGTGGTAGAAAACACATTTATTCAGCTCTATTCCTTTTATTTCGAGATAGTTGGTAGTTTCTTGCAGCATGCCGAAGAGGTTAACAACAGATGTATTTGTGACGCTGGCACGCTCACAATTTTCTGAGGCTGTTATAAAGCAATCAATATCCAGGTCACAATCAATAGATGCCTGGCAATCAGTATCATTAGTATCGTCGCAGCCCAGAGGGCAGTAATTATCTCCGCCTACACAGCCTGTTATTAAGATGTTGGAGCATGATGGGGGGGCTCCTGCACAGGCATCAGTTGTTGAGGGATCACTGTCATAACATTCAGCATCTGCTGAGCATCTGCAGTTATTGTCAGTTAGAGGGGTGCAGGTTGAGGGGCAATAGTCGTCTCCATCTATGCATTCTGTTATTGGGGTATTGAAGCATGTCTTCGGTGTTCCTGAGCAGTTATCAGCTGTTGACGGGTCGCTGTCATCGCAGTCAACATCTACAGAGCATTCATCTGGCTGCGCGCAGTCCTGGTCATCGTCATAGATGCAGCCTGATGGGCAGTAATCATCTCCTGTTATGCACTCTGTTGTTAATGTGTTAGAGCATGTCTTTGGGGTTCCTGTGCAGTTGTCAATTGTTGACGGGTCGTCGTCATCGCAGTCATCATCTGTTAGGCATTCGTCTGGCTGCGCGCAATCATTGTCATCATCATATGTGCAGCCTGATGGGCAGTAATTATCACCATCCAAGCATGCTGTTATTGGGATATTGGAGCATGTCTTTGGTGTTCCTGTACAGATATCTCTTGTTGAGGTAACATTATCATCACATTCAGTATTTATGGTGCATTCATCCAATATTTCTTCATGTGAACAGGTGGCGTTAATAGTTCCAGGTCTATCGCATGTATCAATAGTAGCAGGGTCGTCATCGTCACAATCTTCATGGCTGCAACAGACATAAGGCAGACAGGCGTAGTGGAAAAGGTATTCACACTCTCCGCATTCGAGAGGCACGCAATGGTTGTCCATACACCTTTCCTCATCAGAACAATCTTCATTCTTGCAGCATTCATAACTCAAACAGATTCGGTTCTCTATATACTGGCATTCTTCGCAGACTATAGACTCGCATTTATGGTCTGTGCACCTCTTATCATCCGCGCAGTCCTTGCTGTCACAACACTCGTAATCCACGCATACATGATCATCAAGGAACTGGCATTCATCGCAGGTCGGCTCAATGCAGCTGTGCTCTTCGCATAGCTGTTCACCTAAACAGCTGGTATCATCACAGCAGGTCTCCATTGTCTCTCCCCGCTCTATCTTTCCATTCCCGCATACTGGCTGCAGGAACATAAAATATCCTCCTGCTAGAAGAATTAAAGGGATAACTACTAAGGCTATCTCCAAGCCAAGCTTGCCAGAGAAACCTGCTGCATGGATTGCTCCTGGTGCATATTTTTTATGGGCTGCTTTTTTTATTGGCTGAACAGGCAATATCTGCTTCTGGGGCATAGGCTTTGCCTGCGCCATTGAGTTGATTGTATCCCAAACATTCTGAGAAGGGTATCCAAGCTTGACAAGATAATCGGCAATTGCAGACTTATTGTATCCTTTACCCATATAGGTCCTTATATAGCCAACTAGCCTATTGTCTATCATTCCTAACCTCTTTTTTTACTGAATTATCTAGTATATGGTTTAAATATCTTTTGTAGTATAAAAGGTTATTTATTTTAAGATATAGCTCAGGATTTCTCTCATATCCTTTTTGTCAATCACAATATCAGCTACCTTTCTTAAGTCATCTGATTTGCAGTCAAAGGCTATTGCAAGGCCAACAGTCTCTGCTATCTTTACATCATTATGGTGGTCTCCAACAAAAACGCATTCGCTTAATTTGTAGCCTTCCCGCTTTGCTATTTTCTTTAAAGCATCTGCTTTCTTCATCATATCATACTCTGTTGCTATTGCTTTTGTCAATCTTCCATTCCTGTTAAAGATGAGTTTGCTGAAGAAGACATCGTCAAAAACATCATTGTAAGCAGGCATCAGGTATTCCATGATTATGTCCAAGCTGCCGGAGATTATTGCAAGCTTCATTCCAGCCTTTTTTAATTTGCTTATTGTCTCCATTGCTCCTTTCATCAGGTTGACTTTGTTTTTCTTTAAGGCATTGAAGAACTGTCTTTTTGTTGCTTTCTTTTCAATCCACATTCCAATGTCATGATTAGCCCAGTCCAGGTAACTTATCTCACCAGAATAATACAGGTCTCTTGCTTTTATCCTTCTTTTTTCATCAGTTTCAAAATAATTATGAAAAAGCTGCCAGGAAAATTCTATATTATCCACTAAAGTACCGTCGACATCGAAGCATACAAGCTTGTATTTCTTTTTCATCTTTAAATTTTATATTGCAAAACTTTAAATAGTTTTATACAACCTCCGGGCTTGGGTGATATCATGGCAGTAATCGGATTCAATTTCAATAAGATAGATGTTGAGAAAAAAGACGTTGGCAAAGGAAAGGTAAACATAAGCAATAATGTTGCTATAAAGAATATTGAACAAAAAGGCATTTCTCTTGGAAAGAGCAAACAAGACGCATTAAGATTCACATTTGAGTTCACATCAAAGTATGAACCAAAACTTGGAAGCATTCTTCTTGGCGGGGATGTTCTATTCCTAACTGATGCAAGCAAATCAAAGGAGATTCTTGACGGCTGGAAGAAAGACAAGAAGGTCCCGAAAGATATCATGGCTGGCATATTGAACACAGTGCTTGCAAAGTGCAATATACAGGCATTGATACTAAGCCAAGAGGTTAATCTGCCTCCGCCAATACCTCTTCCAAAGGTAAAGGTTGGTGGTAAAGAGAAAGAGTATATTGGCTAATTCTTTTTTTTGATTAGTTATAATTAAAAATAATCAATAGAAAAATAAATCTGAAAATTCCTTCCACAACCACCATAAGGGAATTTTCATCTGCTTTCTTTGTTTTTTTGTATAGAAAGAGTTCAATTTTTGCCCAGAAACGCTATTAGAAAAGTATTTATAGAAGAATGAACTATTTTGCTTTTGGTGATAATTTATGGCTGAAGAAAAGTTAAAAAGAATAGAAAGTGATACTGCCAAAGTGTTCAGGCTAAATCGAGAAGCCGAAGAGTTAATGGCTGCTGGCAAAGAAGATGAAGCCAAAGCAAAACTTGAGGAAGCAAAGCGAATCCTAAGGGAGATGTTTAGTCTTGAAAGATTCGAAGAAACTGAAATCAAGAAAGAAGAGTTTAATGTTGAACAACATCTGGAAGCTTATCTAGAAGATTTAGCAAGAAGGGCGGAAGCCGCAAAGGCATATGTAAGAAAAAGTAAGAAAAGAATACCTTAAAGCGTTTCTGGGCAAAAACTCAAGATTGCTTCGCACCTTTAGTCGTCGCACTCTGAATAAACAAGCAGAGGATTTTTAGAATCGATATTGACTTTAGTTTATGCAAAATTTTATAAATCCCTCAGTTTAACCTTTATTGACTAGAATGGCTCAAAAAGAACTAAAGCTAAAGGTTGCAGAAGCAATACAGGATGATGTAAATAAAGGCATAGTCAGAATAGATAATAGTTTCATGAAGGACATTGATATCAAGGTTGGCGATATAGTGGAGTTAGAGGGTGAGCGGAAGACAGTGGCTATTGCTGACAGAGCATATCCAGGCGATATTGGTCTAAATATTGTAAGGATGGATGGTATCACGCGTAAGAACGCGAAGACTGGCATTGGCGAGATAATAAAGGTAGGGAAAGCTGATGTAAAGGGGGCAAAAAAGATTACTATTGCCCCAGCCAAAAAAGGCATTGTCATAAGGGCTTCTCCAAATATATTCAAACAGGGCCTGCTTGGAAGAGCTCTTGTTAAAGGTGATATTGTTTCTTTGGGCGGTGGCCGCAGGAGAAGAACTGCTATGACTGAAAGCCCTTTCTTCGAGGATATATTCAATATTTTAGATGAGAGCAGCATGATGGGCTTTGGTTTTGGCGACATAAAATTTGTTGTTGCTGATGTAAGCCCAAAAGGCCCGGTTATAATCACTGATGAAACTGAGATTACATTTAATCCTGAAGCAGTTGAGGTAGCTGAGGAACGCGTGCCAGAGGTAAGCTACGAGGATATTGGGGGGCTTAGCGAGGAAATCAAGAAGGTTCGTGAAATGGTTGAGCTGCCTTTGAAACATCCTGAAATCTTTGAGAGGCTTGGGATAGAAGCTCCAAAGGGAGTTTTACTGCATGGAACACCTGGCTGCGGAAAGACCCTGCTTGCTAAGGCTGTTGCTAATGAGACCAATTCGCACTTTATATTGATTAATGGCCCTGAGATTATGAGCAAATATTACGGCCAATCAGAGGAGAACCTGCGTAAGAAGTTTGAGGAAGCTGAGAAGAATGCTCCATCCATAATATTTATCGATGAGATTGATGCGATTGCTCCTAAAAGGGAAGAGATAAAGGGTGAGGTTGAAAGACGTGTTGTGGCTCAGCTGCTTGCTAATATGGATGGCTTGAAGTCCAGGGGCCGTGTTGTTGTAATTGCAGCTACCAATGTTCCCAATATACTTGATCCTGCCTTGCGAAGACCAGGCAGATTTGACAGAGAGATTGAAATAGGTGTTCCTGACAGCAATGCTAGGCTGGAGGTATTGAAAATCCATACAAGGAACATGCCTTTGGGAGATAAGAACAAGCCTTATTCTGAGAAGGAGAAGGAAAAGGTGCTGAAAGATATTGCAAATGTCACCTATGGTTTTGTTGGTGCTGATTTATCAGCTTTGGCAAAAGAGGCTGCAATGATTATCCTAAGGAAGGTCCTGCCGGAAATCCAGTTAAAGAAAGATGAAACAATATCAAAAGAAACTCTTGAAAAACTAAGGATAGGTGCAAGCGACTTCAGAGAGGCATTAAGGGTTGTAAGGCCTTCTGCTTTAAGGGAGGTTTTGATTGAGAAGCCTTCTACCAAATGGGGAGATATTGGCGGACTGGAAGAAGCCAAACAGGAGATTAAAGAAGCTGTTGAATGGCCGTTAAAATATCCTGAATCATTCAAAAGGCTTGGTGTTCGCGCTCCAAAAGGGATATTGCTTTACGGTGCACCTGGAACAGGTAAAACATTACTTGCTAAGGCTGTTGCAAATGAGTCTGATTCAAACTTTATACTTGTTAAAGGCCCTGAATTATTATCTAAATGGGTTGGTGAGTCTGAGAGGGCTGTTCGTGAAGTGTTTAAGAAAGCCCGCCAAACAGCTCCAACAATTGTGTTTTTTGATGAGATTGATTCAATTGCCCCTACAAGAAAAGCCAGCTCTGATACCCATGTAAGCGAGCAGGTTGTCAACCAGATGCTTACAGAGATTGACGGCTTGGAAGAGATGCATGATGTTGTTATAATTGCTGCAACTAACAGGCCTGATATTGTTGATACTGCACTTTTAAGGCCTGGAAGATTTGACAGGATGATTCTGATTCCTGCTCCTGACAGAGCTACAAGGAAGAATGTATTTGAGATCCATACAAGAGGGATGCCTCTCAAAGGTGTTGGCCTTGATAAATTAGCAGAGAAGACAGAGGGCTATGCTGGTGCTGATATCGAGGCTATCTGCCGTGAGGCAGCAATGATTGCCTTAAGGAAGGATATTAAGGTAAAAGAGGTTACTTCTAAAGACTTTGATGATGCTCTCAAGAAGGTAAGGCCTTCTATCACAAAAGAGATAGAGAAGGCATACGAAGAGATTGGCAGACAGTTTTCTTCTGCTAAAGCAAAGCAGATGAAGGAAGAAGCTCCGAGTTATTTTGGCTAATCTTTTAAATGAAAAATAAAAAGCTCAGAAAAACAGTTATTTTTCTTGTTTCTATAGCCATACCCTTGCTTGCTGGATTTATAGGGTCAATATCTACTTCAGGTTCTGTTTCAACATGGTACCAGACAATAAACAAGCCAAGCTTTAATCCTCCTGACTGGGTGTTTGGGCCGGTTTGGACTACTTTGTTTATCCTTATGGGTATTTCGCTTTATATTATCTGGAGCAAAGGTCTCAAGAAAAAAGGAGTTAAGAAAGCACTTGGTATTTTTGGCGTGCAGCTGGCTTTGAATATTTTGTGGTCATTCCTGTTTTTTGGGCTAAAGTCACCATTGTACGGGCTTATTGAGATAGTTATCTTGTGGGCAGCAATCCTGTATACAATTATATTGTTCTCCAGGGTTTCCAGAACAGCATCTTATCTTCTTATACCCTATATACTATGGGTCAGTTTTGCTGCTGTATTGAACTTTACAATATTTGTTCTAAATTAAGGTTTAATAATAAAAACCTTCTAGAAACAAGTTTCTAGACCTTTATGTTTTTCGTTTTGCTCAAAACATAAAGTTTAAATAAATCTACAATTAAGCATCTTCTATGACAAATGCGAAACCAGGTGACAGGGTTAAGGTAGTTGCTGACAAGGAATATGAAGGCGTACTTATGCCTAATGAGGAGACTGATTCTGTTGTTGTTAAGCTCGATAATGGCTATAATGTTGGGATTGAGAAAGGAAAGGTAAAGGAGATTAAATTGGTGAAGAAACACGAGGAAAAGGCTTCTAAAAAAGCAAAACATGTTCATAAAAAGGGTTTGAAAACAGTTTCTATATTGCATACAGGCGGAACAATTGCCTCAAAGGTGGATTATGAGACTGGCGGAGTTATCTCTAAGTTTGAGCCAGAAGAACTAATTGATATGTTTCCTGAACTAGATAAGATTGTGAATATAAAGAGCAGATTAGTTGCCCAGATGTTCTCAGAGGATATGATGTTTGAGCATTATCCGACGATGGCTAAAGCTATTGCTGAGGAAATAAAAAAAGGTGCTGATGGTATTATCCTTACACACGGAACAGATACAATGGGTTATTCTGCTGCTGCACTTGCTTTTATGCTCGAGGATTTGCCAATTCCAGTTATAATTGTTGGCGCACAGCGCAGCTCTGACAGAGGCAGCTCAGATGCAGGCGTTAATCTGGTGTGTGCAGCGCAGTTTATTGCTAAGTCTGACTTTGTTGGTGTTGGTGTCTGCATGCACGAGAAAATGGGTGATAATACAAGCGTTATACTGCCAGCATGCAAAACAAGAAAACTTCATACATCAAGAAGGGATGCATTCAAACCAGTAAATGATTCACCAATAGCCAAGATTAATTTTGACTCTAAAAAGATTGATTTTTTGAAAGAAGATTATCCAAAAGCAGAGAAAGGCAAGAAACTAAAACTAAAAGATAAAATCGAGGAAAAGGTTGCTTTGGTTAAGGTTCATCCTAACTTTAAGGCAGAGCAATTAAGTGCTTACAAAGGCTATAAAGGGCTTGTTATCGAGGGGACTGGCCTGGGGCAGGCTCCTGTTGGCCCTGGAAATGAAAAGAATCTAAAGGCAATTGAAGAGCTTGTAAAGAACGACTGTATTGTTGTGATGAGTTCTCAGTGCATTTTCGGCAGAACGCAGATGCATGTTTATTCTAATGCGATTAATCTGGTTAAAGCAGGTGTTATTCCTGGACAAGATATGCTTCCAGAGACTGCTTTTATCAAGCTGGCTTGGTTGCTAGGCAATTTCTCCCGAGAAGAAGCTAAGGAATTGATTGGAAAGAATCTTAGAGGAGAAATTAACGAAAGGTTAATGGCTGAAGATTTCTTAAAGGAATAGATTATTCAAAGTAGCTGATTGTTGGTCTTGCACGTATTGATTCAACGACTACTCCAAGATAAGGAGCATCTGGAATATTCTGTTTAGACCTCCCTACAACCTCTGCGAATAAGTCCTTTGCAGGTGGAGTAAACCTGTCTAAATATGCAGAACTAACTTTTCTTTTTCCTTTTAAGATATTAGTAAACTGAGCATCAAAACTAACAAGTTCTACAACCTTGAAATAATTATCAAAATCACTAGCCAGTGCTTTATACCTTATGGGAAAGTGCATCTTCCCTTTATGCCACAATATAGCAGTTGATGCTTCGTTATCTAACAGGGAAAGTAGTTCATCTTCATCATCACAGAATATAAACGCGTTCTGAGAAACATATGTATGGCTCTTTTGAGTTCTTGTCCTCATACCTATAGGAGTGCAAGCCAGGTTTACCTCGTCCTTCCCGCCATATACTGTAGTGCCTTCTGGGAACACTGCGTCTGACTTCTTAAAATATGGGTCATATTGGATTGAGATGAATGAGTTCCAAGCATTGTCTCCATACCATGCTCGATTCCTGAATACATGATCAAGATATGCTTGTCTTAGTCTTGGGTCTGGGTTAACCCTTGCTGTCTCAAAGTTGACTCCTTTTGAAAGGTCTAGTGTGTGGCTATATGAATTTGGGTTATCCATCCAAGGTCTGTGGAACAT
This sequence comes from Candidatus Woesearchaeota archaeon, assembly GCA_019322485.1. Classification (GTDB taxonomy): domain Archaea; phylum Nanobdellota; class Nanobdellia; order Woesearchaeales; family JAHWIC01; genus JAHWIC01. Next base: position 55,179 of record JAHWIK010000032.1, read on the forward strand.
TTTTCTTAGCTTCTTTAGTCTATCTTCTAGGTGAGCAGGAGGGTTTTTGTCTGATAATGCACTATAATATTTTAAGAAGTGTCTCTTTAGCATCTTAATCCTATAATCATCAAAGCCTCCACTTACTGCTCTTTTGATGTCTTTGTCGTAGGATTCTAATTCTGCAATTAATGTAAATAGAGTATGGATGAACTTTTCTTGTCCTTTTTTGTACTTGTAATAAAACGCTTCCATGGGGACATCATCAAAGCCTTCCCAGAATATTTTTGCAATATTCATTTCATGCTTAAGTCCAAGAATGAACTCTTCTTTATTCCTGCAGCTACTGTCAAACGCTCCTGGAGTGATTGTTGTTTTTGCTTTAGTTCTCTTTCTGCCAATGTCTCTCCATGTTCCAGTTACATTTCCTGTAAACATAGAAGGCCTACTCCTTTGGTATACATTATTATCCTCAGGTCCTGGTTCGATTTCTGTCTTATATTCTATGCTTTGAACATAATGAGGAATTTGAATAAGACCTGTGATTTTTCTTACATATTGTTCTCTTTGCTCTGTTGTTTTGTATATGTCTCCGAGTCTTGATTCTAAAGGGGCTGTTTGAGTTGCTAATTCTAAACCTTTAGGGAGAAATTGTTTTCTTTTCTTAGGTGTTGGTAGTTCAGTTTCTGGTTTCTTTGGTCCTGGAGATTCTGGAAAACTATTTGCAGAAGAATACCAGCTTGCTAATCCAATAACTAAAGCTGCTCCTGCTGCAATTGCAGTGCCGATTAAAGGTATTCTATACCATGAGCTTTGTTGTTCAGGAGCTTCTACCTTTTCCTGAACTACTGGAGTAGGAGCTCTTGCTGGTTGTCTAAATCCTGGTTTCTGCGCCTTCCTTACCTTGCCCTTGTCTCTAAGCCTTTCCTGCCTTGATTTCTTATTCCTTTTCTTAGCCATACCGACTATAGGGCAGGCTAGGAGTATATAAATGTTTCCTATATTACTACTAACTAGTAAGTAATTAAGAAAAAAATTAAACAAAATCAGCAGGAGTAATATCGTCCTTTCCGTATTTTTCTTTTGCTTCTTTTAAACGAGTTCTTTGCTGCTCTAGATGGTCAAGGAAGACCTGAGGTATCTTTTCCTCTAGAGAGTAAATCTGCTCTATCCTGTCCATCTTCTCAAGCCACATTGGAACCCTGATTGAGAACTGCTCAATGTATTCTGCCTCTGTGTAGTCTTTATCAAAGACCTGCTTGAACAAAGCCTTAAGGTCATCATACTTTGGAATAAATCCAATTGGTGTTTCGATTGCATCATACTCGCCATGTACACGGCCTTCTGACCAAAGTAACCAGATTTTCTTGTCAAGCTTTGAGTTAAGGAATTTGCCGTCTTTCTTAAGGAAATAGTTTGTTGCAAACACTAAAGGTGTCTTATCCAGGTCCTCGCCAAACTTTAAGTGATTCTGTATGTAAACTCCTAATGGAACAGTTAGGAAATCCATGTTTGCCATTGGGCTTATTTTACGAACACCCTCTTTCCCTAGTGTGGCTGATGTTGTTTCTGACTCTAAGCAGGCACCAACAAAAACACCATGTGACCAGCTTAGGCTTTGGTAAACTGGAACTGATGTGTCTGAGTCACGGCCGCCATACAAAAATCCATCAACTGCAACTCCTTCTGGGTCATCTGCTTTAGGATCTGCATTATCTAATTCAGAAATCCTTATTGTATAACGGGCATTCTTGTGTGCAGGAGGAATCTCTTTTCCGTTTGCATCTGTCTTGCCTTTTGTCCATTCACCAGAGAAGCTCTCTCCAGAGTCTGGAATGTCTTTGCCCATGTTAAGCCAATAAGGCTTGCCGTCCTTAACAAGAACATTTGAAACAATCAATTCACGAGGTGTTGTCAATGCTTTGTAGATTATTGGGTCATCATTTGGATTAACGTCTGTTATGATTCCAAAGATGCCCTGCTCAATGTTAACTGCATAAGGCTTTCCGTCTTCTCCTGGCCTTATGTAAGCAATATCATCCCCGATTATTGTCTGGCCAGGAACCATTGCTGTTGATGTTTTTCCGCAAGCAGAAGGATAAGCACCTGTAAAGTATGTCACGCGATTCTTTCCTTCTGGCTTTATACCCATCACAAACATATGCTCACAAAGCCAGTCTTCCTTGCTAGCACGGCTTATTGCTAGTCTTAAAGCCAATTTCTTCAAACCAAGACTGTTTCCAGCATATTGGTTGTTTACAGTAAGAACACGCTCTTCTTCTAAATCCATATAGATTCTTCTTTTGTCAATATCTACACTATTTCCGCGCTCATCAAGCTTTCCAGCTGAGTGTATAAAATAGAAGAACTCATCCTTCTTTTCCATGTTTTTGAATTGCTCATAGCCTGCACGGTAAAGTATGTCCTCGCTATGCCCAACATAAGATGAATCTGTTAATTGCAAAGCCATTATTGAGAACTTTGAGTTCAATGGACCAAGGCAAAAAAACCTTATAATCATCTCTTTGCCTTCCATAACTCCATCCATGTATTCATGGACTTCTTTTAGGCCTTCTTCTCTATTCTTTGTGTTTATTACCTTGCTTAGCTTAAGTCCTTCTGGAACAAGAACAACTGTGTTGCCTTTATCACGAGCCTGGTCATTAATTCCATCATAATGGATTGTATGGCCTTCTGTTGCTAACTTGCGTTCCTCGCCATTCTTGATAGAAAGCTGTCTGACATATTCGATGTCTTCTTTAGAATCAGTAAGAACAGTTACTTTAGCTGGCTTGCAGTGTTTGATGTACTTCTCTACAACTTGCATCACTTTAGGGTTATTCAAAGCCTCTAGCTTAGCTAGATTTCCTTCATTTAGTATTGTTTTGTCGATTTCCATTTTATAGTCAGAACTAAATGGGCATTTATAATGTTTTAGTTATAATAATAACAAAATTTTTAAACATAAGCACTATCTGAGGCAGTATGGAAACAGACTATCAAAAAATAGGTTTCAAGGCTGGTTTGGAGATACACCAGCAGCTGGAAGGAAAGAAATTATTCTGTGATTGTCCTACTCTTAACAGCAAGAAAGAGGCGGATATAAAGGTTGAACGTCGTTTAAGGGCTGTTGCAGGCGAGACCGGCGAGGTAGATGTTGCTGCAAGGCATGAGATGGCTAAAGGAAAGAAGTTTATCTATGAAAGTAATTCTGAGGATACCTGTTTGGTTGAGTATGATGAAGAGCCTCCCAAACCAATAAACCAGGGTGCCTTGAATGCAGCATTAGAGATTTCCTTATTATTAAACGCTAAAGTTGTTGATGAAGTTCAGGTGATGAGAAAAACTGTTGTTGACGGCTCTAACACATCTGGTTTTCAAAGAACTGCTTTAGTTGCAACTGATGGTTTTATTGAAACCTCAAAAGGCAAAGTCAGGGTACCAATTATCTGTCTAGAAGAGGAAGCTGCACAAAGGATAGAAGACAAAAAGGAGTATACTAAGTTCAGACTTGATAGGTTAGGCATTCCATTGATAGAGATAGGAACTGACGTTGATATTGTTGATGCAGAGCATGCAAAGGAAACAGCATCAATACTTGGGATGATTCTGAGAAGCACAGGCAAGGTTAAAAGAGGTTTAGGAACAATAAGGCAGGATGTAAATGTTTCTATTAAGGATGGTGCTAGAACAGAGATAAAAGGCTTCCAGGACTTAAAGAGCATGCCAAAGGTTATTGAGAAGGAGATAGCAAGACAGGAAAGGCTAATCAAGGAAGGCAAGAAAATAAAGCAGGAGGTAAGGAAAGCAGAGCCTGATTTCTCAACAAGCTTCCTAAGGCCAATGCCTGGTGCAGCACGAATGTACCCTGAAACAGATGTTACACCAGTTATAATAACAAAAAAGAGGCTTGATAAGATTGAACTGCCTGAATTGATTGAGGATAAGATAAAGAAGATAGAGAAGCAATTCAAGTTAAGTACTCCTTTAGCAGAGCAGATTGTAAAACAGAATATTGATTTTGAACATTATTCAAACAAATTCAAGAACATTGATGCAGGCTTTATTGCCAACACCTTAATCAACACACCAAAAGAGATAAAGAAGAGGTATAATGTTGAGGTTGATGTTGTTAAGTTTATTGACGGCATTTTTGAGAGATTAAATAAAGGTGAGATAACCAAGGATGCTGTTATTGATATTCTTGTTGACTTAGGCAAAGGCAAGGAGGTTGATTATTCCAGGTTTAAGGGCGCATCAGCTGATGATGTTGAAAAAGAGATAGAGAAAATAGTAAAAGCAAAGCCAGGCTTAAGCATTGGCGCATATATGGGCCTTGTCATGGCTAAGTTTAAAGGCAAGATAGATGGCAAGAAAGCAATGGAAATTCTGAAGAAATATGTGAAGTAGATTTTCTCTATATTCTGACAATAAAACTTATAAACACTCCATTTTTCTCTCTAAAAAAACAGGTATGGAGGGTGTTAGATATGACAAAAAAATTAGTTTATTCTTTTGATGAAGGAAAAGGGGTAGGTAAATCTATCTTAGGTGGAAAAGGTTCGAATATGGCAGACATGGTTGCCTTAGGCCTGCCAATACCGCCTGGGTTTACAATCACAACAGAGGCTTGTGAGGCATATTATGAAAATGATAAACAATATCCCAAGGAGGTTCTTGACCAGATTGCCCATAAACTAGAAGAGCTTGAAAAAAAGATGGGCAAGAAGCTTGGGGATGCAGATGACCCTCTGCTTGTATCAGTAAGGTCAGGCGCAGCTGTATCTATGCCAGGCATGATGGATACTGTTCTTAATCTTGGTTTAAATGACAAGTCTGTACAGGGATTAATAGCAAAAACAAAGAACGAAAGATTTGCAATGGACTCATACAGAAGGTTCATCCAGATGTTTGGGGACGTTGTGATGGGTGTTGAGCACCATAAGTTCGAACAGGCCCTGCAAAAGGCAAAGGACACAAAGGGGGTCAAATACGACACAGACCTTGATGCACATGACCTTAAGAATCTTGTCGGAGAGTACAAGAGGGTAATAAAAGAGTCAAAGGGAGAGGAATTCCCTCAAGACCCAAAGAAGCAGCTGCAAAAAGCAGTTGATGCCGTATTCGGCTCATGGAACAATGACCGTGCAATCACCTACAGAAGGATAAATGATATCAAAGGGCTGCTTGGAACTGCTGTTAATGTCCAGACTATGGTGTTCGGAAATATGGGAGATACATCTGGAACAGGAGTTTCATTTACAAGAAATCCATCAACAGGGGAAAAAGGGCTTTATGGAGAATTCCTGATGAATGCCCAGGGTGAGGATGTTGTTGCAGGAATAAGAACGCCCCAGCCAATTGTGGAGCTCAAGAAAGTAATGCCAGACTGCTATGAAGAATACATAAAGATTTCAGAAAAACTTGAGAAGCATTACAAGGATATGCAGGATATGGAGTTTACAATACAGGAAGGAAAATTATTCGTATTGCAGACGAGAACAGGAAAAAGAACAGGGGCAGCTGCAGTAAGAATTGCAGTTGAGATGGTCAATGAAGGGTTAATCACAAAAGACGGTGCAATTCTAAGGGTTGACCCAAATAAGCTTGATGAATTGCTTCATCCACAGCTAGACCCTGTTGCAAAACAGGAAAACAAGGTTATTGCCAAAGGCTTGCCTGCTTCGCCAGGAGCAGCTGTAGGAGAGGCTGTTTTTACTGCAGAAAAAGCCTATGCCCTGGCAGAAGAGGGGCACCGTGTTATTCTTGTCAGAACAGAGACAAGCCCGGAAGATATTGAAGGCATGAATGCTGCAAAAGGCATCTTAACAGCTCGTGGCGGGATGACATCACATGCAGCAGTTGTAGCAAGAGGAATGGGCAAATGCTGCGTTGCTGGCTGCGGTGATATCACAGTTGATGAAAAGGCAGGCCAATTCAAGGTTGGCGACCTGGTTATAAAAGAAGGAGAGAAGATGACCCTGGACGGCTCAACAGGAGAGGTTTACAACGGAGAGATTCCGGTAGTTGATCCTGAGCTGTCTGGAAACTTTGCAAAACTAATGGAGTGGGCTGATGAGGTCAGAAAATTAGGTGTAAGAACTAATGCTGACAGCCCAAAAGATGCAGAGGTAGCTGTTAAGTTTGGTGCAGAAGGCATCGGGCTTTGCAGAACAGAGCATATGTTCTTTGAAGGCGAGAGGATCAAGGCTATGAGAGAGATGATTCTTGCAGACGGCATTAAAGGACGTAAAAAAGCACTTGCAAAGCTGCTTCCATTCCAGAAAGCTGATTTTGTGGGATTGTTCAAGGCAATGGGAAAAAGGCCTGTTACAATAAGGCTTCTAGACCCTCCACTGCACGAGTTCCTGCCAAGAGAGGATAAAGAGGTTGGAGAGCTGTCAAATGAGATGGGCATTTCAGCAGAGAAGCTAAAAGAGAAGATTGAAGAGCTGCATGAATTCAATCCTATGCTTGGGCACAGGGGATGCAGGCTTGGTATTGCTTATCCTGAAATAACAGAGATGCAGGCTCGAGCTATATTTGAGGCTGCAATTGAGACAGGAGCAGAGCCAGAGGTAATGATTCCATTAGTAGGGGATGTTGAAGAGTTCAAGCACCAGAAAGGGGTTGTGGATAAGGTAGCAGAAGAGGTCATGAAGGACAAACCATACAAGGTTGGAACCATGATTGAGGTTCCTCGTGGCGCAATAACTGCTGATAAAGTAGCTGAGGAAGCTGAGTTCTTTTCATTTGGGACAAATGACCTGACACAGATGACCTGCGGGTTTAGCAGAGATGATGCAGGCAGATTCCTAAAGCAGTATGTTGAGATTGGAATTTACGAGAAAGACCCTTTCCAGGTTCTTGACCAGGAAGGTGTTGGCCAGGTAGTTAAGCTTGCAGTTGAAAAGGGAAAGAAAACAAGGCCTGATATTAAATTAGGCATCTGCGGGGAGCATGGCGGCGAGCCTTCAAGCGTAGAATTCTGCCATAGGATTGGCTTGACTTATGTAAGCTGCTCACCATACAGGGTTCCAATTGCTCGTTTGGCTGCTGCACAGGCTGCAGTTAAAGAGAAGAAGGATTAAACATATTTTTTTATGGTTTTTATATTTCTTTTATCTATGCCCCCTAGACGATAGATTGTTACTTCTTTTATTCCCATTGATTTTGCTGCTTTTAGGTCTCTCTCAAGCTGTTCTGGAGCCATTACAGGCTCGTTTCCAGCTATTCCTGCGGCTGTCAGGCCTATGCCCAGCTGGAAATTTTTGTACTGTCTCTTAAAAGACTGGACGCACGGCTTGATGGGAGCATTTTTCATGAGGCTTGAATAAGCCATAAGGATTTTTTCGTGTTTGAAATCGCTCTGGTTGAATTTTACTGCAAGAAAACCAAATAATTTGTTCATTAAATTATTCTTTGTGGGGTATTCTGCTGTAACAATCTTTATATTATGCTTATGTGCATTCTCCAGGAAGTTCATTATTAATTTCTTATTTTTAAGGATGTTCTTTAATTGATTTATAATCAATGATTTTTTCAAGGTGGGCAGTTCAGCATCCCACAGGACTATTAATGGGCTCTTATTCTTTTCCAGCTCATGCAGGGCTCTTTTTATCCCAGCTGTATCAGAGAGAGCAGAAAACCAATAGCCTTCTTCTTCATGCAGAACAGGCCAATAGCAGACCTCCTGCGCATACATATATTTAGAGCAGTCTTTTTTGATTCGCTCAAATTCCTTCATGCTCTTAGCTGCTGCATATATCTTTGTTGGAAAGTCAACTAGCTTAAGCCTGCTAAGGTTTACCTTTGTCGGGAATTCCTCAAAAAAGTTTATTTTCATAGTAATCTAGTCTAAATAGTACTTATTTATAAATTTCTCGGTAATTGAGGCTAAAATAGATAACTTTTTATTTCATCCTAAAATAACGTCCATATATGAACATTGCAATATTTACAGACACCTTTTTGCCAAATATTAATGGAATAGTAACACTGGTGATTGATTCTGCCAAAGGTCTTGCTGAGAGGGGCCATAAGGTGCTTATTATTGCCCCAAGGGCAAAGAAGGGCTACTCTGTCGATATGGGGAAGAATATATCTGTAAGATTTATCAGCTCTGTTAAGGCTTATTTCTATGAGGGGTTTAGATTCACGTTTCCAAGCACACTTAAGCTGATAAGGCTCCTTAAAGAGTTCAAGGCTGATGTAATACACCTGCACACCCAGTTTACACTTGGGGTGGAGGCACTGGTGTGCGCAAAGATTATGCATAAGCCTTTGGTAGGTACGTTCAATACATTCATAGCAGAACCAGGATATCTAAAGCATATGAAGTTAGATAAGATAAAGCCGGTTCAGAAGATTGCATGGATATATTCCAACTTTTTCTATAACCGGTGCAACATAGTGATAAGCCCTTCAAAAGCCACTAAGAGTGTTCTTAAGAAAGAAGGCGTGAAAAAGAAAATCAAGGTTATCCCTTATGCTCTGGACCTGTCAAAGTTCAGGAGATTCAGCAGGAGAGAGATAGAGAGTGCTAAGAAGAATTATGGGATTAATGATAAAACCGTGCTGTTTGTCGGGCGTATCTCTCATGAAAAAAGCGTGGACACGCTGATTGAAGCCATGAAGCTTGTTGCTAAGGATGTGCCAGACTCAAAGCTGTTGATTATAGGCGGGGGGCCTCTGCTTTCCAGACTAAAAAAGCAGTATAGCGCAAAAAATATCAGGTTTACCGGAATGATAAAGAACAGCAAGCTTGTTGATTCTGCAATAATCCCGTCCTGCTCTGTCTTTGCAACAATGAGCAAGACAGACAACCAGCCATTGGCTATTCTTGAAGCAATGGCTTTTGGCCTGCCAGTAATCGGTGTTGACAGGCTTGGTGTGCCTGAGATGGTCGACAAAAATGGGTTTATTGCACCAGCAGATAACTGCAAGGTATTTGCCAGCTACATGATAAAATTATTAGAAGACAAGAATTTAAGAAAGGCATATGGGCAAAGGTCTATGGAACTGGTGAAAAGGTTCTCCCTTGATAAGGTTACAGAAGATATGGAAAAGGCATATCTTTCAGCAATTCGGGATTATTCTAAATGAATTCTTTTCTTTGGAAGAGTATGCCAACCTCAGTCAGAAAATATCTCCAGAAGTAATTGACCTTTAAGGTTTTGAAGCCCAGGGACTCCATCTCTTTTATGATTGTATCTTTATCCAGAGGAACCTCGTCTGGAAAATTCCAAAGCTTTAGGATTTCTGCAGCCTTTCTAAAGAATTTGTAGGATTTTGTCGGGGTTGGAGAATAAACTATGCAGTAGCCCCCTGGTTTTGTTGAATTGAAATGCCTTGCCAGCAATTCCCTCCTCTTTTCTGGCTCAAAATGCTCTATTACCCCCTGGCTGTGCACAATATCATACTGTTCGCTCAAGGCAACCTTAAAAAAGTCCCCTTCTACAAATTCCTTTTCAGAGGGAATATCTGATAATGTCTGTTTAGAGAGATTTAGCATTTTCTTATTGAAATCTACTAATGTTATCTTTTTCACATCTAAGTTCTTGGATAAACATTTATTCGTGTAGCCAGTGCCTGCGCCAAACTCCAGTATGTTTATTGGCTTGTCAAGATTAACATTCTCCAATAAATTAAGATAGGCCTTAATCACAAGATTAAGAAAGAGGTGCTTCGAAAGGAATGAATTCGGGTCGCTCTGATATTCGCTCCAATTTGTTGGTTTTCTCATGATATTGTGCTCTATGCTTTATAAAAAACGCGCCGGAGAAGATTTGAACTCCCGACCTAATGCTCTCTTCGCCTTAGCGTAGGAGGCATTCGCTCTCTTTGGCTGTTGCCAGTATCCAAGCTGAGCTACCGGCGCATATCTCCATGAATTATGCATACCTTTATTAATTTTTTTGGTTATTCCGGAGTTATGTACAAGATAAAACAGGTTCCTGAAGACTTTGTTGTCAGGGAGAAAAGCAGGATTGAATTATCTGATAATGGAGAATTCTCTTATTTTACGTTAAGAAAGAGGAATTATACTACTTTAAGGGCTGTTCAGGCTGTTGCAAATGCTTTGAAAATAGCGCCAAAATTCGTCGGGTTTGCTGGCACCAAGGACAAGAATGCAGTAACAGAGCAATCAATATCAATAAAATCAATAAAAAAAGAAGAATTAAAACTCAAAGACATTAATCTTGAGTTTATTGGTTATGGTGACAAGCCTCTAAGTTTAGGTGATTTAGAGGGGAATTCGTTTGAGATTGTTGTCAGGAACCTGGATTCTTTTGATGATTTTAAGGAGAGAGACAAATTTATTAATTTATTTGGCGAGCAGAGGTTTAGTTCCAATAATGCAGGGATTGGGAAGGCTATTATCAGGAAGGATTTCAAGAAAGCCATAGAGCTTATTCTCGTCGATGAACGGGATTACAAGCCCGTGATTGAGGAACATCTGGAGAAAAACCAAAATGATTATGTTGGGGCACTGCAAAAACTTCCAAAGAAGATGGTTTCAATGTATACCCATGCTTATCAATCATTATTGTGGAACCAAACAGCATTAGGATTAAAAGATAATGCAGAGAATATTAAGGTGCCTATTGTCGGTTTTGGAACAGAGGTTGATGAAATCAAGAATCAAAAATTAAAATCAATGATCAATGAGATAATAAATAAAGAAAAAATAAAACCCAGGGACTTCATAATCAGGGAATTACAGGGATTAAGCCCAGAGGGAACTGAAAGGGATTTGTTTGCAGAGATAAAAGACCTAAAGATTATGGAAAAGTCCGACGATGAATTAAATAAAGGAAAGAAAAAGATAAAATTAAGTTTCTTCTTAAGGAAAGGGTGCTATGCTACTGAAGCAGTAAAGGCCTTATTTCATCAGGCTTAACAGATATTCAGAAACTTCCTGTGTTCCGCACTTGAAATCAAACAACTGGATATTATTCTCGACCATATTTAGCTTAGATTTGTCTTCCAGGATTTTCTGGACAAAGGCTGTTAAGTCCCTGTGTCTGCTGAAGTGCCAGCCAAGCTTGTTTTTAACGATGAAGTCCCTTGTGGGCCTTTCATTCATCATAGAATATGTGTAGATTATAGGTCTCTTTAACGCCAGGGCTTCAAAGGTGAAATTAGGCCCTGATTTTCCGCAAATCAGGTCTGAGGCTTTCATAAGCTCCTCCATATTATGGACATAGCCAAAAACGCTGATATTCTGGTTATTAGCCTTCATCTTTTTAAGTTTTTTATGCAAGCCCTTATTCCTGCCAGTAACAGCCAAGACCTGGACATCCAGGTTTTTCTTAATAATGTCCTTTAAGACGTGCTGTATATTGCCTATTCCTTCTCCCCCTGCTGCGAGCAATAAAGTTAATTTCTCACTATCCAAACCAAGTTTTTTCCTAAGGTCTTTTTTTGAAGGCAGATTAAAGGAAAAGTCAGGCCTTAAACAATAATCAAATATCTTAATTTTTGATTCGCTGACCCCTCTTTTAATAAAGTCCCTCTTCGCTTTTTCTGAAAATACTATAGTATCGAGCTCCGGATGAATCCAGAAGTAGTGCGAGTCAAAAGGCTCTATATTAATTGAAACACATGGAACATCAATCTTGCCTTTATTCTTTAGAAAGGCCAGATAGTCTGAAGAAAAAAGATGAGTAGAAAGGATAAGGGAAGGCTCAAAATCCTTTATCAGGCCCCCTACTTTTGATATAAGCTTTCTCCCAAAGAACCTGCTTACATATTTTGCATGCCTGATATCAAACAGCCGGTAAAGAAGTGAAAAAAATGCAGGGTGCTTTAGGCAGAACTTCCAGCCATACTTGCAGAATTTATCCAGGAGTCCGTTGCCAAGGTCTTTTGCAAAATCAATAACCTTAATGTCATATTCATTTGGGTAGGTGCGCTGGATATAGCTTTCGATAGCCAGGGCAGGAATCTTATGCCCATTTCCCACTTCCATCATCATTATTAAGATTCTTTTCTTTTCCATTGTTAAATAGAACTTGAAGAAATTAAAGCAAGTCTAAAAACCTATCGCTTTTTTGGCATCATTTACAATCGTGCTTAAGTCAGCTGAAGCATCTATATCAGCTAACAGGCCCTTTTCCTTGTAATACCCGACCAATGGCTCTGTTTGCTCCCTGTATTTTACCAGCCTTGCTTTTACAACCTCTTCCTTATCATCGTCTCTTTGCAGCAAATCATCCTCAGGGTGCCCTTCTGAGGGGTTTGGAGCGCAGTCAGGATAGATGTTGTATATCTTTCCTGTTGATTTTGATGTTCTTCTGCCAGTTATCCTGTGGATGACTAATTCATCACTAACCTTGAAGTTGATTACCTTGTCAATTTCAACATTTGCTGCATCTAAAGCTTTTGCCTGAGGTATTGTTCTTGGAAATCCATCAAGAATAAAGCCGTTTTTGCAGTCATCCTTTGTGATTCTCTCTTTTAACAAGCCGATGACTAATTCATCAGGAACTAATGAGCCCTTACCCATGTATTCCTTTGCTTTTTTTCCTAATTCAGTTCCTTCTTTTACAGCTTCCCTCAGCATATCTCCTGTTGAGATTTGGGGTATGTTTAAGTCTCCTGTAATCTGCTGTGCAATTGTTCCTTTGCCTGCTCCAGGCGGTCCTAAAAAGATTAGTTTTGTCATCTTATCCTCCAAAGTAAAAAGCCTCCGACGAGAGTTGCACTCGCGACCTTCTGATTACAAGTCAGACGCAATAGCTACTATGCTACGGAGGCATATCAACTCAAGAAGAACAGCTTATTTAAAAATGTTATTGTAGTATTAAGTAATGGCATCATTAAAAAATAATCAATATTAAATAATAAATCTGATTTTTGCTTTATGTCCTCTTTAAAGCAAAAATCATCCGCTGTCATTTCTTTATGCTCCAGCTTAAAGGAGGGTAAGCGGATGAAAAATCCTTTATAGGGGTTATGGAAGGAATTTTCAGATTTAATTTTTTAAAACTATAAGAAACAATTATGCTTCATATCCGTAAATGGGTCTCCAGAAAGGCTCTGGCACAGGGATAAATGTCCTCATGTTAAGATAGCGCTTTACCTTGCTTGTCAGCTTGAAGACATCACGCCATAATTCCTTCTCGCGCTTATCAAACTCATGGCTCAGTATCCTAGAGTAATAGAGTTTATGGAAATGTTTTAGCACAGGATGTTTGTCCCATTGATTCTTGTAATCCGCCTCTATCCATGCCTTGAAGAACATTTCTACTTCGCCGAATATGACCTTGACCTCTTTTCCCATGTGCATTCGTCTTTCTTCCCTTGCATAAACAACATGGAAATCTATATCAAGATGATACTGGTAATATCCCTGGTATTTTGTTTCCGGCCTTTTTATTGTACGCCACCAGATCCACATTTCTTTGCCGCCAGCATGCAGGCCTTTCTGGCAGAATTTTTCCATGTATAATTTTTCTATGCATTCATGGCCTTCCTGTCCTCCCTGCTGGCCTTCATCGAGAAATCCTTCTTCAATAAGATACTCATGCATCATTACATACATATTCTTAAGATGAAAGATATCCTTATACTTTACTTTCATCTGTGTAATAGTTCTTACAGGAATGCTCATAATAAGAATAATAGGAGAGGGAATTTATAAATTTTTCTATTTTGTATACCAGTATACGGATTTGTTCATGAGTTGGACAAAGCTTAAAAATAGCTTAAATTTCGTAAAATATTATGTTAGTCGGGGTCGTAGGAAAAGCCAATGTAGGCAAGAGCACTTTTTTCAAAGCTTCTACTCTTGCAGAAGTAGAGTGTGCTAATTATCCCTTCACCACTATTGACGCAAATCATGCTGTCGCTTATGTCAAGGTGGAATGTGTTGACAAGGATTTTAATGTGCAATGCAACCCGCGGTTTGGCTACTGCGTAAATGGAAATAGGTTTGTGCCTGTAGATATGCTGGATGTTGCCGGCCTGGTCCCAGGAGCGCACAAAGGCCTAGGCAGGGGCAATGAATTTCTTGATGATTTAAACCAGGCAAATGCATTGATACATGTTATAGATGTATCCGGCTCAACAAATGAGAAAGGGGAGCCGGTTGATGCATTAAGCTATGACCCTGCTGAGGATATAAAATTCCTTGAGGTTGAATTAGATATGTGGTATCTAAGGATATTGAAGAAAGGATGGGACAAGTTTGCCCGGGCAGTCCAGCAGGAGCACAGGGAGATAGAAAAGGCGCTTGAAAAACAGCTGTCATCATTAAGAGTTACAGAGGATATGCTGAAAGAGGTAATCAAGGAGCTTGAGCTGAACAAAGAGAGGCCGTTGGAATGGAGCGAGGATAACCTGAAAGACCTGGCAACAAAACTAAGAAAACTTACAAAGCCAATGATTATTGCTGCAAACAAGGTAGATGTTCCTGGGGCAGAAAAAAACCTTGAAAGAATCAAGAAGGAATTCCCTGATGACATGATTATTCCATGCTCTGCTGAGTCAGAGCTTGCGTTAAAGGAGGCTGCAAAGCACGGACTGATAGATTATATCCCTGGAGAGAAGGATTTCACAATAAAGGACGAATCAAAGCTGAATGAAAAGCAGAAAACAGGGCTTGAATTTGTCAGGAAGAATCTCCTTGAGAAATATAATTCAACAGGCATACAGGATGTCCTGGATACAGCTGTTTACAAGCTTCTAAAATATATAGCAATCTTCCCGGGCGGCGTAAATAAGTTAGAGGATAAAGACGGGAATGTTTTGCCGGATTGTTTCTTATTGCCAGACGGCTCAACTGCACTTGACTTTGCGTTCAGGATTCATACAGACATAGGAAATAAGTTTATAAGAGCTATAGACGTCAAAACAAAGATGGTGGTAGGCAAAGACCATCCTTTGAAGCACAGGGATGTCGTAGAAATAGTGACAAGCAAATAGAGGGACTAAATTAATCTTTTTCTTTCTTTCCAGTCTGGTTAAAGCTCTCTACAATGTCAATCATATATTTTCCTTCTTCCAGTTTTATTACGAGAGGGTCTTTCCTGAAAAGATGCACCAAATCAAGCTCGTATTTCCCTGGTTTTGAGACCCTTATAGCCTCGAGGTCAAGAACAACCGGCTGGTCCTTGTCAATCTGCGAGCCAACAAGGTCGAAAACATCCTTTTCTATCTTCTCCTTGTCTGCAGGCGTAAGTTTTGCCCCTTCCACTACTTCCTTGACTTTCTTTAATTTATCCTTTCTTATATAGAAGAATAATCTTCCGCCGCAGGAACATCCTTTTAGAATCTCAGATGCACCATCGTCATAGAATTTGTTGCACCTAACGCATTGATGAGGCATTTTATTTTTTCTTTTTCTTTTTAGTTTCTTTTGTGAGCAGTTCTATCTTATCGGGATTCTTCTTTATCTCTTTTACAACAGTCGCAGGGCCTATTATTGTAAAACCAACCCTGTTGCCGAGCATAACATTCACAAAATTGCCTTTTACACGCCTGAAAAATGTCTTGTCTTTGCTTGCCGGGTTTATGACTGCAAGCTCTATTCCCTTGAACTTTGCATCAATCTCTTCCATTGTGATTGCTATCAAGTCTGTTTCTTCTTCCTTCTTTAAGCGGCCTTCCAATAGTATTATCTTGTTTTCCTTTGCGATGTCCAGCAGTTTCTTTACACGGCGTGCACTGCCTAAATCTGCTATCTCATTGTAGGGTATAAATTGTAGTGTTAATGCCATTTTTCTCCTCTTTTTTTTAACCAGCTATAGCAAACAACGCTTCATAAAACTTATCTACGTTCTTGCCGTACTTTCCTGATATCCCAATAACATTATACTGCGGATAAGCAGCCTGGATTTTCTTGATATTTGATTTTTTTAGGTCTATTTTGTTTGCAACTATTAAAACAGGGATATCCCTTGCTGCTAAGTTTCCAATAATCGTTATATTGACCTGTGAATAAGGGTCTTTTGTTGAGTCTAATACGACTATAACGCAGTCCATGTCATCAAGCCACTTTATTGAGTCAATTACTCCCTTTGTTGCCTCTTTTGCGCGCTTCTTTGCTTCAGTTTCCTTCATTCCTGCCTTTATAAAATCCTCAAAATCAATCTTTGTAGCTATGCCTGGTGTGTCAACAAGGTTGAATGAAATCTCTCTTCCCTTGCTTTTTATGTTTATCTGCTCTTTTATCTGGATTTCCCTGGTCTCATGGGCAATATTAGAAACAGAACCCATGTCTTCTCCAAGCCAGTCCTGGCAGATTCTGTTTGCCAGTGTTGTTTTTCCGCCGTTTGGAGGCCCATACAGACCTAACTTAACGTGCTTTTTCTTCTTGAACAGGTTCTTCAGAACTTTATTGATAAACTTCTTCATTAAGTTAATCATGCGAACATCACTGAAAAATTAAAGAATCAGGTAATATATATAGTTTATGTTTTTTGCAGGTAGAAAGATTTATATAAAAACAAAATTATTTTGGATTCATGAATGCGACTATAAAAAAGGACATTCTTTCCATATTATCTGAAGTTATAGGGATACTCAAGAGCAAAGAGGAAGCAGATATTCTGGAGATTAGGAAGTTAAGCAACCATACAATACATAATGCAACAATATTCCAGGATGAGGATTCTATTTCAATCGCTATTCTGGTTTATGCTCTGTCCAAGGTTATGGAAAGGAGTTTTGGCAGGATTAATTATATAGGATTCCTGAGTTTGCTGAATAAGGCAAAGGGGTTTCTGGAAAAAGATAATGAGATTAATTACAGAAGGGCTGTAAGGAGCATTTTCAGGGATGTTTCCAAGCTTGATAAGAAGATAGAGCTTTATGTTGAGGAGGTCATAAACCAGGCCCAGATAAAAAAGGGAACCAAGCTGCATGAACATGGAGTTTCTATTGGCAGGGCTGCTGAGATTCTGGGGATTTCACAGTGGGAGCTGGTTGATTATGTGGGAAAAACAAGCCTGACTGACATAGAGACCATAAATGTTATTGACAGGATAAAATTTGTAAGGGGGATGTTTAGTTGACTAAATCCATTATATTTGACTCGGGCCCGATAATAAGTTTAACTATGAACAACCTATTGTGGACACTAAGTAGATTAAAGGAAAGGTTCAAAGGAAATTTCTATCTAAGCGAGGGTGTTAAAAGGGAGCTTGTTGACAGGCCGCTTGCTTCAAAGAAATTTAAATTTGAGGCTCTGCAGGTTTTGAAATGCATTGATGACGGAATTCTGGAGGTTGTTGAGAATGAAAAGGTTAATGAAATTGCTAACGAGATTCTAGAATTGTCAAATCACTGCTTTAAGGTCCAGGGCCACTGGCTTAACCTGTTCCATTACGGGGAAATATCAGGGATTGCCGCCTGCAAGGTCCTCCGGACAAATATCTTTGTTGTCGATGAGCGCACAACAAGGCTGGTAATTGAATCTCCTGACAAGCTGATAGGTATACTGGAGAGAACGATGCATACAAAAATAGAGGTAGACAGAGAAAATCTTAATAAGTTTAGTGAATTCACAAAGGATATACAGCTGATAAGGTCTGTTGAGCTGGTTACAAGGGCTTATGAGCTTGGATTTTTAGATAAATATCTATTGAATATCCAAAATCCTAAAAGAACGCTGCTTGAGAGTATTTTGTGGGGGGTCAAACTTGACGGATGCTCAGTCTCAAAGAGAGAGATTGAGAAGATACTTGAGTTTGAAAAAACATGATCAAAGGACAGGTAATTTCTGGAGGGTTCAGCAAGATATTAGTTAGGCAGAAATCCGAGCAAAGCCTTGAGCTAGGGGAACTGCTTGTTGCAGACATGCCTGACGGAAAGATACTTCTGCAGGTTTATGACCTGATTTACGGCTCTCAGCTCTCGCAGCAGAACCTTGAGCTTATTTCTGGGATGAAGCTTGAGGAAAATACTGACCTGGATTTCATGGATGCCTCTCTTAGGAATTACAAGCTTGCCCTGCTTAAGAACTTGACAACTATTAAATCGAATGATGCTAGCGTGTGTAAAGCTCTTCCTAATTTCTTCTCTGATGTTCGCGAGCTTACTAAAGAAGATTTGTCGTTCTTGACTAAACCTGGTGACCCTATTTTTATTGGCAAACTTCGTTCTGGAAGTAAAGTGATTGATGTTCCTGCTTATCTGGATGGTTCTAAGGTGTTATCTCATCACGTGCTTATTCCAGCTACAACTGGTCGTGGTAAATCTAATTTAGTTTCGTGTGTTCTTTGGGATACACTTGACAAGGATTACTGCGGAATGTTGGTTCTTGACCCTCACGACGAGTATTATGGCCGTACTGGTGTTGGTCTTAAAGACCATAGTTCTAAAGACAAGGTTGTTTATTACACCCCCAAGAATGTTCCGCCTGGATGCATGACTCTTAAGATTAATCTTGAAGTTATTCGTCCTATGCACTTCAATGGTGTTGTTGACTTCTCTGATCCACAACGTCAGGCTCTTAGTGCTTATTACAAGAAATACGGTAAATCATGGATTGAGGCTGTTATTTTGGAGAAGCCTTTAGATGTTCAGTTTAATGAAGGAACAATTGCTGTTATACGTCGTCGTATACTTTCTTTACTTGACTTAGAGTTTAGCAATAATCAGTTATTTTCCAATGGCGTGTTTGACCTGCAGGCTGGAACTTCAACTGTTAGCGACATTTGTTCTGAGCTTGAGAAATCGAAAACAGTTATTGTTGACACTTCAAACTTTTCAGGAGCAGTTGAGATTCTTATTGGCGGTTTAATTGTAACTGAGGTTTTTAGGAAGTATAAAGGTTACAAGGTTTCTGGTGAGCTTTCTGGTAAACCTGTAATTTCTGTTGTGCTTGAGGAAGCTCCTCGTGTTTTAGGAAAAGAGGTTCTTGAGAAAGGCTCTAATATATTCTCTACAATTGCCCGTGAGGGTAGGAAGTTTAAGGTTGGGCTGATTGCTATTACTCAACTGCCTTCCCTGATTCCTCGTCAGATACTTGCTAATATGAACACTAAGATTATATTAGGCATTGAGATGGCTGCTGAACGCCAGGCTATCATAGATTCTGCTTCCCAGGATTTGAGCGAGGATTCCCGCAATATTGCTTCTCTTGATAAGGGTGAAGCTATAGTTACCTCTAATTTTGCGAAGTTTGCAATGCCGATTAAGATTCCGCTTTTTGATGATTTTGTGAAGAAAGAGGGAAAATCTGTCAAGAAGGACTTCTCTGGGATTAGTTCTGAATAGAAAAATTTATATAAAGAAATTTATAAGGTATGTAATATGCGTGTGCAATTAGAACAGTATAAGATTGTACTTACAAATCTAGGCAAGGGTTTGTCTAAGTGCACCCATATCAAGAATTCTCTTATCAGGTTCTTTGCAGCCTCTGAAAAGAAGTTTAGGCAGTTTGAAACCCATTTTGGACAGCTTCAGGATAACCTGAACAGGATACCTCAAGTTGAGGATACAGAATGGAAGTGGTTCAGAACCAGGGTTCTGAACGCAATAAGGAAATGCGTTGGAGATTTGAAAGCTATAAAGGATGCTTCAGAAGGGATTGTAAGGCTTAGCAGGGAAGACGAGAAAGCAATTACATGGGAAGAGGAAGTGGCAGCTGAGGGAGAAAAGTTTGTTGGAAGAGGACTCAAAAATATTGTGGGAAATATGAAAGGCCAGGACAAACTCAGGCTTGAGGCTATGAGAGCTATGCTTATAGAATTACTTGGTGAGGTAAAAGACCTTTCAGAGATTGCAACACACCAAGTGGTAAAAGCCATTGACCCTGAGATAGCTGCTTTTGGACAGCTTGAAAAAGAGGTGGAAGTGTTTGGTGAGGAGCACAAGGCACCAGCATTTGAGGGTGTAAGGAAAAGGGTTGCAGAAAGAGGGGGAAAAGAGGTCCAGGAGATTGTCACGGTCTTCAAATATATCGCATTAGGAGCAGAAAAGATTGGCAGGGACGAAGCCATAGAATTAAGGGAGATCAAGACTATAAATGAATTAACAATTGATGTTGACGCTCTTATGAATAAGATAGCAAGAGAGCTTGGCAGGGTAGCAGAAAGTATGGCAAGAGATGCTAGGCTGAGCGAAGCATCGTAATAGAAACAACAGGAACAAGTTCTTCAGCAGGTAATTTTTCTGAGTTTTTTGCTTCTTGTTCTCTAAGAATCTTTCTCATCTCTTCGATTGCCCTTGGATCTGCTAAATCAGAAATCAGCTGTTCATCAACAGGCTTATATGTTTCTTCATCAGGAAGCTTTATTGTTACATTTGCTCCTTTTCTTCTTGCAGCCTGGCTAATCATTCTTAAGCCGTTTGCAAGAACAGCGTATAATAATGTTTCAAAATATGCCTCTCCAATATAAGTGTAGGCTCTGTCTCCTATAACCTGTTTGTTGTCAAGTTTTCTTGAACCTGGCTGGAAGGTATAGGTAAGAAGGTATCGGTCATTGACAGGAACTCGTGTTCCAGAAGCAGCATAGAAATCAATGGTTTTTCCATCATTAGGTTTTTTTCCTAATCTCTCAGATGGAATATCCTGGGTCTTCCTCTCTAACAGAAGCTCAAGGGTTTCGAATGGTTTTGCTGCTATAACCTCAATCTTGCTTTCAAACCTTTCTCTCCCGTTTTCTTGGTCTAAGTGAACATACAACTTAATCTCCCTAAGGTGCTAATAGAATGTGCTTTATAAAGCTTATTGTTTTTACTCACCTTAAGTAGTGACATAACTGTGTTTTTCAAAGAAAACCAATATAAAGACAAATGGAATCCTATTTTACATGAAATTCGCTCATTTAGCTGACTGCCATATAGGTGCATGGCGTGACCCTAAGCTTCGTGATGCTAATCTTCAGGCTTTTTCCAAAGCAATAGATATTTGCATTGAGAAATCCGTTGACTTTATTGTTATTGCCGGTGATTTGTTTAATACATCACTTCCTGCTATAGATGGTTTGAAAACAGTTGTTAAAAGGTTTAAGGAGCTTAAAGATAAAGGCATTTCTGTATATGGTATTGCTGGCTCTCATGATTTTTCTCCTTCTGGCAAGACAATGATTGATGTTCTTGAGAAAGCTGGGCTGTTTTTTAATGTTGCAAAAGGAGAAGAAATTGATGGCAGATTAAAGCTGAGGTTTACTGTTAATGAAAAAACAGGCGCAAAGATAGTTGGTTTATTAGGTAAGAAAGGAAGCTTAGAAAAAGGTTACTATGAACAGTTGATTAGAGATAATCTTGAGAAAGAAGCTGGTTATAAGATATTTTTATTTCATTCTGCTTTAACAGAATTCAAACCAAAAAATCTTGAAAAGATTGAATCTCATCCTTTGTCTCTTCTGCCTAAAGGCTTTAATTACTATGCTGGCGGCCACCCTCACTATATCTTTGACAAGAAAGAGGAAGGCTATGGGATGATTGCTTATCCTGGGCCATTATTCCCAAATAATTTCAAAGAGATTGAGGATTTAGGGCGCGGAGGGTTTTATATTGTTTCTGATGATGAGGTTGCCTGGCAGCCAATCCAGATATATAATACCCATAAGTTAACTGTTGACTGCAACCACAAAACACCAGAGCAGATTAAGTCAGAGATTTTATCTGACATCAAAGGCAAGGAATTCAACAATACGATTGTTACAATTAGGCTGAAAGGCACCTTAGAGTCTGGAAAGGTTTCAGATATCGGCTTCAAGGAGATATTTAGTTTACTTTACGACAAGTCTGCTTATTTCGTGATGAAGTCAGCTTATTTGCTCAAAACCAAAGAGTTCGAAGAAATCAAGGTTGATGTTGATTCCATTGATGAGATTGAAGATTCAATCATCAAGGAGCATGTCGGCCAGATAAAGGTCGGGGGTATGAGTGCTGATGAAGAAGCTGACTTGAGTAAAAAATTACTTAAGGTTCTTTCTGCTGACAAAAAAGAAGGTGAGAAGGTTGCTGATTTTGAAGCTAGGATAAGGAAAGATGTTGATGAGGTTTTGGGGTGAGGGGGATAAAATTAGATTATCTTCTTATGGTAAATGTCATACCACCCTAATCCAAATTGAGTCCAAAATAAAATACCAATCCAAAATATGATAAATCCTGCAATACCTAAATCTATAGTGGCTTTGCCGATTGTTAGGTCCGATGTAGTAAGAAAGTCAAGCAAGAATAAAATTAAAGCGACAAAGAAACTTACCACACTAGCAACAGAAAAACCTTGACAGTCTATCCCACTCTCAAAAAAATCTATCTTTTCGACTAAGTCCACCATCTTTTCTCTGTTTTGTTTCCTATCCTTATGAGATGAGCCTCTCTTTTTAAGATTGGCCCTAATACTTTTAATCATCTTCTCTATCTCAGGTAGAACCTTACTCCATTGCTTACGAGCAACTGTCTGTTGTTTCTTCTTAAATTCGCCTTTATTAACATGGACAGCTAATAATACTGAGATGGAGAGGAATCCCAGTGTAACAGCTATTAATGTAGGATAGAAATTAATTAAATGGTTTAAGTTATTCAAGCAATAAACTAGTGAAGAGATGATAAGAACTAAGATAATTAGTCTGATTAGTGAATTATAGTTGATTTTCATCTGCTTAATCTTTTCAAGATGCCTACGACACCTAAAAGCCCGTATACTATCAAAAGAAATATGCCAAAAAATAACGCTACTTGCCCGTAGCCCTTAAGCTCAGGTACTAAGAATAAGACCAAACCTATCAAAACCAAGATAGCTGCAACACCTGAAGCAGCACCTACCCCAAAAATTTTCAATATTTGTCTTGACATTTAATTCAACCCCCAATATATGTTAGGAAATATAGATTGCAGATTGCATATAAAGTTTTCTATTTCTTAAACTCGAATGAAACTACTCAACCAACTCCTTAACAACCTTTTAAGGAAAACTCGCACGTGTGGTCTGGACAGCATTCTTGATTATGATATTTACACTCTTTTTCAATAAAACCTTGTTCCTCAGTGCAACATTCATATTCCTGTGGACAAGGGGCTAAGCATTTATGAGAAAAACATAGTCTAGATGAGTTCTCACAAAGTCTATCCTCATAGCCAAAAGAATCGTAGCAACACTCAAACTCAAAAGGGCATTCTCTTGAACATCCTACTAAAATAATTAAACTAATGACAAATAAAAGAGGGGTCCAATTCTTCATTTCGCCAGCCCCTTCAAAAAACAATCTCCTTCTTAGTTTTACCCTTTAGGTTTATGAGTAAACTTTCTTTCTTCGTGAAAAACAAGAATTTCTTGACACCTACATTGATTTTATATTCCCAACTGGGTAAAGAGAAGACTGCTTCCCCTGAATCGCTTTTTGCTCTGAAAAACCTATATGTCTTCATCCATTTATAATATATGTCGACATTGAAGTTTAAGGGATTGCCTTTTTTGTCTTTAACGACTATCATTAATTCATAGAATTTGTTATACTTTTTAGCGGCTTTTAGGTTTTCTTTGTCGTCTGGGTTTTTGAAATATACTTCCAGGCTAAGGGACCTCTTAAATTCCAAAGTTCCTTGCTCTTTATCCTCCTCTATCCTCCTTACATCCCCTTTTGTATATACAATGTCTTTTGTTCCGCCAGTTCTTGTCACGAACCTTGTCATTTTCCTATTTCACCAACCCCATCAATATCTTAACAACCTCTTTTGGAGTTGCTTTTCCTTTTGATTTGCGCATTACCTGGCCCATTAAGAAATGCAGAGCCTTGGCTTCTCCTTTTTTATAATCTTCGACTGCCTGGGGGTTTTCTTTTATTGCTTCTTTGCAGAATTTTTGCAGTTCAGACTTGTCAGAAACTGCTGCTAAGCCTTCCAGCTGAACGTATTCATTTACATCAAACGGCTTCTCAACCAGTTTTTCAATGATTTTCTGGCCTACTGTATCAGTTATCTTTTTCTCATCTATTAAAGTAAGCAAATCAATCAGATGGGTTTCATTCAGCTCAACTTCAGCAAGTGTTTTCTTGTTGTAATTCAAAACACGGGGCAGTTCCCGCCTAATCCATTTGGAAGCTAAATCAGGGTTGACTGCAGCAGCAACCTTCTCAAACATCAATGCAAGAGCCTTGTCCTTGGATAATACCTCAGCAGTTCCTGCGTCTATTCCATGCTGTTGGACAAATTTAGAAAGTTTAGCCTCAGCTAACTCCGGCA
This sequence comes from Candidatus Woesearchaeota archaeon, assembly GCA_019322485.1. Classification (GTDB taxonomy): domain Archaea; phylum Nanobdellota; class Nanobdellia; order Woesearchaeales; family JAHWIC01; genus JAHWIC01. The sequence goes on from JAHWIK010000032.1 coordinate 79,305, forward strand.
TTGTTTTCTTTATTGAATCAATCCAGTCTTTCTTAAGCTCAATCTTAACAAGATCAGGGTCAATGATATAGCCGTATTCTTCCTCAACCTCTTTGACTCTTAAAGTAAATGTAGTTCCTGTTGAAGCATCCCAGGCCCTGGTTTCCTGCTTTAGTTTTTTCCCTTCAGAAATCTCTTTTTTCTGCCTCTCAACCTCATACTTTAATGCGCGCTCAATATCCTTAAAGCCTGTTATGTTCTTTATCTCTGACCTTACATAACCGCTCTCTTTTACAGAAACGTTTGCATCTGCCTTTATTATGCAGTTATTGACGTCAAAAATCTCTAAATACTCTAAAACAGTAATCAGCTGATTCATAAAGTCCCTGGCTTCTGAAGGACCAGTTAATTCAGGCTTTGTAACAATCTCAGCTAAAGGATTTCCTGAACGATTGTAATCAACAAGAACAAAAGCAGAGCCCTGCATAGAGCCAGGATGCACTAAAGCAGCTGGATCTTCCTCAAGATGTATTCTTGTTAATCCGATCTCTTTTCCTGACTTTAATTTCAGCTTACCTTCAGTGCAAAGAGGAATCTCATACTGTGTAATCTGGTAATTCTTGCTCATATCTGGATAAAAGTAGGATTTACGTGAGAAAATCAGCTCTTTAGCTATTTTACTTTTAGTTGCTAAAGCTAATTTAAGCCCATACTCAACTACCTTTTTATTAAGTACAGGCTTTGAGCCAGGATGGCCTAAGCAAACAGGGCAAACTCGTGCATTTGGGTCATCTGTTCCCTGCGTAGGACAATTGCAGAATATCTTTGTATCTGTATTTAATTGAACATGAATTTCCAAGCCAATTACAATCGGTGATGTGAATTTCTGAGTCATTTTTAATTTTTTATTGATTTATTTTTTTAATGAATTTTTTCCAATGATTATTTTTTATTGATTATTCCTCAAGACTGCTTCCAATTTGCATCAATTTGCCTTCCTCAAGATGGTCTGTTACAGCCAATAAGCCAACTGGCAGATTATCTGAAAGACCAACAGGAACATTCAAATGAGGCAGTCCAGCCAGATTAGGGCCAACAGTAAGTACATCAATCATATAGTTCTCGACAATGCTTAATTTGTCAATATCTGTAAACCTAGGAGGCAGCATTGGAACTGTTGGTGTTATCAGGCAGTCAAATTTCTTAAATGCCTTCTTATACTCCTCAATTATCTTGGTGCGGACCTTCATTGCCTTGATGTAATAAGCATCCCTAAAGCCAGCCATTCTGGCAAAGGTTCCAAGAATAATCCTTCTTTTAGCTTCTTCACCAAAATTAGGGCTTCTTACTTTTGTGAAATAATCATTAAAGCTTCCCTCTAATTTTTCATGAGCACCATATCTCATTCCGCAGAACTTAGAAAGATTAGTTGATGCTTCTGAGGTTGCAATCATATAATAACATGCTAAGCCGTACTTGTAGGTTATTGGCAATGAAATCTCCTCGTATTTTGCACCATCACCCTCAAGCTTTTTTATTCCATCCCAGACCTTATCAGCAACTGCTTTAGAGGTTCCCTCGCCAAAAGCGTCTTTTACAACACCTATCTTAAGACCTTTAACATTCTTTTTCAGGAATGATGTGTAATTATCAGTTTTAGCATTGAGTGTTGTTGATTCTTTTGAATCAAAACCAGAGATTATTTCTGTCATTAAAGCAATTTCCTGCATTGATTTTGCCATTGGGCCTATCTTATCCAGTGAATTAGCATAATCAATCAAACCATATCTGCTTACACGGCCATAAGTCGGGCACAGACCAAAAACACCGCAGAAAGAGGCTGGATTAACAATTGAGCCGCCGGTTGATTCACCTAATGAAATATGAGGAAAGTCTGCTTTCTGCGCAATCCCGCCTGAACCGCCGGAGCTTCCACCGCAAGCACGTGTTTTATCAAATGGATTTAATGGCTTTTCAAAGCCAACTCCCATGTTAGCAGAAAAACCTCCAAAGCCAAACTCATCCTGAGCTGTTTTTCCAATGATAATTGCGCCTTCTTTCTTTACTTTCTCAATAACAGTTGCATCAAATGTTGGCGTGTAGCCGGACAGAATCTTTGAGCCTGCTCTTGATTCAACATCTTTAACACAGATGCAGTCTTTGACAGAAACTGCAATTCCAGCTAATCTGCCTTCTGGATTCAGCTTAACCTCTTTTGCCAGTTCTGAGGCTAAATCTGAAGAAATAACATTCATATAATGGTATTCGTCATTTATTTTCTTGGTTTGCTTAAGAACATCAGATGTATGTTTAATTATATCGAGTTCTTTGTTCTTTATTTTTTTAACAAAATCTAGATTCATTTTTTAACAAAAGCTTTCTCAATAATAACAGGCTCAACAGGAACATTCTGATGCCCGTTTTTTGTTGTTGTTTCAACAGCTTCAATCTTATCGACAATATCTGTTCCAACACTAACCTTGCCAAAAACAGCATAACCAAAATCACGAACACCATTGTCAAGGAATGTGTTAGCAGCAACATTTATGAAAAACTGGGATGTTGCAGAATCAACAACCTGTGTGCGGGCCATTGCTAATGTATATTTTTCATTCTTCAGTCCATTATCAGCTTCATTCTTTATTGGCTCTTTTGTTTCCTTCTGGTTCATATCCTTGTCAAAGCCACCGCCCTGCACCATAAAGCCAGGGATGACTCTGTGGAAGATTAATCCGTCGAAAAAGCCCTCATTGACGTAATCAAGAAAGTTCTTTGCACTGATTGGAGCTTTATCTGAATAAAGCTCAATCTCAATATTTCCCATGTTAGTCTCTAGAACAACAACTAGATTACTCATTGCTTCCACCTCTGCGTTATCTTCAGAATTTGCAAAGAAAATAACAAATATTCCTGCAAGTATTGCAACCATAGCACCTACCTTCCTTAATGTCTTTTTCTTTATTGTTATTTTCATCCTAAACAGCCTTTGGGCCTTTAAAGTAGCCGTCTTTTTTATGAGAAGTATTTTCTAATGCCTTTTCCTGGTCTAAGCAGGTGCCAGGCTTGTCGTCACGCATGAAATTCTTCAGCTCAACTGGCTGGAACGAAGGCTCAACACCTTTAGTATTAACCTCATCAAGCTTTGAGAAAGCACCAAGGATTTCCTTCAACTGGGGAAGAAATTTCTTTATCTCAGAGTCTGTTAATTTCAATCTTGCAACTCTAGCAACATTCTCAATCAGTTCTTTATCAACCTTCATTTTTAATGAGAAAAGACTGAGGATTGTTTATATAATTTATGGAACTAGAGTATCTTCTTTATTCATCACTTAATAGTGGTTAAATACCGAAAGCTTTATATATGGGTTCTGAATATTAGTTTAAGTATAAAGATGGGAGAGTCAAGGGCTTATAAGGTTGAGAAAGACTATGGTGAATTTCAAGTAGTTCTGTTTGGCAGAGAAGGCCCTGAGAGTTGTTTTGATATCAGACTTAAACTAAAGCCTACTCCTTTGCAGGAACTTGCAAGCGGTTTAGAAAGATATTGCACTGAACAAGGCATTGATATACATCCTGGCCTGAATTTTGGTGCAGGTACTGACGAAGGCAGACATGAAAGAAAAGAATACCATCTGCAAGAAGGCAAGTTAGAGGTACTTGAATTCTCACACAATCTACCAAGCAGATTAAATATCGAGGGCACTAAAGATAACGCAGCAGATGCGATTAAAGAAGCAAAAACATCATATCAAAGATTAAGAGCTTTTGTTCAAAGCTTAGGTTATGACACAAGTGAATTTGATTCTTATATTGATTCTTTTGGTTTAAGTGATTTAAGAGAGCATCCTTGGACACCACCTGAGGTACATTACGTTGACATAGGAATGTTAAATCCTGACAAGCCAGGCGAAGGCAGAGAAGCGCAGCTTAGAGGCACCCCTAACTTCTATGGTGGAATAGCAGAACAAGCAGAAAGTGGTCTTGGTGCACTTCTTAGAGATACTTTTAAGGGCTTTGGACTGCTTGGAGATGGGTCAGAGATGGATACTACATTTGCAAAGGCAATTGCAGGACTAAGAAAAGAAAAAATCCGTTTTAACTGTCCTGACTGCAACCAGACCCACATGTTAAACAGAAAGGGAACTCCAGATGGAACACCATCACTATATTCAAGGATTGTCCAAGAAGAAGCAGAAACAGGTGAGCAGAAAGAACTTTCACCAGTTTTGGTTAATGCCCTAATGTCAGAAGCGACACTTTATTCTTATAGAATCGCGGCATTTGAGGGAGAGAAAAATTATAAAGGAGTATCAATGGATGTAGAGAGAGTAATAAGGATTCTGGATTATCTTATAGAACATCTTCCTGACACAAAAAAAATGGAGGATATAAGAGAGAAGGCGCTAAATGGAAGGGCAAAGGCTGAAATTAAGAGAGCTAAAGCAGGAGCAGAGCTGGCTCTTAAAGAGGGAGATTTCGAAAGAGCATTAAGGTGCTATTCACGCGCAAAGGAATTCATGAGAGATTTTTATACAAATGTACATAAGCTAGAGCCTACAGCAGAATTTATAGAAATGCATGTACGCAGGGCATATGAAATTGTCAATAAAGACTCTTCTCTTGAGTTAGGGATTGGCTTGCAAATAGCAATTGAAAGTGAGATGGAGAGAATAAAGGAGTTTTTGACTATTGAAGGGCTGCCAAATAAGTCTACTGAATATTCACCTAGCGAACTTACTCTTGACCAGCAGATTCCTGCTTTAGAAGCAGAGCTTGAAGAGTTAGTAAAGAGAGAAGAATATGAACAAGCTGCTAGAGTAAGAGACAATATAAAGGCAGCAAAAGAAAAACTCGATGAAAGACAAAGAGAAGACCCTCTTGAATTAGAAAAAAGATATGTTCATGTTATGTTTTAGGGTAAGAAAGAGCAGAGGATTTGATTAAGAATATTCTTATTAGAAATTATCATTGGATAAAGAAATTAAATCTGAAAATTCCCTTCTTCTCAAGCGTAAAGGAATTTTCATCTTAGTTTGGTTATTTAGACGCTGCAGATGATTTTTATTTTATGGACTTCAGAATTCAGGGAATCTAACTATTTCTATCCTCAAAATTCTGCGTTTTTCGTATAGAAAGAGTTATATTCAATAATTTTTAGGGGCTCTATTAAGAAAAAGGGGGCTTTGGCTTAATTGAGAATCTATGAACTATTAAATCCGTTTCCTTAGCGCAGTTTTAGCTTGTTCCAATTGAGATTCTAGATTTCCAGAATAAGTATTTATTCTTGTATGATCTATGTTTGATGGTGATATACCTGATTCCGACTCGGAAAGCTCTACATCTCCAATTTTTGGTTGCCTCCTCACTTCCTTCGATACTCCGATAGAATAGAAAGGATCATCAAATACCAATCCGACATTTAGCTGTGATTCCAAATCTATAGGATTTTTTCCATTATATGCTGCGCCACCTGATCTATTCTGCGCCATTTCTAAAGTCAATGTTGCTATTTGATTTTGATCGTCTGATCTTAAGTAGACTTCAAACGCAGACCTAAACAAGGCAGCATTACCACCATTATTAAGAAATCTCTCAACAAGTGCATCTCCACCTATTCGCGCTTCATCTCCAGAAAAATAACCATATTGTATTTGTACTCCCACTTCCCTAGCTTTAGCGTCAAGCATTTGCACAAATTCGCGTATAGTCCTTTTCTTTAATTCTGGATCTATGTTTCCCATTTTATATTTGATAATAACAACTCATTTATAAATCTTTCTATTTATTACTACTTACAAGTAACGTCAAAGCCCCTTAATCCTTTTTCTTTAAAGCTTCGCTTGAGCCCCTAAAAATTACTTTCTCAGCCCTTCGGGCTTCGAACCTTGCATCTCTGGTCGTCGCACTCTGAATAAACAAGCAGAAGCAGATGATTTTTGCTTTAAAGAAGAGAAGAAGGCAAAAATCAGATTTTTTATTTTTCTATTGAATTTTTTTATTGATGTAATGCTTTCTCAAATTCATTAACCATTTCAGCGCCCATATCAATTAGAATTACTTCTTCAAGAGAATGAGCTTCAAATGATTTAATTACAGAAACCATTGCAGAAGCAGCTTTATCTTTTGGAACACGGCCAACACCAGTTCCCATTCCAGGAATAGCAATCCGCTTAAGATTATTGAAATCAGCGCATTCTAAAGCTGCCTTTGTAGCTTCTTTAACACGGCCAATATCAGTTGTTTGCGCTGGCTGCTCCATAGTGGGTGCATGTATCACATGCTTTGCCTTTAAAGAACCAGCAGTTGTGATAACAGCATGGCCAATTGGTATTGGTGCCTGTGAAACTGCTTCCTGCTCAATCTCTACACCACCAACCTGCTTTATAGCTCCAGCAACACCGCCGCCCATATACCCGTAAGAGTTAGCTGCATTGACAACTGCATCAACCTCGATGCAAGTAATATCGCCTTGCTTAACAGTTATCTTCATAGTAGGAAAGAAAGTATTTTATACTTAAAAATTTTTGGTTAATTGTATGAGAAAATTAGACCCAGGCCATATAATTAAGTTCTCAGCAGTCGTGGTTGCCCTGGTATTCTTTGTAGTAGCAATCTCCCTGAATCAGATAAAGTCAGAGATACTTCAGCTCATCTCTGTTTACGGCTATATAGCTGTATTCATCACAACCCTTATGGTAGAAAGCCTTGCGCAGCCAATAGGGCCTGAGCTTTCCCTGTTATCAGGAAAGATTATGGGATTGAATATGGTCTATTCTGCCCTGATAACTCTTGTTGCGAGTGTAACAGCCAGTTTCATAAATTACAGGATTGGAAGAATGTTCCACCACAGGGCAAAGGGACATAAAGCGCACCCTAAATACCTAAAGTGGTACAAGAAGCACGGCAAATACGGCTTGTTAGTTGCTGCTCTCGGACCAGTACCCTATGTTCCATTCTGCTGGTTTTCAGGGGCCTTTGGCTTATCAGTAAGAGAATTCGTCTATTTTGGGATACTTCCGAGAATTGGTAGGCTTGTTGTTGTTTCTTATCTGATACATCTATTTCTTTAGATACTCGACTAATTTAAGAACAGCCCTTCTCCTGAACTTCTTGACTTCCTCAACATCATCCAGCTCCCCATAGGTCTTAGATGAGCCTTCTGGGATGAATATTGGGTCATGGCCAAAGCCATTAGTCCCTCTTTCTTTTTCAGCTAAGGTTCCTTTCTCTGTTCCTAAGAATGAAACTGCTTCTTTTCCAGGCTCACAGTAACCAACAGCACTTCTATACTCACAATTTCTGTCCTTAATACCTTCCATTAACTTAAGCAAGCCTTTCAAACCTATCCTCTTATGTGTATAAGCAGAACATGTTCCTGGAAAACCATTGAGAGCTTTAATAAAAATCCCTGAATCCTCTGCAACAACTGGCTTTTTGTATTTCTCAGCTAATTTCTTAACTGCTTCCCTAACAATCTCTTCAGGGTCATCACTCCTAAGCTCAGGATAATCATCATTTAGCTGCTCTACCTCTGCAACCCCGCTAAGAATTTGTTTGAACTCGCGAACTTTGCCCGCATTATGTGTTACAAAGAATATCTTCATTTTGAGAATTCTGCAACTTTTGCACCAGTAACCTTAACCAAATCCTTAGACTTCATCTTTATAGAATTTGTATGCGTTCCAGCGTTGAATGCTATCTCTTCATTTGCAGTAACTGACTTATCAATATATACCTCAATACTCCACAGGTTTCCAAACGGCGGTACAGCCCCGATGCTTATGCCAGTCAGGTCCCTTACCTCATCAGCATTAGCAAGCCTCAATGATTTAACATGCAAAACCTCTTTCAGCTTCCCTTCATTAAGCTCTTTTGCTCCTGAGATAACTGCCTGTACATAGCCTTTCTCTGTCTTGCAGATAAGCGCTTTCGCACCCTGCTCAAGTTTTGTGCCTCTGATAATAGCTGCTTCCTTTGAGGTATAAACAGGCTTGTGCCCTATTGTTTCAAACTCAATCTTCTCTTTATTCAAAGCAGCCTTTATCTGCTCAAAAACAATATTTTTCTTAGGAGTAGCGATTATATCGAGCTTTAGGTGAAGCTCCTTTAGCTGGGTGTTGTCTACATCAGAGGGGGCTCCTTCCATCAATGACTCAGCATCTTTTGTCTTTGGGAATGCAATTACCTCCCTTATTGACTCATTCCTGGTCAGCATTGCAATAAGCCTGTCAAGGCCAAAAGCTATTCCGCCGTGAGGGGGTGCGCCATACCTAAAAGCCTCAAGCAAAAAGCCAAATTTCAGCTCTGCTTCCTGTTTGCTTATGCCCAGAATCCTGAATATCTTCTCCTGCACATCGCTCTTATGTATTCTTATTGAACCCCCGCCAAGCTCAACACCATTAAGGACCAGGTCATATGCCTTTGCCCTTACTTTAGCCGGCTCCTTGTCAAGCACAGCAAGGTCCTCATCCTTTGGGCTTGTGAATGGATGGTGTATTGCGACATGCCTTTGCGCATCCTCATCAAACTCCACCAAAGGAAAATCAGTCACCCACAGGAAATTGTGCGTTTTCTCGTCAATAATTCCCAGTTTCTTTGCCATATGCAGCCTTAGGTTCCCCAGTGCATCGTTAACGACAAAATGCTTGCGGTCAGATACAAAAAGAAGCAAATCAGATTTCTTTGCGCCAAGCTTTTTGATTAATTCTTTCTGCAGCTCTGGCTTGAAGAACTTTACAACTGATGACTCTAAACCAGCGTCAGTAACCTTCATCCAAGCTAAGCCCTTAGCACCATAAATCCTAACAAATTCAATAAACGAGTCAATATCTTTTCTGGAGAATTTTTCTGAGCCGCCGCTGACATTTATTGCCTTCACTATCCCTCCATTATTAATATTGTCAGTAAACACCTTGAAATCGGATTTCTTAGCAACAGCAGTTACATCCACTAATTCAAGCCCAAAACGAGTATCAGGCTTGTCAGAACCATATCGTTCCATTGCATCAGCATAAGTCAGCCTTGGAAATGGAATCTTCAGGTTAGCCCCAAGCACTTCCTTCCAGATGTGCTTCATTAATTTTTCATGAATACTATATATATCCTCTTCATCAATAAAGCTCATCTCAACATCAATCTGTGTAAACTCAGGCTGTCTATCCGCACGTAAGTCCTCATCACGGAAACACTTAACAATCTGCATATAGCGGTCAAAACCAGCCACCATAAGAAGCTGCTTAAACAGCTGAGGACTTTGAGGCAAAGCAAAGAACTTTCCAGGATTTACCCTAGAAGGAACAAGATAATCCCTGGCACCTTCAGGAGTTGATTTTGCAAGCATTGGCGTCTCTATCTCTAAGAAATTCTCCCTGTCATAAAAATCACGAACAGCTTTTACTGTCTTGTGCCTTAGGATAAGATTATTCTGTAAAGCCTGCTTTCTCAAATCAATATACCTGTACCTTAACCTCACATCCTCATTTATCTTGACCCTGTCATCAACCTCTATTGGAGGTGTTTCTGCTTTGTTCAGAATCTCAAGACCATCAACCAAAACCTCTATCTTCCCTGTCTTTAGTTTAGGGTTTTCCATCCCCTCTTTTCTGGCGCGCACCTTTGCTTTTACAGAAACAACATCCTCCCTGCCTAGTTTCTCTGCCAGGCTGTGCACCTTTGTGTCAGGCTTAGGGTCAAAAACAATCTGTGTCAGCCCATATCTGTCCCTAAGGTCGATAAATATAATTCCGCCATGGTCTCTCCTGGAATGGCACCAGCCGTTCAGGCAGACCTGCTTATCAATATCCTTATCTGTCAGCTGGCCGCAGGTATTGGTTCGTTTCATTTTTAATTTATTAAAAATGAAGCTCAAAAATCTTTGATTTTTGTTGTTTCATTTTCTTCCCTTTAACTTCAAATCTAAAACGAGATCCTCTAGTTTCTTAAGATCATATTTTATTGAATCAATCTTCCTTCTCAGCTCATTCTCCCTGGCATCAAATTTGAGTACTTCACCATAAATCTCATCGACAAGGTTCTTTATTCCAGTAACTTCCTTGTTCTTCCCTTTTCCAGCAAGGAATACTGCTTTTCGTACAAGCTCCCCGGTTAAATCGCAGAGCCCAAACAGATAATTCTCTGTGCTTACCTTCAACTGCTTATGTGTCGGTATCTTATTATTTTTTACAAAGTGAAAATAAAGCAATGCTTCGACATACTCGCCAATTCCAACCTTATAAGCCCCGACAGTTAATAATTTGGGATTTTTTTTGACTATGCCATCCACTTCTTTCTTAACTGACTCTATTTTCTTAATAATACCAGTTATATTTGAGAAATCATCCCTATGGACTGAGTAGATTATCTGCTTTGACAGCCTGATTAGCTCCCTGCTCCTAATTATAAGCCTTTCACGCTGTTCATCCAGCTTATGGAACCTATTTCCCATATCCTTAAAATCCTGTTTATTCAACATAATAGCTCAGAAAAACAATACTGCATTTATAAACTTTTTTAAAAAATAATTAAAATAGAAAAGTTTATATACCATTCAGATATAAATTTAGTTCATGGCAGAGGTAACTGCATTCAGAGGTATACTACTATTTTTTGACAAAATAGGTGTCTATGATGTTGTACTGCCCTTCTTGTTAGTCTTTGCTATTTTATTTGCAATTTTGGAGAAGACAAAGGTCCTTGGTATTGAAAAGATTGAGGGAAAAGAGTACACAAAAAAGAACCTAAATGCAATGGTCGCGTTTGTTATTTCGTTCCTGGTCATAGCCTCTTCAAGGATTGTTGAGATAATCACAACAGTTTCTGCGCAGGTAGTTGTTTTGCTGATGGCGTCTGTGCTATTCCTGCTGCTTGTTGGCTCATTCTTCAAGGAAGAAGGAGCAAGTGTATTCCTTGAGGGGAGCTGGAGGGTATTCTTCATGCTGATTATGTTCATCGGTATCCTGCTGATATTCATGAATGCCCTGGGCTGGCTGGATGACCTCTGGGGATGGATAAGCCGGGGTACAGGCGGCAATGCAGTTGGCTCAATAGTATTAATCGTTATTGTCATATTTTTCATGTGGTTTGTTGTAAAAACACCAGAACAAAAACCTGCTGTAAAAAAAGAATAATAAAGAGGTGCTAAAATGGTTAGTCAGGCTTATCAACTTGAAGGATTCGTTAGTACATTGGAGGCGTGGGGCTTAACTGATGTAATGCTGCCCTTCCTGCTGATATTTGTGATAATATTTGCAGTCCTGGAAAAATCAAAGCTTTTCGGAGAAGAAAAGAGGAATATAAATACTGTAATTGCATTGGTGTTTTCACTTTTAGTGGTTATACCCCACGTAACGAACAGGTATCCGGCTGGTATGGATGTTGTTGATATTCTAAATACTGCTTTGCCAGCTGTATCGATTGTTGTTGTAGCAATATTGATGCTGCTTGTGCTTATTGGGATATTCGGCCATGAAAAGGTCTTTTTAGGTATGACTGCTCCTGGATGGATAACATTCGTATCCATCATGATAATCCTGCTTATATTCGGAAATGCAGCAGGATGGTGGGGCAGCGGCTGGGAGGTCTGGCTTAACAGATACTTTGGCTCGGATGCAATAGCGATAATTATAATGCTGCTTGTGTTTGGCGTGATAATAGCATGGATCACTGGAGAAGGCTCACGGGAACAAGTAGGCGCATGGAAGCGCATGGGTGTTGACTTCAGCAAACTATTTGGTGGTGGAAAATAAATGGCCACGTTTCTGGATGTAACTGGCTTGCAGTATTTTACTAATTTCTTTGTCTTTATTTTTGTATGGCTGGCTATATATGCTTTGCTTGGCTTTACAAAGGTATTGGGAGACAATAAAGGAATCCACATCATAGCAGGGCTTATTGTTGCGCTGCTGGTTATTCTATCTCCGATTACCACGGGAGCAATTGCATTCATCTCTCCATGGTTTGCCATTGTTCTTGTATTGATGGTGTTTATTATTACGACATTGAAGGTTTTTGGCGTCTCTACTTCAGAGATAGCGTCTGCCGGCCAGCTAAAGGTGGGGTTCCTGGCAGTTATACTGCTGATACTTGTAATAGGTGTGCTTTCCTACATAAGGGAAGAATCGTCAATTCCAGAGGGTGAGGAAATAGATTACTCAAAAAGCACATCCATAATATTCCACCCAAAGGTTTTAGGAATAGTATTTATTCTGCTGATTGCTGTGTTTACAATAGTATTGATGGCAGGAAAACAGACTTAGCTTATTTCTTTGTTACCTTCTTCGTCATTCTCTCTAGCTTATTTACATTATCTGTAAATGTTGGAAGGACTTTCTGGAAGACCTTTTCCATTGCTTTTATCTCTGTGCCCACCATGGAGAGATTTTTATCATACTCGCCTATTTTCCCAAGAACTCCTTTATGAAGATTATCAAATGTTTGCTTTAGATTATCTATGTCTGACTGTACCTTTCCCATATCTGTATCAGTTTTGGTCTGCCATTCCTTTAGCTTGTTCAAATCCTTAAGCAGGTCCTGCCATTTTTCCTGTACAATAGATTCAGCAACTTCTTCTATCTGCTCTCTGCCAGCTGATGGGCCTGATGGTCCTGGTCCCCCGTGTGGTGGGCCTCCTGGTGGTCCTCCTGGCGGGCCTCCTGGTGGTCCTCCTGGCGGTGCTCCTGGTGGTCCTCCTGGGCCTCCTGGTGGCGGGCCTCCTGGACCTCCGGGCGGTGGGCCCCCTGGTGGTGCACCTGGCGGTGCTCCTTGTACAGGAGCTCCTGTAGCCATACCTGCCTGCATCATTGCATCCTGTATCTGCTCAGGAGGCAGTCCCTGGCCTTGCAGTTGAGCAACTATATCATCATCAGAATAACCCTGCTGCATCATGGAAACAACCATGTCTACAACTGTACCTGGTCCTGCAGCTCCACCTTGAACTGGTGCAGCAGCTGGTCCTGCAGCTTCCTCTTTTTTTTTACCAAACAAAGGCATTATAGCACCTTATTCCTTAATTTTATATAAAAACCTTTCTATTTGTTTTTTTCCAAAGCTTCTTTTATCAAGTCCCCTACTTCTGTTCTGGTCACAAAGTTAATAGGCTCCCATAGATTGATATAACGCTCCAGAACCTTGACTTCGTCTTTCTTTGCAGATAACTGAAGCTCTTTTATCAAAGTCAATATCTTATCCTTTATGTCTTCTATGTCTCTCCTTATCTCCCTAAAATCAGTATTGATTGTTTTTGTCTCTCCAATAGCCTGCTTATGGTAGCTGAGCATGTTCTGCTCAATAAGCTGTGTTTTTGTCTGCAGAGTATTATAACGCTCCTCCATTGTGCGGATACGCCTGGATAACTCAGCGATATCCTCTGACATCTTAGGAGGTGCTGCTTCTTCTTCAGCAGGCTTTGGTTTTGGTCCGCCAATAGTTATGCCTTTAGGCTTAGGTTTTTCCCCACCAGGCTGGGGTTTTGGCTTTCCTATAGTAATTGCAGGCATTTTATATTGAAAAAGAAAAAGATGGTATTAAAGTTTGTGTGAGTATACTGGAGTGGTACACAGGAAACAGAAACCTTTAAATACTCATTATATTATAATATATATAAAATAGGATAAAGTATTAAGAAGTAATACAAAATATATTTTATAATATATTCCTGAAATGGCAAAAAAACCGATAAGCGCGACAATAGATGAAGAATTGATTAAATGGATTAATAAAGAAATCAAGGATAAGCATAGGTACAGGAACAAATCCCACCTGATAGAGATTGCCCTGGAATTTTTAAGAAAAGAGGGAGAAAAGTAAATGCCTGAAGACAAAAAAGCATTTTCATACGATATATTGAGGGAAGGGGAAGAGGTTATACTAAAGATAGACTGCGAGAGCTACCCGAAGATTCCAGCATTAGAGGATGACCCTGTAATCATGTCAAAGGTTGTTGGGATACTGGCTGAGGTGGGGAATATCACAAAGATTGTCCTTTCCCAAAAAAGGAACTATGAATATGATTACAGCCAGACTGTTTTGCTGCAGGAGATTGCAAGGGTGTACAAACAGGTTATGAAGAACAAGGATGTATACAGCTATAATGCCCTTGTTTCCAACCCAAAATGCACCAAATGCCTTGCAGCATGGTATGCTGAGTTAAGGCATATAGTTTCTGATATATTAAAGGCTGACCCGATAGGCGCTTATGTTGAGCTAAAGAGGATTATGCGCAGAGAAAAATTAAAGGTCGAGAAGGCCGGCGATATAAGATGCAAGAAATGCGAGAACAATTTCATCAATATATTAAATTATATGATCGGGCTGCTTGAAAAGACAAGATTAATCACACTAATAAAGGCTGATGTTGTTGGCTATAAGATCGGGGACAGGAGCTTATACACCAGGATATTCACCCCGATGATAAAACCTGATTTTCTTTTTGCAAAACTTATGGCTTCTTACCCTGTGGAGGGAGAAGAGCTTGACAGCTATAGTGTTGAGGGCACTGAGGTCACTGTTTTTTCCATCCCTGACACAATCCTGTATCTTTATCATATGACTCCGCCGGAGTTCAGGCTGTCTGAGGAGCGGTATGAGATACTTGATGCTGCAAGAAAGATAATGGCAGAGCACAAGCCTAAGAGAAGCGAGTTTATCGACCCTGCAAGAATGAGAGAGGTTTTTTCCAATGTCGGCAGGGACTTGATTGAGGAGCTGATTGAGCATAAAAGACTCAAGGTATCCCAAAAGGACGTTGACCAGCTTACAGGGATACTGGTGAGGTATACTGTTGGTTTCGGGCTGGTTGAGGTTCTGCTGCAGGATGAAAAAGTGCAGGACATATCAATAAACCCGCCTATGGGCCAGATTCCAATATTCATTGTGCATCAGGATTTTGGGGACTGCAAGACAAACATAATGCCGACAAGTGGTGAGGCAGAGTCATGGGCATCAAAGCTAAGGCTTATATCCGGAAGGCCCCTTGATGAGGCAAACCCAATCCTGGACACAGAGATAGAGCTGCCTGGAGCAGCAGCAAGGGTCTCAACCCTGACACAGCCGTTATCGCCTAATGGACTTGCATATTCTTTCAGGCGCCATAGAGACAGGCCATGGACGCTGCCTTTGTTTATCAAAAACAGGATGGTAAACCCCCTGGCAGCAGGATTACTCAGCTTCCTGATAGACGGGACAAGGACATTCTTTATCTGCGGAACAAGAGGCTCTGGAAAGACCTCTTTCTTAAGTTCATGCATGATTGAGCTGATGAGGAGGTCGAGGGTCATAACAATTGAGGATACCTTAGAGCTGCCATTCAGCTCTTTTAAAAAATTAGGCTACAATTTCGTACAGATGAAGGTTGCAAGCGCTCTTGCCAAAGAGTCAAGCGAGTACACTGCAACAGAAGGGATAAGAAGCACCTTAAGGCTGGGAGATTCCTCTATTTTTGTAGGCGAGGTCAGAAGCAAAGAAGCAGTAGCACTATTTGAAGCTATGCGCGTAGGTGCAGGCTCCAATATGGTTGGAGGAACATTCCATGCCGACAGCCCATATGGTGTGTTTGACAGGTGCGTGAATGCTATAGGCATCCCCAAAACATCATTTAAGGCACTGGACTGCTGTGTTATTGCCAACCCAATAAGGAGTGCTGACGGCATGCATATGTGGAGGCGCGTGCTGCAGATCACAGAAGTCAGAAAGACATGGACCGAAGACCCTATGGTTGAGGGCGGCTTTGTTGACCTTATGAAATATGAATCAAAAACAGACCAATTAGAACCATCAGGCGACCTGATTAACGGCGAGTCAGAGATAATAAAATCAATTGCCGGCAACATAAAGGAATGGGCAGGCAACTGGGATGCTGTCTGGGAAAACATAAACCTGAGGGGTGACTGCAAAAGTGCTCTTGTTGATATAGCTGACAAAGCAAAAAACCCCGAGTTATTGGAAGCTGAATTTGTCATAAAATGCAACGATGAATTCCACAGGATTGTGGACAGGGTAAGGGAGGAAAGCGGCGGGACAGACCCAAAACGCATCCTATTTGAATGGAAGGACTGGGTAAAGAAGGCTGCTAAGAAAAAGATTACTTAAAATGGCTGAAGAAGAGACGGATGATTTAGTTAAGAAGTACAGGGATAGGGTAGAACGCGAGCTAGGCGGCGGCGGCGTTAAAAGGGTTGATACGAAGGAGAAGAAGATATATTCCAAAGAATACAGGCAGTTCAGGAAGGAGTATATACCGAAACATATGAGCAGATATGAAAAATTCTGCAGCATAAGCGAGAAGACATTGAAGTTAAAACCAGACCCAAAAAAGGCTGCTGAAATTCAGGAAGCAATAGACACCTGCCATCTCAATGTCACCCCAAGCGGGGTTGTGTCTTTTTCCATCCTCGGGCCATTGGTTTTTGCGCTTGTCACATCCATGTTCTTTTTCATGCTGCTCAAATCAACGTTCTTTGTCATATTCTTCATATTTGCAGGGATTATCATGATAAACCCACTGGGAACTTTGCCTATGTTTATGGCAAGCGCCTGGAGAATAAAGTCAGGCAGCCAGATGGTGCTCTGCGTTTTTTATATTGTGACCTTCATGAGGCACACCTCAAACCTGGAACTGGGGATAGAGTTTGCATCAGACCATCTGGGGCCTCCGTTGTCGCTGGACTTAAGGAAGGTCTTGTGGGATGTTGAAACCCAGAAATTTGAATCAATCCAGGAGTCTATTGAAAGCTATCTCAAGACATGGAAAAAATGGAACCTTGAGTTTATAGAGACATTCCATCTTATAGAGGGCTCTTTGTATGAAAGTGATGAAAAAAGAAGGCTAAGTCTGCTTGATAAGTCTCTTGACATTATCCTCCAGGAAACCTATGAAAAGATGCTCCATTATGCGCAGGGGCTTAAGAGCCCATTAACAATGCTTAATATGCTCGGGGTAGTGCTCCCGATTCTTGGCCTGGTAATACTCCCTCTTGTAGTCAGTTTTTCGGAGAACGCCAAATGGTACAATATATCCCTGCTTTACAATGTCGCACTGCCTGCAGGTGTATTCTATCTTGGAAAAAAGATATTATCCACCAGACCGACAGGCTATGGTGACACAGACATAACAGAGCTTAACCCTGAGCTTAAAAAATACAAGAATGTGCTGATGAAATTTGGGGGGAAGGAGGTTGCAGTAAATCCTCTTTATCTATGCCTTGGTTTAGGGGCTGTTCTCTTCCTCATAGGGATGAGCCCTGTATTGCTGCATGCAGTAGGCTTTCCTGATGTAGGGTGGGGTTATGAAGATGAATATTCTGAATGCGGAAAGCAATTCTGCTTATTGGATTACAAGGAGATTGAGATTAAAACTACAGGGGAGAAGATAATAATGGGGCCGTTTGGCTTAGGGGCATCCCTCCTAAGCATTTCAATTACGCTTGCCTTTGGGATTAGTGCCGGCTTGTATTTCAAGCTAAAGTCGCAGAATGTGATTAAGATACGGGAAAAGTCAAAGGAGCTTGAGAATGAATTTGCATCGGCTTTATTCCAGCTTGGCAACAGGCTTGGTGACGGATTGCCTGCAGAGATGGCCTTTGGCAATGTTGCAGATGCAATGGAGGGAACTGTTTCAGGGAAGTTCATGGAGGTTGTAAGCACAAACATAAAAAACCTAGGTATGGGCGTAGAACAGGCAATATTTGACAGGCAGCGCGGTGCTTTAATCTATTATCCATCCAGCATCATTGAGAGCTCAATGAAGGTGCTGACGCAGTCGGTAAAGAAAGGGCCAAAAGTGGCTGCACAGGCATTATTGAATGTTTCCAGGTATATCAAGGAGATACACAAGGTTGATGAAAGACTGAAAGACCTCATGGCAGATGTGGTATCATCGATGAATTCGCAGGTTAAATTTCTTACTCCAGCCATATCCGGGATAGTTATAGGTATAACCTCTATGATAACCACTATACTTGGCAAGCTAGGCCCGCAGCTAAAAGCCGCAAGCGAGGGAACTGAAGGCACTGGAGGCATGCTTGAGATGTTTGGGGCAGGGATTCCAACATTCTATTTCCAGATAGTTGTCGGGCTTTATGTTGTACAGCTTGTTTATATCCTTACTATGATAGCTAACGGGATAGAGAATGGTTCTGATAAGCTTTATGAGAGCTATGCTCTCGGAGCCAATCTGACAAAGAGCACAATTGTGTTCTGCCTGCTTTCTGCTACTGTAATGTTCATGTTTAATATGATTGCTGCTTCCATTCTAGAGGCAACTTAAGATTTAGAAAAAAATGGTGGGAACGCCGGAATTTGAATCCGGGATTCAAGGAAGTCCACCAATGTTGAACTTCTCACCTACGTCTTCAGCGTATTGAGCTGCACAGAGTGCAAGTGCTCTCCTTAGCCGAAGGGTCGGACTCGCCTCCCTTATCAGGCTGAGCTACGTTCCCATAACAGCAGTATTCAAGATTAATAATTCATTTATAAAATTTTCCTTAGGAGATTGTTACCCAGCCAACTATCTTGGACAGGTCTCCACTAGAAACACATTCATTGCAGTTATATGTCACCTTTAGTTCTTCTTTGTAGACTCCTTTCTCTACATCACATCCAATCAGCTTTGTGAAGTTGCCTCCAAGCACTGTCCCGGATTTCCAGGCACTAAAGCTTTTGCTGCAGTTGCCTATGGTAAGCTTTACATTTGTCAGGTCATTTCCGAAATTATTTTCAAGGACTAAGGTGATGTTTCCGTCATGGGTAACATCCAGTTTATGGCAGCCAATCCTCGAGTCTATGCTGCAGGAGGGGCCAATCAATGTTCCTTTAGGGAATAAACCAAAGAATATCAAGGCTCCAAGAGCAACGAAAACAACAAGCACTGCCCAGCCATAGGTCAAAAGAAATTCTATTAATCTGCTCTGGGTTTCTCTGTCCATCTTACCCCTTTTTATTATGAAAAAATTATTCTATCTTTTCTTCTTCAGTTACAGGCTCTTCAGGCAAGGTTTCTTCTGCTTTTTCCGGAGCTTCTTTTGTCTCTTCTGGTTTAGTCTCTGGCTTAGCTTCTGCTTCCCCAACTACTTCCAGTTTGCCCATTCTTCCGGTAGTAAGCTGAGGCTCTCCCTGCCACTCACTGACATAACCATTGGTTATCTTAATCTTCTGGCCAGCCTTTACCTGGTCAATCTGCTCATTCCATAATGTCAGGGTTACCTCTCCAGATGCGTCTCTTACCTTTGCGCTTGCAACTCTTCCAGCTTTTCCGAACTTCTGGAATTCTCTTGGCGGTGAAACATCAACTACATCAACAGTAATGTCAACATTCCCCTGCCTTATTTGTAAGTCTTTTATTTCCATTTTAAGTAAAAAAATAGTGGAATGTTTATAAAATTTGTGAAATTAAATCAATTTACCGGCTTTTTCAAACTCGATGTCAGAATTAATCAGCTTGTTCAGGGTGTCTTTCAAATGGTCAATCTTTACCCTGACCTGTTTTGTTGAGTCTCTGTCTCTGATTGTTACTGCTTTGTCTTTCAGGGTGTCAAAATCAACTGTAATGCAGTAAGGAACCCCTATCTCATCTGCCCTTGCATAGCGCCTTCCAACGCTTCCTGATGTGTCAAACTGGCACACAAACTTTTTCTTCAGGTGATTGTAAACCTGCCTTGCCTCTTTGGCTAATTTGTTAACTAATGGGAAAACACCTGCCTTAACAGGAGATAATTTAGGCTCCAGCTTCAATACAACATTCCCTCTTTTTTTATCGTCATTATACGCGTTAAACAATACTGCCAGGAAAGCCCTGTCCAGGCCCTGCGAAGGCTCAATAACCCTTGGGATTACCTTTTTCCTTGTCTCTTCGTCAAATATCTCCATGCTTTTCTTGCTTTGTTTTTGGTGCTGGTTTAAATCAAACTGGCCTCTGTTGGCATTTCCATGTATCTCTTTCCATCCAAATGAGAATTTGTATTCGACATCGAAACAGGCAGAGCTGTAATGAGCTAACTCATCCTTCATGTGCTCTCTTAATCTTAGGTTTTCCCTGTCAACACCCATATCCAGGAACCACTGATAGGTTTCTTTCAGCCAATAGGCATGCCAGGCACCAAGCATCTTTTTATTGAGCATATCCTTTAATTTGATTTTCTTTCCTTCTTTTTTGCCTTTCTTCTGGTCTTCTTCGCTTAATAACTGAAGTTCAAATTTCATGTGCTCATCGTCGTCAAGCAGAGAACAGTCTTTCTGCTCTGGATGTATGAAGAATTCTATCTCCATCTGCTCAAACTCGCGGCATCTGAAAAGAAAATCCCTTGGGGATATCTCATTCCTGAAAGCACGCCCGACCTGCGCTACGCCAAACGGAAGCTTTACCCTTGATGTGTCATGCACAAGTTTAAAATTAGTGAATATCAGCTGAGCAGTCTCTGGCCTCAGGTAAGCAACATTGCCCTCGACAGGCCCAACATTGGTCTTGAACATTAAATTAACGTCACCTATTATCTGGTATTCGCCGCCGCATTCGCATTTTGCTTTCTCTAATTCATTCTTATCTACCTTATTCGGCTTTTTGCAGCTGGTGCACTTAACATAAACATCACTAAAATTATCAACATGGCCGGATGCTTTCCAGACCATAGGATTGGATATTGTTGTGCCGTCGATTCCAACTACATCATCGCGGCTTTGAACAAATTTACTCCACCAGGAATCCCTGATGTTGTTTTTCAGCTCTACACCCAGGGGGCCATAGTCCCAGAAACCAGCCATCCCGCCGTAGACCTCACTATTAGGATAAACAAACCCCTTTTTCTTGCAGAATGTTGCCATTTCATCTATGGTTATTTTTGTTGGCATTTTAATTAGAAATTTATTTCATCATTTATAAATTTATTTCTTATTTATTCAGCCAGGCAATCTCGTCTTTATCCAAGTCCAGCTGTTCTATCAACTGTTTTGACATTTCCTTGTTTTTCCTGAAGATTACCTTGAAATATTCAAAGTCCTTGATGGCATTCTTTGTTGATGTCTGGGTTGCTCCTGCTATCTTTGCTGCAATTGCCTTCTTTTTCATTGACTTCTGCTTAGCCCACCACATCTTCAGAATCCTTCCAGTTGGCTTGTATTTGACAAATTCCTTGTATTTCTCGTCTTTTGAGACTGCAACTCCTGCTGAAAGCAATGCGCTCTCATAGACCATAAATCTCCAGTGCTGCCATCTCCTTATCCTTCCCCTAAAAACATCTGCCTTGCTCAGCTTGTCATAAGCTCTTGCCAGGTCCGCTGGTTTCTTGTATTCATACGGAAGGTTTTCATCAACCCACAGAAAGCATTTGTCTAAATCTTCCTCAACATTGTCAAAGGCTGTTATTGCTATTTTTGGGTCTGTTGACTTGAATATCTTGACTAAGGCATTAAGGATTGAATCCAGCTTATTTCTTTCACCAAGCTCGTCTAAGGTTTCCTTTATCAGTTCTTTTTTGTCCTGAGTGAGGGTTTGTAAATCATTTGTTGCTGCCCTTAGGTCTCCTGCATTGCGCCTTGCTAATGATTTTAAGGTTGATTCGTCGTACTTGATTTTTTCATCCTTGCATATTCTTCTCAAAACCTCAGCAGCATCATTCGGCTCTACTGGCTTGAACTCTATCAGGGTTGATTTGCTTCTTACAGAGCTGAATTTAGAGTCAAAAGGGTTTGTTGCTGTCAGAACCATTGGAAAGGCTGATTTCTGCATTAGTTTTGCGATTGCCTGTATTCCTCCACGGTCCTTGTTTCCAGCCAAGCCGTCGATTTCATCAACAAGGATTACCTTTCCTTTTGAGAAAAGGCTTTGCTGCATTGCAGCTGCTCCGACTTTAAGGTTTATCTGCCCAGCAGTCCTGAAATCAGATGCATTTACCTCTAAAACCTCCAGGTTTAGCTCATTTGCAATTGCATAAATACTGCATGTCTTCCCGACACCAGACGGGCCGTAAACTAATACTGCGCGTTTCTTCTGTTTCTTAAAGTTAAGGAAGAACTCCTTAAGCTGGACAACAGCAGAAGCCTGCCCAAGAACCTCTTTTGATGTGTTTGGCTGGTATTTCTTTATGAATGACTGCATGAGAAAAAGGATAATTTTAGGATTTTTATAGGTTGTTGTTATTTTGAACGTTTTTTCCTGCCCAAGAAATAACCTGCACCGATAATTATTACCAGCAGGGTAAGCACTGAATAAAAGATAACAGCTCCTCTCTTAGAAGGACTATGCATTGGGAAGGCGCTGACTGCTACGTCATATCCTGGCTGTAAAACGTATTCCTTTTCGCATCTTGTTTCACAAACCCCAAAATTACCCTTATCACAGCAAATCTCGCCTGCATTGCAGTCTGTATTAGAGGTGCAAAGTTCCCTGCATGCTCCAGCTTCGCAGTGCATTGACTGGATAAAGTGGCCTGTAATAGAGCCGCTTAAGAAATATATCAAGATCATCAAGGCAAGGACAAAGGTGACTGTAAATATTATATCCTGTTTGTGCATATTGGATTATTGAAGGGTGCTGTATATAAATTTTTCCACAATCTTTAAATAAATGCCAATTTCTTGCTAGTCTATGGAATTACCAAAGAGATATGACTTCAAGACTGCAGAGCCAAAGTGGCAGGCTTTCTGGGAAAAAGAGGGCGTGTATAGGTTTGACCCGGATGATACTGGGCGTGAGATATACTCTGTAGATACTCCGCCGCCAACTGTAAGCGGCAAAATGCACCTAGGCCATGCTTTCTCTTATGCGCAGCAGGACTTTGTTGTCAGGTTCCAGAGAATGCTTGGAAAGAATGTGTTCTATCCTTTTGGCACCGACGATAACGGCATTCCAACTGAAAGATTGATTGAGAAAACAAAAAAAGTCAAAGCGCGCGATATGAAGCGCGAGGATTTCATAAAGCTCTGCTTAACAACGCTGGATAAGGAATTAAGGCCAAAGTATATTGAAGACTGGAAAAGGATTGGTACAAGCTGCGACTGGAGTATCTATTACACGACGATAAATGAGCACTGCCAAAGGATATCGCAGAAATCATTTCTTGATTTGCTGAAAGATGAAAGAGCTTACAGGAATGAAGCACCAACAATGTGGTGCCCTGAATGCCAGACTGGAATATCGCAGGTAGAATGCCAGGATAAGGAATTGGATTCTTTCTTTAATGATATTACCTTTAAGGTTGGAAAAGATGATTTGATAATTGCAACGACAAGGCCTGAGCTTTTGCCTGCTTGTGTTGGTGTTTTCTATCATCCCGACGACAAAAGGTATCAGAAATTAAAGGGAAAAAAGGCAAAGGTGCCGTTATTTGATTTTGAGGTTCCAATCCTGCCGGATGAAAGAGCAGATCCTGAAAAAGGAACAGGAATTGTAATGTGCTGTACCTTTGGCGACCAGACTGATATGGAATGGCAAAAAGCGCATAAGCTGCCGATAAAGGCTGCGATTACTGCTAGCGGAAAGATGACTAAGCTTGCTGGAAAGTATGAAGGGATGTCAATTAGTACAGCAAGAAAGATGATTATAGAGGAATTAAAGGATAACAGATTATTGATAAGCCAGGAGCCAATCAAGCATGCAGTTAATGTCCATGAGAGATGCGGAACTGAAATTGAGTATCTGCATTCAAAACAATGGTTTATCAAATATCTCGACCTGAAAAAAGACATGCTGAAGTGGGGCAAGGAACTAAAATGGTATCCAAAGCATATGAAATCGAGGTATGACCATTGGGTCAAAGGATTGCAATGGGACTGGCTAATTTCAAGGCAAAGATATTTTGGGGTTCCTTTCCCAATATGGTACTGCAAGAAATGCGATGAGGTTATAACAGCAAACGAAGATGATTTGCCAGTTGACCCTTTGAAAGACAAACCTCCCGTCGATAAATGCCCTAGCTGCGGAGCAAAAGAGACTATTCCTGAAAAGGATGTTCTTGATACCTGGGCTACTTCATCATTAACACCGCAGCTTTGCACAGAATTAATGAAAGGCAAGAAAACTTATCCTAAATTATTTCCAATGAACCTAAGGCCCCAGGCACATGACATTATTACATTCTGGCTGTTCAATACCGTCGTGAAATCAAGACTGCACCACAAAGTAAATCCATGGCATGATGTAATGATTGCAGGGCATGCGCAGGACCCTCACGGCAAAAAGATGTCAAAGTCAAAAGGAAATGTTGTTGAGCCTCAAACTGTTATCGAGAAATACTCTGCAGACTGCTTAAGGTTCTGGGCAGCCGGCTCAAAGCTCGGCGATGATTTGCCTTACATGGAAAAGGATTTGGTAACAGGACAGAAGTTTATCACAAAGCTTTGGAATGCTTCTAAATTTGCTTTTATGCACCTGAAGGATTTCGACGGTAAAGAGCCAAAAAATCTTGAGGTTGTTGACAAATGGATACTAACAGAATTAAGCAGAATGATAAGAGCTTCAACAGAATCTTTCAATAAATATGAATATGCAAGAACCAAAGCAGATGTTGAAAATTTCTTTTGGCATACCTTATGCGACAATTATCTTGAGATTGTTAAGGACAGATTGTACAATCCAGACAAAAGAGGCAAGGAAGCAAGGCAATCTGCACAGTATGGTTTATACCACTCACTTTCATCAATCCTTAAACTTATGGCGCCCATTATGCCTTACATCACAGAAGAATTGTATCAGGCTTATTTCAGAAAGATTGAGAAAGCTAAAAGCATACATGTCTCAAAGTGGCCTGAGCCTATTTTAGAGGATGCTAAGGCAGCTGAAATAGGCAATCTGGTGGTTTATGCTGCAATTCATGCTAGAAGGGCTAAGACAGATAAGAATCTCTCACTTAAAACACCCCTTAAGAGGTTAACTCTCACTTCAAAGCTCTCTAAAGAGGACTTTGAGAAGGTTAAGGACGATATTATTGGCTCAACAAGAACAGAAAAGTTGATTTACAAGGAACTGCCTAAAGAATCTAAAGTAGATTATGAGCATGAGATTGAGCTGTAAAATCTCTGAAACGCCAGAATTCTTTACTTACAGCTTCTAAGAAGAAATAATTTCTAGAGGGTTTATAGTGCCTACCTTGCCAATTTTGCTCATTTCTGAAACAAATTATTTTTTTGATTGCTTATTTTTTGATTTTTCACTACTAACTCTCACTTTTTGATGGTTTAATATATACTGCAATATTTAGATTAGATTAATGCTTTAATAAAGTATAGAACAGATAAAATATTAAACAATAATTATTTTGTTAAATACCTAACACAAAGGTTAGTATATATTATATAATAAAAACTTTAATCATATATGAAAAATTTTATTAGTTATCGACGATAAAAAATTTATTTAAAACTATCGAATGGACTCTTGATTTTCTTCAATTGGTTTGTGCTAACCTTGGTGTAGCGCTCTGTTGTGCTGATTGAGCTATGGCCTAAAAGCTCCTGGATAAGCCGGATATCTGTGCCTGATTCAAGTAAGTGAGTGGCAAAACTAGACCTTAGAGCATGACAAAAGACGTTTTTCTTGATTTCAGCCTTATTGGCAGCGTTTTTAACGACCTTTTGAGCTTGCCTGACTGTTATTGGCCTGTCCCTGACATTAAAAATAAAAGGGCAGTCATGCTTTCTGTTCGACAAATAATCCTCTAAATGCTCTATCAACACCTTAGAAAGGATAATATTGCGGTCTTTTTTTCCTTTTCCTCCCCTTATAATCCCCATTCCCTCTTTTAGTTCTAAATCCTCCACTTTAAGGCTGATGGCTTCTGAAACACGCAAGCCAGAGCTGTAGATTAGCTCTATAAGCAGCTTATGCTTTTGGTTTTTGGTCACCTCAATCATCTTTGCAATCTCTTCTTTTGTGAGGACCACAGGAAGCTTTTTTTCCAGCTTAGGGGCCTTGATTCCGTCGAATATGGCCCTTTTCAAAATGCCCTCGTAGAAGAATCTCAAGGCGCTTAGAGCCAAGTTTACTGAAGCAGGGCTCTGAGACCTTTCGCTTATCAAAAAGCCCAAATACGCCTTTATATCGTCTTTAGTGACATCCTCTGGTTCACGCTCATTTTTTCCGTCTAAAAGTGAGGTCTGGAAACCAGAGCCAGGCCTTGATCTGGTAAATGCAAGAAATTTTTCATTATGGAAAATGTAGGAATCAATGGTTTTTTTGCTAAAACCCCTTAGCTTCAATTCTGTTTCAAGTTTTTCTAAAAATTTGATCACCTTTTTTTGAACCTTTTCTTTGTTTCTAAACCCCTGCCCTTTTTTGCCAAATTATGGCTTGAAATGGGTTTATCGACGACAAAACTGGCTAAATTTGGTTCATCTAATGTATCTTAGACGAACTTTTATAAAAATCTGTCGATTTTGGATTTTTTTGGAAAAAATTTTGGAAATTTTTGGAAAAGTTTTTTTGGAAAAAATGATTTACTTAGATTTTTCTGGTTTGTTTCCATAAATCTTGGAAAAAGCATGGCTAAGATACTGCCTTAAGAAGAACCTCCCCCAGGTTTGTTTTGAGCCATCTATGTAGGCTATGATTGTGCCGTAGAATTCTGCTGCTGTTATGTGCTTTCCAAGCTCTGCGCAGTACTGCCTCTTATCAGGGTCCTTGTCAGTCATGAGGAAAACCC
>JAHWIK010000033.1 GCA_019322485.1 Candidatus Woesearchaeota archaeon
CACCGCAAACAGGTAAGACACAAAAGTTACATCCGTCTCCATCAACATTATTGCCGTCATCACATTCTTCAGCAGGAGAATCTACAATGCCATCACCGCATTGTTCTAATGAACAGTCAGAACGGCATCCGTCTCCATCAGCCGTATTGCCGTCATCGCATTCTTCACCAAGAGAATAATCTAGAACACCATTGCCGCAAGGCGAAATAGCTCCACCAATAGTAGTGAAAGTAACAGTTACAGAAGTTTGCGTACGTTGTGTGCCATCTCCTAACATAATACCATCTGCAGCACTTATTACTTTAACACCCTCTACCACAGCATCTTTTATTTGAATCTTGCTTCCGCTGACCCATTCATAAGTAACCTCATAAGAGGTAGCTGGATTGATATTAAATCCAACATCTTCAGTAAAGTCCTTTGTCTGGCCTTGTCCATCTAAGGTTATAGTGGTCTGGAATGTGTTTGCCTGGTTATTAACCTCAGTGAAAACAACATTTATTACCTGATTCATCTGGTTTACGTTTAAAACAAGACTTCCTTCAAGGATAGTATCTCCAGGAGGCTGTGTGGTATCACAAGCATCTCCTACCATATCTCCATCTACATCTGCTTGATCAGGATTATAGTGAGAAGGGCAGTTGTCATCTGCATCTGGTATGCCATCATCATCCTTGTCTGCTGCAATTGGCGGTCCTAGCTCGCAAGCATCTCCTACCATATCTCCATCTGCATCTTCCTGGTTAGGATTGAAATCTGAAGGGCAGTTATCATCTGCATCTGGAACTCCATCATCGTCTTGGTCTGCTGCAATAGGCGGTCCGAGTTCACATGCGTCTCCTATCTTGTTCCCATCTGTATCTTCTTGGTTAGGGTTGAAATCAGAAGGACAATTGTCATCTGCATCAGGTACACCGTCATCATCTGAATCTATTTTAGGTTTTTTCTTGAACAGGTTCCTAAAGAAAGAAAATGTCTTTGAAGCAAAATTAGCTGTTCCAAACTTAAGCGATTTTAAGAATCCTACTCCTCTAAACTTTATTGCTCCTTTTTGCAATGCCTCTAAGAAATCCATTTCTCCTTTAGCCAAAGCTTTGATTTTTTTTGAATCAGCATAAACCTTTAGAGTAGGATCATCTAGTTTATCTTCACCAATGCTTATTATCTCACTATTCTCTGTGATTATATGGCCTTCAAAGTTTCCATCTACATAAATATTGATCCTCTCATTCCCAATCATCTTGGAAACCTGAGGATTCTTTATTGCTTCTTTGAACTTTTCTTTGAATGATTCTATATCATCATCAGCAACAGCTACGACAGAGCTGCAAAGCAAAACCACTAAGAAAATTGTGATAGGTCGTGTATTCATAAATCATCGTTAAGTTGTGTTTTATTTAAAAGTTTCTATCCAAGACTCTTATCTATAACTATCCAGCTTTTTTTATTAATATGTATTATTTGTCCAACTTTTAGCTATATTATTGGACATTGTCCAATATATTGAGGATTTTATGGGATATTTGGGACATTTTCAGGTTTTACAGTGGAAAAAGTATATAAATAAGCTAGTACACAATAGACAATAATGAACATAACAAACCTGAAAATAAAGATACCTAAAAAAGAAGTTCTTAATAGGTTGGGCTATAAAGCAGGAGTCACAAAAGAATCTAATCTGCATTTAGTTGACGAACAATTACAAGAAGCTTATTCATTAATAGATCCAAAAGCTGTGTATAAGGATTTTGATATTGTTGTCAAGAATGGCTCTATCTCACTAAAAGGCAGCTTCACTATAAAGAGCAAGACCCTTGCTAAGAGGTTAAAAGACTGCAAGAAAGCAACCTTAGTTGCCTTGACTATTGGTCCTGGGCTTGAGAAAAAAACCAAAGACCTGGTCACAAATGTTATCAGAGATGCAATTGGTTCAGAAGCAGTTGAAGAGCTTGCTAATGAGGTCAACAAGATAATAACCCAGCATGCAAAGCTGAAAGGCTACAAGACAATAGCCAGATACTCAGTTGGCTATGGTGACTGGGATATCAAAGACCAGCCAAAGATTCTGAAAGCATTGAATGTTAGGTTCATAAAAACAGGCAAATCATACATGATGAAGCCAAGAAAATCAATAACAGCTATTATTGGTTTGATTAAGAATAATTCATTTAGATAATATTCATATTGGAATATTATCGTCAGTAAAATTTAAAAAGCAAATATCCATTATAGACGTAAAATGACTGAAGAAATACTGCAGAAATTGAAAGAGAATATCTCTGTACTAGACGGAGCTATGGGCACTGAACTGCAAAAAAAAGGATTCACAAAAGGCTGCCCTGATGAATTAAATGTTAAAGACCCTGAATTAGTTAAATCTGTGCATGCTGATTACGCCAAAGCAGGCGCTGATATTATTATCACAAACACATTCGGTGCCAACAGGATAAAACTAAAACAGTATGGCCTGGATAAAGATGTTGCTAAAATCAACAAAGCAGCTGTCAGGATAGCAAGAGAAGCAGCACCTAACTGCCTTATTGCTGCAGACATCGGTCCTTTAGGCAGCTATATCGAGCCTTTGGGCACATTAACCTTTGATGAAGCCTATGATGTTTACGCAGAACAGGTCAAGGCTTTTGAGGATGCTGATTTATTGATAATAGAAACAATTGCTGACATTAAGGTCCTGAAAGCTGCTTTAATAGCCGCAAAAGAAAACTCTGGTTTGCCAATTCTTGCTTTGATGACTTTTGACAAGGACAGAACAGTAACAGGAACTGACGTAAAGACATTTACTGAGATAGCTGACAGCCTTGGTGCAGATATAATCGGAACCAACTGCACAGCAGGGCCTAAAGAGCACCTAGAGATTGTTAAATTAATTGCAGCCAACACAAACAAACCAATCATTACACAGCCAAATGCAGGCTTGCCTAAGCTTGTCGACGGGAAAACAGTATTCCCTGTTGATGCAGAGGAATTTGCTTCTTTTGCTGAAAAGCTGGTTTCAGCTGGTGCCAGCTTAGTGGGAGGCTGCTGCGGAACAACACCAGAGCATATCAAAAAGCTTGCAGAAGCAGCTAAGAAGCTAAAACCAAAGAAAAGAGAAGTAAAACCTGTGGCAAGGCTTTGCTCCAGAACAAAAACAGTTGATATTGGCAAGGAAACCCTAATAATTGGTGAACGCATTAATCCTACAAACAGGAAAGAATTCGCAGCTGAGCTTAAAGCTGGTAAAACAAATATTGTAAGAAAAGAGGCTTTATTGCAGATTAAAGAAGGAGCTTCATTCCTTGACATTAATGTTGGTCTGCCTGGAACTGATGAGGCTAGTACTCTGAAAAAGGTCGTTGACGCAGTTCAAAATGTTGTTGATGCCCCTTTGGTTCTGGATACAACAAATCCTAAGGCCTTAGAAGGCGCTCTAAAGCAGTGCTCTGGAAAGCCTTTGATAAATTCTGTAAATGCTTCTGAAGAGAGCCTTGAAAGTGTCCTGCCATTAGCAAAGAGGTATGGCGCTTGTGTTATTGCTTTGGCTCTAGAGAAGAAATTGCCTAAAACAGCTGAAGACCGAGTTGCAATAGCAAAGAAAATAATTGACAAAGCCTTGTCTATTGGCATAAAGCCACAGGATATAATAGTTGATTGTGTTGTCACAACACTAGCAACCAATCCTGATATCGAGAAAATCCTGATTGAGTCAGTCAAACAAACAAAAAAGCTTGGATACACAACCCTGCTTGGTGTTTCAAATATCTCCCATGGCCTGCCTAACAGAGCTATAATAAACTCAAAATTCTTCAACAAAGCCTCAAAAGCCGGCTTAGACATCGCAATACTCAACCCCACTGATAAAATTATACTGGAAGATACAGAAATAAAGATTCCAGAAACAAAAGTAGAGATTGATTATTCCAAACTGCCCCTAGAAAAACAGCTATACAACGCAATCCTCTACGGCGACAGAGACAACATCCCTGAGATTGTTAAAAAAGCCCTTGACAAATTAAAGCCTCTGGAAGTTAATGATATCCTGATAAAAGCTCTTAATGAAGTTGGAGAGAAATTTGACAAGAAAGAATACTTCCTGCCGCAGGTGCTTTTATCCGCAGATGCAATGAAGAACGCCTTTAAGGTCATCAGAAGCAGAATAGAGAAGGGAACCTCTGCCACAAAAGGAAAGGTTATTCTGGCTAGTGTTGAGAATGACATCCATGATATTGGAAAGAACATTGTAAAGGCTGTCTTAGAAAGCCATAATCTTGAGGTCATTGACCTGGGCAAGGATATCCCTGCTGATAGGATTGTTAAAGAGGCTAAAAGGCTTGATGCTGACCTGATTGCATTGTCAGCTCTAATGACCACAACTGCACCTGAAATGGAAAAAGTTATTAAAGCTTTAAAGGATAATAACCTAAAAATACCTGTATTAGTTGGGGGAGCTGTAGTAACACTGGATTATGCTGATAAGATAAAGGCTCATTACGCAAAAGATGCAATAAAAGCTGCCAAAAAAGCTTTGGAATTGATTAAATGAAAGCAAAGAAAGTTACTGAAATATTGAAAGAGAAAAGCTTCACATTTTCAGTAGAGCTGGTCCCTCCTAGAAATGGCACCCCTCTTAATGAGATTTATGACAAGATTGAAGACCTTAAAGGAAAGGTTGATTTTATATCAGTTACAAAAGGAGCTGGTGGTAGTTTAAGAGGAGGTACTTTACCTATTACTTATTTTGCACAGGAAAAACATGGTTTAACTGCAATCTCTCACTTTGTATGTCGTGAACGTACCAAACAAGAGATTGAGAATGACTTAACTGACATGAATTATTTTGGCATTAGGAATATCCTTGCTTTACGCGGTGACCCGCCTGCTGGAACAAAAGAGCCCTGGGAGGGTGATTATAGGTATGCTTATCTTTTGGTTAAGCAATTACATGACTTGAATAATGGTGTATATCTTCCTACTCCTTTGAAGCAGGAACCAAGAAAAGGAGAGAAATGTGACTTTTGTATCCTAGCAGCTGGCCATCCAGAAGACCCTTTTGAAGAAGAAAAGGTCCATATAAAATCAAAAGTGGATGCTGGAGCAGAAGCAATTATCACGCAGATGATATTCTCTTTTGAAGATTATAAAACGTATGTTGAGAACCTTAAGTCAGCTGGTATTAATGTTCCTGTTTTAGCTGGTATTCGTCCTATTGTAAACTACAAACAAGCCAAATCTGTTGAGAATTTCTTCGGAATTCCTGTTCCTAAAGAACTTAAAGAAGAACTTGAAAAACTTGAAGATGACCCAGCTAAATCAAGGGCTTTTGGTGTCTCTTACTTTGCAGACATGATTAAGAAACTTAAAGAGTATGGCTGTCCTGGTGTTCATCTATTTATTCTTCAGGACTTTCCTATCGTTGATGATATTATTCAGAAGTTGAAGTGATAGCGTAGTTTTCAATAAATTTATAAACCAGTACTTCTAAAAACTAACTAAGATGCTTAAAAAAAGTATACTAGCAACAGTACTTATTTGTTCAGTCCTTTTTCTATCAGGCTGTATCTCAGACAAACCCAAGGTTACAGGCATAGAACAACTCACAATAAAAGTAACTGAAGGAATCCCTTATGTCTTTGAGGTTGAGAATACTGAAGGCAGGTGGTACCGCACAAACACATTCTCAAACCTTAGGCTTGAGCTTGGTGCTAATGACTTAGTAAGGCTCAACTATGCTCGATTTATCCCGGAAAACATCTCAGATGGAGAAAAATCAGCAATAACAATGCACTTAAGCGGCATGGAACTTGGTTCAACCAAACTTAATTTTATTATATTCTATGATGACGCAGGGAAGACTAATTCCGTATCATTCAGGGTTCCAACAAAGGTAATCGGCCCCGGCATAACAGTTGATATTGAAGAAAAGCCAATCCTAGGAAAAACCAGGCTAAAGATAAATGAAACAAAGGTCTTCCATGCTGTAATAACAAACAACATAGACATAAGATACAGGAATGGAAGATTAAGAATAAAGCCGCTATACGACTGGGTAAAACTAAAGGAAATAGAAGGATATGATGCTTATCTGGAGGGAAATGAATTAATTATAGAAACTGATCTGCCAACATCAAAAACAATTCCATTCATGGTGAATGCTGTACCGCCGGCAATAGAAGCTGGCTTCAGTGTTGATGTTGTTGTTGAGTACAGCTCAAACGCAACTGAATGGGCTGAAGTTGCAAAGAAAACAATAGAAATGTTTGCCGAGGATTAAGGCTTCTTAATAATTCCTTTCTTTTGAAGAAATTTTATTATCACAACAGGAACAATAATCAATACAGCCAATACTCCAGCGTAAATAATAGCAAATTCTAAATCGCCTGATCTAATGAGTACTCCCAAAACTATAAGCAATCCAAAAAATGCCAAAACAATTCCCTGTACCCTGTTTTTATTTGCCATGCATATCACCTTTTAATTAGATTAATCCTTACAGACTTCTATATACTTAGCAATAAACGGATGCACCTTTGCTACTTCATCATACATCTGCTGTGCAATCTTTCTATAGGATTCATGCCCCATCTTGCCTGACCTGAGTTTGATAAAATGGAATAGCTCGCGTAGATTAGCCTTAAACAAAACCCTTTTCTTGAAAGCCATAGGCAGTATGTATTGTGATTCTTTTGGAAACTGCTCCTTTAGAATCTCGAATGTCATCTTCGCCTGCTTCATAGACTCCACAAAATCCTTCTCCATATCAGCTTCCTTAACTTCTGCAGGAACATCAAAGCCGTGGGCAGGAGAAAAGTCCTGGTTGGTCTGGGTCATTATCCTATGGCGCTGTATATCCCTAAATGCGCCGTAATCAACCAGAATATCAAAGGTATAGTATATATGCTCAAGTTCACGCAAAGGCCTGTCAAACTTTCCAAGCCTCTTCAATGAGTCATCAATAACTGATTCTTTCTCTTCCTTAGACATAGACTTGACTTTTTCACTTACCTTTTCATATGAGGCATTAGAAAATCTGTACAAAATAGCTGTAACAAGCTTATCCTGAGCTTCTTTATCAAAATCAGCCAAAACAACACTAGCCTGGTCCTCCACACTAATATCAGACACACCATTGATTGAGTTTAAAGTCTCAACCAAATATTCATTAGGTTTTGTATATTTAATCAAGGTTGGAGTTACTTTCAAAGCAGCTTCCTTTATCTCTTCTCCAATCTCTTTCATCTCACCCAAAGGATGGCTTAATAACTTAACAATTCCGTGCTCAAGATTGCGCGCATTGATTGTCATTCCTAAATTAGTCAGAACAGAAACAGGAAGTAAATTCCTCAGATTATCAAGAGCCTTATTCTTAATCTCAATCTCAGAAGCATCAGGATATTTCTTCTTCAAAAACTCAACCATAACAGGAATAAGCCTTTGATAGGTTTCAAGTATAGTATCTGCTGTATCCTGGTACATCTTTCCTAAATCAGAATTCATGATTTTTGCAGGCTTGTAATAACGCTCCTTATCAAAAACCTGGTACCTAGTTGATTTCTCAGTAAAAGAAGCCAATCTATTGTCCTCGATAACCTTTGTAGCAAGAATTGAGACATTCTCTATTGCAATGGAAAGAACAGCATGCTCAGCTACAGAGCTATGGCCATAACCAACAACCCATTTCTCATGAAACTTCCCTGATTTGTCAGCATTAAGCTCTTCAGCTATCTTATCAAAAGGCTCTGGACTCCTACTTGTTTTAGCAAACGCAACCGCAACTACCTCAGGCGGCAATCCAGTTAGAGCATAAATCCGACGTTCAACCATTAAACACCCCAAGAAAGCAATTTAAGAAGATGTTTATATAATTTTCTTAAGTTTCATCTAATCTAAGAACTTTTATCCATGATTCAAGTTTTCCTCTCATAACTGGACGAATGTCCTTAGGGTCGATAGCTTCTTTTACAACAAATTCATCATAATAACCCATCTGAGGGTCATAATTTGTTGCATCAACACTAAGCACAACATAGCCTTCTGCGAGCTTTTCTTTTTGCCCTGTGCTTACCTTCCACCTATCCACCTCTAAAGCATAAATAGCTGCACCAAACATCGAAGGACTCAAGCATACTTCAGGCTCGCCTTTGCTGGTTTGATTAGGAAAAGGCTTTATCCCCTCAGCTAGAATAGAATCTAAGTTCTCTATTGGCGTAGCATGATACAATTCCATGCTATTCACTAAGGGATAAGCTCATTTAAAGTTGTGTTGGAGTAACTACTACAACATAAACCTAAGAAAAACCCTGTACTTCAAATCAAACTTTCAAAAACCCTTTCCGGCTCTAAACTATGTTTCTTTATCATCACCATTGGGTCAACAACCTGGTGCTGCACCTCAATTACTGCATAAGGATGTATTTCCTTAATGGACTGAATCAGTTCTTCCCTTGTTATTGAATTTAACCTATCAACCTTCAACTGAGAAATCATATAATCGCTAAAATAGACAGTAACACCACCATTAAAATCAATATCTTTTATTTTCTCCAACAGCCCTAAAAAATCCTTATTAGTGAAATTTTTGCCATACTTCCTGCGTTCTTCATCACTGCCGGCAATTGGGCTAAATGCCAAATCAAGAACCTCAAAACTATCAGCAAGTTTCTTTATCAAGTCAATAGAAGGCAGCTGGAAAAATTCATTCCTAACCCCAATCTTAAACTTATACTTCAACAATTGTGACCAAAATGGCTTGCCAAGCATATCCAGGTCATGCGACAAAGCAACAATATCAGTATGGTTCTCTAATTTCTTTATATCCCTAGCAACATTAAGTGCATCCCTTACAATCAACTTATCTCTGGAATAGATATCAGGATAAACGCCTTTGCTTCCATCGCAAACCGAGCAGTCATGGCTGCATCCTCTTGCAATAAGCAGCCAAAAATCAAACATCCTTAGATAGCTCGAGTAATCGGCCATAAAATCAATATCAACATAATTATACTCGTCAATATCAGCTGAACAATAGCTAATTGGATTAACACCTTCCTTAAAGACAAGATTTGGAACCTGAACCTTTCTGCCGCCAAGAAGCTTGTCAACCAATAAACTAAACGGCTGCTCAGAATCACCCATTACAACATAATCAATAAAACCAAGCTTAATCAACTGATTTGCAAAGATTGAAGCAGTCATGCCGCCAACAATCACCTGAGCCTTAGGCAAAATTGATTTGCAAAGTTTTGCAACCTCAAGGCCATTCTTCAAATGCACGTACCAATGCAGGTCAATGAGAACTATTTTAGCATCAATCTCCCTCAAATACGACTCAAGGTCAAATCCATAAACTGACTTTTGGAAAGGAAGATTAACACCTTTAATCTTATACCCTTTAGCACGCACCTTATTCAAGGTCCCAATTAATCCCATTGGAATAAAGGAATAGTATTTCTCAGCATTATGGTCTTTAAGTTCTAAATCATTATCAAAGAGATAATAACTCTTAGAATCATAAACCTGTTTCCCAAAAGGATGGATGTATAGAATATCTAATTGTTCTCTCATCAGAAGTGTTATAAACTTAGAAATATAAAAACTTTCTCAAGAAACCAAGTCTTCAGCTGATTTTCTTTCTTCATACAGGTCCTTAAGGGCTTCATAAACCCTATACTGCTCAAGGGGCTTCATTTGCATATAAACACCATGTAGGTCAAGGTAGATTGTTTTAGCGGTGTGAACGTCAAGGCCTTCCAATGCCCTCCTAGCTTCATCAATCTTCTGCATTATGTATTCAATCTTATTCCTTATCTCTGGT
Source organism: Candidatus Woesearchaeota archaeon (assembly GCA_019322485.1). Taxonomy (GTDB): domain Archaea; phylum Nanobdellota; class Nanobdellia; order Woesearchaeales; family JAHWIC01; genus JAHWIC01. The sequence goes on from JAHWIK010000033.1 coordinate 9,809, forward strand.
TTAGCAGCCTTGATTGCTCCTATTGCCTCTGTTATTTCCTTATGAGCCTCAAAACTCTCTTTTTCTAAAATAGGCTTCTCAGGTTTTGATGGCTCAATCTTAACTACCTTATGTTCAGGAGCCCCTATGCGCTTTAACTTCTCTTCCTCAGCTAACTTTAACAGCCTAGTACTCCTTAAATCTGCCTCAAACTCCTCTGCAGTCTTTTTCTCATGCTCTTCAACATGCTCCTCAACCTTCTTTAATGTTTCAGCTTCCCCAGCAAGCTTCGCCCTCTTGGCAGCTAATGCCTCGCTGATTTTTTTCTCTCGCTCATCCTCCAGTGTTAACTTGCGGTCCTTCATAAGGTTAAGCCTGCTTACCAGCATCTTCCTCGTAATCCCAACATCAGTTGACTTATAGGCTTCAAGAAGTCTTCTTGCTTCGTTTATTCTCCTGTTGGAAAGCCATCCTTTCTTGGGAATTTGTTCATATAAACTAAGGCTCTTCTCAATTTGCTCTATGTCATTAAGATATGTTTCTTCGCTCTTTAATTGCTCAAACAGCGTATCAAGCTTGCCATGTGAAAGGGAAAGCACCTTTTCATCAGGAACATGAAGAAGTCTTTCATGCTTTGCTACATAATTAAGGTCTCTTTTAAGTCGACAAATTAATAGATACAACTCAGCAGGAGATGGCTTGAATACCGGAACACCAGGCACAACCTTTGGCAGCTTAACAGGCTTCTCTGCTATCTTAGGCATTTCTGGCTTTGGTTTCTCAACTTTTACCTTAGGCGGTTTCTCTATCTTAAGTTCAGGCAGCTTAATTTCTGGTTTTGGCTTCTCTTTTAGCTCAGGTACTTTAATCTCTGGCTTTATTACTGCAGGCTTTAAGCTCTGTATAAAATCTATTCTCGCATTAACTGTCTTTAATTTCTTTGCTGCATCGATATTATAACCATCCATAATCTCTCTTGCCTTTTCCAGCTGCTTCTCTACTGCAGGTACTTGAGAAACACTGCCCTCAGCAGCAATATGCTCCTCAATATCTTCTATATTATCCAAACGCTCCTTCAGGGCATTCAATCTCTTGGTTATTCCCCTAAGTCTCCAGGAAGAGATAGACCTTAGCACCTCATCTGATATTTCCAGGGTTTTCTCAGTCTTGGCTACATAATCAAGATTCTTCTTTAACCTGTATATCTGCATTGCAAGCTCTGGTTTTGGGCGCCCAAGCTTTAATGGAGGAGGTATCTCCTCAGCCTCTGGCTTCTCTTCTTTTAATTTCTCTTCCTTGGCAGGCTTTATCTCCTCTGGTTTTTCTGGTTTCTCAATCTTTAATTCTTCTTTCTTTGGCAGCTGCTCTACTAGCTCAGGCTTCCCTAGTTTCAGAGGCACTTTCCCAAACGTTTGTATTAAATGCAGTTTAGCATCAGCAATTTTCCTGCTTTTTGCCACATCAATCTTATGAGCGTCCATAATCTTTGTTGCATCTTCCAGCAGCTTCTCTGCAGTAAGACCCTTTGGCATGCTGCTCTCAGCAGCAATATGTTCTTCAATCTCTTCCAGCTCATCCAAATTCTGTTTTAAGCTGTTCAGGTTCTTTGCTATCCTGCGCACCCTCCACGAAGAAAGTGACTTAAGTTTATCGTCTGGTAACTGGAGAAGCTTTTCATTTTTAACCGCATAATCAAGATTCTTTCTCAACCGAGATACAAGCTTTGCAAGTTCTGGTTCCGGCTTTTCAAACTTTGGTATGGGCACCTCAAGCTCCTTTGGCTGCTCTATTTCCTTTGGTTTCTCAGGCTCTGGCTTCTCTGCCCCTGGTTTTGGCTTGAACTTAGGAAGAGGAATTTTAAATCCTTCCTTGGGCTTCTCTTTTTCTGCTGTCTTGGCTAATGTCTTAATCAAGTCCAGTTTTCCGTCAATCGCAGTTTTATCCTTCCCAGTATCAAGCTTATAAGACTCAATAAGCTTTCTTGTATCTTCAAGATGCTTGTCTGCTGTCAAAGCTCCAGGTTTGCTGCTTTCTGCAACAAAGTGCTCCTCAATATCCTCTATGCCGTTCAGATACTGTTTCAGGACATTTAATTTATTGGATATCTCGTAGAGTTTGCTGGAAGAAAGCGAACTTAGTCTATCGTCAGGTATTTGAGTGATTTTCCTGTTTGCAACCACATACCTAAGATGTTTTTTCAATTCAGACAACTTAGGAACAAACTTAGCTGTCTCTTCTTCAAGGAGTTTCTTCTTTTTCCCTTCTTTTTCCAATACACCAATCTTTTTCTTTACAGCCTTTATCTTCTCATTGATCTTGCCTTTTGTTTTTCCTGTATCGAGTTTATGTGCATCCAGGAGTTTTTTAGCTACCCCTAGCTTATTGTTTGCCCGCCGTCCTTGTGGGACACTGGCTTTAGCTGCAATGTGTTCCTCAATATCCTCTATCTGGCCGAGATGCTCCTTAGCAGTTTTCAGCTTGCCTAATGCAGAATGAAGTTCTTTATGGGTAAGGGAATGTAATTTGCCATCAATCCTTTTGAATAAGCCCTCGCTCTTGCGCACATGGTCAAGGCTTGTCTTTAACTGGAATACATGTTTCCTGAGCTCGTGCTGCGAAGGCTTAAACTCGGGCATGGCTGGTTCCGGCTTTTCTTTTGGCTTAAACTTTGGAAGTTTTATTGACTTGAATATTGACTTTTTTCTGGCTGGTTTCTCAGCCTTAGGCTTTTCCAGTTTCATCTCCTTAGCTTTAGGCTTTGGTTTTTCTTCAGCTATCTCCGGCTTCTCCAGGGATTCTACTATCTTATGCTTTTTTGCCTGCTCTTCTTCAGCCTTGAACTTTCGTTCCTCCCGCTCCCTCTGTATTCTTATTGATTCAAGCCTTTTGACAATATCTGGCCTTATCTCTTCTGAAATTAACTTAAAAGCCTCTAGATAATTTCTAGCCTCTTTTATCTTTCCGGCAGACAGCCACCCTTTTTTAGGAAGTGCTTCGTAACAATTAATCTTATCTTCAATCTTCTTTAATTCGTTGACGTGCTTATTCTCGTCCCTTAACCTGTCAAGAATTTTGATAATCTTGCCTGTAGAGACACCAACTAATTTCTCATCAGGCACATCAAGGAACTTCCGGTTATTTGCTATAAAATCTATATCATTCCTAAGCTGGACTATAATCCTGCTAAGCTCATGGCCAGAAGGGGTAAATCCCTTAGCCTCTCCTTCTTTCTTTTTGTAAAAATCTGGTGGAGGCGGCGGCAATAAGTCAAGGTCCTTTTTCACAGGCTTTGGAGGCTCTTTTTTAGGTTCAGGCTTAGATATCTTAGCCTTTGGAGGAATCTTTTTAGAAGGCTTAGGCAGCTTTGGAGCTTTCTTAGACTTAACTTTAGGAGACTTAGATAATTTTGCAATTTTCTTGGATTTAGAGATACCTCTCTTTATTTTAGATTTAGTTTTAGTCATGAATAACCCCTTTTTTACCCCCGAGTCAGGTGAAAAGAGGTACCCCTTTTTAAATTTTTCGGTTAGCTAAATTAGCCTATTTTCAGAACCTTCTCTTTAGAATGCAGTCCCTTGACAATTTTCACGTCTTTTTTGGTTAGCTTAGAAAAAAACTTAACAATCCCGATATTCGCCTTATTTGCTTCAGGCTTTGCCTTTATCTCGACTCTATAGGCATCTTTTTCCTTATCAAAGCAGATTATCTTATTTTTAGAAGAATTAGGCTTAACAATTATCTTAATGCTTCCTGAAGAAGGAAAAGAATCAGTCATAATCTCTCCATGTATGGCCGCATTTGGTGCATTTCATAAACCTCGTAGCTGCTTCATCAGCTGCCCTTGTCTGCACAGTCCAGTAATATGCTTCCTCATTGCCGCACTTCTCGCATGTGATCTTCATTTTTGGGAGTGTTTGCAGCTCTCCCTTGTCAATAACCTCAACCTTCTTCTCTTTTTTGGCCACTGACTCCTTTAGCACGACCCCTTCTGTCTTATTACTCTTATAGCCGCAACTGCATGCTAGCAATTTCTTACTGCCCTCCCTCTTGGGCACCAATATCGAGCCGCACTTTGGACAAAACATTTTTTATCACCTTGCTATCTTAAGAGATTCACCAACTCTACAAACGCTATCTTCACCCAGCCTAAAAATGGAATTCTTGCAACAGCCCTGCCAATAATCTGGCTCCCCCAGATATCTGACTCGTAGATGCAGCCATCTGGAAAACAGCCATTGATTTGTTTGCTGTTTGTGCGGTAATTGTCTCCCTTTGTTTGGTATACTATTTTGCCGTCTTGATCCTCTATTTGCACTATCCGGTGGATTATTGGATCTGGCTTCGGGTTGACACGCGCACTCCTGAAAACAATCACATCGCCTATTTTTATGTCTTTTGGTTTTCCACCTTTGAGAACCATTATGTCTCCTTTATTAAAACCAGCTCTTAAAGAGAAACCCAAAAAATCATCTTTTGTTATATTATTGCTGGCATACCAAACGCCGCTCCTTGACCACCACTCCTCAAAATCAGCATTGTGTTCCATGCTGCTGGAAACAACAGCAACTATCGGGTGAGATGTACTAAGGATAAACCCCAAACCAGGATAAACAATAAACTTGATTAAAATAAAAGCAAGGACAATATTAACCAGCCAGCTCCATATGCTGTTGTCCTCCCAGATAAAGTGCCATGTTTTCCTAAACAATTTCTTAATCTGCTTCCTGTCCATATTCTCTGGCTTGGTAAGGAAAATATTAAAAAGCTTTGGATTTATAATAAGGATATGGAGCAATACAACAGGGATACTAACCAATACTTCGAAGGAATCCTGCAGCTTAGAAACCCAAATGGCATTGTTATCGATTTTATAAACAAGCAGGTAGCGAATAAGGGCGGGGTCTTTATATCAAAACGTGTTAAGGTGATTAATGGTCTTGACCTTTATTTCAGCTCACAAAAGTTCCTGCAGAATCTAGGCAGAAAACTCCAAAAGGTGTTTGGCGGTGAACTAAAGATAAGCAAAAAGCTCTTCACAAAGAAAAGGATGACAAGCAGGCTGGTCTACAGAATAAATGTCCTTTTTAGATTGCCAACTGTAAAAAAAGGAGACACCGTAAGAATCAGGGGAGAGGATTTTGAGATTCTAGGTATGGGAAGAAAGGTTATTGGAAGGTCAAAAGAAACAGGAAAAAAGGAAGTACTTGAGTATGAGGAGTTACCCTGACCTTTCCTTCTTATAATCCTCAACTACCTTATTCAGAATATCCAGCTTGTTTTTCTCTCTTTCAAATAATTCCTTGGAAACAACAGCAAAATAATTGTCTTCCTCTATATCCAGCTTTTTGGAGTCAATAAACAGAAATGGGAGCTCAGCCAGTTTTCTGCCCGGCTTTTTGTTGTATACAATAACCTGCACCTTATTCCGTATGGCTGCTATTGTCTTATCACTAAGGATATTTGGGTCATCAACAAACAATATATCACCCTTGCTTACATTCAGTATCTTCCCCTTTTTCTCAAACTCAACCTTACCCAGGTTGTCAAGCTTCTTCAGCAGGAAATTTTTATTTAGTGCAGCCAGAAAACCATGCAGTTTTCCAATCTCAGATTTAAGCACATCTATGTCAGTGTCCTTCGAGCTCAATTCTCTCTCAAGGACAAAAAACCTTTTTTCCCTCTGCCTAAGCAGCTGGTTAAATCTTTTCTCGTAAGGCTTTTTGCTTTCCCTTGGTCTCTCCAGATTCCTTATCTCCTCTTCAATATTATTATTCTGCTGCCTTAACAGTTGATTCTCCCTCTCAACACCCTTTAGTTTGGAATATAATTTCAGGAAATCCTTCTCCTCAAACTTCCTTTCCTCAATAACCTTGGTGATTATCTTTGACTCTTCTTTCTCAGGCTTCTCAAGCATGTCAGATGCTTCTCTTATGCTTATCCCCTTTGAGACAACAAGCTCCATAAGCCTATCAGCTATCTTATGCTTGCCATAATGCTCAATATAGTTATCAACCTTCTTAACTAAGCTCCTAATCCTCTTAAGAGAGAACATTGCTATAGCAAGGGCATCAAGCTGGTGTGTGTCGCCGATATCGTAGCCCTTGATTATACTTGCCTTTTCTCCTGAACCAAGGTCCTCATCAGGCTTTATCAGTCTGGCTCCCAAGGCATTTGCAAACTTCTCGACAAAAGCAGGTATCTTCCCTTTATCAGTCCCAACAACAATAACCTTGCCTATCCTAACAACCCTGGCAACAAGGGTGTTAAGGTCAAGGTGTTTTTCGGATGCCAGTTCAACAACATTTCCATCCAGGCCAATAAGCGCATAGCCCACAGTAGTTCCTGGGTCAACGCCTGCTATGAGAAGTTTCTTGTTCATCTAAAGCAGCTAATAAGAGAAGCTTTTAAAAGTTTTTCTGTTACCCATTTTTGTTAAGCATAAAGTTTATAAGTAATTACTATTTTCTAGCACATATGGCATACGATTACCTAGAGATGCTGATGTACATATCAAAAAAAGCAGGTGTGTTCAAGTCTTTAGAGACATCCACAATAAAGGCAGCTAAGGAACTAAAGACATCGCAGCAAACAATCAGCAGAAAACTAAGAGATATGGAAAAGATGAAGCTGATCAAAAGAACTGTAACACAAAAAGGTTTGTTAGTTCAGCTCGACGCTAACGGCAGGGACTTCTTGAAACAACATTATGCTGACCTAGGGAATATATTTGCTGAAAAACAAGAAATCACTGGCACAATAACAAAAGGAATAGGTGAAGGCAGATATTATGTAAGCCTGCCTGGATACCAAAAGCAATTCAAGAACAAGCTTGGCTTCAAAGCTTACCCAGGAACATTGAATATAAGGGTAAACAGGCCAGAGGCATTGGAGTTCACAAGCAATCTAAATGCAACAAATATTGATGGTTTTGAAACAAAAGATAGAACGTTTGGAAAATTAACTGGATATAAAGTAAGGATAAATGATATTGATGGAGCCATTATTGTACCAGAAAGGTCAAGACACGAAGAGGATATTATTGAGGTTATAGCTCCTGTTAATATCAAGCAAAAGCTGAGATTAAAAGACAATTCAAGATTAAAAATACAAAAGTAAGCAGATGAAAATTCCTTTATCGTGGGGGTGTAAGGAATTTTCAGATTTAAATTTATTTGATGATTTAATTTAATGATAAAAATGTCAAAAACAATTGGAATCGCTGACACAACTTTCGCAAGAGTTGATATGGCAAAGTTTGCAATCAAAACAATAAAAGACAATGCAGCTGGAATAAAGATAGTGAGATACACTGTTCCGGGCGTTAAGGACTTGCCAATTGCATGCAAGAAATTAATCGACGAGTATGGCTGCGATTTGTGCATGGCTTTAGGTATGCCTGGGCCAGAGCCAATTGACAAGCAGTGTGCTCATGAAGCCTCAACAGGAATCATAAGAGCACAGCTACTAACAAACAAGCACATCCTAGAAGTGTTCATACATATGGACGAAGCTAAGAATGATAAAGAACTGTTCAAAGTCACAAAAGACCGCACGACAAAACATGCATTAAATGTGGTTGCCTTGCTTAATGGTCCTGAAGGATTGCAAAAAAGAGCTGGTACTGGCCGTAGACAAGGCCATGAAGATATTAAAGCAATAATTTAGTTGGGGGTAGAAAATGACAAATGAAAAACTCGGATTAGTAATATCTGACTATAATGCAGATGTTACACACCTAATGGGAAAGATAGCAGAGGAGCATGCAGTATTCCTTGGGGCTAAGATAGCAAAGACTATAAGAGTGCCAGGCGCTTTTGACATGCCTATAGCAGTAAAGAAACTAGTAGACTCAAAAGCAATTGACGGCGTAGTAACTCTTGGAACTGTAATTGAAGGAGACACAGACCATGACAATATTGTTGCAAGCAATGCAGCAAGAAAGATAACAGACATCTCTGTAGAATCTGGAAAACCAGTAAGCTTAGGTATATCGGGCCCAAAGATGAGCCATCCTGACGCTGTAAAAAGAATAGAGACTTATTCAAAGAGAGCTGTAGAAACTGCTGTAAAGCTTCTTAGAAGGCTAAAATAAGCAAATTTTTTAAACTTTACACATATTACAGTTATTATGAAGCGAAGCAAAGTACACAGCTTCATTTTATTCAGTTTGGGGGCATGGTTTGAAGAAGCTAATAAGAGGATAGAAGATAAGCCCCTCCAGGTCAGTATTTCTAAAAAGACCTTTATAGAGCTCGTCATGAACGCAGGCATTGCAAAGAAACAAGAGAGGGCTTTATACAAAAACCTAGAAGAGCTTGAAAAGAAGAAAACAATCTCTTACACAAACAAGAGCCTTGCACTAACAAAAAAAGGAGAAAAGCTCTACTCAAAAATCAAGCAAGATATGGCGCCTTACATAAATGTCCTTGAAAAGCTTGTAACACAATCACCTACTTCTTACACGAGAAAAGTGCAGACTGTATTTAGGTAAAGCTTTATAAATTGACCTGAAGTTCCAATAGAAAAAGATTCTAAGGTGTTTTAGTACATTAGAAACAAGGAGAAGAAAGAATGCAAGATAATGGAATGGATGATAAGCCAATAAATCGAGATACTGAAACATCAGTTGTAAGCACACCATCAAGCACAGGAAGTAGTGAGTTTGGAGGCTATCGTTTTCCCAGACCCCTTTATCTTACAAGACAGAGCATACAAAGAAAACTAGACTCTGCTAAACCCTATCCAAGCAAGCTTGGAAACATTACACTAGATGAAGCGCCGAGATCAATACAGACTGAAACAAGTGTTGGAATAGTTTTTAGGGCAGTTTGTGACCTAGAGGGTCATGGATTCTGGATTCCATTCGAAGGAAAAGAAGAAAGAGTAATTGCATTCAAAGGTTACCATAACTGGCACCATCATGGCTACTGTGAGGTCGATGAAGATACTGGAAAGTTCAGAATAAGAAATGAACTGGCAAGAGCCAGAGTTCATAGCGATAATCTAATAAGACTGCACAGAGAAGGGGAACTTAACCTAGCCTTAACCAGAGGACTACGCCAAAGGGGATATGGAAATCTAGTCATACCAGTCTATGAAGCAAGAGAACTCTCAGGCATGGCATATATAGCAATGGAATATGTTGACGGAAAAGACCTTAGCCAGAAGATTGAAGAAGGAGAGTTTGAAGTAAGAAGAGCGGTTAGACTGGCAAGAGACATAGCAAGAGTTCTTGATGTTATGAAGGTAGAAGATATTGTTCATAGGGATCTTAAGCCACGTAATGTCATGGTTTGTGGGGAAGGTGAAAGTGAGTATGCAAGGGTTGGTGACTTAGGTCTTGCAAAGAGGGCTGATGCTGACATAGGAGTAAGTGTTGCTATTGTAGGCACACGAGGCAGTAGCGCACCAGAACAATTTACAGGTGGCTATGAATTAAGTCCAAACTCCGATATATATTCGTTAGGATTCATTATACGTGAGATGCTCTTAGGTTCATTAGATGTAGACCCAAGAGCAGATATCTCTGACTTCAGAAGAGATGTGCCAGGATGGTTGATTGAGTTGGCAACTGAATGTATGAGAAAGGATGAAACAAGACCCTTAGGAAGGATAACAGTCAAAAGAAAATCTCCAAAAAGGCCAACAACTAAGAGCTTGATAAAAGCATTTGATGAATTTCTGAAATCTTAGTAATTACTATTTCTCCAAAATTATAATATTCCCGCGGCCTTTCTTTATCTTTTTAACAACACCTTTGTGCTCAAGCTCAGCTATCATCAAGCTCATCTTTGCTTCAGAAAGTGGGAAATGCTTTCTTATCTCTTTTTGTGTTGCTCTGCCGCCTTCCTGCTTTAGTATCTTTACTATCTTATCAAGGTCTGCAGGCTCTTTCTCTGCCTTTTCTTCCTTCCTTTTTGGCTTCTTTCTTTTGAGCAAATAAATAACAGCAGCTAAAGCAACTAAAACAAGCACCCCAACAAGAACATAAGCAGCAACAGGCTTTCCATCCTCAAAATATTCATCTGGCCTGATTTCATCAGATTCATCTATCAGTTTGGTCTCTTCATCAAAGCTGGGGAACAAGACCAAATCAAGCACATAAGTGCCTTCATCCTTTACAGAAACAGTTTCCTCAGCAGATGCCTCAACAAGCCCTCCATTGTAGTAGCTTGCCTTTATGGTATAAGTGCCAACAGGAACATTAAACTCGTAATCCCCATCCTTGGATATGTACTGTTGTTTTGGCTCTGTATCTATCTCAAGCCTGACATCACTTATCTTATCCAAAGAAAGGTCATAAACAGAACCATGAATAACAGCAGCTGATACAGTATCAACTAACATAAGCAAAAACAATAGCAAAAATAGTTTCTTTGCCATATCGGCTCTAAAATGCCTTATTCTTTAAAAATGTTTGGTATAAACCAAAAGAAGCCCAATTTGGGCTTTATAAAGTTTTAAACAGGCTCATAAAGCTTTAAATTCTGGGTTAAAAAAGTTTCTTTATAAACAAAACAAACATACTATGTTGCAGGTTGATTAAAATAATCAGCTAAAATTTACAAAAACAAAACCTTGGAGGCATAATAAAATGAAAAAACTGATTGTATTGTTTATGTTGTCAATATTTATTTTAAGTGCTGTGCCAGTATATGCACCATATGAACAAAGTACAGAAAGTATTTCTGCAAAGGATTATGATGCTGCAAATCCTGTTGAAGATACTGGAGATGAGCCTACACCAACCCTTATTTCTGCTGAACCTGTTGTTTATGAGCCTACAACCACATCAAGTGGTGAAGACACCCCCCTTCTAACCTGTATAAAAAGAAAGGTTGAAGCAGGCCTAACAAGAGAAGAGGCAAGAAAAAGATGTGCAGCAACTGTTGTTGCAACAGCTGTTTCTACAGCTGATGCCTATACAAATTGCCTACAAAACAAAATTAAAGCAGGCCTAACAAAAGAAGAAGCAAGACTTAAATGCGGCGGACAGGCTGTTTCCCAGATAAGGGAAAAAGCTCAAGCCTGCATAGAAAAATACCAGGAAGAAGGCCTAACCTTGGAAGAAGCAAAGAGAAAATGTGCTGGACTGGGCCTGGAAAGAGCAAAGGAGATTATTGAAGAGAACCTTGAAGGATGCATAGAAAAGATTCAGGAAAGATATCCTGATATTTCTGATGAAGATGCTAAAACAAAATGCGCTGGCCTGGTAAGAGCTAGGGTCACAAAAGTAACTAATTTTGCAAGACTTCATTCTGATGAGATAAAGAAGGTTGCTCTGATGGAAAGAGCAAGAGTCAAAGAGCTTGAAGGACTTAGTGAAGCAAAGATCAAGGCTCAGCTAAAGAATTATGCAGTTAAGATAGTAAAAAAAGCTGACTTATACAGGAAGAGACAGATTGCTGAGAACGAGCTAGAAGACTCCAAGGAAAGGTACCGGGCTGCTAAGGAAAGATATGAGGAAGCAAAAGAAAGGCGAGAACTAAACAAAGAAGAATTCCTTGCGACAAAAGAACAATTAAAAGCATGTAAAGATGTTGATAGTGAAGAATGCGATGAACTAGAAGAGAATATCATAATATCTGCAAAAGAATTCCTAATCGAGAGTGCAGAGCTTGCTATTGAGCATCTCAACAAGATAAAGGAAAGGGTAGAGAGTAGTGATGACATAAGCGAAGAAGAAGCTGCAAAGATAATTGAAGATATTGATAATGCAATCGAAGCTCTACAAAATGCAATTGAAGAGGTAAATGCTGCTGAAACCAAAGAAGAGGTTAAAGAAGCTGCCAAGACTATCGATAGTGTATGGAAAAGGATAAAGAACAGGGCTAAACTTCATGCAGCAAGAGTTGTTCATGCAAAGGTTGGAGAAATAATTGTCAGAAGCAGACAGCTTGAAGCAAAGCTTGACAGGATTCTAGAAAGAATGGAAGATGAAGGCATTGAGGTTGAAGACATAGACGCTAAGGTTGGTAAGTTCAGCGACAAGATTGAGGAAGCAAGAGTCCTCCACAAGCACTCAACAGAGATGTTCATCGAAGCTAAAGAAAGTGCAAATCCTGGGCTTGTAAAAGAAGCAAGAGAGCTAGCTAAAAAAGCTCATGAAGCTCTGAAAGAGGCAAACAGAATATTAATTGATATCATAAAAGCCATCAAAGAAGCAGGCGGTTCTTTGGATGTCGAAGAGGAGGAAGAAGTAGAAGTTGTTGAAGAAGTCGAGGAAGAAGAAGAGGAAGAAGAGCTTGCTGATTCAACAACTGTTGAAGAGTATGAAGAAGAGGAGATTGAAGAGCCTGAGGAAGAGGAAGAAGAAACAGAGGAAGAAGACATAGAAGCGCCAGAAGAAGAAGAGGAGGTAGAATAAAATGAAAAGATTAACAGCACTATTGTTAGGTTTAGTTTTAGTCAGCTCAATGGTTTTGGCTCAGCAGGAAGCACAGGACCCAAGGATGAGACAGGCAGTACAGGCAACAGGAGAAGGAACTCCAGAGCCTATGCTGATAAGTGCTCAAACACAGACAAGATTAAGAGCCCAATCACCTGAGGACCTTCAACAGAGAATACAGCAAAGGCAGCAGGTAATGGCTCAGGAAATGCAGGGTATGGGTATGGCTGAGCAAAAGGTTTACCAAAATCAGAACAGAGTTAGATTAGCAGTTCATTCATTGCTTGATATGGAAGACCTTGTTGGAGGCATTGGCCCCCAGGTCAGAGAGATTGCAAGGAACTTCAACAACTCAGTTCAAGCCACAATAAGGGCTGAGCAAAGAATTGAAAGAAGAAGCGCTATGGCAAGATTCTTTGCAGGTGGAGATGAAGAAGCAGCTTCAGAAATAGAAGGAAGAGTAAATCAAAACCAGGAAAGAATCCAGCAGCTTAAACAGCTAAGGGAAGAATGCGACTGCGGTGCAGAAGTAAAAGAATTGATGAGAGCGCAGGTCCAGAACATGGAGCAGGAGCAAACAAGACTAGTGGGATTAGCTCAAAGAGAAAAAGGAAGCAAAGGATTGTTTGGATGGCTTTGGAAATAAGCCATTTATTTTTTCATTTTTTAATTAATAAAAACATTTAAATACAACTATACTAAGGACAGTATTAAATGGTGACACAATGAAAAAAGCACTTATCGCAGTATTGATTCTATCTTTGTTCTTGATTGGATGCGCTCCTAAAGAAGAGGCTGAAGCAGGAGAACAAAAAACAGGTGTTTCAGATGTCGATGATGTCTCATCAGGCATATCTGATGTGGATACTATTGATGATGACTTGGGTGGAGAAGAGCTTGACGATTTAGAGAAGGACCTAGCTGAGATTGATTGGTAATCTTTATATAATTCTAAATTATATTTCTCTTAATGATAAAACTAGACGGCAATTACGGCGAAGGTGGGGGCCAAATAGTGCGTACAGCCTTAGCTCTTTCTACAATAACTCAAAAGCCATTTGAAGTCGATAATATAAGAAAAGGACGCTGTAATGCAGGATTAAAAGCCCAGCATCTTAATTGTATAAAAGCACTGGAAAAGCTGTGCAATGCCAAAGCTGAAGGAGCTAAACTTGCTTCAGAATACCTAAAATATTATCCAAGAAAGATAAAAGGCCAAACATTAGAGGTTGACATTGGCACAGCAGGCTCTATATCACTGCTTTTGCAGTCATTATTGATACCATGCTTCTTTGCTGATAAAAACGTCAGGCTAAGGATTATTGGCGGCACAGAAGGAAAATGGGCAATGCCTTATGATTACCTCAAAGAAATTCTTGTCCCGCAGCTCAAGAGATTCTGCGATAAGATTGATGTAAAGCTTGTAAAAAGAGGCTATTACCCCAAGGGTGGCGGAATAGTTGATATCAAGATAATCCCAAAATACAAACTAGCTGATTTTAGTAATTTTGATGAATTCTACAAAAAAGTCAAAGAAGAAAACAAAATAGAACTAATTGAGCAGGGAAACCTAATGCAGATTAAAGGTGTCTCTCATGCCTCATTAGGCCTTCAGAATGCAAAAGTAGCAGAGCGTCAAGCAAACTCAGCCAAGAACATATTAAATAAGTATAAATGTCCTATTGACATAAGAGCTGAATATGCTGATACCTTATCACCAGGAACTGGAGTCACGCTTTGGGCAATATTCTCAAAAGACAAGGATGACATTAATGAAAAAAATCCTATAAGGCTTGGCGCAGATGCTTTGGGAGAAAGAGGAAAACCAGCTGAAAAAGTAGGAAAAGAAGCTGCAAGCAACTTAATCAAAGAAATAGAAAGCAAAGCCTCTGTAGACAGCCATCTGGCAGACCAGATTCTCCCGTTCTTAGCTCTAACAAAAGACAGCAGGATAAAGGTGTCTGAAATAACAAACCACTGCAGAACAAATATCTATGTTATAGAGCAGTTTCTAGGAAAGTTATTTGAGATTGATGAGAAAGAAAAGATTATTTCTATCAAACAATAACCTTTTTAAATTCCCTATAAATCCTAATACTAAAATGGCAGAACTAACATGTTCATCTTGTAAGAAAAGAATATCAGCAGAATCAGCAGCTAGATTTCCATGCCCTGCTTGCGGCAAGGAAGAAATAGTCAGGTGCGCACATTGCAGAGAGATAGCTGCTAAGTACAAATGCCACAGCTGCGGATTTGAAGGTCCTAACTAAAATGGCAAATGCAATTGTTACAGTAAAGATAATGCCTGCTTCTCCAGAAATAGATATGGAATCACTGAAAGAAAAAGCTCTAAAAGATATAACAGCATTTAATGAAGGAAAAGAGACAAAAACAGGCATTGAGGAAGTTGCCTTTGGTTTAAAGGCCCTAAACATAATATTCGTTATGGATGAAGCAAAAGGCTCACCAGATCCAGTTGCAGAGAAGATATCAGCTTATGAAGAAGTAAACTCAGCAGAAGTCACTGATGTAAGAAGAGCTGTTGGATAAATAAAAAAATAAATTCTTTATTACTCGTTGTTATAGAAGACTTTTCTGCTTCTTTTCTTAGCTCTCATAAAAGTAAGTCCGTTCCTTTTCTCTACCTGGGTCCAGACCATTATATCTCCTCGTACCTTTATCAAATCCGTTTTCACCTCTAACACCCCCCAAAATAATAAGAAAAGTAATGCATAACTCACATTTAAATGTTTCGGTTTGTTTAAAAAGCCTTCAAAATCCTAATTAAGGCACTTTCGCTGATATTAGACCTTAAGCCATTTGGATTAAAATGCGTTTCAGCCACTCTAAAGCCAGAATTCTTGACTTTCAGGATTATCGACTCTTTTTTTGGAATAGTTAGCTTGTTTCTTTTGCAGAGTTTATGAATGTCAAAAAAGCCAATAACATCAAGCTTTGATTCATTTTTTATTATTGATAAGAATTTTTTTAATGATTCATCTTTGTTGATTTTTTCCATATTGATTACTAATTTTGAATCCCACAACCTACCAAGCCACATTGGCCCTGCTTTATCAAAATGCCCCTGCTGCTTCAATAAACCATCAACTGCTTTCTTAGCCTTTTCGCACTTAAAGAAAACCCTTAGATAGTGCTCTTTTGAATATGAAAAAACAGGAACAAGAGCCTTATCAAACTGGGCTCCAATCAACTGCACCTTTCTTATCAAAATCCTCAATCCAGCCTCATGCATTAATTCATTACGCAAAGGAACAGCCCAATATTTCCTCAAACAAGCATCAGGATAAGTGCCGGATAAAGCTGCTGTATCAGTCGCAGTAACAGCTAATATCCCGTCCCTGGCTAATCTCCTGATAGAAGCATCAAGGAATGGGTTTGGCGTTCCAAACGGGTCAACATCAATATAGTCAAAACCAGAGGAATTAAGCAGTAAAAGATTCGCATCTTGGTTTTCAATTTTTATTTTTTTATTTTTTCTAATTTTATTGATTTTTAAATTTTCATTGATTAGTTTTATTGAATCTTTAGAATAATCATTGATTGTGATTTCATTGATTTTTCCTTTATTTAATTCTCTAATAAACCTAATACTTCTAATCCCAGAAGCAGCGAGTATATCTGCAATTCTCATTCCTTTCTTATCAATCGCATTAAGCAATAAAACAGAGATATCCCTGTTAAGCTTCATAACTGGATTATAAAAAACAGGCATCTCTTTAGAGACTACTTTAGGTTGTTTCGGAACCCTGACCTTTACTTTTCCCTCGTCTATTGATACATACATTGTGTGTATTACTTTATTGTTATTATTACCCTTCTCTGCCTTGGACCATCAAAGTCGCAAAGCATTATATCCTGCCAAGTACCAAGCAGTAATTTGCCATCCTTAATTGGAATTGTCTCAGAAGGACCAACTATTGCTGATTTTATGTGAGAGTCACCATTGCCGTCAACACGGTCATGGAGCCATTTACCTTGAGGAACTACCTTATCAAGAGCATTTACAATGTCAACCATAACATTAGGATCAGCATTTTCATTCAATGTTACAGCTGCTGTAGCATGAGGCACATAAACATTACAAAGACCTTCTTTTACCTTAGAATCTGCAACAATTCTCTTGACTTCATCTGTAATGTCAACTAGCTCTTCTTTTTTGGACGTTGAAACAGTTATTTCTTTTTGCATAGAACTAGTTTATCTGCTGTAGTTTTTAAATATTGTTAAAGCCAACAACAATGGCGCAATTCTAAATAAACAAACAGATGTTTATTTATAGTTAATTACTATATAGTAGTTACAAGACGAAAGATTTATAAACTAATTACAATTATAATATACTATATGTATCAACGACCAACTACAAAATTTGATGATTTAAAAGCATATATTTCTGCTAAGCAGGACCTTGCACTAGAAGGTAATGCTTCAGGACCTGAAGAGTTTTATGCTGCATTAAGAAGAATTGGGCTTGAATGTCATATCAATCCAAATGATGAATATTTATTTGACAGTATTGAAGGTATGGTAGATTTTCTTACCGAAAATGGTTTTAATATTCCATCAAGGTCTATAGAACATGAGAAGAGTCATGCAGCTGCTACAAAAAGATCTGGGTTCGCTCCTCAGTATGGATGCTTTTTTGTTTTATTTGGTGAGCAAGTTGGATATCTCCCATTCGTAAGAACTAAAGGGGAACACACCTTGAGAGAAATTATGGAGTCTACTGATGTGCCAGATAGAAAAAGCCAGTTTGATCAAGATATGGTTGATAAAATTAAGAAGATGCGTGGACAATAAGGGTTTCGCTGGGGGCGTATTTTAACTATGAACATGGCAGAGATTAAAGAAGCAAAAGGAAAAATAACAGAAGCAAGGGAAAAAGGCATTTTATTGTATCTTGTTGGTGTCAGCCACATATTTGGAAGTCCACCTGTAGATGATTTAGTAAAACTTATCGAACCTGATGTGATACTTATGGAGGGTTGTACTCCATCATCCACTTATTCAAAAGGGATTGCTACAGGAGAGTTTGAGGATGAGCTGAATGACCCAAGACTGGTATGGCAGGTTCCTAATCTGCACAGCATCAAAGAGACAGTAGATTCCTTAGATTGTTTTGTTTCAGGATGGGACCTTTCAAGGGAAGAAAAAGATAGGCTAGAAAGTAATCTCACATCAGAGAGGCTAGAAAGGATCTATAATGGAATGACTGAAAGAGTATACAGCATTCTATATGAAAAAACACCTAAAAGTATGTCTACTGAGGAATACAGGGCCTTAGAAGGAATATACAGCAAATTGGATGATATCGAAGTTGGAATTAATGATATCAATCATGTGCTTTATGGTTGCATTGAACTTGCTAAAGTTATCGAACCCAACCAGGAATTATTGAGCAGGCGCTTTGGGAGAGAGGTTGAAGCATTCAGAAGATTTAAAGAAGAGGCAGACAGCTATTTACAGGTTAGGGAAACATCAGTATTTGACACTATGAACAAGCATTACGATGGAAATAAAAGAATACTTATTCTATCAGGCGGTGCTCATTTTGAAGACAGCAGCTACTTAATAAAGGCGATTGAAGAAAAGAGAATACCTTATCTTAGGCTTGATAACAACTCATCTTAAGTTTAACACAAGCCGCAGTTATTGTTATTGGCGTATTACTTGTTTTTCACTCATCTTAACTTCAACTCAACTCAAACCTATAGTTAAGTATTTAAAAAGGGAAGTATTATCAGTATACATGGCAAAAGAAAAATTCCTATTAGTTTCATTAAAGGAATCAAAGGCAAAGAAACTAGCTCAGGTTATATCCAACGAAACCTGCAGGAAGATTCTTGATTATCTGGCAGAAAAAGAAGCAACTGAGTCAGAGCTGGGTAAGAAACTAAGCATTCCAATCTCAACAGCACATTACAACCTAAAGTGCTTAATGGATGGTGGCTTGGTTATAGCAGATGAATTCCATTATTCTGAAAAAGGAAAAGAAGTTCTTCATTACAAGCTTGCAAACAAGTACATAATCATTGCTCCAAAAACAGTTTATGGGATAAAAGAAAAACTAAAGAGCATTCTTCCAGTTACTTTATTGGTAGCAGCAACAGCAGGCATAATCCAGTTTGTGCAAAATAAAACAGGCTCATTCGGAATAGCAAAGCTAGCCTCAGAAAACATTGCAAGAGAAGTTGTAACAGAAAGTGTTCCATCAACAACATCTGTAATGCATAAGGCAATTGCAGATGCTACAATGGATGCTGTGCCAACAGTAGCAACAACTGCAACAACAGGCGCAAGAGAAGCAGCAGTTTACGAGGCTGCACCATTAGCCCAGGAAACAGCAAATCAGAGTGTGGAAGTCATAAGAGAGACTGTAACAAGGACTCTAGTTGAAAAAACAACACCTAACATTGCTTTATGGTTCTTAATTGGAGCAATTTCTGCGATAGTTATTTATATGATTGTTGACACAATAAGAAGCAGAAGAAAATGAAAAGGATAATTATCCTATTATGCTTGATTCTGATTAGTGGATGCGTTCAAAGGGTAGCCTGTACAGAGGACGCTAAAATATGCCCAGATGGTTCTGCAGTTGGCAGAATTCCACCAGATTGTGAATTTGAGGCATGCCCTCCTGAATGTAGAACTAACTTAGACTGTGTTCCATCAACCTGCTGTCATCCTACTGGCTGTACACCAAAAAGCAATGCGCCTGACTGCAGCCAAATAATGTGCACCCAGGAATGCGTTCCAGGCACAATGGACTGCGGCCAAGGAAGCTGCCAGTGCATAGATGGAACATGTGAAGCTGTAATTAATTAATTCTGAAGTTTTTCTTAAATTTTGACTTACAAAGGCTATAACCAAAGAATTCTAAAGCTTAACTTCAACTGAATTGAAATCTTACTCTCAGGTATTTATATTTTCTCTACCTACTAATATTATCAAAATATGGAGGTAATTAACATGGAAATAAAAAAATTAATTGCAAGTGTTCTGCTTGTTTTAGTTGCTCTGCCAGCTGTTTTTGCAGACCAGTCTCAGGGAGCAACAACAACCTGTGGAAGCCAAAAGTATATCGGGCCAAATGATGTGCCAGAACCAGAGATTGTGCCAACCTGCTATCCCTACAGGCCAAGGATAGATGTTGTTTTTGTTATTGATTCAACAGGCAGTATGGCTGATGAGATAAGAAGTGTAAAGACACATATAGTGAAGATAGTAAAGGAGGTACAGAACGGAAACCCAAGGCCAGACATTAGAGTCGGCTTAGTAACATACAGAGACCACAAGCCTGAAGAGTATGAGTATCTCTACAGGAGATTTTCATTGACCAGGGATATAGATGAAGCTCTTCGCAATATAGAGCGCATACGAGCCAGTGGTGGTGGAGATTATCCAGAAGCAGTAGCTGATGGTTTGCATGCAGCATTGCATAATATGAATTGGGACCCTAACGCAAAAAAAATTGTATTCCTTATAGGAGATGCCGCCCCCCATGGAGTTGGAGCCCAAGACTATTCATTTAAACAGGGCTGCCCTAACGGCCACCATTTCAAGGACGAAATAAAGACTGCAAAAGAAGAAGGAATCAAGATATACACAATAAGCGGCTCTGGAATGGACCCAATAGGCATAGAAATCTGGAAAGACATTGCAGAGATGACAGGAGGAGAGTATCAAAGATTAAAATACGAAAGACAAGATGTCGACCAGTACTACAGAGAAGAAGGTGTTGATGAAGTGTGGGCAACTGCTGCAAAGCAAGACGCAGATTATGACAGAAGCACAAACACAATACTAACAAACACTTTCGGACGTGTAGCAAAAGCAGCTATGGTGCAGGAAGCAGAAGCTATCGGTGTAAGCTATGATGATGATTATGAAGAAGACAATGATGAACCAGTAGTCAACATTGATGACATAATTGAACCAAGACCAGGAATCATAGAGCCAAAGCTCAACGCAACAATCCAGGAGTTCTTCAGAAGTGTCTTTGATAAGATAATCTTCTGGAGATAAACAAGAAGCTTTTTATACATTTTTTTCTTTTTCTTCTTTATGAAAACAATAATAGTCACTGGTACACCAGGAACTGGAAAAACAACCCTAGCAAAAAAACTAAACAAGAAGCTTGGTTATGATTACATTGATGTAAAGGAGATTATCAAAGAGGATAAACTGAAGGAAGGATACGACAGAAAAAAGAAGTGCTATATTGTTGATATTAAAAAACTGAATAAAGTGTTGGTTGAAACAATAAAAAAAGCAGCCAAGAGCATAATAATTGATTCTCACCTTTCTCATTATTTGCCGAAAAAATATGTTGATTTATGCATTGTTACAAAGTGCAATCTAAAAGAACTGAAAAAAAGGCTTGAAAAAAACAAAAAATATTCCAAATCTAAGGTAAGGGAAAACCTTGACTGTGAAATCTTTGATGTCTGCCTTAATGAAGCAAAAGAAGCAGGACACAAAGTAATTGTTATTGATACAACAAAGGGTTTAAATATCGCTAAAATCGCCCACTCAATAAAATAAATATCAATAGAAACAAATAATAAATCTGATTTTTGCTTGATGTTAAACAGCAAGGCAAAAATCATCTGCTGTCATGAACCAAAGTAAGTGGATGAAAATTCCTTTACAGTGGTTGTGGAAGGAATTTTCAGATTTAATTGTTTTAATGATTAAAACTCGGAGATGATGTAAAATGACCCTAAACCCACAAGCTGAAGAATTAAATGAAATAATAAAAAAGAA
Organism: Candidatus Woesearchaeota archaeon; assembly: GCA_019322485.1. Taxonomy (GTDB): domain Archaea; phylum Nanobdellota; class Nanobdellia; order Woesearchaeales; family JAHWIC01; genus JAHWIC01. Next base: position 30,963 of record JAHWIK010000033.1, read on the forward strand.
TAATCCTGTTGTACTTGAACTTTTGTCAGAAAAAGGCAAGGCAATATACTTTCCAAAGAAAGGAATTCTAGCTCAGGCAGCAGATGCTAAAGGAAAGAAGATAAACGCAACTATTGGAATCGGCTTAGATGAAGATGGAACGCCGCTGAGGCTTAATTCTATCGCAGACAACGTAAAACTAAACCCAAAAGACATATTCCCGTACGCTCCAAGCTTTGGAAAGCCAGAGCTAAGAAAGGTATGGAGGGAGATGATTTACAAAAAGAACCCTTCATTAAAAGCAGAGATAAGCACGCCAGTGACAACAAATGCCTTAACGCACGGCTTAAGCATGTGCGCCTATCTTTTTGCTGATCAGGGGGATAAAATAATCCTGCCAGACCTTTTCTGGGGCAATTACAAGTTAATCTTAATAAGGGGCTATGGAGTAGAACTAGACGCATTTCCTACATTCAAAGATAAAGGTTTCAACTTAGAAGGCTTAAAAGAAAAACTTTCTCAGGGAACTGGAAAGAAAATCCTTCTGCTAAACTTCCCAAACAATCCTTCAGGCTATACACCGACAGAAGAAGAAGCAAAGGAAATCGCAAACATAATAAAAGAATCAGCAGAGGCAGGAAATAAAATTGTTGTTCTAATAGACGATGCTTACTTTGGATTGGTCTACAAAGAAGGGGTCTTCAAGGAGTCTATATTCATTTATCTGGCAGATATGCACGAAAACATCCTAGCAGTTAAAGTAGACGGAGCAACAAAAGAAGACTATGTATGGGGTTTTAGAACTGGTTTCTTAACCTTTGCATCAAAAGGGGGAAACGAAGAGCTGTACAAAGCACTGGAATCAAAAACAGCTGGTGCAGTAAGAGGCAATATCTCAAACGCCCCACATATATCGCAGTCACTAGTGCTAAATGCATTCACATCAGAAACCTACAAACAAGAAAAACAGGAAAAATACAACCTGCTAAAGGAAAGGTTCAATATAGTCGCTAAGGTATTGGAAGAAAACAAAGATTATGAAAACTATTTCAAGGCACTTCCTTTCAATTCTGGCTACTTTATGTGCATAAGACTGAATGAAGGCATTGATGGTGAACAAGTAAGGCAGCTATTGCTTGAAAAATATGATACTGGAGTTATAGCAATGAAAGATATTCTAAGAATCGCTTTCTCATCAACAAAAAAAGAGCTAATCCCAGAGCTATTCCAAAATATCTACAATGCCTGCAAGGAAATTAAAGGATGAAAACACAGCTAACATCTGTTGAAATTCATTATCTAGTAAAAGAACTCGATATCCTAATAGACGGAAAGATAGACAAAATCTACCAGCCATCAAAAGAAATGCTGTTGCTGCAGTTCCATCTGCCGGGAAAAGGAAAGAAAATACTGAAGATTCCAGTAGGAAAGGTGCCTTACCTAAGTGAAGAAAAGGAAGAGTTCGGAGAACCGCCAGGATTCTGCATGCAGCTAAGAAAACACCTGGGCAATGCAAGGCTGAGAAAGATAGAGCAAAAAGAGTCTGAAAGGATAATAGAGCTTGATTTTGAGAAAAAAGAAGGAATAAAGAAACTATTTGTTGAACTGTTCAGCAAAGGGAACGTAATTCTAACAGATGATAAAAACATCATAATAATGGCATTGCAAAGGCAGGAATTCAAGGATAGAAGTATAAAACCTAAAGAAGAGTATAAGTATCCAAAAAAACAAGTTAATTTCTTTGATTTGAAGATTGAAGCTTTAAGTGAATTAATAAAAAACTCAAAAAAAGATGCAATTGTAACCTGCTTAGCAGTTGAAGTTGGTCTTGGCGGAGTTTATGGTGAAGAGGTTTGCTTATTATCCAACATTGACAAAAATAAAAAACCATCAAGCATTAACCAACAACAAATAAAATCAATAACTGAAAACATTAAATCAATCACAAAACAAAAATTAAGCCCACAGATAGTAAAAGAAAACGAAAAAGTCAAGGACATAGTCCCATTCAAGCTAAAGCTTTACGAAAAACTCGAACAGGAAAAAGCAACTTCATTCAACGAAGCCCTAAAATATCTGGAAGCAGAGCCAAAAAAAGCAGAAAGTGCTTATGAAAAACAGATTGAAAAGATAAAAAGGATTATCGAAAGGCAAGAAACACAGATAAAAGGGTTTGAGGAATCTGAACTAAAGCAGAGAAAGAATGCAGAACTAATCTATCAAAATTACAACTTAATAAATGAGGTTCTAACTGAAATAAATAAGGCAACTAAGAAACACTCATGGGATGAGATAAAAGAGAGATTAAAGGGCCATAAGATAATAAAGGAAATAGACGCGAAAGAAAAAAAGATTGTTCTAGAGTTACCGTAACCTTTTTAAATTGATTAATACTTCTAGGCCTTGGACGGTCATAGGGGCTTGGATCACCCGTTCCCATTTCGAACACGGCAGTTAAGCAGGCCTCCGTACCAGTGAGTACTGCATTGCGCGGGAAACCTGGTAAGCTGTCCCCTTTATTTTTCTAAAAATAAGCTTTAATCAATAGTTACAAACCATTAAAAAAATAAATCTAAAAATTCCCTTCAGAACCACTTTAAGGGAATTTTCATCTTATTCTGTTTCCTAAAGAACCACTTAAGACGAGTTTTGCTTTAAACAAGAGAAGAAGGCAAAACTCAGAATTATTTTTCAAATGATGATTTTTTGATTATTGATTCCTAGTTCACTTCTCATAACTTGTAGACTCTTCCTGCATCGACATCTTCGCCACGAAGTGTTTCTATTCTATCCAAATCTAGTTTACTAATTTCACACTTAGGAGCCCTATTATTCAGAGCAGCAGGAGTATATCTAAGCTGTGCCTTTACAGCATACCTAAAATCGCTGCTTCTATGTCCAATATCCCTTGCCTTAGCAGACGGAACAAGAGTCCCAGAAGGAATATCGCTGTTTTCTCCTACTGCTGCTAAAGCCGGACTGCAAACATCAAGATATGCATAAAGAGTACCATCTTCTTTCTGAACAAGCAACCTGACATGTGCATCCAGATATCCAGGAGCTCGAGGTGTTCCAAGCCTTTCACCAAATGGTGTACTAACAGTTAGATTATGAGCTATTACTTCAAGCTCTTCCCTATCATCAGCATCAATATCTTCAAGAGTTACAGGTTTTGTTTCAGTAACAGAACGCATTTTATCCCTCCAAAAGGTTTGATTTCGCATGTAAATACCTCTAGATATATAAAACTAAGTCACCACTCAGTCTAGGTCTCTATCTGTTTTTAACCAAAACTTTTTAAATGGAGTGTAATTTTTGAGTCCTCATGAAAATCACAGTTATTGGTACAGGATATGTTGGCTTAGTTACAGGTACTTGCCTTTCTGAACTAGGCAATGATATTGTCTGTGTTGATGTTGATGAAAAGAAAATCAGCAGCTTAAATAATGGTGAAGTGCCAATCTATGAGCCAGGATTAAACGAGCTAATCGAAAGAAACGCCAAGGAAAAAAGGCTCTTGTTCAGCACGAATCTAAATGAAGCAATAAAAAGCGCTGAGATAATCTTCATCTGCGTTGGCACTCCATCAAAAGAGAGTGGAGACGCAGACTTGAGCTATGTAGAAAATGTTGCAAGACAAATAGCTGAAAGTGCAGAAGATTATAAGGTTATAGTAGAAAAAAGCACTGTGCCAGTAGAAACAGGGAAAAAAATAGCGCAGACAGTTAAAGCATACAACCCGCATAATATCGAATTTGATGTTGTTTCAAACCCTGAATTCTTAAAAGAGGGTTCTGCAGTTAATGACTTCATGAGTCCTGACAGGATTGTAATAGGTGTCAACAGCAAGAAAGCAGAAGAGATAATGAAAAAGCTCTATGCGCCGTTAAAAGCGCCAGTTATAGTGACAAACAGGAAAAGTGCAGAGATAATAAAACACGCTTCTAATTCATTCTTAGCGACAAAAATCTCTTTCATAAATGCAGTATCAAATATCTGCGAAAAGGTAGGTGCAAATATAGAGCAAGTTGCAGAAGGAATGGGCTATGATAAAAGGATAGGCAAACACTTCCTAAGGGCTGGAATAGGATATGGCGGCTCTTGTTTTCCAAAAGATGTTGATGCTTTTATAAAGATATCAGAAAAAATAGGATATGATTTCGACTTACTTAAAGAAGTTCAAAACACCAATGAGAAACAAAAACAAATATTCATTAAAAAGATTGAAGATGCCATATGGAATGCAAAAAACAAAACAATAGGCGTACTTGGGCTTGCATTCAAGCCAAATACCGATGATATGAGGAGGGCTCCCTCAATAGATGTTATAAAAGCGCTGCAAAAAGAAGGGGCAAAGATAAAAGCCTATGACCCAGAAGCAATTGAAAGGGCAAAAGAGGTTTTCAAGGATATAACTTATTGTGACGACCCATATGAAGTTGCTAAAGATGCTGATGCATTAGTTATTCTAACTGAATGGAATGAATTTAAGGAACTTGACCTAAAAAAGATAAAGGGATTACTAAAACAGCCATTAATTATAGATGGCAGAAATATATACAATCCAGAAGAGCTTAAGAAAGAAGGCTTCAAATACATAAGCGTAGGAAGATGAAGGGTATAATTCTAGCTGGAGGCGAAGGTACAAGACTAAGGCCTCTAACCTATAACCTGCCAAAAGCATTAATCCAAGTCCAGGGAAAAACACTAACAGAGCATGTGATAGATGTTCTTAAGAAATTAGACATTGATGAAGTAGTTTTAAGCATCGGCTATATGGCAGACAAGATAAAGGAATATTTTGGTGATGGCTCAAAATTCAACCTAAAGATAACCTATGCTGTTGAAAAAGAACCAATGGGAACAGCAGGACCATTAATATTGCTTCCAAAAATAGATGAAACCTTTGTCATGGCAAATGGAGATAACCTATTCGGCCTTGACTTCAAAAAAATGCTGGAACAGCATAAAAACAGCAAAGCAACAGCAACAATAGCCTTAACAAAGGTTGAAGACCCCTCCAAGTTCGGTGCTGCAAGATTAGAAGGAGAAAAAATCCTGGAATTTATAGAAAAACCTAAAAAGGATGAAGCACCAAGTAATTATATTAACTCTGGTTATTATATCTTAGAACCAGAAGTATTTGATATAGTTAAAGGGAAAGACTTTGCAATGATGGAAAAGGATGTGTTCCCGAAACTAGCAAAAGAAGGCAAATTGTTTGGCTACAAAGATAATGGTCAATGGTTTGATACAGGAACACCTGAAAACTATGAAAAAGTAAAGAAAGAATGGAAAGGTATAGAATGAAAGCAATAATACTCTGCGCAGGTTATGCAACACGGCTTTATCCGCTTACAAAAGACAAGCCAAAACCATTACTTGATATAAAAGGAAAAGCAATAGTTGAGCATATAATAAAGAAAATTGAAGAAATAGATGAAATCAATGAGATATTCATAGTTACAAATAATAAATTCTTCAAAAACTTCCTGGAATGGAATGGAAATTTTAATTCTGCAAAGAAAATAACCATAGTCAATGACAGAACAAAATCCAATGAAGACCGCCTTGGCTCTTTAGGAGATATAAGGTTTGTAATAGAGAACATGAATGTGAATGAAGATATTATGGTGGTTGCAGGTGACAATCTGTTTGAGTTCTCGCTCAAGCCAATAATTACATTGTACCAAGAAAAAAATAAGTCAGTAGTAGCTCTATACGATGTAAAGGATGTAGAACTGGCAAAGCTATACGGAATTGTGTCTATAGATGAAACGAAAAAAATCATTGATTTTGAAGAGAAACCACCCCAGCCAAAATCAACATTATCATCAACAGGAATATACCTATATCCAAAAGAAGCTGTAGACAAGCTGATAGAATTTACAAAAACCAATAATGCAGACAAAGCAGGAAGTTTCCTTGAATGGCTGTACAAGCAAGAAGAAATCTACTGTTATGTAACAGAAGAGAAATGGTTTGATATAGGAAACCTAGAGCAATTAGAAAAGGCAAGGAAGGAGTTCAATGGTTAAAATGAAGACAATACTAATTACTGGTGGAGCTGGATTCTTAGGCAGCCATCTATGCAACGCCCTAATAAAAAAGAATAAAGTCATTTGTGTAGATAATTTCTTTACAGGCAATAAAAATAATGTAAAGCACCTCATGGACAACCCCAATTTCGAGTGTGTTGACCATGACATCATCCAGCCTTTATTTATTGAAGATGAAAAAATTGACCAAATCTACAACTTAGCATGCCCTGCTTCTCCAGTTCATTACCAGTTTAATGCTATAAGGACTATAAAAGCCAATGTTCTCGGCACAATAAACATGCTTGGCCTGGCAAAAAAACACAAAGCAAGGATTTTACAAGCCTCAACATCAGAAGTCTATGGAGACCCCTTAGAGCATCCTCAAAAGGAAACCTACAGGGGCAATGTAAATCCAATAGGCATAAGAGCATGTTATGATGAAGGGAAAAGGGTCGCAGAAACCTTGATGTTTGACTATCACAGGCAAAATAAGGTGGATATAAGAGTTATCAGGATTTTCAATACATATGGCCCAAGAATGGCAAAAGATGATGGAAGGGTTGTATCTAACTTCATCACACAAGCACTTGAAGGAAAAGACATAACCATATATGGAGATGGAAAACAAACAAGAAGTTTCTGTTATGTTTCTGACCTTATTGAGGGGATAGTAAAGATGATGAATCAAGGTTATATTGGACCAGTTAATCTAGGCAATCCAAAAGAGTTTACTATTTTAGAGCTCGCAGAGAAGGTAATTAAGCTAACCGGCTCAAGCTCAAAGATAGTCTTCAAGCCCCTGCCAGAGGACGACCCAATGCAAAGAAGGCCGGATATAACCCTGGCTAAAGAAAAGCTTGGCTGGGAGCCAAAGGTTGAGTTAGAGGAAGGGCTGAAAAAGACTGTTCCGTATTTTAAAGAAATAGTATAGGCGAATCAGATGAAAGTTTTGATGTTAACTTCTTCATATCCTATAAAAGGCTCTAATTTAGGTCCTTTTGTGCAGAATATTGTAAAAGGATTGGTTAAGAATGGCATAAAAGTAGGGGTTATGATTTTCTCTACATCTAAAAAATATAAAGAGTATAAACAAGATGGTGCAACTATTTACGAATACCCCTACGCAAAGGTCTTTCCACCCAGCCTCCACAAATATCATGGCTTGATTCCTTCTGTTAAATCTAGTTTTATTGCAAAAATACAGGTTCCTGGTTATTTCTTATCAACAATAAGGTACCTCAAGAAAATCTCAAAGAATTATGATATAATTCATGCTCATTGGTATGTTCCTTCTGGTTTAATAGCTTGTCTTGCAAAGAGTTCTATAAAAAAGCCAGTAATAACAACTGCATGGGGGGCAGAGTTTCATCTTCCTAAAAACAAGACCATAAAAAATATCCTAGCTTATGTCAACAAGAAGAGCGACTCTAAAATTGCAGTAAGCAGATATATGAAATCTAAGGCAAAAGGATATGGTCTAGACACTAAGGATATGAAAGTGATTCCAAACTGCATAGATATAAAACAATTCTCTCTAAAAAGAAAGAAATCAGATAAGGTAATAATTGCAACCATAAGAAGGTTAGTTCCTGAAAAAAGAATCCAGGATTTAATAAAAGCAGTAGGATTGTTGCCAGAGGATTTGAAGAAGAAAATAAGCTTATGGGTTGTTGGTGATGGTCCTGAAAAAGAAAACCTGATGAATTTAACAAAAGAACTTGGCCTCAGTAGAATTACAAAATTCTGTGGCATGGTTCCACACAAAAGAATTCCTGGTTTATTAAGCAGAATTGATATCTATGCAAACCCGAGTATCCAGGAAGGGATGGCAACTGCAAACTTAGAAGCGATGGCTGCAGGAGCTTGTGTTATTGCTACCAGAGGTGTGGGGAATGATGAAGTTATAATTGATGGTAAAAATGGTTTTCTTTACCCTGCGAAGGATACTGGAAAATTATCGGTGATTCTTTCTTCCTTGATAAAATCCAGAGATTTACTACAGAATACAAGGAAAAAGTCACAGAAACAGGTTGCACATTTTTCCCCACAGTTAATCTGTTCGGAGTATATTAACTGCTATAAAAAGCTACTTTCTCACTGAAGCTCTAATAACCTCTAAGTATCTTGCAGCAGATTTTCCATCAAGGTTATTATCATACAATTTACTGAGGAATTTCTTTCTGCGCTCTTTAAATTTAACTGAAAATTCCTTAGGATAGTCGATGCAGTGCTGAATGGTTTTTTCCAACTCTTGAGTATTGTTCACCAAGTAACCTATCCTATCTGATAAGGGCAGTGTAAAGCCGTGCTTGAATGGCGCTTTAACATTAAGGCAAATAATTGGCCTGTTAAGGGCGATGTAATCTACTGAAATAGAAGACCAATCATAGACTAGAATATCAGTTATGTAGAGTATCTCATAAGTCAATGGATAGTCCTTATGTGGAAGAAATCTTATGTGGCCATAGCGTTTCTTGACATCCGCGGGAGTATTTATATGTGTACGGAATATAAATAGTGTATTTTTTTCCCTACCAATTTTTTCCAGTAGTGCAAAGAATTCCTCAGCAGTTTCGCCGAATGGAAATATCCTCCTGCCTTCATTCTCCATTTTCCACGTAGGTGCGATAAGTACTATCCTTTTGTACTTGTTGCTAATATGATACTTCTTTAATATCTGACTCCTATCCAGCGTACGATTGAAAAAGTAATCAAGCCTTCCCCAACCTGCAGGTACCACCTGGCTATCCCTAAATCCCCAACGTTCAACATAAAATCTCTTGTAATAGTGTGAGGATGTAAGTATCTTATCGTAGAAGTGATAAAGTTTCCAGCCCTCCTTGACATACCCTTTATGGCCTAAACCATGCGACACCTCAACAAATTTTGGTTTTCTCTTGCCTAATTTCCTAATCAAGAAGAATACACTTGGACCATGTGTCGATACAATCGCATCTGAGCTGAGAAGGTAAATAATGTCATTCAGGTTTTCGCTTGATAGCACCCTTAGTTCTTTATCCTCTTTCTTTAATTTTTTGTAATATCTTCTATCAACAGCCATAAAGGAAACTTCAACATCATTTATTTTCTTCCCCCTAATATAATCGAGCAAGGCTTTTGTATTCCCATTTAATCTATGACCAAAAAGCACAATTCTAAGATTCCTTGATTTTGGTTGCTGAAGGAATAACAAGAAAATCATACCTATAATTATATTAATGGCAGTTCTCAAAAAATAATACCAGCATCTTGGGCTTTTTTTGTTGAATTTCATTGCAATGCCTTATCTATTCTGGAGTATTTTATCAGGCACTTCCTCCATAAAGGATTTGAAGTCAAACAACATGAAAGATATTATCATGAGGCTGTAGCGGATAGCCAAACTAATAACATAGCGCCCTAAGACTACAGCAGGGGCTACCCCAACAAGACTGTAAAGATATAGGCCAACTGATTCCCTAGTACCAAGGCCGTTTAATGTTATCGGAATCAAAGAAACAATAAACTCTATCCCCCATATATACCACAGGACTATAACGGGTACACTAACACCTAATGATATGAAAATAAGAAAGGCGTAAAATGCTCCTAAAAAGGTCTTAATAATTGTTATTAAGGTATTTATCAGAAGCACACCTTTATGCTTTTTCAGAAAAGATACATTGGTTTTTGAAAATCCGGTGAATATTTTTGCATACTTCCGAAGGAAATATTTCTTGATAACAGACCTTCCGGTATCTGCTATCAAGAAGAAAAACGAAGCTAGAAAACCGAGGATAATTATGAGGCAGAATTCCATTGCATAGTTTCCTCCAAAAAATACAAATACACCAACAATCCCTATAATGCTGCAGACTAGCAAAGTGACAAGCTTGTCGATTATCAAGACAGCAGTTCCTTGTCCGTAGCCGAATCCTTTCTTTTTGAGGAGGAACACCAGTGCAAAGGTACCAATTTTCCCGGGCATGATCCAACCGATATTCGTGTTCATAAAAAAATATTTGAAAAACCGCCAAATATTCATTCTAAACTTAATCTGGTATAACAGGTACTGAAGATTAAGTGATGCAATAAAAATAGAAAAAATATAGATAAACATTATCAGCGGTAAATGGGCAACTCTCATTGAGGATAAAACATTAACAATGTCTGAAATTCCAACGGCATAAAACAAAAGAAAAAGTATGGCTATGCCAATAAACACTTTGATGTGGAAAGATCTTATCTTCATTTTGTTTGCCCTTATTCTTAATCTGCTACTTATTTGCTGTACCTCGTCAACCGTTTATTTTTTGATAATCTATAGTAGAAGGTGAGGAACACGGCTATGAGGCTTATCGTCCCATAAATTGCAAAAAAATACAAGAGTGCGCCAAGTAAATTAAAGATGCTCATCACGAATATAAAGGTGATGACTAGATAATCTCCATAAAATAAATTTCCGATAATCTTACTTTTAATGCCCCTCCCAGCAATTACCAAATTTGCGTCCCCAGATATATTCCGATAATCTTTCACCATCTCTGAAAGATATTTGTGGGTGATATTAGCCACAAATGCTGCTATAAGGAAATTAGGATTATCATTTGCTAGATATAGTCCCAGTCCGATACCAAAAAAAGATAGGGGGACCATAATATTATCAAAGCCTGAAAGCCATTTACCAATTTCAGTTTTCATTGATTTGATCCTCGCCAAGGAGCCATCAGCATAATCAAGTATGAGAAGGAATAATAGCAAAGTGCCCCCCGCCACCAAGGAAACATAGCTCCCTATTATAAATAAGTATGTAGTAGGTATCAGCAGAAGCCCTCTAAATAGAGACACTTGATTGGGGGTTATGCTTGTCTTAGATAGCACTTTAGCAATCATTATACCTATAAATCTAAAATATCTTTTTAAGAAAAATCCCCTATAATCGCTTGGTTTATAATATTTTAGTATCCTTTCTTTCATACAGGCCTCACCTTTTGGTTTATATTACATAGAACTTACTACTTAGCTATTTTTTGAACTAAAACCACCTTGGTCTTTTCAGTATGCCGTCAATAATCGTCAATTCTCCTTCATGGGTGAATGTATGTGTTCTTATTATTTTTTCATCCCAGTTCGGCTTAACAGAGCTGACTATTTCCTCTTTGTACTCTTTCTCGTTTAAAACTATAATACGATTAATATTAAAGCCAGTATGATTTTGCGAAGGCCGATAGATCTCGCCATTTATCTCGAATATCTTTCCTGCTGGCCTGGCTGTTCTAATATCGGATATTATCGGGTTCAGCGGATGTGGTGTCCATTTGTTAGTAAATAAATCATCCGAGTAAAATAAGAACAGTTCATCGTTATATGACGCCCCTTCATTCTCTACAATATTCATAAAGAGCCACCACTTATCGCGATAATGAAATGGTGTGGTGTCTACTGCCCGGATATTATCCATTAAATTCATCTTGAACTTCCATTTATCTGGGAAAGATACGCACTCATATATGTCAACAGTTTTGTTGAAGTGGGTCTCAGGAATCATATAGTATTTCTTATCCAACTCAAATACAAAAGGATATGACATGTGATGGTCTTTGTCGAGCAGCTTAACAGGCTTTTTATAATTCCCTTTATGGTCCATAACAATAAGAGAGATATGGCCTTTATCGGTCTTGAACATGCCTTCTTCAATAAAGACGTAATACTTGCCGTCTTTATGGATAACAAAGGGGTCTGCCCAAAATCTGTCTTTTGGAGGTATGATTTTCTTGAATGTTCTGAACGAGGGAGACATACTTCCCCCAAGCTCAAACATTAGAATCCATTGCTTTAAAAAATAAGCATCCTTGAGAGTCGCACAGGATACCTTAAAAAGATGCTTAGCGACTAATCTAGTCATTTCAAAATTTCCTGGGTTTGTGTAAAGCTTGCTAGAGTAAATAAATGGATGCTTATTGTCTTCTTCGACTTTTTCAAAGAATTTCTCTCTACCAATTCTATGCAACTCTTCCAACTTTCTAGGGATGAATGATACTGACTTCCAGAAATTGCCAAGCCTGTTCCTAGCTACGGAAAGGGGATGAGTCAAAGACCAAGATTCATAAATTACTTTCCCGTTATCGAGGTCTTCAGTCAATATCTGCAATACACAACCGGTTATCGGCCAGCCATTGAAAGTTTCCCAGAATCCAGGGGGATTGCCTCTCATTATCGAATTGTCTGCATGGTGATAAGACCAGATTCCATACCTAGCGGCACCTAGTATGCCCCCCCTTAAAATCCTGAACCCCATCCTTATAATTACATCAAGTTTTAAGGACTTTATTTTTTCAATATCTTTTTCATTAAAATAATCTAAAAATTTTTTTCTAATCGGAGTTATCTTAATGGCCGGTATATCAGCTAGAAGCTCTTTTAGCTCTTTTGGGTCCTTTTTCCCATAAACATCTCGGTCAACTCTGGATATTTTATTATCCAACCAGATATAAGAAAAATATACAGCTTTTTTGAGGCTTCTTTTCGGCTTTCCGTAAGTATTGAGAATTATTACTTCTAATCTTGCATAATTGGAGTTTATTATTTTCTCAAGCAGAGCGTACTGCCAGGCATATAGTTCAAAGGAATTCAAAAACACCCCAACCCGCAGTTTTCCCTTGGGCGTCTCCTTGATTTCCTCAGAGCTGTTTTTTATGTCTGAATTTCTGATTTCCTGCATTTTTATTTCATGTGGCAGCATTATATTTGTTTGGTTATCTTTTTAGTGTAGTACAATCAACCCAACAACCGCACAACCCAGGTTTTTTGTTTAATATTTAAATGTTTTCGCCCTAACATACATAAAATGTCTGTGGTTAGTTCTGTTCACTGAAATACTGCTCAAAGCGGGAGACAACAAACTTTTTCATTTGTTCTGTTAATCCTGGGTGCACCCCTACAAAGAATGACCTATTCATAATCGTGTCCGAATTGGTAAGTTCGCCATAAATCCTATGTTTTATATCTTTAAACCCAGGATGCTTCAGTATATTTCCTGCAAACACCTTCCTAGTCTCAATATTTGCGCTCTCCAAGAAACCTATCAACTTATTGGGGTCTACATCCTCTTTTACTGTTATAGGAAATGCAAACCAAGAAGGATTTGCCTTTTTATTCCATTTAGGTAATATAAGATGGTCTTCAAATTTCTTGAGGTGCTTATAGAAGTAGGAAAAATTGTTTCTTCTTGCTTCTATAAATGGTTTTATCTTATCCATCTGGGCTAATCCTATTGCTGCTTGCATGTCTGTAGCCTTAAGATTATAACCTATATTAGAATAAACATACTTATGATCATATCCAAAAGGCAGACTACCATACTGCCCGCTGAACCGCTTACCACAGGCGTTACTTTGGCCAGGTTCACAATAGCAGTCTCTCCCCCAATCCCTTAGAGAGCGAATAATTCTTATAAATTTAGCATCATTAATAACCACACACCCTCCCTCTCCTGTGGTTATATGGTGTGGTGGATAAAAACTCAAAGACGCCATCTTTCCAAAAGTCCCTACTTCTTTGTTATTATAAGTTGTGCCGAGAGTGTCGCAGCAGTCCTCAATCAAAACTAAGTTATGTCTTTCTATAATCTCTGCTATTTTATCCATATCACAAGGATTTCCCAATGTATGGGGTATGAATATAGCTCTTGTTTTTGGACTGATAGCTCCTTCTATGAGATTGGAGTCAATATTATAAGTACCAATTTGGCAATCGACAAAAACAGGGGTGAATTGATTCTGTATAATCGGCGCTAGTGTTGTAGGGAATGTCACGGCAGGAGTAATTATCTCATCGCCGGGCTTAAGGTGTTCACTGTACTGAGAAGATGCCAAAGCAGATACCATAAGGAGATTAGCTGAAGATCCTGAATTTACCATTAAGGAAGCCTTGGCTCCAAAGAAGTCACGCACTCTGGTTTCAAATTTTCTTGAATAAGGGCCTGCTGTAAGCCAGAAGTCCAAAGCAGAGTCCACTAGATTTTGCATCTCTTTTTCATCAAAGAGTCTACAAGAATAATTTATCTTTGTCTCTCCAGGCTCAAACACCTTTTCTGCATGCTTTAGACCATAGTAATCCTTAACCAATTCCAAAATTCGCTGTTTAATATCCTCCCCCTCACCTTCAGACATCGCATCACCACCCAAGTAGCTTTTAACTTACTAAAATTCAAGCCCTATTGATATAAACACGCATATTTCTTAAACCATGAATAACTTTTTTGTATTCCCTGCCTGATGTTGTGCTTTGGTCCCCACCCAGCATCTAAGTGTATGTTCCTAAAACTGGCCCTCCACATTGTAGGTTCATAAGCTCTGATTAATTTAGCATTATATTTTGGAATAATTTTGGTCTTAGTTACTTTAGACACTATCTCAACTAATTCAGCTATTGAATATTGCCTATCCGAAGCCACATTGTAAATTTTATTAAAAGTTTTTTGGTTGTTTGTTACATCTAAATAGGCATTTGCAATATCACCTACATATACAAAATTTCGCACTGCCCCAGGTGTCGATAAAACCGGGCGGCGATTTCTAATACATGACATCAATAACGTCGGAATAAGGCGCTTATCATCTTCGTAAGGCCCGTACGCAGTAAATGGCCTCAATATGGTGATTGGTAAATTGTGAGCAGTGCTCTGTTCCTTACAATAGAGTGTACTTGCAGCTTTAAATACTGCATAATCTGTCTCAGGCTCTAAATGACTGGATTCTTTAATAAGTTCCTTTTTAGAGCCATATTCAAAACAGGACCCTGTGTGGATGAAATGGTCAAAACCTATTTTTTTACATGCCTCCAACAAATTTATTGTGGCATCAAGATTTATTTCTTTTATAAGATTTAGATTCTTTTGGTGAGGGTATACCCCATATGACGCTAAGTGATATATGATTTGAGGTCTAATCTGTTTTATAACTCCATAAAGCCTTTTTGCGTCAGTAAGATCTACACAATGTACATTAATTTTGTTAAAAATATCCTTTATTCTCCAGATGTTAGACTGTCTTCTAATAATGACTTCAGGTCTAGCCCCGCGATTAACAAGTTCTCTTAGCAGGTTAGAACCAATAAATCCTGTTGCTCCGGTTATAAGTACACGTTTATTACCCACACGCATTTTGCTAGCTTACCTCCCTCAAATCCATATTATCCATCCTTTTTAAATTTTTGTCTTTAGATAATATAATATGCAAATACAAAAAACCGAAAGCTTTATATATAATCTACTAGTAACACTAGTAAGAATGAAAAAAATAGTCTGGTTAAACAAATCAAACGGTCAGCTTTGCATAACTATTCCTAAGAACTCAGGAATAAAAGAAGGAGACATTGTAAGTATTGAAAAGGAGAAAATAAAGAGGGTGGTATACACATATGTAACCGGAGATTTATTCCATTACGGTCACCTTAGACTATTGGAAAATGCCAATAAACTTGGAGATTTCCATATTTGTGGTGTGCTAACTGATGAAGCAATAAAATCCTATAAGAATGAACCTGTCGCAGGATTGAAAGAAAGAATGGCAATAATCTCTTCTCTTAGATGTGTTGACATGGTCATGACCCAATATGATAAAGACCCCACAGACAATTTAAAAAAAATTCATAGCCAATTCAAAGGTGCAAAATTAGTCCTTGTCCATGGTTCAAACTGGAAAAAAGTGCCTGGAAGTGATTTTATTAAGAAAACTGGTGGGGAGATTGTAAAGCCACCGTTCTATGAAAAGTTATCGACTGATAATATTGTTAAGAAGATACTTAAGAGTTATAAAAATTGGGGGGAATAATATGAAAAGTACTAAAAAAAAGAGCGGAGAGAAGAACAAAACAACAATTGTATACGCATATGTTTGCGGGGATATAATCCACGAAGGGCACTTATTGCAGCTGGAAAACGGCAAAGCATTAGGTGACAAACTCATTGTTGGCGTGTTAACAGATGAAGCAGTTATGGAAAAGAAACCAAGGCCAATAGTGTCTTTTAGGGAAAGACTTAGGTTAATCCAATCTCTTAAGTGCGTTGATTGCGCAGTTCCGCAAGAAAATTATTCTCCATTGAATAATCTAATTGCACTACAGCCGGATATTCACATGGAAAGCGCTAGCCATCTAGGGAATAAATATCTTGATGACTTGAAAAAGGTGTTTAAAGGTAGGATCGTAATGACTCCTTATTATCCGGAACAGTCAAGTACTGCAATAAAAGACAAGATAAAAAAGCATCATAAGAACAATAAATAATAAAGGGTGTTAAGAAATGAATACAAAACAAAAATTCGCCTATTGGAGAAAAAGAATCCTTTTTACAACTTGGATAACTTACGCTTTATTTTATTTTGGAAGAGTAAATATGTCTATTGCTATTCCTGGTATTATTGAGGAATTTGGCATTTCTAAAACAGCAATAGGTGTTGTTCTAACAGCTCTTTTTACAATGTATGCAGTTGGCCAGTTCATTAATGGCCAGCTTGGTGATAAATTTGGTGCAAAAAAGATTGTAAGTTTGGGTATTCTAGCATCGGCAATTATAAACATAATATTTGGATTCACAAATGGTATATTAGCCAGTATGATCCTGTTGTGGGGTATCAATGGTTATGTGCAGTCCATGGGTTGGGCTCCTACAGTAAAGACAGTTGCAAACTGGTTCCCACGGCAATTAAGAGGCAGAGCCTCAGGAATATTAGGAAGTTCGTATATAATTGGCTCTGCAGGCTCGTGGGCATTATCGGGTTTCTTAGTAGGCTTATTGGGATGGAGATGGGCTTTCTGGGTACCGGGTTTAATATTAGTCTTAGGAGGAATACACAACTTTATTAGAGTAAGAAATGCCCCAGAAGAGGCTGGTTTGCCAACACTAGAAGACCATGAAAAAGGCCTCAAAGAGTCAAAGGCAAAATCTGATTATCACTTAGGATTCCTCCACACAATCAAATCAGTGTTAACAAGGAAAAGGATATGGGCAGCAGCATTTGCACTATTTGGCCTGAATATTGTAAGATATGGTTTTCTTAGCTGGGCTCCAACTTTTTTCTTTGAGGTTCAGGGAGCAACAATATCCACGGCAGCCTATAAAGCCATGATAATACCCCTTGCAGGCTCATTGGGTGCTATTTGCGCAGGATGGATGTCTGACAAGGTCTTTAAATCGAGAAGAGCCCCTATAGCTATGATAATGCTCATATTATTGGCTGTATGCAGTCTAATTTATCCTATACTTCCTGCAGGGAGGTGGATGTTAAGTTTAGTATTCTTGGCTGCCATAGGGTTCTTAACATATGGGCCCCATGTTATGATAGTTGCTTCAATGCCAATGGATTTTGGAACAAGAAAAGCAGCAGCATCAGCAACTGGTTTTATTGATGGTTGGGGTTATATAGGTGCTGCCCTGACAGGAGTCGGAACAGGATTCTTAATAGACAACTTTGGCTGGCACTATTCCTTTTATTTCTGGATATTGGGAGCATTAGGAGCAGCAGCAATAATGGCAGTACTCTGGAAGTACGGGCCGGTTGAGAGTAAGTATCATTAAATAAAACTTAATTTTTATTTTTTCATCATATCTGCCAAGAAACCGAATAAAGATATCTGTATGCCAACCATAACCAACAATAACATAAGGAATATTAAACCAAGATGGCCTGTAATGCCAGTTGTAAAATGCAAGTATACAAACCATAAACCTATCAAACAGCCGATACCAAAAAATAATCCGCCTATAATCCCAAAAAACTTCAAAGGCTCATAATCTCTGTAGATCCTCAAAATACTCGTCCAAGCTTTAAATGCATACTCAAACGGATTCTTCATTAATCTGCTTTTTCCTTCTTTTCTTTTTGCAAAGTAAACAGGCACTTCCACTATCTTAAATTTTTGTTTAACAGCCCTTATTACCTGTTCTTGCGTGTATGTATGCGTCGAGATGATAGGTATCTTCCTTGCTACCTCTTTTGTAAAAGCCCTAAAACCAGTCTGGGCATCTGTTATCTTTGACCTTGTTACCTGCGAAACAACAGCAGAAAAAGCCTTATTGCCTAATCTCTTAATTAAAGGCATACTCTCAATTTTACCTTTAAACCTAGAGCCAAGAACCAAATCAGAGCCTTTTTCCACCTCTTTGATCAGCAGAGGAATTTCTTTTGCCAGATATTGGCCATCTGCATCAGTATGAACTATGATATCTGCCCCTATTTCTAAGCATTTTTGCATCTCTGTCTTAAAAGTCTCAGCTAATCCATAATTTTTTGGATGAGCGTGCACAACAGCACCAGCTTTCTTCGCTATTTCTGCAGTAGAATCCTTGCTGCCATCATCAACAACAACTATCTGATAATCATATTTAGCTTCATCCATAACGGATTTAACGCCTTTTATTACATTACCTATTGTTTTTTCCTCATTATATGCTGGAATAGCAGTTATTATCTTCATTTGTATCCGATAATCTTATTTGGTTTAAATTATTTTCTTTTTTTGCATAAAAAGCAAACGTGCCAAGTTAAAAATTCATTAAAAATGGGTATTTTAGCAAAATTAAGTGGAGAGAATCTAACCCACTTATCCTGGATTTTGAAGTTTGAGGCAAGTAACAAACTTGAAACATCTTTAATTTTCAAAGGATACAACCCCCAAGAACCATAAGTTGTTTCGTAGGACTTAACTTTCTTGTAACCCCTTAAGAAGGTATTATGGATCTTTATTGCAAGCTTCTCCCCCAATAGATGAAACGGTTTATACCTATGCCCTCCAAGGGGGGACCAAAAGGGGGGGAAGGTTAGTATTAATGTCCCCTTATCTTTCAAGACCCTAAAAATTTCATTTAGCATGGGCCTCGGATTTTTTACATGCTCTATAAGACTAAAACAAATAACTAAATCAAATGATTCGCCTTTGAAAGGAAAATGCCTTGAAGCGTCAAGCTTAACAAATTTAATTTTGGGGTTGGCCTTCAGTGCGTAAGAGGGTTTAGTTAGGTCTGTTGCTACTAATTTTTTTGTCTCGCGAGCAAATTTTAGGGAATAACCTCCGCGACCGCAGCCGAGCTCTAATATCCTCTTGTTTTTTATATGCACGCCCCTTGATCTTAGTTCTTTAATAATTAATTCTGCTTGATAAGCCTGGAACTCAACATAATGTGATTTTGATTCTTTTCTCTTTAAAGAGAATAAAAAGAAGCGCATTAGTTCTTTAAGGCCAGCCATGTTTAACTGAGACTAAATAATAAAGTATTTAAATAGATTTCTAGTAATCGACTGAGAAGACCAAATGAGCCTAACAACAATAGTATTATTTTTCATTTATACCTGGGGTTTAGGATACTCTGCAACTAAATTCATAAAAAACTCTGAAAATTTCCTAGAAAGAAATTTGATGAGGATTGGAATCGGGTTGGGAATTTTCCCCTTTCTTGGCGTTTTAATCAATTTGATACGAATACCTCTCGATTGGAGAATCTTTCTTGTATTGAGTTTGATTATGCCATTATTAGACTTGTTTAAGTCTGATATAGTCAAACAAAAGAAATTACCGATAATCAAACTAAAGTTAACTAAGTCAAATATCTCCATCTTAGTTGTTTTACTTTTGTTCTCACTGTCATTATTTATGTACGCTTCGGGTGCATTTAGATATACTTGGCTAGAAGATGATGATCCGTGGCATCATGCTACTGCAATAAAATACGTTGCTACAGAAAAGGATGTTTTTCATATTAAGCACATGTACATCAACCCTTATCCACCCGGATATGATTTATTATTCGGAATTTTACATCAAACTTCTCTATCATTATACTGGACAATGAAGTTTTTCAATGCATTGATAATTTCTCTCGGAATAATCTTCTTTTACTTTTTTACTAAAAGATTCATTGGAAATGGAAAAAAAGCATTATTTGCTGCTTTTGTTTTAGCTTCCATTCCTTGCTATTTAAGCCACTTCATATGGGCCCATAGTTTAGTTGTAACTTTATTCTTTCCAGCTATGTATTGTATTGAGATGTTAAAATGGGACAAACGATGGGTATATCCTTCTATCCTAGTGATTGCTGGCATTTGTTTGATACAACCAACACAACCGATTAAATTTGCTTTCCTGTTTGGCATGTATTTCCTAGTTAAATGGATTAGCTCCAAGAAATTCAACCCCACTTTATTGACATCTTTATTTGGAGGATATTTTGTATCTTTGATTTGGTGGTTTAACCACTGGAAAGATATGTTTATATCAAGGGTCAGTGAAACAGGAGGTGCCGGCATAGGAAGCAGTGTTTCCTTTTTTGCTAAAACATGGGGTACTCTTAAGAGAGCATTTCCCCCTACAAGTGGAAGCGCCACAAGAGCTTATTCTTTTAATGAAATGATTTTTGCAAAACACCAGAATATGATAAATAATCCTATCGGCATAGGTTTGTTTATTAGTCTGCTAGCTATAATTGGACTCATCTTTGTAATAATTAACTATAAGAAATTATTAAAGGATGAAAATAATTATTTATCAATAACCCTATTGTGGGCAATATTCACTTTCTTAGGATTTAATACTATGACATTTAATTTGCCAATCGGCCTATTCAGTTTTAGATTCTGGATGTTATTTGCAATACCTGCTTCAATATTAGCTGCCGAAGGTTTATGGCTCCTATATTCCACAGGCAAGAAGTATAGTGTACCTAAAATTGTTATTCTAATCATTGTAGTTTCAGGAATAATCTTCACATCGACCCATCAAAAATACAGTGTTAATACAGCAACTTGGCCGCCTGGCTTAGGTTGGGGCTCTTATGAAGAAGTCCAAGGTTATGTGTGGTTAAGAGATAACCTACCCATCAACACAGGGGTATTTACATTTACAGAAAACTATTTTGTTGTCGGATTTGATATGTTCTCTTGCGAATGGTGTTCTGATATAAAATCTTATAGAAAAACAGCAATAAATAACACAGCATCAGAGTTAAACTCGTGGTTAAAAGGCAAAAAATATTCACACCTAGTTATTGATGGTAGAACTATAAGAAAATTTGGCATAAATGAAACAAATACAAAATTGGGTGAACTTGTTTCATCGCAATTGTTCAATCCAATTCATCAGGCAGCAGGAATAGTTGTATTAGAAGTACGATGATTCTATCAAAATTATCAAAGAAGTGGAATAAAGTAGATACTTGCATGAAAAGAGCAATCTTAATTATTCTGTTAGGGACAATTGTTAGATTCTTTCTGGCATTAATGGCCCAGCCAGGGGGAGACGGATGTTTTCATCTTAATGTTGCTAGATTCATAGCAACAAACAACAGAATACCTGTTTTTGAATTATTAGGGAGAGATGTATTTTCAAGACCACCCTTATTCCACTTTATTGGAGCTGCCTTATTCAAAGTTTTTGGGGTTTTTGGAGAGTCTGCTTCAAATGCAGCTATGAAACTAATATCGCCCTTATTTGGTTCTCTAACAATATTGTTGGTATTTCTAATTTCAAAGAAAGTGTTCAATAAGAAAGTTGCTTTATATTCAACAATATTCATTGCATTTTTACCTATTCACATTGATTATAGCAGTACCCCCCATGTAGAAGCGTTACTTGTATTTTTCTTGACCGTGTCTCTTCATTTTATTCTGACAAATAGGCCAAAACTATCCGGATTATCTTATGGACTTGCGTTATTAACTAAATATCAGGCATTATTCATCCTTCCAGTACTATTGTTAGCTTTCTATTTAAGGCACAAGAAAAAACATCCAGTATTTGTCAAAAAGTCCGCAGTTTTTCTCTTAATCTCCTTTGCAATTAGCCTGCCCTGGTTCATAAGAAATTATATCGCACTAAACAACCCAATATGGCCTTATCTTAACTCTTTTTTCGGCGGAGCACATGGGGCTATTTTAGACACATTCAAAATGAGCCCAAGTATATCGCATCTTTTAACACATAAATTGGTCACAACACCATATCTAGAGTTCTTTGGTGTGCCTCTCGGCCAATTCAAATATTTATTTTATTACAACATTCCATTCTTAGGGATTCTTTTATTATTGTGGGGCCTTGCTACATTAGTATTTGTGTTGCCATTAATTATTGGATTCATAAATGTAAAAATTAAATCCAAAAACATAATAATATTTCTATCTTGGATAGGCATCTATGCCTTATCATTCATTGGGTTTGCATTCTTAAATAAAACTATAGTTGGAAGATACCTATTCCCAATAATACCAATTTTATCAATTATTTGGGGCTTTGGATTAAGTAGATTATTTAAAAAAATACCGAAGACTCTTGTCTTACTAGCAATAACCTTTTGTATTATTGGTTTTGTGTCTTCAGAAGCCCTAAAGGTATCCCTAATATCAGGCAACTGGCATTACTATGACAATGATTTCAATTGGATAAAGGAGAATACCCCAAAAGATGCTGTATTCTTTGCGCAAGGCCAATGCTTTTCATATTACTTTAACAGACCAGATTATTATGCAGGTGCATATTACCCAAAAGGAGCCAGCTACGCGGAGGTAAACAGTACCATAATGGAAATAATCAAAGAGAACAACATAAACTATATATGGGTAAACCAAAATTTTGGCTTGGCCCCTGAAAGCGTACTTCCAGAAGACGTCCTAAATATTTTCAAAGTAAGTTACGGTAAAAGCTTGGTTTACAAGAATGAAAAAACAGGCACATATATATTAAAAACAGGTTAAGACAGCCAGTTCTTGATAAAATAATAAATATCATAAAAAACATTTCCATTAAGAAGTCCTTTTGCAATCCTTCTTGCAATGTATTTTGGCCTGAAATAAAATTTTCTATAAAACAAATCATAATATTTCTGTATAGTATCCCAATCCAGATTAGGGTGGGTGTATACTTCAGTAGTATTATGGAAGTTATACAAAGACCAGTCCTTGCTTTTTATAAGTCCTTTCTTATCAAGCTCATCAAATAAAGGAGTTGATGGGAATGGCAGAGTCATGGTGCCCTTCGCATAATCAGGGTCAAGTTCTATTGCAAAATCTATAGTTTTTTTCATTGTTTCCTCAGTCTCTCCTGGTAAAGCCAACATAAAAAATGCAACAGTTTCAATCCCAACCTTCCTTGCTAATTTGAATGCCCTTCTGCACTGGTCTAAGGTTATACCTTTTCTGATGTTGTTCAATAAATGCTGATTGCCTGATTCAGGACCAAAACTAATAGAATAACAGCCAGCCCTCTTGGCTTTTCTAAGAAATTCCTCGTCAATACAATTGACCCTTATCCCTGTAAAGATATTCCATGGGAATTTCAGGCCTCTCTCAACTATTAAATCGCAAATCTTCTTTGCCCTTGGAAGATCTGTAGAAAATTGGTCTTCCCAGATATGAATTTCATTAAAACCAGCATTAAGCATATATTCCATCTCGTCTACTACACGCTTAGCTGATTTAAATCTAAAATGCGTGCCGTGTATCTTCTTATTGCAGTATGTGCAATTGTATATGCAGCCCCTGGATGTTTCAATTGCTCCAACAGGGTTCTTCTTGCTGGTCAGCCTGGGAGTTTTATACTTCTTTATATCGAAAAGATGCCATGCAGGATAAGGTAGTTTATCCAAATCCTCAATATAGCCGCATCTCTCATTCTTGATTATCTTTCCATTTTTTCTGAAGCAGATTCCCTTTATCTCGCTAAGTTTTTTGCCTTTGACGATATCACATATAATATAGTCTCCTTCACCCATAACTACGATATCAATATCAGAATTGAGTAAAGTATCTTCAGGGAGTGCTGTAGGATGTGAACCACCTGCTATAACAACCATTTCCTTATTTATCTTCTTAACTTCTCTGCTTGTATTAGCAGCTTCATGGAATAAAGGCGTAGTGCAGGTCACCCCAACAAAATTCGGGTTAAAGCTTTCAAGCTTTTTAACTAAATCCTTTAGTGGAGAAGGTGAAATAGCAAGGTCCAATATCTGCACATCATGGCCTGCCAAAATTAGTGAACCAGCCAAAGTTGCTAAATTCAATATTGGTATTTCTGGTATAGCTACCTTTATCTTAGATTTGGAATAAGCCCTCAAAGATGAAGGGGGGTTAACGAGCAGTACTTTCTTAGGCATTTCAAGGAGGGTTATTAAAATATATATAAATAGATTAGTATTTTCTCCTTAGAAAAAGCTTAAGCAGCCTTACCAAAGCCATATCTGTCTTTGTTTCCTTCTTACCAAAAAGAGGATTAATTATGTGCCTAAAAATTTTTGATGGGTGATAGATAAGCTGACTCAAGTAAAATGAAGTAAATAGCTTCATCCTGGCCCTGCCTAGCTCTTTATAATCTCCCCTCCATTTAGGGACTGTTATGAGGAGATCCTCCCATTTCTTATAGTCTACACCTTTCCTGAATTCAGCAAAAATTTCAGCACCAGGCAAAGGAATTACTATACCAATGCTTGTTTCATCAAGCCCTGCTTTAACAAGGCGTTTCATATAGTTCCTGGTAACCTCTCTATCCTTTTTTGTTTCACCAGGGTAACCCAGTATAAAAAAAGTACATGTCTTTATTTTTAGCCTATTAAGCATGCGCACTACATTCTCAAGATGTTTCAAATTGATTTTCTTGTTCATTAAGGTTAATACCCTCTCAGAACCAGACTCAGGAGCTAAAGTTATGTGGGTGCAGCCAGCTTTTTTCATCCACTTAAGAACTTCTTCATCAACTGTATCCGCTCTTATTCCATTGGGGGTGTTGAACGCTATTTTTAAATTCCTTCTCAGTATCTCTTTGCATATTTCGATAATGTGATTCTTATCTAAAGTTATGTTATCATCTTCGAAATGGAATTCAGTTATGCCAAATTCTTTGATACAATATTCAATCTCATCAACAACCCTGGCAGGATTGACCTTTCTGAATGTTCTCTGCCAAAAAGCTGGCGAAGAGCAAAACCTGCATCCAAAAGGGCATCCTCTTGTTGTCATGATTGATGTGTACTTGTTGTTTACAGGACCATGCGCAGTTCCAAGCTTCCAGTAATTCTTTAAGGGTATAAGGTCTCTTGCAGGAAAAGGCAATGAGTTGAGATCTTTTATGAATTTTGTTTTAGGATTAACTAATAGTTTGCCATTTCTCTTGTAAGCTAGTCCATCTATGTCTGAAGGGTCTTTTCCACCTACAAGTTCAAGAAAGCTTTCCTCTCCTTCTCCCAATATTACATAATCAGCATCATTGTCCAAGAATTCCTTATATACAAAAGTTGCATGATTCCCCCCAATAATAACAGGAACATCAGGGAAGTTTTTCTTGGCTTCTTTTATTATTTCAACCCCAATTGTATGGAATACCGAAGAAAGGATAGATATTCCGATAAAATCTGTATCCTTAGGTATTCTTGATATTATCTCCGACGGACTTAAGCCTACCCGGACATAATCCTCCATAAAGGGTGATACCTTTTCCATGGCTTCCCCAAAAGAATCTATTAAGTTAACTTCAATCCCCTTTTCCCTGAGGTAAGCAGCCAGGTATGTTATACCCAATGGAATATTGGCTATGCCTGCAAAATTTGTTTTAATATCAATCAAAGGTGGGTTGATTAGAACTACTTTCATAAACCATCAACCAATTTCAAGCCCATATCAATAGAATTATCCATGTTATTGTAATAGAAAGCCCCGGTACGCCCGCTACATATCAAGTTTTTGAATCCTGATAATTTCTTTTTTATTTCCTCCAATTCTTTCTTATAATTTAGTTCATATATTGGATAGGTATTTGTAATTCTTTCTATATGTATATTGCCTATGTCCTCCTTTTTGCACATCTTAACTTTTTCCAGGTCAGAGATGACTCTGCCTATTATTGACTTAGGATTTTCCCATATATTCTTATCCTTAACAGTAACCTCCACACATAAGGCATCCTTTCCTTCAGGCACATTATTTTTACTGAAATTTTTTGGTAAAGATATCCTCGTAAAGACTAAATCTCTATCTCCAAAATATATCCACTGGTTGGGGTCTCCTAAATCCTTTTTAATCTCTATATTATAAATTAAGATATCAAGATAATTTAGGTTGGGCTTTCCTAAGTTCAAATGCCCTGAAATCTCTGTAATAGGTGCTGTCCAAACGAGCAAATCCGTCTTTAGGGTGGTATCTCCGAAACTAATTGAATCTATCCTATCTTCTTTATAATTGACTTTTATATCGCTAACATTTGTGAATATTTTTCCTCCTTTCTTCTTTATCATAGATGCTAAATTCTCAGAAAACCTATAAACTCCCTTGTAGGGGTATAGAAACTTAGTTTTTACAGGCTTAGGCATAAGAGCTATTCTTAGAGTATCAAACAAAGAGTCCATCCTCAATCTTTTATCTATGACAGCCCTATCTATGGAAGCAGTTGCCCAGGTATAATGTAGATTTGGTGCAGGCACAAAACTAAATTTCTCAGTATAATCCTTAAAAAAACAGTTATACAGTGTTTTACCATACTTGCTTACTATGTAATCGCTAAAACGTTCGCTTTCAAAAGGTGTTCTATTAAATAAATCAAAAGCAGCCTTTACCAATACTGTAAATGGAAGATTTAGTATTGTTTTTGGCCTTATAGGCCATGGGTGGTATTTGCCAAAGAGATAAACTCCGCTGGTCCTGTCAATTGTTAATGATTTGTCACCCAATACAAATTTAATAAACTTTAATACATCCGGCTTATCAGTATGAAACCTATGTGGGCCTATGTCAAACACAAAATCTCCATAGATAAAACTTCTAGCCAAGCCACCAACCTGCGACTCCTTTTCAATTAGGGTAACTTTATGACCCTTTTCAGCTAGTTTATATGCAATAGTTAACCCAGCGATACCAGCCCCAACCACAGCGATATTCTTCATAGGGTCCAGAAAATTTGGAGGATATTTATAGTTTTGGGTATAATGTTAGTCTGCAGAAACAAACACAAAGCTTTAAAAATTGCTTTTCTTTTCAAATATTAAGCTTGAAAATTAAAAAACTGAAGCCCAAGATTACAAAGGAATATAGTTTACTCGCATTAGTTATAATTGCGTTCTTATTAATCAGAATCGTACTAGTTACTTCTTCTCTAAAGTATGTCGATAGTGATGAGTTATCAATAGGCATTATGGCCAAAAATATCATTGAAAAAGGAGAGCATCCTTTTTTTCTTTATGGCCAGCATTATGATGGCGGAGCAGCAATTCAAGGGCATTTTATGGCAATAATCTTCCTTCTATTTGGTGTTTCATCTTTTTCTTTTAACTTATCCAACCTATTGATAGCTATGGCCTTGGTCTTATTGACCTATTTTAGTGTTAAAAGATTATTCGATAAGAAAGTAGCGCTTTTAACTTCACTCTTGTTGGCTGTTTCTCCTTATCCATTCACATTCTTAAGCCAAACCAAAGGCCACTATATGGTGTCCTTATTCTTTAATATGCTAGTAATATACATATTCTGCAGGACATTCTTTGATGGAAAAAATAGTAACAAATACTTCGCACTATTTGGCTTTGTTAGTGCAATTTCCTGGTGGGTTCTGGAATTTGTTATACCAATATTAATAGCTTCTTTTATCTTCTGGTATATATCTGACAAAAGATTCTTTTTGAAAAAAAAGTTTTTTATCTTCCTTGGGTCTTTCTTAATAGGATTCCTGCCATTAATTTTCTACAACCTAAAACATAATTTCGCAAATATTAAACAATTCTTAGCTGGAACTGCTCTCCATAAACTAGTCTGTAAGTTCCATTTAATCCCAAGCGAAGTTAGATTTGGGGATAAGGTCGTGTCTCATTGTAAGATATTTGGCCAGACCCGTACTTCGATCAGTATTGGAGAATTCTTAACCAAGAGCTTTCCCTCTCTTTTTGGAGATGGCTTCTCAGGATGGATATATTATGTAATATTTTTAGCTGCCGTAATATTTATTGTGCATAAAAATGGAGATATGATAAAAAAGTTTTTTATTGGTTTAATCCCAAACCAGAAATTTTCAAAATCAATAAAAGAATTCAGCAAAGAGTTTTATATCTTAATTTGCATAGCGCTTTTTTCATTATCTTTTTTCGGAGCAGGATTTAGTGGTGGCTACCATTTATCTCCTCTCTTCCCTTTAATAGCTATCCTCCTCTCAATTTTTATAATAAATGTATGCAAAAGAGGCAGTATGTACAGATTAGTTTCTATCTCACTAGTTGCAATTCTATTGCTGGCAGCATTAATAGGAAATATCGAACTAATGAAAGCTGAACCAGCAGAAGATATAATAGATATAATCAATTTTATGAGGGAAGAAGGCATAGATAAAGCATATTCCACCTATTTCATAAAATGGGCATTGATTTTTGAAAGCAATGAAGAAATAATAGTATCCTGCGAGAATTTATGCCCCTGCGTTCCAAGATATCCCCTATACGAGGAAATTGTTAGGGACTCAGATAAATTTGGTTACGTGCTGCATGATAAATCTACTATTAATTTGAAATTTAGAAGCTATCTTGATGAGAATGAGATTAGATACAAACACAAGCTATTTGACGGAAAGATTGTGTATTACGGCATATCAGAAATCGTCAGGCCTGGGATGGCTATAGAAAGCTGTACTTATGCAGAAGGTTATAGTATAATTTAAAAGGATAATTTTAAATATAATTGCAATGCCTTAATCGAGATATTAAAAATGAAGAATAAATCACTTAGTGTCATAGTCGCTTGTTATAATGAAGAGAAGAATATTTTAGATACTATAAAACGTGTCCATAGAGCAATGCCAAACGCAGAGATTGTAGTGGTTGATGATGGTAGCAAAGATAAAACGAGCAAGATTGCCAAAAGTTCTGGAATTAAAAATCTAAAAGTCATACGATACACACCCAATCAGGGTAAAGGCAATGCCATCAAAGTTGGCATCAATAATGCTTCTGGAGAGATTATGGCGCAGGTTGATGCTGATTCTCAGTTCCCGCCAGAAGAGCTACCTAGACTGATAAAACCCATACTAAATGGCAAAGCAGATATCGTATTCGCATCTAGGTTTGTCAAGGGGTCTACTGTACAAAAGGGAAGCCTTACAAGGATGAGGAGACTAGCTAACTATGTTATTTCTGGGTTTACTTCTGTCTTATGCGGAAAAAGGCTAACAGATGTTAATGCGGGTTTTAAGGCCTGGAAGAGTGATGTAATCAGGGACATAGATCTCCAATGTAAAGACTTCGCTTACGAGCCGGAGATTGCCATCATGGCACAAAAAAAAGGATATAAGATTATTGAAGTACCTGTGAATTACAAAGGCAGACAAACAGGAATATCTAATGTCAAACTGATAAGAGATGGTATAATAATGCCGCCGCAGCTTGTGAAGATTAAGTTGTTTAGGTAAAAAATTGATATGTTTTCAAAAGTACGAAAACTTTATAAAAACTATGCTTTTTTTTGACATCGGAATAAACAGTCATGAGAGTGATTTTATGAAAACACTTGTATTATGTGGGGGGAAAGGCACCAGGTTAAGGCCTGTTACTGAAAAAATTCCTAAACCAATGGTTTGCCTAAAGGATAAGCCAATAATAGACCATATAATATCCTATTTCATAAAATATGGATTTAATGAGTTTGTACTTGCAATAGGATACAAGGGGGATATAATAAAAAACTATTTTAAAAAGAATAAAGGAAAAGCTAAGATAGAACTTAGTGATTCTGGTGATTGTTCAATTATGCGGAGAATCATCAATGCTAAAGATGTCTTAGGCGACAGATTTATTGTTATTTATGGAGATACTATCGCAGATGTGGATATAAAAAAATTATTAAAATTCCATGAATCAAAAAATGGATTGGTAACAATCACAACTTCTAGGATGAAAAGTCCATTCGGAATAGTTGAATCTTCTGAAGACGGAACAATAAATGACTTCAAAGAAAAACCAATGCTAAATCATTGGATTAACATAGGCTTTATGGTATTCGAACAGGAAGCTCTAGAGTTTTTCAATAAAAGTGACGATCTAATCTCGTTCCTCAAAAAATTAATAAAAGAAGGAAAGCTTTATGAATACAAGCATAAAGGCAAACATATTACAATAAATACCCATAAAGAAAAAGAAGAATCAGAGGAAAAAATTATTCACTTTTATACATACCGCAAGGGGGATAAATTATGAAAGGAAAAAAAGTCTTGGTTACTGGTGGAAGTGGATTTATAGGTTCACATTTAGTAGATAGGCTCATGTCCATTGGAGCAGAAGTTACCTTAATGACTAAATATAATAGCCTTGTAGAGAATATCAGGTTAAAAGACGTATGGGATAAATTAAATATTATAGAAGTCGATTTAAGAGACATCGATTCCTTAAAGCAAGTGAAAGATGTTGCTCCAGAGATAATATATCATCTAGCCGCCTATAATCATGTAGGCTCAAGCTTTATGCATGTAAATCAAGTATTTGATGTAAATGCCAAAGGAACCGCCAACCTCATAGAAGCTTATGATGGTTACGAGAGGTTTATCTATACATCTACCTCAGAGATATACGGCTACCAGGAAGAAGTTCCATTTAGAGAGAATATGAATCCATGTCCAATTTCTCCTTATTCTGTTACTAAGTACGCTGGTGAGTTATATTGCAGAATGAAAATGAGAATGGGCAATCCAATTGTTGTGTTGAGACCGTTCAATACTTTTGGACCTTACCAGTCCAGCAAAGCTGTAATTCCTGAGATTGCAACCAAATGCCTTAATAATGAGACTGTAAAAATAACAAAAGGAACTCAAACCAGAGAATTTAATTATGTGGGCGACATAATTGATGGGTTGATTCTTGCCGGGGAAAAGGAAGAAGCTATAGGGAAAATAATCAATTTAGGAAACGGCAGGGAAATCGCAATAAAGGAATTAGCAGAGGCGATAGTTAAATTAACAGGCTCAAAATCGAAACTTGAAGTAGGTGCATTGCCCCACAGACCTATTGAAATATGGAGAATGTGCGCAGCAAACGATTTAGCTAAAAAGTATTTGGGATGGGAGCCTAAAACAAGCTTTGAAGAAGGTCTGAAAAAGACCATTGATTGGTTCCAAGAAAATGATTTGAGAATATAAGTCATTAAAAAACTTTAAAATAAGGTTTTGCAATTTTTAAAGGGGGGAGACTCAATTTTTTCTTCTGTTTGGTATAAATGATTTTATAAGTACTATTTCCTCCTTTACAAAGACCTTGGTTAAATATAAACTTATCAGATAGATAATCGCTCCAAAACATATCACTGCTAATTTTGTGAAGATTGTCTGGGGATGGATAAAGATTATACTAAAAGCCATTACTGCAGTTGAAAGTATTATCCTTGGTAATCTAACAAAAGAATGATTCAACCTGAAAGTTTCCCTTGAGGGGATATAGAAGAACATAAAAAGGATTAAGTAACTCACTGTTGTTGCAATTGCAGCGCCAATAGAAGAGAACTTTGGAATCAATACAAAATTGAGAACGAGATTTATTATGATCCCAATGAAATATATCCCTGCGATTCTTTTTGTTTTATTTTTTAATATGTGCACATTAACATAAATATCTTTCATTAAATCAAGAAAGGGAAATAATAACAAGAAAGGAATTATAGGGGCGGAAGTTAAATATTTAACTCCAGAAACCATTGTAATGATCTCCCTACTCAAAATAAAAAATCCAGTTATAGCAGGTATAAGAATCAAAGACTGGTATTTGAAAGATGCATTTAGCAAGAATTTTGACTTCTCTTTATTTCTTTTATTGTACTCTGAAATAAAATATGGGCCTATTGTCAACCCTATACTACTTGCAGTTAGCCCCAACATCCCCAGAAGTGTATACACATAAGAATAGTTTGCAACATCTACCGCACCATGAAAGAACCCTAGAATGTACCTATCACTTGCAGTTAGGACCCATCTAGATATCATAACCGTTGACAGTGGTACACCAAATACCAATGCTTTCTTTATATACCTTCTATCAATACGTTCTAGAAACAATACTTTCTTACGGAAATAATAGAAAAGGATAGCCGCAAAGATTATCGAACTGTAAACAAATCTCAACAAAAATATATCAGTAACATTAGCAGCATATAAGAACAGCAAAGTGATTACTGGTAAAGCCCATACTATTTCAAACAAGGACCCAATAATTTTTGATGTGATTATCTTTTTTTCTGTTTTCAGATTATTCTGTATGGCATATATAAATATCCCTATTCCTGCTATGGTAAAAGCAGAAATTGTTGGGATTATCATATCAGTATAACCGATTAATGTTAATATCAGCCAAGCTAAGATAGATAGAACCAATGCGAGAAGGGGCACATATAAAACATAGAAATTGAACAGCTTGTTAAAGTTTCTTATTCTTGCCTTTTTCTCAATTCCTGCAAGTGCCCTCATAATGAAAGAAGGGATACCTAAAGAGAATAAACCCACAGTAAATAAAATAGTGATGTTTAGTATAGAATAGATACCGAATTGTGACTTAGTTAGAAATCTTGTCAATACTATAAGTAATGCAAACATAATTGCAAAATCGAATATCCTGATTATATTGTGACTTGCAATTTGTTTTGCCATTATTTTGTATTCTTTCATTTTATGTAAGTTTATTTATTCTTGGACGTTTTTCTTGCAATATAGATAAATTTATTAATGTTGTTATTTTTATCAATTAGAAATCTAAATGAAAATAAAAATATCTGCATGTTTAGTAATTTACAATGAAGAGAAAGTAATTAGAAGGTGTTTGGAAAGTCTAAAAGGCATAGTAGATGAAATAATAATAACTCTTGACGGCACCCCCACAGATAGCACGCTTTCTATTTGTAAAGAGTATACTTCACTGATTTATATCCGGCCCCATGGAGGGGATGCTGAACGGCATCGGATGTTTTCTTATCAGAAGGCTGCCAATCATTGGATTCTTGAAATAGATGCGGATGAGTACCTGAGTAAACAATTACAGCAGTGGCTCAAAAGTTTTAAGGCAAAAAAGAACATTGCAGGTTATAAATTTATTTGGAGGCAGTATTATGGCAATATCCCTTACACTTCTAAATATTTTACAAATATGTACGGCAAAGTAGCCTTATTTGATAAAAATAGAATACTGGATGAAAATAGGGAGCTTCACGCACAGCTCTCCCTGGATGGCACAGTAAAAAAGATACCGTATATTATAGAGCATAAGCCGGCATATAATGCTTATAATCTCTCTGACATGGAGAAACTCAAAAGAAGAGCAAAAACGCGAGCTGAAAATCTAATAAAGAACAATAAAGCAAATCTCCCTTCAGTTTTTTATATCCCTAAGGCTTTTCTTTCTTTTTCCTACGAGTTTTTCAAATTTATTTCGAAGGGTGTTCTTCTTGATGGGTATAAGGGACTTATGTTCGCACTCCAGATATCTGCAGTGTTTTTCATGATTAACATATATATCTTCAAATTAAAAAGTAAGCGCTAAAGAATCTAAAAAATCTATTGGCCAGATATTTTAAAATGATCTCCCGGGGGACTAAAGTCCACAATATCCGCCTAGGAAAAGCTAAGTTATCCCATAGCAAGCAACAGCACGATGCTAGGGCTTCTTCTATCCAGCTCCAAGGGAAATATTTATAAATAATTTACCTACCCAGATTCGTAATGAGAAAAGTCGAATCGATTAAAGAATTGAGAAAGATATGTGAGAAAGAATTTGAGAAGAAACACAAACAATCTCTTTCAAAGAAAATTTTGAGGTTTTTATCAATATATATAACAAAGCTACTTCTTTACACTTCTGTAACAGCAAATCAAGTAACATGGTTCTATACGATTTTAGGTGTTATTGCTTCTATTTTATTTTTTCCTGGAACATATGCTATGTCGCTTATCGGAGCGATTTTGCTGCATTTCTGGTACCTCATTGATCATGTTGACGGGGAGATTGCAAGGTATAGAAAATGTCTTTCCCACAAGGGCTATTTTTTAGATTATATGAGCCTACAGATAACTCACCCCCTGACCTTTATATGTATGACTTTTGGAGTTTACAAGAGTTACCCTTATTTGCTAACTTTAGTAGCTGGTTTTGCAATAACATTTTCAATAATGTTTTTTTATTCGATAGATAATACAAGATATTCATTTTTTATTTCAATGAAAAAAGGAAAAATAACCAGGGAGAGTCAAAAAATAAATACCTCTAAGTTAAAAAAATCTCTTTTTTACAAAATAATGATGCTTATCCAAAAAATCGGTGCAAAAATATGGTTTTTATTTGCTTTTGATAGAGCTATTTGCATTATCTTTGTGGCTGCCCTGATAAACCAGCTACATCTCATCTTCTTTTTCTATGCTATAGTTTACCCAATCCTAATAATCTTTACTGTGATTTATTATTATTTTTTTGGCATTGACAATTTCTTGAAAGAAATGAATGAAAAATTTGGTTAATATGGAAACCGGAGAAGTTAGTCGTCTGGATTTTTGTTATAGAAAAGTAAATATCACAAAGCTTAAAGAATTAAAATATACCTTAGTTGATATGCACGTCCATACTACTTGTTCTGATGGTTTGGCAAGTCCTGAAGAGATTATTAAAAGGGCTGGAAAACTTGGAATAGGTATTGCTGTTACAGATCACAATTCGATAAGTGGTGTAGAAGAAGTATTCAGCAATGACTTAGATATACTGGTTATTCCAGGTATAGAAATCAAAACCAAAAAAGGTTTGCATATGCTATTTTATTTTTACACGCTCAAAGAATTGAAACGTTTTTTTAATGCGAATAAATCAAATATAATTAGTAACAATTTTTCTTTAATTGGATGCAGGAAAGTTCCAGAGAAATATAAGTGTATTTGGGCTTTGCCCCATCCTTGCGGATTTGAACCATGGGATAACTGGAAAAAAAACCTTCACGGAGAAGATTCTGATTATTTAATTAAAGGATTGCATGCTTTTGAAGTGATTAATGGGTATAGCACTAAAATCCAATCTAAGGAGTCTTATAGAATAGCTAAAGCTAATCATAAAGGGTTGACTGGGGGCAGCGATGCGCATAAGCTAAAGGATATAGGAAATGTACTTACTTGCTCAAAAGAAAAGGATATAGAATCGTTTTTGGCTGCAGTTATTAATCGTCAAACTAGAGTTATTGGCAAGCATTCTTCGATAACAAGAAATTATTTTGTCCAACAGCTTGTAAGAATTAAAAAAAGTTTTATAAATAGCACACAATAGCTAATCTAAAATGGTAAGCTTCAGGGAACTAAGAGACAAGTACCAAATACCTAGGGTAAAAAAAATAAAGCTCGGATGGTGGGGTCGGTACATACTCAATCCGCCTAGCGTAGTAATCGCACAGCTCCTGATGCCATTCAGGATAACTCCTAACCAGATTACTGTTGTTTGGCTGCTGATGGGGCTTGCAGGCGGCATCTTGTTCTCATTCGGAGATTACTGGAAATCAATCATAGCTGCATTAATCTTCCAGCTGACTATTGTATTCGACGGTGTTGACGGGCTTATTGCAAGGTATAAAAAATTGTCTTCTCCATCAGGAGAGTATTTTGAATCTGTAACGCACACACTTGTACACGATATATTTATAGTGGTAGGGATAACCTTTGGAGCTTACAATCAAACAGGGAATATCCTTATGTTTGCTTTAGGTTTCTCAATGGTCATTTCTTTACTGCTTCATAAGTTTCTTTTCCTAGAAAAAATTCATCTATTTGTAAAGAATAAGCTCTTTTCAAAGGTAAAGAAGACTCAGAAGAAAATAAAGATTCATAAATCACACTTGACCCTGCTAAAGAAAATTTATGATTCAACTTTTTTCCTCTATGTAGGCATCTCCCTTATTAACTTTGTGACTATTGCCGCCATATTTAAGAGGCTGGATATCCTCTTGTGGTTCTATGGATTAACTTTCCCAATCATTATAGCGGCTTTACTATTTTTTGAAATATATAGGGGCTATGGTTGGGTAAGTGAATTGTTCAAATAGAAAAAATAAAGCTAACATTTAACTTTGTCATCAACAATATTGGGTAGCTTGATGGCAATTAAACGAATTTCATTATCATCTGCTATAAATTCATGTTTATCACCGGGATAAAGAAAGAGAAGGTCTCCTGGTTCAACATCATAAATCTTATCATTCGACCTAATCCTGCCTTTAGTCAAAAAAAAGATTATTTCATCCAGGTTTTCATGATAATGGTGTCCGCATACGCTTCCCAGGGGTATTGTTGTTTCATATAAGCCCACATTATCTGGTTTCTTTGATAATGGTAACGTAAATAATCTCTTTATAGAATAACCGTTTTTCTCTTCTTTTTGAATGTCCTTAAGTCTTATTATTTTCATTTTTAACACCTATCCAAAGCATTCATAGCAAGCATCAGATTTTGTCTTCAAAGTATTTACAAACGAATCTAGCTCTAAAAATTTCAAACTGGTTACCTTGAAAAATTTAGCTAAACCTGCCTCTATGTTCTTTTTCCTTTCTTTATAATCCTCTCCCTTATCATACTTAGAAGCTATTAATCTTTCCTTTGAACAATCAAGTACCCTATTAGTGCACATAGAACACATTGGGGGGGCAGGAATTCTAACATGGATTTCCTTAACACCTGCTTCTTCTAGCTTCTCTATGACTACAGCCATTGTAGTGCCAGATATAATAGCTTCATCAATCAATATAATCCTTTTATCTCTAACTACGTCTGGAACAACAATCATCTTTTTCCTCAGGTCTTTATTCCTATTCTCAAGTCGTGGATTAAAAAGCGTCCGTCCAGTAACATAATCTCTTATTAGACCGAAATACAAAGGAATTTTAGACTCTGCAGAATAACCTGTAGCTGCATATAAACCTGATTCGGGTATAGGGATCACAGCATCTGCCTTTGTTTGGTCTTCTTTAGCCAGTTCTTTTCCAACATCTATCCTAAAGATGGAAGTATTTTGGTTCAAAATTAACTTATCTGGCCTCACACTATAAATCATCTTAAACATACAGCCAATTTGATTCTTTAAAATTTTCAATCCATCATCAATATCATTAAATTTTATATTTAATCTGCTTATCTTTGAACTGTCTAAAAGAACATTGTTTGGTTTCTTGGCAACGTGTTGTTCTATCGTAGGCTCAATCTTATTTTTTGATAGCTTAAACGTTTCTGCAATCTTTAATGCCCACCCATATCTTGTAACTCCTTTTTGAGATGCCGCATGATAAACCCCCTGCCCCCCCATATCCAATAATTTTTCAATTGCATATGACAAATCATCTATTAGAATCGGATACTTTATAACCTTATTATCAACTTTTATGCTTTGATTATCCTTAAGATTTTTAAGAACGTATGAAACAAAATCCTTATTATCATTAGAATCATTATAACCGCATAATATACCTGGCCGCAAGATTATATAGTCAGATAGGTTTTTCTCGATTATCTTTTCTGCTTCAAGCTTTGTGTGACCATAGTAATTCACAGGCTCTCTCTTATCGCCCTCTTTGTAAGGGCTCTTCTCCCCATCAAATACATAGTCTGAGGATATATAAACAAGTTTAGAGCCAAGTTTTTTGCAAGCCTCAACTATATTTTGGGTACCACCGATATTCATACTCCTTGCCTTATCTCTTTCTTTCTCACAAAAATCTGCGCTTATTATAGCTGCTGTATGAATAACTACATCTGGTTTCAATAATAGAATAAAATCATCTACATCATTCTTTTTAGTTATATCCAAGTACTTTAGCTCCCCCCCATTTTTTTTAAAATAGGTGCCACAAACTGCATGCCTTTTTGAGAGTAATGCAAACAGCTTTTTTCCTAAAAATCCGCTAGCTCCAATTATCAGTATTTTCAATTTAACCCCTTGATTTTACCCACTTGTTATAGTTTTTCGATATCGCCTTATACAAATTATCCCAGTCTTTCACTTCAATTATTCCCTTATTGGGATTTTTCTCGATGTAATTTTGTTTGTTCCTATAGAGGATGAAGGTGCAACTGTTAAAAAATTTTCTGTTTTTTGAATTCAATTTATCGAATATTTGTTTTAGTTTAAAAGGACTGTCTTCCACAAACACGTCAACAAAACCTTTTCTTAAAATCGATATTTTATTTTTCAATTCTGTGTGAAATATTCCATCTACCTTGATTTTATTGAATTTGAGATAGTTCTCCAAATGCTTAATCATGTAATTATATCTTGATGTTACCAGTATCAAGACAGCGTCTTTTAACCTTTTTAATTTTGGAAAATTCCCTTTAAAGCCCTCCTGTAAGGGTAATATCTTAGGGTCTGCTAAATAAGCCCGCTCAAGCGCAGATTTGTAATTCTTTTCTTTTATTCCAAGCTTTCTTATACAAGCATCGTAACCGCATTGCTCCTCTGTAATGTTATACCCATACTCATTGATATACTTGGTTTTTAATATATATGGGTCAGAGATAACTCCATCAAAATCTAAAGCAATAACAAATTTTTTTTCTAGATTATTTTTTTTAATAAAGCTATTCACATCCTCTGTCGCAAA
This sequence comes from Candidatus Woesearchaeota archaeon, assembly GCA_019322485.1. Classification (GTDB taxonomy): domain Archaea; phylum Nanobdellota; class Nanobdellia; order Woesearchaeales; family JAHWIC01; genus JAHWIC01. The sequence continues at coordinate 69,559 of JAHWIK010000033.1, forward strand.
ATTGAATGAATGGTCTTGTATAAACATTATTGGTCTTCTCCATGATATTTGCATCATTCTTTATTTGAAACAAATAAGCTATCACAATTTCTACAGAGTGGGATCTTTTCAGATTTTCCATTTTTAAGACATTTTCTTAAAAACTGCATTTTGTTATTATCCCACACATCAAGTAACTTATTTTTGGAGATATTACCGATTTTGTACCTGGCATTAGCGTCATGGCAACAGGGCAAAAGATATCCATCCCATGTTACAGTAGAGAAATACCAAGGATGCCAACATATGTAATTTGGTCTTTTAACTCGAAGTTTATTAGAACCTAACAATCCAGCCCAGTTATGGATGTGGTTCATAAAAATAAAGTCAACACCAATATTCTTGAATTTTTTGATAAATGGACCAATTTTATTTTTATTTTCTTTTGTGCAAACCATTGAAACGCCTACTTGAGGACGCTTTGCTTTGTTTTCCCCCTTAATTTTAATAAAATTCTCTATATTAGAAACCACTTTATCTAAATCTGAATTGACCTTAACTCTCTTGTGGTAATCTCTAGAGATACTATCCACAGAAAATCTAAGAAAATCTAATCCTGAATTAGCCAATTTCTCGCTCAATTTATCATTTAACAACATGCCATTTGTTGTTAGATGTAGAAAAGCACACTTCTTAAGTCTAGCATACTTAATCATATCGATAATTTTCCTATGTAGCAAAGGCTCTCCAATCCCATGCAGATATAAAGAAGGCCTCCATACAGAAACTTCATCAATGATTTTCTTATATAAATTATAATCCATGAACCCTTTTTTTCTTGTTAGTGACTTATTTCCATGAGAACAAAATATACATTTTAGATTACAATTATTCGTAGGCTCTATCCATATAACAATTGGCCTAAGAACTTTATCCCCACTTTTATTAAAAAAATCATAAAACTTCTTTCTTATGCGAATATAATTTATTCTTTGTTCATGATAAATTTTTTGAAATAAGAAATACGAAAAATTAATGTATGATCCATTTCTAAGCTTTATATAAGTCATCTTATTATTTTTCTTAGGTATTTATTATAAATTCTCCTTTGCTATTTTTTTTAGTGTAGTAATTATTTTCTCAGCGTTATGTGTATTGTCTAATCTTGAAGATTTTATCTTTTTAGTCCATGTATCATACTCAATTATGTTCAAAACCTGCTTATTAGGCAGAACATCGCCATATGGCATCTCAGTAACCTTTTTTGAAGAAACGTAGACATTCCATGTTGGGGCCTCATTAAAAGTAGATTTGTCAAATCTTTTTAATCTTTCCTCAAACCTTCTTTTTATTTCATTTTCATCCTTGCATAAGATTCTAATAATAAAGACATCCGGACCAAAAGAAGAAACCATATCATACACCTGATTTCTTTGCCATTTAAAAAAATAACCAGCATCAAGAATTACGCTTTTGCCTTTTTTAATGGAATTCCTTGCCCTCTTTGCATTCTGGCCATACACTCTTTTATCTACCTTTTCTCTTTTCTTGCTTCTTAAATCGAAGAATTCCCCAGCCTCGCTCTTAGCTGGCTTTAAGCCAAGCTCCTGCCTAGTAATTGCAGAGTGAAAGATATCAGTATTTAATATCTTTGCTAATTTTTTTACTACTGTGCTTTTGCCCGTAGCTGTATAACCCATCATAATTATTATAAAAGGCTTTGCTCGAACAAGATACTTTGCTTTTTTCAGCTCATCTCTTCTATTTACATTTATCCAGTCATTGCTTCTTGTTATGTAGGCTGGTCTTTTTTTGATGAATTCCCTAAGGACATGTGTGAGGTCTTTGCTTTCAAATCTGTCCTGATTTAAAACCTGTTTAAATAGCTGGAAATCCTTTTTTGCTATCTTAAACGCTGTACCATAGCGGTTTTTAATGCATTTCCTCCGGTCTCTCTTAATCCCCCTTACCTTTCCGTTTTTATTCAGAATAATATTGTTCTTATTTTCTACATTATATTCTGTTTTTGAAAGGATAATATTACCTTTTTTAGCTGAGATATTTTTAATGACCTCTGGGGTTGTTATTAGGTCAGCATCCACAACCAATAAGCTATCTTTCTTCTTTATCTTATCAAGCGTAATCTTGAGGCTATAAGCATTCTTTGTTTCCAGGTTTTTATTATTAACAACGACTTTTGTAACCTTTTTCTTGATTTCGTCAATATTCTTTTTAGTCCAACATTTTCCTTCAGAACCAACTACCACCCATATCTTCTTCACCGCATTTCTCTTTAGGTTGTCAATATGAATATCCAACATGGATTTGTCAGAAACCTTAACAAGACATTTAGGTGTAGTTTTTGTAAGTGACATCAATCTTGTTCCCAAGCCTGCAGCAAGAATTATTGCAATCATAGTATCATGCCTCCCCAATACTTCCTGCTTTTTTTATGAATTTGCATTTTATTTCAATATATAAAAGACGTCCTCGCTGAATAAGCTCTTGCAGATTTTATTTAGTAGGGGTATTCCTCCTACACCATAAATTTTTTCGATTTTATAGGTAAATTTCCCTTTATTCGCTTTTGTAAGCATCCATTTCATATCAGAGATTGTCCAGTGCCTCAAATGCTCTGATGGATGCCACCACCAATCAAGTGGAGCTTTGCCAAAAAGGAGTCTCAAACGGTGGAATATCTGGCCATAGTTAGGCACCTGGATTATAAGATTCTTCCTGAAATGGCCCTTCACCTTTTCAAGCACTTGCTCTGGATTAGGGATATGCTCTAACACTGCAATGCTAATAATATAATCATACTTCTCACTTATCTCCAAATCCTTACTAATATCACAAACAGAAGCGTCAATCTTGTTTTTCCTAGCAAAATTTACGGCTGGATTTGACACATCTAACCCTTTTTCCTTAATATTCCTATATTTTTTCAACCAGTAGAGATTTCTTCCATTCCCGCATCCAATTTCTAAAACAGAAGAGTCTGGCTTAATGATGTTAACCAGCAATTTAGCATTATCATCAATGGCTAAATGAGAATGTGCTTCTTCGAATCTTGTGCTCCAATATTCGTCATAATCCCTTTTGTTAATCTTTTGTTTAGGGTAACCAAAGAAACTATGCCAAAGCCGGTGGGTAATTAATAATTTAATGCTCACTAATTTATTCTGCTGACTTTCTGATAGGTGTTTTTTCAATATTTTTTTGAACAATGTAAATTCACCGCTTTTTGCTTTTTTTAGTCTGATATGCCTCTTTCATAGGCTTTATACGCACTTTTTATTGTTTCCTTAATATCCCTGCTAGGTTTCCAGCCAAGTAATTTACGAGCTTTATCATTTGAAGCGATTAGAACGGCAGGGTCCCCTTCTCTCCTTTGCCCAAACTCATATTTAAATTCCTTTCCAATAGCTTCTTTCACTGCATCAACCAATTCCTTAACACTAGTGCCTTTTGATGTTCCTAAATTGATAATCTCATTCTGGCCCAAATCTAAAGCCTGGATATGGGCTTTAATCAAATCATTAATATCTATATAATCCCTAATACATGTGCCATCCCTAGTAGAATAATCATTGCCAAAAATGGTCAGCTTTTCACGCTTGCCAAAAAGCACTTCCATAATAATAGGAAAAATATTTTGAGGTGATGGATTAATATAATTCAGACCTGCATCGCCAACAACATTGAAATACCTTAAAGATATGTACTTAATACCATGCAGCTGGGCATACCACTGGATGATTTTCTCGCATTCCAGCTTTGTAAATCCATAATAGTTAATTGGATTAGTGGGGTGCTTCTCATCCATAGGGGTGTATTCGGGGCTCCCATAGACTGCAGCACTTGAAGAATAGATGATTTTCTTAATACCCTTTTCAATCATCAAATCTAGTAAGTTAATTGTCCCCCTGATATTATCAGAATACTTTGGTGCATCTTTCATAGACTCTCCAACTAATTTATAAGAAGCAAAATGCATGACCCCCTCAATTTTATTTTCCTTAAAGACTTTTTCAAGTTGCTCTTTTTCTGCTAAATCGACCTTATAGAATGTAGCTTTTTTATCCACCAAACTGCGTAAACCTTTAGACAGATTATCTATCGCTATTACATTATAACCTATCTCGATTAATTCCTTTGCTGCAGCACTTCCAATATACCCAGCTGCTCCTGTAACCAAGACTGTCTTTCCCATCATGCTCTATAATGTAACATAAGCCTCTTTATATGTTTTTGGGGGCTAAACTCTTTCTCCACCAACCTTTTCCCTATTTCACCTAGCTTTGCTGCTAGGTTCTTATTCTTTATCAAAGTGAGTATCTTCTCTGCGAGCTGATTCGAATTAAATCTCTCAACAAGATAGCCGTTATAGCCATCCTTTACCATATCAGGAATTCCGCCAATATTGCTTCCTATTACAGGAATTGCATAAGAGGAAGCCTCAAACAACACCATAGGGTTGTTTTCCATCCATATACTTGGCATTACCACAGCTAACGCTTTCTCATAAACTTTAACCAGTTCATTATAGTTTAAGCGGCCCCTGAATTCAATGTTATGCTGCAAACCGAGTTTTTTTGTCAGTGCCTCAAGTCTCTTTCTTTCAACACCACCACCAACAATAACCAACTTAGCAGAAGCTGACTTTTCAACAACCTGCCTGAATGAGTTAATCAGCCAGTCCACTCCTTTTTCCCTTGTGAGTCTTCCAACATAAACTAAATATTCATATCTTTTTCTAAGCTTCTTTTTGGAGATTATTTTAAAATTAGGAACGCAGTGGGCTCTTTTTCTACGCTGCCTATCATAAATCTTCCCCAGATAACGGGTAAGAGCCTTTGAAGGCGCTATATACTCATCAACAAACCAGTTCATCAAAAATAAGTGAATTGTATTCTTTACATAATCATATAGTTTATTGATAAACCTTTTATTACTTAAACTACGGCAAAAAAGCCATTTGATACTAGAAGGCTTTTTGCAGGGGTTTCCTTCACCATCCACGCACCAGCCATTACAGCAAAGAATACCGAAATCATGAAAAGTAACAAAAGTCTTTTTCTTCAGAAATTTTGCCACAATTAATGGAGATACAGAAAGAGAAAGATTATACTTATGTACATGAATTATATCTGGATTATAAGATTTAATTTTTTTATACGAATCAATAAGATTTCTTATGCTAAAAATACTTCCAAAGATATCAAGCTTAACAGTGTTCCTTGAAAAATAGACCTCAACATCGTGGCCCCCTTCCCTAAGCAACGGCTTCATGTCGTTTATGTATGTTTCTGCGCCACCAAATCTGCCAGCAAAGTCGTTCATTAACAGGATTCTCATCTTAATGTCCTCAAAGTTTTTTTATTTCCTGAAGCAATTTCTTAGCAATCTCCTTATTATCAAACCGTTTGATATTACGCATGGCTCTTTTTGAAAACTCTTTCAGCTTTCTCTCGTTTTCAATTAAATATTCGATCTTCTCGGACAGTTCTTTGGCATACTTAGGCTTGATTATAAATCCATCTATTTTATCTTTTATGATTTCTCGTGGCCCAGACATATCTGAAGCTATCACTGGAAGACCACAAGACATCGCTTCCGCCATTGCGTATCCAAATTGCTCTTCCCAAAGCTTAGTTGGTACTGATGGGTAAAGGAATACTGAAGCACTATTATATATTTTTGGCAGATTTAAGTAATCAACCCATTTTATTACCCTAACCCCACTATCCTTTCTTGATAATCTCTGCAGGGTACCAAGCCATTTTCCGCTTCCAACAAACAAGTAATTGTACTTTTTGCCCTTTTCACCGAGCATTCTTTTTGCAGCTAGGATATATTCTATCCCTTTCTCATCCTCCAGTCTGCCTATGAAGAGGCAGGTCTCATTACAAGGTCTTTTGCCAAATGCTTTGAATAGTTTAGTGTCAATCCCTGTCTGAGGCAAAACAGTTATTTTTCCCTGCAAAACACCCTTCTTGATCAGTACTTTTTTTGCATCCTTTGAACCCGCAACAAACCTCCCAATATTGTTTAAAACAAATTTTTCAAAAATCCTTATTGGAAGATTTTTCTTAATGAATATATTCTCCCATGTAAAACACATTATCTTTTTCCTTAGTATCCTGGAATAAATCATCGCTAGGAAAGTGTTGATTGCAAGAGGCTCATTAACTATGTAAACTACATCCGGATTGATTTCCTTTATTTTCCTGAAAAGGCCCCTCATATAATATCTGTACTGGATGCTCTTATTGCTGAGAAATATTGGTTTTAACAGATGTATCCTGAAATTGCTTTTCTCCAAAGATTTTAATTTAGCATCCTTATACCCACCCCAGCAGGTAACTGTAATGAGGTCTATTTCTATATTACCAAGCTTTGATAACTCATCAAAAACTTTGATGTTTCTAATTCCAACCTGGTGGTTATAACAAAACCCAATTACTGCCAGCTTCATTTTCGTGGTCTCTTATATACTTCTAAATGTTTTTTTGCCGCAGCTTCCCAGTTAGCCTCTCTTCTATATGCTTCTATCCCTTTTTTGTAACGATTATAAGTTCTAAAAACTTTTTTAACACCCTCAGCAATTGCCTTCGAACTTCTCGCCTTTATCAATTCTCCACACTTAAACAGCTCAACAATCTCCCAAACGGCCCCAACCTTGGTAACTACTACTGGCAAACCATATGAAATTGCATCATGTAATACAGCAGACTGATAAGGCGCCCACACATAAGGCAAAACCACTACATCAGCATTTTCATAATATTTTCGTTTATCTTTCTCCGATACCCACCCAATATGAAGGTTCACATTGTTCAAATCTTTTCCTTCTTCCATTAACAATCTCTTATAGTCTTTCCTCACAGCCCTACCAGCAACAATTAATCTAAAATCAGGCAAATACTTCATAGCTCTTATTAAGTATTCTACCCCCTTCCCAAAATTAAGCATTCCAAAGAATAAGATGTTTTTGCCAGGTTTTTTCTTTTTTATTTTATTTAAATTGAGACCCATGTAGACACAATCAACATTGTTAACATGATATCTCCCTTCCAAGAATTTTTTCTGGCAAGGGGTATGCACGATAATTTTAGAAGAATTTTTAACAATATTTTTTTCAATAAACTGCAAAATTTTGAATTTTAAATCTTGGGGGATATTGGATGACTTCCTACTATATTGGACTTCATGCAATGTCACTACAACCTGAATCTCTGTGTCTTTCAATAAACTAATCAAGCCCATATTAAGCAGGTATTTCCCGTACCAAGGAGATATGTATTGTATGTGTAATAAATCCAATTTCTCTTTTTTTATTATTTTCTTAACTTCCTTCCTAAAAAAAACAGAACCAAAGTTCAACTTATAATCTGCAGAAGACTTCTTTGTGCCAATCTTTATTACTTTTAAGCCTAATTTCTTTAGCTCATTCAACAGATTATCTGTATATATTGCAATACCATCCCTTTCTGGAAGAAATCTGCTTATTAGTCCTACTTTCATATTATTTGCTTTTCTTAAGCGCTTCTAAATCAGCATCAACCATTAATTCCACTAATTCCTTAAACTTAACCTTTGGTTCCCAGCCCAACTCTTTCTTAGCTTTGGACGAATCTCCAATTAATAAGTCAACTTCAGCAGGTCTTAGAAACTTGGGGTCTGTCTTTACATGGTCTTCATAGTTTAGACCAACATGATTAAATGCCACTTTACAAAGTTCTCCAACAGAGTGTGTTTCTCCAGTAGATATCACATAATCGTCTGGTTTATCATGCTGCATCATCAACCACATTGCTTCAACATAATCCTTAGCATAACCCCAATCACGTTTTGCTTCAAGATTTCCAAGTCCAAGTTCATTCTGTAACCCCAACTTTATCTTAGCAACAGAATGCGAAACCTTCCTTGTAACAAACTGTTTTCCTCTTCTAGGTGACTCATGATTAAATAGTATCCCATTACAAGCAAACATATCATAGCTTTCCCTATAATTCTTTGTTATCCAATATGCATAAACCTTTGTAACGCCATAAGGGCTTCTTGGATAAAAAGGAGTTTTCTCGGTTTGAGGAACCTCCTGAGCCTTCCCAAACATCTCAGAGGAGGATGCCTGATAAAACTTTATTTTTGGATTCACCTTTCTTATCACTTCTAACATTCTTGTTGTTCCCAAAGCATTAGTATTGCCAGTCAATATTGGCTGCTCCCAAGAAGCAGGCACAAAAGACTGAGCCCCAAGGTTGTATACTTCATCAGGATTAGAGCCCTTCAAGACCCCCATCAAAGAAGAAAAATCAAGTAAATCAGCGCAAACGAGCTTAATCTTATTCCTTATATGTTCTATCCTTTCAAAAGTCTCTACACTTGACCTCCTATACAACCCATATACCTTATATCCTTTTTCAAGCAGAAATTCTGCTAAGTAAGAACCATCCTGTCCAGTTACTCCTGTGATTAATGCTGATTTCATAATAATTTAGTAAAATACTGCGTTTTAAATAGTTTACCTTCTGATATTGGCTAAGATATCATCCACACTTATTGATTCCATACACCTATAATCTTCACATTTCCTAAATCTTCCATAAACATCATAACAAGGAGTGCACTTTATCTTTTTCCTTAAAACAACCCCTTTCCTAGGGCCAAACCTCTTTGGGTCAGTGGGCCCAAATATCGCAATAAGCGGAGCACCAACAGCAACAGCCAAATGCATAGGTCCAGAGTCATTAGAAATTACTAATTTACATTTCTTCATTAAAGCTGCAGTTTGCTTTAGATTAACCTTACCAGCAGTATCCAGAATCTTATTATTAAGGCCCTTGTTTCTCAAATTATTTAATATTTCTCGAGTAATTTCAACATCATTCTTACCGCCAAATAATATTATATCGTGCTTTTTTAACAATACCTCTATTAATTTTTCATATTTCCCTTTCGGCCATCTTTTTGCAAACATCTTCTGGCCTGGATTTCCTGCTCCGCCAGGAGCTATGCCTATAACATTTGACAGCTTATTTCTACTAAAGAACTTATCAGCAAATATGACGTCTTTCTTTGCAACAAAAAACTCCATTTTATCATAAACCTTGGCATTAATTAGCCTAGCAATATCTAGATAATAATCAACTTCATGCTTGCTCCCATCATATCTTACATTATGGGTATTAGAAAAACCCTCTCCAAACCTGTCAAAACCTATTCTAACTGGAACTCTGCAAAAATATGCAAATAGATTCCATAGATAGGACTTATCCAGTATAAAGCATAAATCAAACTTCTGTTTTTTTATTTTTTTAACCAACTTAAAAACTCTAAATAACTTCTTTTTGAATATAATATCATCATCAAAAACTATTAATTTGTCTACATCATGATTGGTTTCGATAGCTTCTTTTGACCACTTCCCGCAAAGATATGATATCTCTGACTTAGGGAATCTGCTTCTAATCGATTTAATCAGGGGAGTAGTCATTAAAACATCTCCAATTGCTCCAGAACGGATTATCAAAATCTTTCTAGGTTTTACAATTTCAGCTTTCCTCAAAAAAAACAAACGAAGTATTGGAAATATTGCCCTTAACATAAATTTCCTCCATCAATCATTTTTACGCCTCAATCGAGGTATAGTGATGTAACTTATTATTAAATCTTTATTCCTCAATTTAGTTTTTCCCATGGTCCTATTCCTGAATATTATTGGCACCTCAGCTATATTAAATCTTTTTGTGTAGGCTTCATATAAAATCTCTTGTACAATAGAAGGTCCTTCGGAAACTATATTTCCCAAATTAATTGATTCCAAGACTTTTCTCCTAAAACACCGGTATCCTGAATTACAATCTCTAATTCTCATCCCTAATGTAATCCGAGTATATGAATTTGCTAATTTGGTTATTAATCTTCTGAAAAAACTTCTTCCAACGTCCTTTCCACCTTTAACAGCTCTTGAACCAAGAACAAGGTCATATTTTTTTATTTTTTCCAAAAATAGAGGGATATACTGCGGGTCATGGCTAAAGTCTGCATCCATCTCTATGATTACATCTGCACCATGGTTTAAACAATACCTGAATCCTTCAATGCCAGCTAGACCTCTTCCTCTTTTGCCTTTTCTCAACAAAAGATTAAGCCTTGGCTGTTTTTTTGATAGTTCTTGTGCAATCTCCCAAGTCCCATCAGGGCTGTTATCATCAACAATCAAGATACTTAGGTTTTTTATTTTAAGGCCTAATATTTTATTGATTATCCCCCCTATATTTTCTCTTTCATTATATGTCGGGAGAACTACAATAGTTTTTGGAGTCATTTTATTATTTTTTGCATACAACAAACCTGGTTAAAGGAAATAAAAAAGGCCAAGAATATTTCTTTTCTATCCTGAAATTTTTTCTGCATAATTTGATTATTTCCTTAAATCTATATTCATATAAAGTAACTTCCTTTTCTATACTAGTATTTATCCCAAACAATTTTGCAATAGGATAAAGAATCCTCCTTAATTTTTCATTTGGAAATGTTATAAACAACTTACCTCCAGGCTTGAGAACCCTTTCCATCTCCTTAAGGCTTAATTCAAGCTTAGGCATATGCTCGATAACTTCTGTGCATACTACATAATCGAACAGGTTATCTTTCAAAGGCATTTTTTGTGCAGCTGCAAGGAATATGTTTGAAGCTGACTTCTTCTTTTTGAATTCAATCAGAGCAGGTTTGCATATATCAAAGGAAAAAACATCTGCTCCCTGCTCTGATAGCTTTAAAGAAATATATCCTGCTTCACACCCAACATCTAAAACCTTTTTCCCTTCAAGCTTGCCCATATCCTTCAATAACCTTTTGACCCTTCCTCTTGATATAATGCCAACTATTGGATTCCTGTAATTCTCGTCCATAGGTTCCTCTTTGAATTCCAACTCTGCAGCATGCATTGATTTTTCGAATTCTTCTTTCATTTCAACTGCTCCACAACAGCAGAATACACCATTTCAACAGATATCTTATCCATGCAGTTTGGCTTAATGTCGCACTTTCTCTTGTAGCAACATAAACAGGACATATCAGCACATAATTTTTTTCCGAAACCAAAGAGTTCAATCTCTGAGCTGCTGGTTGGGCCAATCAAAACTACGAGCTTTTTCTTAAGGGCTATGCCAATAAACATGGCGAGTGTATCGGAAGTAACCAATAGATCGCAGAGGTTTAGTATTGAAGCAAATTCCTTCAGAGTATTCTCAGTACCAGAATCAATGATGGAGTTCTTGGATATCCTGATTATTTCATTATTCCTCTCTCTTTCCTCTTTTCCACCTAAGAGGATTATCTTTGCACCTACCTTCTCAATTAGAAGGTCTGCAAGCTCTGCTGTTTTCTGGACAGACCATTTCTTGATCTGCCATCTTTTTCCAGCACCCGTATTAAGCCCAATAACAAGATCATCATCCTTTATTTGATTCCTTATTGCAAATTTTTTACTGAATTCAATCTCTTTTTCTGTTAAATTCAGGATTGGCATATCCTTGCTATATTGGGTCCCCGATATTTTAGCCATTATTTCATGGAAGGTTCTCCTATTTTGCTTTTTCAGCCTATTGGCTTCCTCAAGACCCCCTTTTTCTTCTGGGAGCAACAAACCCATGCCAAACCAATCAGAAGAGTCTTCTGTATAAGTCACTTTACCCTCCTTTACATAAGCACCTATAAGTTTGTTCTTCTTTAGACTAGTAGCTAAAATAGCAGCTTCTTTTTCATCGTCAAAACTCAAGATTAAATCAAAGAATTCAGGAACCTCTTTCTTATTGTTAATTAAATATATTTTATCGATCAGTTCATTGTTAATCAACAAATCCTTTGCCCTTCCGCTTGTTATCCAAGAAATAGTGCTATCCTTGTATTTCCTTTTAAGCCCTTTTAGAAGAGAAGTGGTTCTAAGGACATCTCCAAGAGCGCCTGTTTTTATTATCAAAATCGAATATGCCATCAATTTCACTGTTTTATTTGAAACAGAAAGATATTTAAATAGTTAACCGTTGTTGGAGAAGATAGTTGGGGTTGGTTAGCAGAGAATTTTGGTGGAATTTATGAAGAAATATACTATTATTTTTGATAGCAAAACCAAAATTAGTAGTAAAATTACTCCCCTAAAAGGAAAAAGGGATGTCAGTGTAGTTATACCTTCATATAATGAAGAAGGCAATGTCATAAGGCTGATTGATAGGATTACAAAAGCTATTGGTAAAAACTACAGTTTTGAGGTTGTGATAGTAGACGATGCTTCAACAGACAATACAAAAAAAGTACTGACAAAAAGAGCGCTAAAAGACAAGAATGTTGTAGCTGTCTTCAGAGAAGGTATTAGGGGTATATGGTCTGCACAACTTGACGGGGTCAAGCTTTGCAGGGGAAAAACAGTTGTTTTTATGGATGCTGATTTCAGCCATCCACCTGAGAAGATACCAGAGCTATTGAAGTATATTCCAGAGTATGATTTCGTTTCTGCCTCAAGATACATAGGGACAGGAGGGATGAAAGGGATTCCGATTAAACATTATATCTCAACCAATATGTTTAATATAGGCATGAAAGTTATAATGGGCTTAAAAGCTACAGATTACACAGGCGTGTTTCATGCAATAAAAAAGGATAGGCTTATGCAAATACTTCCAAAGAGTAATGCTTTGGCTGGTGAATTTGACCTTGACTTATTGTACTATGCAAAGAAAAAAAGATTGAAGTTCAAAGAGGTGCCTTTCACATATGTCTATAGAGTTGAAGGAAACTCTAAATCCAGAAGAATGAGAAAGTTAGCATTTGTATACGGGATGAGAGCATTAAAACTAAGATTATTCGGGAGTGCATAAATGATACCTTGGGCAAGACCAGACTTTGGAGAAGAGGAAAAGAAGGCTGCCATTGATGTAATAAACAGTGGATGGGTTACGCAAAGAAAGGTTACAAAACAATTTGAAGAAGAACTTGAAAATTATACTCAAGCAAAAGGTGTTACTGCTGTTAATAATGGTACCTCAGCTTTAATAGCTGCTTTAATTGCCCATGGTGTAGGAAAAGGTGATGAAGTAATTGTCCCCTCTCTAACATTTATCGCTTCTGTAAATTCAATAATTTCTCTTGGTGCAACTCCAGTCCTTGTTGACTCTGACCCAAAGATATGGAACATAACCCCAGAGCTGGCAAAAGAGAAGATAACAGATAAAACAAAGGCAATAATGCCTGTAGATGTAGCAGGTATGCCCATTGATGTTGAAGGTTTCGAAAAGCTCGCAAAAGATGAAAATCTAACTCTGATTGAAGATGCTGCTGCCGCTATAGGTGGGGAATACAAAGGAAAGAAAATGGGTGGATTTGACCACACAAGTACATTCAGCTTTCATATTGCTAAATCATTACAGACTATTGAAGGAGGATGTATACTTACTAACTCTGATGAAATTGGAGAAAAATGTAAATCAATAAGAAATCATGGTATGAGTGCACCATATAACTCTAAAATAAATCTACATTACGACTATGTTAATTATGGGCTTAATTTTAGGATAACAGATATACAATCCGCTATTGGAATTGTTCAATTAAAAAAGGTGGATGGGCAAATAGAGCACCGCAATAATCTAGTCAAGATATACAAAGAAGAATTAAATGGAGAATTTGATTTCCAGGAAGTTCCGGATTATGTCACTAAACATCCTTATTTATTCTTTGGAATAATGGCTGATAAAAATAATAGAGACGAGCTTGCTAAGTATCTTATCAGTAACGGCGTGGATATAAGGGTATGTTGGCTGCCAGCACATCTCCAACCATACCATAAGCAATTGTTCAAAGATATTTCTTTGCCTGGCGCAGAAGAAGTAGGTAACAGGGCAATAGAGCTTCCTTTGGGGGGATGTAGTGAAGAAGAGGTTAAGGAAGTTACTAAAATAATGAAACAATGGGTGAAATCAAGATGAAGGTCTTAATTACTGGAGCAACTGGATTTGTGGGAAGTCACTTAATAGAATTCTTATTAGACAAAAATGTTGAAATTTATGGTACACGAAGATGGCGAAGCTCTCTTGAAAATATCTCGCATCTATTGGACAAGATAAAGCTAGTGGATTGTGAATTGACAGATCTTATTTCCGTAAAACGAGCAATAGAAAAAGTAAAACCAGACATTATATTCCATCTAGCAGCTCAGTCCTTTGTACCAGCAGGCTTCTCGCAGCCAAGAGATACTATCGAGGTAAACGTAATTGGAACCTTAAACTTATTAGAAGCTGTAAGGCATAGCAAAATAGATCCAATTATCCATGTATGCTCTACTGCTGACATTTATGGTCATGCTATCAAAGAAGGAGAAATTGTGGATGAAAACAGAGCACCAAGACCTGCAAATCTTTATTCAGTAAGTAAGTTAGGAGAGGATATGCTTGGTCTTCAATACCATATATCCTACAAACTAAAAACAATAAGGTCAAGGATGCTGACACATACCGGACCAAGGAGACATCCTTCATTTGTGGAATCATCCTTTGCAAAACAAGTAGCTGAAATAGAAGCAGGATTAAGAAAACCAGTAATCCATGTGGGAAATCTTGAATCAGTTAGAACCTTCCTTGATGTAAGAGATGCTGTAAGAGCATATTGGTTGCTTGTTAAGAAATGCAAATATGGTGAAGTGTATAATATATGCGGTAATGCGACAGTAAAGATAAAAAGCATACTCGACACACTAATCTCTTATTCCGATGTAAAAGATAAGATAGAAGTCAAGGTTGATAAAGATTTGCTGAGGCCTTCAGATACAACATTGCCAAAACTAGACATATCAAAGTTTGTAAAAGCCACTGAATGGAAGCCCGAGATAGCATTTGAAAAGACACTAAAAGACATTCTAGATTATTGGAGAGAAAAGATTAAACATGGGAAATGAAAAATACAAGAAGATTGTTGATAGGCAGAGCAGGATATATGATAAAGAAAGGGTAAAAGGCTATTTCTTAAAAACATCCAAAGTGTTTAAGAAACTTATCCCAAAAGGAAAATCAGTTTTAGAGATTGGGAGTGGGACTGGTTTGTATACCATAGATTTCATTAAGAACGGAAGGCATGCTGCTGGCTTAGATTACAGTAAAAAAATGGTTGAAATCTCTAAAAAAAATGCAAAGAAAGCAAAAGTAAAATGCAAGTTTATACATGCAGATGCTGAAAAACAAATTAACATGAAAGAGAAATTTGATTTTGCGCTTCTTATCGGCAATTGGGAATATTTCAATAACCCTACAAAAGTGCTTACAAACATAAGCAAAGTACTTAAGAAAGAGGGAAAAATAATTATTAGTACTCTGAATATTTTTTCCTGGCCATTAATAACCCTCCTTGAAAAAACAGGAATAAAGAAATTGTCACCTGCATTCTGGCATTTTAATTCAATATCCAATGGGATCAGGAAGGACGCAAAAAAGGCTGGTTTTTTTGTAGAAAAAAGTTTTTTCAACTATTATTTTATTGACAAGGTATATGTTTTAAAAAGAAGGGCGTAACAAGAAATGAGCATAGATGATTTTAAGATTAAAGATATGGTTGCTTTGACAGCCCTATTTTTATTAGCTTTCTGGCTGTGGACCTTACCAATACAGGAAAATCCTATGCCATTTGGAGAGCATGACGCAGCATATATTTTCTCTTATGGTGATGATATGACTTATAAAGATAAATCTCCAAGAATAGCTGGAGATAGTCCAACTTCTATTGATTTTTGGTATGCAGGCTATAACAAAGTCCTGGGCCCGAGAGCCCTGGAATATCCTCCCCCATATATGATGGGTTATTCTTTTGCACAGATATTCGGAGGAGAAAGAATAGTTCCTGCTTATATTTTTATAGCTATAACCTGCTTCATAGGAATGTTCTCAATGTATCTTCTAATCAGAAAACTCTATGGTTTTGAAGCAGCTTTGATAACTTCAATGGCAGTATTATTTTCCTATAGAACTATTTTGCTGTACCTTTGGGGGCAGAGACATAATATAACTGCATTTGTCTATATACCCATTGCAATATATGCACTATACAAATACTTAGACTTATTTTACAAAAATAAAGAGAAAATTGTTTATCTATATATCTTTACTTTATTGTTCCTCTGTACATATCTCATTCACTTATCTGCACTTGTCTTTCTTACCCCATTTGCTGGTGTATTGGCCATTTTAATGTCAATTAAACACAAACAACTTCCAATAAATAAAAGGAATATGAAACATTATGCGGCACTTACAGTAGTATTGGTTGTAGTAATCCTTCAATTCCATTTGATATATTCTGCAACAACAGATACAAATATTCATATAGAGCTTGGACTTAAAGACTTTGGAAGCCTTTTTCGCTGGATTAAGATACCTGACAATAACTTTGGCATGAATCCTGCTTTTCATAATTATAAAACAAGTTACATAGGGCACTGGACCTTGCCATTATTATTTGTTGGAGTTATTGTGCTTTTTTTAAAAAGAAAAAATGAAGACCTTGTTATTATATCGTCTCTTGCCGCACTCTACATTATGTTCCACCTTCCAGCTTTTGGTCTGGCTAAATTTGAGGATTACAGGATAGGAAGATTCCTAATAATTGAAGGGTATTTCTTCTATACCACTATGGCTATCGGATTGATATCAATTCCTTCTTTTTTAAAAATTCCAAAACCTTGGAAAAAATATCTGAAAATAGGCCTAACATTTTCATTTTTAGCAATACTTATTGGCACACAAGGTACTCAAGCGTACAATTCGCTCAAAGGTGCATATCCTCCAATACTTAGAATAACCCCTGCCCAATACGAGCTTACTGAGTGGGTGCAAGAAAATATACCTGTAGAATCTGCTCCACATCTAAGGGGAACGTTAACTTATCCCAAAAAAGGGTTTATTCTGGTATTAAGTAGAAGGTCTATGGACAAGTCAGATAAGGAACCTGAAAATAACGAAATGGTAGCCGAAGGAATTATTAAAGAAGGCATGATAGTTCCAAAGCACCTAGTAAATGGAAATGATTGGGTTATTCCAAAAGATTTTGTAATTTTTGATTATTCTGACCTGATTTTAATTGGAGACCAGAATAAAATCCAGTCCCTTAATGAGATGGAAAAAAGGATATCCAATAATACTAGTTTAGTTTATAATAAGAACAATATAAAGGTGTATAAATTTGACTAAAATAAAACTCAAGAAATCACATATAGGATTTTTCTTATTATTATTAATATTTTTATTTTCAATCCATCTGTTCGGTTTAACAGGCTTAAGAACTGTTCTTGGATTTTTTATTGTTTTAATCTTGCCTACATATTTAATTATGAAAAATATTAATATTGAAGACGATGAAAGGATATTTTTCTCATTTTTTTTAGGTTTAATCTACTTTCCATTAGTTACTTGGTATACGAACAGGATAGTTCCCTCATTAAGAATTTCTATTATCGTAACCTTAGTTTTGTTAATAATTATTGGAATTTATTTAAAATTTAAAAAGAAACATAAGGTTTAAATAATAAGTTTTCTTCTTTTCAGGCACAATGAAACATAAAGTATTAGTAACCGGCGGCGCAGGTTTTATCGGATCTTTTCTTGTTGATAAACTAGTTGAACAAGGCCATGATGTAAGGATTCTTGATAATTTTGAACCACAGGTGCATCAAAAAGGCGCTCCAGGTTATTTAAACAAAGAAGCAGAGTTAATAAAAGGTGATATGAGGGACATCGAAGACCTTAAAAAAGCAATCTCTGATGTTGAAGTTATATTTCATCAGGCAGCTATGGTTGGTGTAGGCCAGTCAATGTACCAAATCCAGAAATATGTTGATGTTAACTCCTTTGGAACTGCCAAACTTCTAGATTTACTAGCGAATTCAGAGAATAATGTAAAAAAAATAATTGTAGCTTCAAGTATGAGCACATATGGAGAAGGTAGTTATAAATGTGAAAAATGTGGGGAAGTAAATCCTCCCCTAAGAAGTGAAGAGCAAATGAAAAAAGGCGATTGGGAAGTTCGTTGCTCCAAATGCAATAGCATCCTAAAGCCTATACCAACCAAGGAAACTAAAAAACAGGATCTAAATAGCATATATGCATTAACAAAAAAAGAGCAAGAGGATATGTGCCTTATATTTGGAAAAAGCTATGGTATACCAATAATCTCTTTACGTTACTTTAATGTTTTTGGCCCAAGACAATCTTTATCAAATCCATACACAGGAGTAACTGCTATATTCATGAGCAGGATTAAAAATGACAATCAGCCAATTATTTACGAAGACGGCTTACAAACAAGGGATTTTATCTCTATTCATGATATTGTAGACGCAAATATATTATCTATGGAAAAAAATTCAGCTAATTATGAGATACTAAACGTAGGTACTGGAAAGCAGATTACTATAAAGAATATAGCTGAAGTCCTAACCAAACTTTATGGTAAAGACATAAAACCTCAAATAACAAACAAATTCAGGAAAGGCGACATAAGACACTGTTTTGCTGATATAAGTAAAATAAAATCTAAGCTAGGGTTTGAACCAAGAATAAGTTTTGAAGAGGGAATGAAGGAATTAATTGAATGGTCAAAAGGAGTAGAAGCAGAGGATAAGTTTGAAGAAGCTGCATCTGAGTTAAAAGAGAAAGGATTACTATGAACCCTTTTGCCCTAGCTTCTTAAAATAATCTCTTTCTTTCAATTTTATATCCAGATTATGCAACTCAATCCAGTTCTCAAGCAATTCATTAAAGATATAATCCAAATCCTTTGCCAATCCAGGCCAGTCGGGATAATCTCTTTTGAACTTTGACATATCAGAAATCCACCAGATATGGTCAGATTCCCTTTCAGGAGCCTCTTCATATTTGGCTTTTAATCCTGTTTTCGTTTCAATGGCATCAATTGTCTCAAAAATAGAGACTGAGTTCTGGCGCATTCCTCCCAAATTATACGGTTTTCCAAACTTGCCAAATGCATCGGGCTTAGGTTTCTTTACCCACCTATATAGCACATCAGAAACATCACTCGAGTGAATGTTATCCCTAACCCTACAGCCCCCTCCGTATAATTTCAGCTTGTTTCCTAGAAGTATCTGCTTAGTGAAAAACCCAAGAAAACCATGCATTTCAACAGCTTTCTGATTAGCACCTATCAAACAACCCCCTCTAAACGTAGCTGTCTTCATTCCAAAATTAATGCCATATTCCTGGCAATAAAGGTCAGCAGCCACTTTAGATACCCCAAAAGGCGTATGGCCACATCTATCAATTGGTAGTGTCTCATCAAAGGAATCAACAGCAACATTCTCGTATCTCCTGCCAACAGTCTGATAATTAAAATAATTAGGATAATCCCCATATACCTTATTTGTGGACAGGAATGCAAAAGGAATCTCTGGATTTTGTTTCCTCATGATCTCAAGTAAATTCAAAGTTCCAAAAGCATTTATCTGAAAATCCTCTATGGGTATCTCAAGGCTTCTTGGATGGGAGGGCTGAGCTGCACAGTGGACAATCGCATCAGCCCTTTTTATCACTTCTGTCATCTTATCAGTATCCCTTATGTCCGCTTCTAGAATTTCAACATTCCCAAGTTGTTCACTTATTTTTTGGATTGTTCCCCTTGTTTCTGCTTCTTTACCAAAAATCTTGCCCCTTGCATAGTTATCTACTCCAATAACATCCCACTTTTCTTTTACAAACTTCTCTACCACAGCGCTTCCTATTAATCCTGATGAACCAGTTATAAGTACAGTTTTCATTTTATTTTTAGGTAATTTGAAGTATTTATTAATCTTTTTATAAAATATACGATATTTATTTCTCTTCCCTATTTAATATTACTACTGCAACACCAATAACAATTACGGGCAGTAAAATTCCATGATATTTAATATGCAATCCTAATAACCCCAGATAATAGCTAGTTATGCCTACGATTGCTGTTTGCAGAAATATTCCAACTACAAGTCTCTCGAGGAATTCCAATCTATTGTTCCAATAGTACATTAAACAGAAACCTGGCAAAACAAATACTAAAAAATAGCTGATTAATATTCTTAAAATATTCATAAGCGGCTCATTATAAAAGAGTCCCTTAAAGATAAAAATTAGTAATACGAATATTAAAAACAAATACTTGGATTCATTCTTTATTTTTGCTATTAATTCATTGTTCATTTTCATAGAGGCCCAAGCAATCTGAGTCAAGCTGTACATTTTGCAAAATAGTTAATACTTCATTATCGTAAACCTGTTCAAAGCTGCCAACTTCCAAAAGCCTTTGCTTGATTACATTATTATACTGGAGCGCTGATGGATCGCCGCCGACCTTGTCAAAAACATGGTAATTGAAACTGCAAATATCCATTTTACCACTAAAATACGAGCTATTCTGTTCTAATGAATGGTAGCCATATTTGAAAAAAGATTTTTTATAAGGGAGGCCCCAAGTTGACTCGCTAACAAAGAGGATATCATATTCTCTTTTGATTGAATTGTCTTTAAAAGCTTCTAAATAGTCTGGATTTCCGTAATTTGCTTTTAATATGTACGTTTTTCTGAATAA
This sequence comes from Candidatus Woesearchaeota archaeon, assembly GCA_019322485.1. Classification (GTDB taxonomy): domain Archaea; phylum Nanobdellota; class Nanobdellia; order Woesearchaeales; family JAHWIC01; genus JAHWIC01. The sequence goes on from JAHWIK010000033.1 coordinate 90,160, forward strand.
GCCCCACAATATCCCATCTTGGTTGTAAATATGCCCATAAAGAAATAATACTGAGGAATCATCTGGAACATTCTCATTCATCCATTTAATTGCGTCCCAATGGTATCTATCCATAAGTCCTTCAGAATATCTTCCTACTGAAGGGTATGCAAAAAAGAAAACACCAAAAAGAATTATGCTAATCCAAATAATAAATTGTTTTTTAATCCTGAGTAATCTTAAGATATTATAAACTGCGAATCCAAACAATACAGCTAGATAAACCGGCCAAAAGAATCTTTGTGATAATGACCTAGAGCCAAAAGTGCCCCCCAAATAATTTAAATGCCCCCATATCAACATAAAAGAGGAAGCAAAAAGAATAAAATTCAATTTTTTTAAAAGAAATAAAGACATAACAAGTCCTGATAGGATTAAAATAGAAGGTATGCCAAAAGAAGTCAAATAAACTGTCCTTAGATAGTCCATCGGTGCATTGGACAGGTCAATTAGTTTACCTCCTGTGCTAAACTTAAACAATGTGTTAAAAAATATCGATAAATAGTAGGAGCTTACAATAATCATAATTAATGCTCCTTTTGAATAATCTTTGATTTCAGATAGCTTCATCTTCTTTGCAAATAGTTTAAAAATCAAAAAAGTGGAAATTAATAAAAGAGCTACCATCATTTCAGATGGATGAGAAAAGAAAGACGCTGTTACAGCGATAGCAAGTAAAACAAATGAGCCTTTGAGTTTGAATCTGCTCACACACCACCAAATAAAAATAACAAAACAACTAGCAGCCAGCATAGCATATTGGCCCCATAAATAAATAAAATAAAAGTTTCTTGAAAACAGAAAAATAAACAATGGTGCAGACAATAAGGCCACACCCATGCCTATCGACTCTTTTATTATTAGATACATCAAAAGGCAACTAATACAGCTTAGGAGAAATATCATAAATAAAGTGCTATCATAACCTTCAAGCCCGCTTACATAAGAGAACACAGCACTTATATGGTATAGCAAGGGAGGATAATGCCCAATAACATCCTCAAATCCCCCGCCCGCCCGTATAGAATAATATCTATAATTCCCGGTTAATTTCAAATACTCTGTTTGGGCTGTATGCCAAAAATTGTCAGATGCAAAAAGACCAGTAGGATACTCATGATTCAACTTATGGTCCCACAAATTTGCAAGTCCAACCCACAACAATGAGCTAAATAAAATTATTAAATATATATTCTCTAATTTAATCTTGTTAATTTTTAGGTTCATATTATTTTTCACAAATGCATATTACTGATAATCCAAAGGGTAATCTTAAAATTTTTTCAATTTTAATAAAATATGGAATCAACCAATCAAATAATTTAAGACCAGAACTAGATAATTCTTTTTTCTTGAATACCCTCGCAGCTAAAAACCAGCCTAATGCACCAATAATGTTTATTAAGAAGCACTCCTTGACCTTAAATCCGTTACCTAACATTTTTTTCTTAACTTCTTTAGCAGAATATCTCCTGTAGTGGTTTTGGTTCTTATCTAGGGTCCCATATAAAGATTTCATAGCTGGTTCCATTAAAATGAACGTGCCTCTGGGTTCTAGTAAACTAAATATGTTTGATATTGCTTTATTGTCATTCTTTATATGATGCAACACATTTATGCAAATAACTGTATCAAAATGGTATTTAGTTAGTTCACTTACATTTGAAGATATATCATGACTTATTGCTTCAAAATTTTTATTTGCTTTAAACTTATTTTTAACTAGTTTTACGTAATCATTTTCTACATCAATAGAAACAACTTTTCCTTTAGTTAGGAATAATCTTGTCATAGTCCCAATACCGCACCCCACCTCTAGAATTCTTTTTCCAATATATTTTTTTAGAATATTAAAAATGCATCTATTGTAATTATCATTTCTAGAAACCTGCTTAAGTGTTTTTTGCTCGATGTTGGTTTTCAATATACATTTTCGAAAAAGATAAAGTATAAATAGATTACTATAAATCCCATAGTATGCTTAAAATAACAATTTTAATCCCAGCTAAAGATGAAGAAAAAACAATAGATTTAGTTCTTAAGGATCTTTTTAGGGAAATAGATAAGATAAAAGATTATGATTTTGAGGTATTAGTTGTAGATGATGGTTGTGTTGATAGTACATCTCAAATTGCCGAAAGCTTAGGTGCAAAAATTATCACTAATAATGGAGCGCACGGCAAAGGAAAGGCATTAGCAGTTGGATTTAAACAAGCTACAGGGGATATAATTATAATGTTAGATGCAGATTATTCCCATAAACCAGAAGAATTACCCCTCTTTATCGACAAAATAAAAAAAGACTATGGTTTAGTGGTTGGTTCTAGGATATTAGGTGGGAGTGATGAGTATACTCCTGTAAGAAGTTTCGGGAATATTTTTCTTACAACAGCCTTTAAATTATTCTTTGGAATAAAATTAACAGATGCTCTAAATGGTTACAAAGCATTTAGAAAAGAAGTTGTAAAAAATCACAAATACCATTCAAAAGATTTTGAGATAGAGATAGAATTAATAGCAAATGCATTAAAAGAAGGATACAAAATAGGAGAAATCCCCTCGCATGAAAGAGAAAGAGCAGGCGGCAAAATGAAATCCAGAGCATTAATCCATGGACCCAAGTTTTTGTGGAAGATTATCTTAGAAGGACTTAAGTACAGAATTTATAAAACGAGAAAACATGACTAATGTTGCTCCCATAATTATTTCCACTTCTTAGTTTTCTCAATTATCTTAGTGGTGGAAAACCCTTTAACCAACTTTATTAAGTATATCTTCCCCCCATATCTCTTAACAATATCACCTTCAATACAGCCTTTCCCATACTCCTCTCCATTGCAATGTACATCCGGCTTTATTATTGATAAAAGTTTTCTGGGGTCTTTTTCGTCAAACACAGTAACATAATCAACAATCTCCAAAGCAGACACAACCTCAGCTCTGTCATCCTGGTTATTTATCGGTCTTTTAGGCCCCTTACTCATTTTTACGGATTTATCAGAATTCAAACCAACAATCAAAACATCACCCTGTTGTTTTGCTTCTCTCAAGAATTTGATATGCCCAACATGAAGGATATCGAAACAACCATTGCAAGTGACTATCTTTTTGTTTTGCCCCCTAAGTTTTTTTATTAAATCCCCTAATTTGCTCTGCGGAATTATTTTTTTGTTCATTTTATTATAAACTGTACAGCCTCCAAAAACTCCTTAGCAATAAAATCAGGTTTAATGTCTCCCAATTCATCCTTATGCTTCTCTCCATGCCCAGTCAACATATAAATAGTTTTACATCCAGCAACAATACCCATCTTAATATCATGCGGATGGTCGCCAACAACCCATGATTTGCTCAAATCAATATCAAACTCTCTCTTGGCTTCCTCAATAAATTTAATGTTCGGCTTCCTGCAATCACATTTATCATCAGGGTGATGCGGACAACAATATGTCCTTTCAATATCTATTCCCTCCTTCTTCAACTCACCAACTAAATGATTATTGAATTTATGGAAATCCTCTATTGTGTAATAACCTCTGCCTATGCCTGACTGGTTTGTTATTAGTATGAACTTAAAATCCTTTAGTAATTTTAATCCCTCAACTACCCCTGGCAAAAGCTTAAAGTCCTCCACTTTATGCACATAACCAGGGTCTTCATTCAAGACACCATCCCTGTCAAAAAATATCACCTTATTCATTTTCTAAACTTTCCTTTACCTCACCTATTGACGCTGCCGAAGTACCTACCTTTCCAACAGTGATTCCTGCAGCATGGTTTGCTATTACAGCCGCTTCTTTTGTTGTTGCACCTGAAGCAAGAGCTAAAGTAAGTGCTGCCACAGCTGTATCGCCAGCGCCAGTAACATCATATACCTCTTTTGCCTTCGTAGGTATATTAGTAACATTGCCGTCCTTTTCAAAAAGAGATATTCCTTTTTCTCCTCTTGTTATAAGTATCTCTGTGTCTAACCTTTTTAATAGGTTATTTCCCATCCTCAACACAGCTTCATCAGATTGCTCCTCAATATTAGTAATCCTAGATGCTTCTCTATGGTTAGGTGTAATCAATGTAACGCCCTTATAAAAATCAATATGCTTCGGTTTTGGGTCAACCACCAGTATCTTATTTTTGCTTTTAGCTAACCCTATGAGGTTTTCCATTACAGATTTAGTTACAACACCCTTAGCATAATCAGATACAATTATAGCGTCAATCTCATTTATTTTTTGTTTGGCAAATTCTATGATTCCATCTGCAATAGATTCATCAGTACTATCTACCTTTTCATAATCGACCCTCAACAACTGCTGACCCATCGCAAGTATTCTCACTTTCTGTATAGTCGGTTTTGTTTTATCGGCAAAAATACCGTCAACATTAATGTTTCTCTTACTAAACTCCCGGAAAAGAGTATTTTTCGCATTATCTTCACCAACAATTCCAACCATAAACGATTTCCCACCTAAAGCAGAAAGGTTATTTGCAACATTAGCCGCACCGCCAGGCGCAAAACCCTCAGCTGTAACCTTGACAACCTGAACAGGCGCCTCAGGACTTATCCTAGAAACATCTCCAACAATGTATTTATCTAACATTACATCTCCAATAACTAAGATTTTCTTATTCTTGAATTGTTCGATTATCCCCAACAGTTTTTCCTTATCCATGCAGCCACCCCATATAATCTTTTATAGCTTCTTTTAACATCCATTTTGCTCTGAACCCCAAAAATTTCTCAGCTCTTGTTGTATCTGCTTGAGTATGATTTTGGTAAGTTCCTTCATAAGGATTATCGAAATATTCCGGCTCAAGATTAGTGCCCAAAACCTCATTTAGAACCTTTATTAATTCATTAAAGGTTGTTGCAATCCCTGTTCCAATATTATAAATTCCGCTTTTTTTTGCATCTAAAGCTTTAATTGTAGCATCAACAGTATCCTTAACATAGATATGGTCTCTTTTTTGCTCTCCAAATTTGAATATCCTCGGCTTTTTGCCTGCTTTAAATTGTTTAGATAAGTGATAAATCATAGAAGCAGGCCTTCCCTTAAGAGCCTCTCTCGGACCAAACACATTAAAGTAGCGTAAGCCAATGATATGCATGCCATCAAAATATGTTTCAGCTAATTCATCCATCATCAATTTTGATTGTGCATAAGCACTCATTAATTCCTTCGACTGGTCTTCTTTCTGCGGTGCAGGACCATTCCCATATAAACTTGCTGTAGAAGCGTAGATTAATTTAGCATTATTCTTCTTTGCTAATTCCAGAATTAATTTGAATCCTTCTACATTTTGCCTAATAGTCTCTTTATCATTTGGATATCTTGGGTCAGTTATAGCTGCCTGATGAAATATCACATCAAAGCTCCCTTCAATTTCAAATGGTTTAGAAATGTCTATATCAAGTATTTTTCCTTTGAATCCATTTATGTTTTCCTTATGCCCTGAGCTAAAATTATCTGCTATTGTTACTTCATGCCCTTGTTTCTCCAGTTCTAAAGCAAGATTACTACCAATAAATCCAGCTCCTCCTGTTACTAAGCACTTCATTCTTTTTCACCAGGCAATTCCAATTTCGACAAATCAACTTCTCCAGATAATTCATCTCTGTATGAATCAGAATCTTCATGATGTGTTGAAAATTCAATAATCTCGGAATCCTCCAAACCAGTAAATCTATGTTCTTGATTTGGTTTTACCATTTGTGCTTGACCAGGTTTCATTATAATCTTGTTTCCATCTAATTCCAACAGAACCTTACCCTTGTTTATGTAGAATGTTTCATCCTTGTTTTTGTGATGATGCATGCTGCACCTAAAACCCTTTTTTAAAACTAATAATTTGCCACAATAATCTCTGTTTACAATCCATCTTTCTTCGCCCCAGACCTTTGGTACAATCTTAATATCTTGCATATTCTCACCAGTATGAACTTTTCATACCTAGTTAAGAACAACTCTTTTATAAATGTTTCGGTTTTTAGGTATATTGACTAAAAACGAAAGGTTTAAATAGTAATACCGATTCATACTTTTTTATTATGAAAAAGCAGAAGATTGCCATAAGTGTCGATAATTCGTTGTTGAATCTTGTGGACAGCAAAGTAGACGGCTCTGTGATAAGGTCCAGAAGCCAGGCAATTGAATATTTTCTTAAGAAAGGTTTGACAGAGGAGTCAATAACAACTGCAGTTCTTTTATTGAAAGGAACGCAGCAAGATGCGGCATTAAAAAACTTCAAAGGGAAATCATTGATAAAGAACCAGATTGAATTCTTTTCCAATAACGGAATTAAAAAAATCTATCTTATAACCCAAAACCCCAGGAAAGAATTGAGGGAGGAACTAATTGACACTAATGTAGAGATTATTGAAAAAGACTCTAAGGGTAACGCATCTGCACTTTTAACTCTCAAAGGAAAGATAAAGAGCAACTTCATTGTTATGTCTGGCGATACATACAACAACTTTGACCTTATAAAAATGATAAATAAGCACCTATCCCTTAACAAATTAGCAACGATGGGTTTAATGACAAGGGAAAAGCCCTCTGCCTATGGAACTGCTATCCTAGACGGTGATTTAATAATAGACTTCCAGGAAAAAACAAAATCATTAAGCTCGCATATTGTAAACGCAGGAATCTATATCTTCAAACCTGAAATTTTTGAATTAATCCAGGGAAATTCTCTAGAAAAAGAAGTATTCCCAAAGCTAGCTAAGATAAAAGAATTGATAGGATTCTTTACATACGGAGAATATGAACATTTTGGTTAAACAAGATTACAACAACTTGCCAACTGCTTTCAAGATATCGTCAACTTCTATAGCCTTCATGCATTTCTGATAATTTCCGCTTCTTTTTGTAAACACGCAGTCAGGAACCTGGCCCTTATGCACATTGATGCAAGGGCTATACTCACATACATTTCCTTTGTATATGGAAACATTATTCTTGCCAAACGCTCCAAATCTTTGGGGCAGATTAGGCCCAAACAAGCCAATTGTTTTGACTCCCTGCGCAGCTGCTATATGCATTGGTCCTGTATCATTCGAGATAAAAAGCTTGCACTGCTCTATCAGATAAAAAGTCTGCTTTAAGCTAATTCTTCCTGCAAGATTAAATGACTTGTTCTTCATAGAGTCCTGTATATTCCCAACAAGATTTCTTTCATAGCCTGCTCCAACAAATACTATTTTAGCTTTATACTTTTCAATCAGCTCGTCAGCTGCCTTTGTAAATCTGTCTCTAGGCCACATCCTTGATTTAGCCGATTCAGCAGCTCCAGGAGCAACGCCTATAATTAAATCCTTCTTTGAGATTTTTAACTTTTTAAAGAGGTCATCAACAACTTTCTTGTTTTTCTTGTCTACATTCAATTGTTCAAGATGGCTTATCTCAAATCTAGTACCTAGCTTTTTCGCCAAATCTAAAAAAGTTTTACTAACATGCTGTTTGTCATTATATTTCACTTTATCTGTATAAAGCAATGACCTAACTCCATGAGAATAGCCAATTCTTCTGTTACCTACAAATAATGCGATTATTGCTGAAATGTTTAGGTATTCTTCTAGGTCAATAACTAAATCGAATTTACTGCGATTTCTAAGCATGAAATTTGTTATAGAAAGAGGATTCAAATTAATGACATTCAATTTATCATAACTACTAAAACACTCGTAAACATCCTTATTGCGCGGTGTAGCAAGAATAGAAATTTTTGAAGTAGGAAATTTTTGTCTTAAAGCTTTTATAGCAGGAAATGTAAGGATTGTTTCACCAATGCCCCAGAACTGTATCACAAGTATATTCCTTATATTTGGAGCTGTTTTTCTCTTAAAAAAACTAAATAAGCCTAATACAATACATAAAACATTTCCGATAAACCTATCAACGAATTTAATCAATTTGACGCCCAAGAATTTCACCTGTTTATTTCTTCTTAGATTTCTTTATAGTTTTCTCAATCCTATCAAGTCTCCCTAATATTTCCTTAAAATACGGATTTCTCTTTGCAGCTTCCTTTGATTCTTCTCTATAAAACCCAGCCCTATCTTCAAGGTAACCAAATAATATCATCATCAGCACTATCGCAATATATATTGGAATAAACCAAGCTGTAATATATATTTTAATTCCATAATCCTGCAGTTTTGACAAAACCAAGAACAGAATCATACCAGAATTTATCATGGCTACCCAGGACATGGTACGCTGTACCCAAAGCTTGCTGTATATCAGAATTTTTCTAAATGAAAAAAATAATTTCAAGATCATTTTTTCCTTTCAATAGCAATCTTCCTGACAATCTCTTCAAGTTTATTTTGGTTTATCCTTACAATTGTATAGGTGTAAAACAAAGCTCCTATCAGAAACATAAAGCCCAATATTATAAAAAAATCCATTGTCCTGACTAAATTCAAAGATTTCACTATGGGATCTAATATCTGCGGGAATATTGCCACAATAATAAATAGTATCCATAACACTAACCAAAAACTATATTCTTTTACAGTAAGCTCCTTCCTTTTATAATGCAAAAAAGTATAGTATGCCATAAATACTCCAAACAAAGTCCCTAAAATCTGTATTCCAAGTACCATTTTCTCACCTTGTTAATCTCCACCAAAACATATTAAGCACAATCTTGATTCCATCCAAAACCGTTGTGCCTTTGTATTTATCAGAGTAGATTGTTTGTATTGGAATTTCCTTGTATTTTAGCTTTTTTTTGCCAACATTTGCTATCATCTCTGATTCCATGCTGTAATCGCTAGCTATCCACCTGATTTTTTTGTAAGCCTTTCTCGTAAGTGCCCTATAACCGCACTGTGTATCTCTCAGGTTAAGGTTATATAATAACTTTGTGGCTTTGTTGATAACCAGATTACCAAATCTAAGTATTAATGGCATCTGTTTGCCTCGCTTTCTATAACCAAAAACAATATCAGCGTCCTTAAGGCTCTTCAGAAAATTAGGAATTTCATTTGGGTCATGCTGTGCATCAGCATCAAGTAAAATTAAGGCTTCTGCTCCATTTTTAATTGCAAAATCACATCCAGTCTTAATAGCCGCACCTTTGCCTAGATTCACTATATGCCTAAAAGAAATAACTTTGTTCCTGATAGCTACATCAAAAGTTTTATCCTTGCTTCCATCATCAACAACAATTATTTTATTGACATACCTTTTTGTTTTCTTAATTATCTTCCCTATATTTCTATCTTCATTATAAGCTGGTATTACTACCCAGATATTTTCCTTTCTCATATTAGGGCTTATTAGAGGAGAGATTAGAACTAACCTCTGCTTCACTTTCGTCTATTGCAGTTTCCTCAATCTCCTCTTTTTTTGTTTCTTCGGGCTCTTTAAATTCATCCATTATATTGGTTGCGTTTCCTTCCCAATTAACCTTCCAGACAATTATTCTGCCGCCGGTTATGCCTCTTTGGTCGCTGAATTTCTCAAAATGTTTCAAGCCATGGCCTTCCATATAAAATAACCTTGTAAACATGCCAGCTACTAATTTAGGGTGGCAAAGTAAAGCAGTATAGCCATCACCAGAAGGAATCAAGGTCATTCCTACAGTGCCAATAGTATCATTCAAAAATTCCTTTTTGACCATTCCATCTTCTGTGGCATATGCTAATGCTGCAGGATGCATTATTCCCTGCTGTGTTGAGATATCGACATCCATTGTCTCTAAATCGACCAAAGCTTTTGTTCCCTGCAAAAATCCGCATTCTAAAGTTTTATTGTCCTTTTTGTTGCAACCCTGCATTCCAAAATAATTAGGCCATTCTGCTATCCAGTTGTTCGCTTCTTTGCTGTCACTTATTGATTGTATCTCATAATAGATATTTTCAGCTTCTTCCAGAGACAAATTAAACCTTTCCTGTAAGAATTGAGCACTTTTATCCTTATCATTCGTATACTCCCTCTTCTTAAGGGTATTGTACATTAATGCCCTATCAAAATCCCAGCTTCCAAAATGAGACCAAACACCTGCCTTACCAACCATATCCTCAGAAGATATAAAATAGTCCTCTGGTGGCTCACAATGGGTATATTGCAAAACAGAATCTGCTTCTCTATCTGACAATCCTTCATCTTCTAAAATCTTTCTTGCATCAACTTTATCCAAAACAATTATTTTATATATAACATCAATCGCCTTTGGTGTATCGGTTATTATTTTATTCAATTCTCTAAAAGCATTATTTGCCCCACAATCAAGCATCCTTAATATTCCAATTGCTTTGTCTTCATCATCTGTCAATAAGGTATTGCCAATCCAGTGCGCTTGAGGACTATTTTGTGATGTTCCATCGAATGTAACTGCTCTGTCGCCAATATACTTGAACCAATGTCCAAAATCCCACCAAGAATTTATAATTGCGTCTGGCTCTGATTCAAGCCTTATCTTCTCCAAAGAAGACCACCACGCATCATTCATACTAGGTATCTCATTCGTAGCTGTTGCCATAGCAGATTTAAATGGGGCTATAAGCAATAAACACATCAATAGTATAAGAGAAACACTGGTTATAATTTTATGGATATTAAGTTCTTTTGAAATCCATGTATTAAGGTACTTATACATTAAACCAACAGTAATGCCAAATGAAACAGCAAACGCAGGTACCAGTAACAAAGTAAACCTTATACCTTTAACACTTGCATATATTGTGGAAAGTATCCAAAGTGCCAAAAGAATAGCATACTTTGCATCTATTTCCCTGTCACTTTCCCTTACTGCTATTATAAGTCTGGCTATTACAGGTATAGCTACTAAGACAATAAATATCCTAAGATTTTGCGGCTTAGCTAAGATAATTAAGGCATACCAAACAATAGAAGACCCAATAAACCAAAGTTTAGCATCTTTTTTCTTAATTGTCGATAATACCAAACCAGATATTCCGATTAAAAACAAGAACCAATTACCAAAACCAATTTGCGATATTACTCCATTAAGTGATGCAGGATTTTGTTCAGCAACTGTTGTAAAGACATTAGGCCACACAGTTGTTATTCCTACTTCTTTCATCTTAACAAAACTCATAGGGCCTGTTAACAAAAAGCTTTTGAAAGTCGAAAAACTAGTAAAAATCGAAACAAATACCATTGAAGAAATCATAAAACACAAAAGCAAAAATAAAGTATTCTTAATACCTGGCTGCTTAACAAAATTTGTTAGTCCCTTTTTTAATTCATTTATATGTAAGATAGTATAATATCCAAGATAAATTACTAAAGTGGCAAATATAAAGGCAAGAATATGCCACCAACCTCCCCATGTAAATGAGTACATCCCAACAAACAAACCTGCTATTGCGCTAAATAATATTTTCCTATTTCTGTCCTTTGTCTCAAATGCCTCTAGGAAAAGCCAAGTTACTAACAAGGGGAACAGTACGTTATAAGCATCTGTATCAGCAAAACCACCAGCTGTCCTTGTCAAAAATGCTGGATGGATTGCGACAATTGCAGCAGCAATAACACCACCAAAGTTTCCACCTATGCGTCTGGCAATAAAAAATGCTGGGATAACAGCTAAGGCGGCTAAGATAACAGGCACATAGAAAACTACTTTTAGCAAATCCAAATCTCTATTAAAAAAACTGAAGAATTTATATGCATAAGCTTCTAGATAAGCGTGAAACGTATCCGGAGGAACTCCTCGACCATTAGGCGCGTACATATGATTATCATAAGGCTTTCCATCCCTCAATTCATCGCCAGGATGGGCATTTTCAATAATATTTCTTGCATGTCTTGCCCAGAAGTAAGGGTCTATTGCTAACAAATAAGTCTGCCCGTTCTCATTCTGCAACCTTGTTTTAAAATGAGCAGATGTACCTTCTATCTGCTGGTCCAACATAGATTTTTGTTCAGATAAGAATTTCTGGAACTCTCTCTCAACCAGAACATCCTTGTTCTGGCCAGGCAGGTTAGGGTACTGCTGATTTATCTGGGTCCTTATCTGGTCCTTAAAATAATTGTATACATTATTCTTTGCCCAATTGTCAGTAATAGGTAAATATGCAGGCTGCACTCTCAAAAAAATGGATAAGAATAAGGGAATCAATAACAAAAATACTAGTTTATATTTAACAAAAAACTCAGAAATGGCTTTCCAGTCAATTGAAATTTCTTCCTCACCGCTAGGCTCTTTTTCTCCTCTTCCAAAGCCCTTGAAGAATGATTTTATTTTGCTGAAATCAAAAGAAATTTCTTCTTCTGATTCTTCCCCAGCCTTAGTCTCTGGTCTGCCTTCTTCCATCTCTTCTTTTTCTCCACTTTTGGTAAGACCTTTGAAAAAATTCTTTATTTTGGTAAAATCAATTGAAATCTCTTCGCCCCCTTCCTTTTGTTCGCGCTCTTCTATATCTTCCTTAACCTCTTTTATCTCCTCATTGATTTCTCTTACATCCCTTCTTAGCTCACCTTCCTGCCTATCCACTTCCTCTGCTTTTTGCTCTTCCATTTGCAATTCTTTCTCAACCCGGGCGATCTTATCCTTGTCCGTCCTAAGTTCTTTTAGCTCTTCTCCACTTGGTTTCTCTCCTTCAATCTTGCTTTCTACTTCTTCCTTGACTTCTTTTGCTTCTCCCTCTAGTTTTTTAACTTCCTCAACCTTGGATTTCTTTCTTTTAAAGAAATTAGTAATCTTGCTGAAGTCTATCGAAAATTCTTCATCATCATTATTTTTGTCTTCCATAACCATATCACAAACAAGAAAAGCGGTTAAAATAAAAAGGTTATGGTTTTTAATGAATTCTCCATAATGGTGGGGGCAGGAGGGGGTCGGCTGGGCGGGAAGTTTAATGCCAGCCTTTTAGCGCATTCTTCAAAAAGAACAGAAATCTTGGCTCTTTTATTGCTAAAACTGTTAATAATTTGATGGGATTATCCCTACCAACAGTTCCCAATGTCTTTTTTATTTTATTTTGGCTGCAAAGTTTAATCAATTTATTTAAATCGCTCTCAGAAAAATTATTTAAGATATTTCTCAACTTTAAATGAGCCAACAACTTAAGATTGATTCTTTTATTTAATAATCTCTGGTAATCCTTATTATGCAAAATAGAGTCTACCAGACATTCTGCACCAATCAAACCAGGGACTATTCCGCCACCAGTTGTTGCCTTTACATGGCCAGCAGCATCACCAACTAAATAGATATTGCTCTTTTGGACTTTTAATTCTGGGTCATAGATGGGGATTAACCCCCCCTGAAGTTCAATTATATCTTTCTTTCTTATTTTCCTTGATTCTAAAAATTTCTGAAAGTGAGAGTTAGGATTTTTCCTAGCAGCCAAACCAATCCGCACTATTCCTTCATTCTCTGGAACAGCCCAACCAAAAAAATCAGGAGCTTTATCAAGCCATACCTCAAAAATATTGCCCTCATCCTTTAGTTTTGCTCTCGCTTGAATCCCCATAAGATGATTTATTCTATTCATTTTACCAACATAATCTCTTACAACAGAATTAGGGCCGTCAGCGCCTATTAAAGAATCAGTTTTGTCAATAGCTATTTTCCTTATCTTTTTGTTTTTTAAATTTTTGAAGACTAGGTTTCTATTATTGATGCCTAAAAATCTGTAATTGAAAAAAAATTCACATCCAGATTTTAATGCTTTTTTTGCCAGTGACTGGTCAAACTTCTTCCTATCAATAACAGTATCAGAAATTCTTGCCTCAAAAGAATTTTTGCCGCTATGGATTCTAGCTTTCTTTATCTTATTTACAACAACATCTTTTTTTAATGTGACTAGCTCGCTTATTTGGCTCGTAACCAAACCAGTACATTGCACAGGGCTTCCTATAGCTGAGTGCTCCTCAAAAACCCTTACATTTTCACCTGCCTTAGAGAGTAAATAAGCTGCATAACAGCCAACTGGCCCAGCTCCAATTATATTTATCATAGGATAAGGATTTAAAAGAATCTTTATAACTCTTTTTATCATTAAATTTCTAATGTATCTATTCCTCAATAGTTACATAAAGAAACCTTTAAATAAGTTGTGGAATTTCTTAGTAAAAAAAGTGTTAGTTGATAGTTTAATACTCGATTAAGTTGGGGGTTAAAGAATGGTCTCATCTAGAGCTCGAAATGATAAACTAACTTCAGAGAGCCCTACACAAAGTCCTCTTGAAGCAGAAGTTGCTTCTAAATTTGTTCCATCAATCTTTGATAGTGATGGTGAAAGGCTATATAAAAATCTAGAAACCAAAGAGTTAGTTAGAGAATCAGAATATAGAGCGGAACTCACTCATGCAGCAAATCTTGGAATAAAGCTGCAAGATGGCAGCACCTTAGCTGATTTTATAAATGGAGTGCAAGAAATTAAGTATGCGAATGGTCGTGGAGAAACAAAGGTTGTCAGATTAAGCGAGGATGCTGCTCTTCAAAGAAGGCTTGGTCAGATTGTTGCAGGAATTGGAAGATGGGCAGAAAAAACCAACAGAGGGTATTCTAATCATGAAACTGGTGGAGTAAATCTTTCTGATAATCAATTAGCCGAAATCATAGGTGTTCTTATCCGAGATAATATAGATGGGATGGATAAAGACTTGTTACACACCCCTTATGGCCCTACCAATAATGTTAGAATGACAGTAGGATACGAGGTTGCTAAAATACTTCAATCAAACCCAAAGCTGTATATGCACCTTCCTGAAGAGCTTCCAGAAGGTGTCCTTCTATATATGCCAACAATGAGAGTAAGAGGAGAGAGTGGAACCAAGGCTGCTGTTGCTGCATTGGCTTTAGCTGCAGCTAGTTGTGCTGCAACAACCATACCAGAAGCAGCCATAAATGTTGACGGGATTCCCCTTGTCCAGAATAAGGAAGGGATCCTTGTGCCTCCAGAAAGTTTTGAGCCATACAAAGCGCTGCCAAGGTCAAGCGATATATTTACTCTTACAAGAAGTGACGGCAACCCAAGGCCTCTTTCCGAGGGAGAAGCTTTCATATTACTTTATAACTTTGGCGATGGAAACAAGAACGATACGCCTTATTCTATGCATACCCTTCAATTAAGGGCAAGATATGCTTTAGGGCCAGGCATTGCTTTAGAAGCGCTTCTTGCTGGCTGCCTCGGTAATGTTGATGATGAAATGGAATTTGATGCTGCTGGTGGGGAGGTTATTTTACAGCTAACGCATAATCTTAGAAACAATGGGTTTGTTTATCTCAATGCTGGAGTGACTGGAGAACGTTCTAACTATGACCCAAGAATAGGTATTGAACTTTCAGAATTGCTCTTACCACAGGTTGAGCTAGGCGGCGGTAGAAGGAATGCGTGGCGTGCTGGAGCAAAAGCATTTGATTCTGATGTTGCTCAAGGACACACTAATTTTGAACATCTAGGAACCGAAGGCGAGCACCCTTCAAAGGGAGCTGGATTATATTGTGATGCAAACCTTGGCAAAGCCTGGTTATTAGTCGACTACAACTATTTCATGGGAAAATGGCCTGGTGTGATATCAGAACAAGACCAACATGCTGGCTCAGTTCTAATTGCTATTCCATGGAACAAACAGGGTAAATATCAAAAGCCTTTGAACTATTTTAGTTTTGGCTGGGCCCCTACCTGGCTCAGTAATCTGGCTGCTCCAGGTTATGATGAAACTCACAAGGGTGTTGTTGGTATTTATCTAACAAAAGGGAGCGGGATTTTTTCAGTTTCAGGGAATACTGACTTCAACGGAGATAATAAGCTAAGTATCATGTTTGGTATTGGCACCCCCCTACAAAGAAGTTACCAAAAAGATCCATACTAAGAGGTACATTTATGGGAGAGTTAGAAAAAATAACTAAGGACAGAAGCTCAGAAGAGCTGGCAGAAAAAGGCAATACAGGGCCAGGTTTAGGTACTGCCGGAGCAATTCTTTTTAGCTTAGGAGCTCTTCTTGGTGCAGGCGGATGTGTTTTAAGCGAAAGCTCAAGTGAGGTGCCCCTGGTAGTTAGACACCGTGGAAATGTCGTACATTCATCTGCAGCGTTCAATAAAGGCAAAAAGCATTATGATCTTGGTGACCAAGCATTAAAGGTTATTGATTCTATGGTTAAGCAAGGGTATGTTAGTGGAGAAGCTTATACAACAATGCTATATTTACTAGAGCAAGCTCAATTATTGAAGAATAGTTCAAATAGGAATGTGCGAACCTTGGCACATAATATAATCGGAGCCTTTGACCCGCTTGCCAGAGCAGCTCAGGAAGGAGAAAAATATGACATAGTAATAGGTTTAGCTTATACAGACCCTTTCAGTACCAATAGAACTATAAAAGAAGTTATTCTTAAAGCGGCAACTCTAGGTAAAATAGAATCCTTAAGCCAGGACATTGCTCAAAAGCGGGCAGATTCAATAAGAGACC
>JAHWIK010000002.1 GCA_019322485.1 Candidatus Woesearchaeota archaeon
GATTAACCAGGAAAAACCAGATGTGAGGATAACAAAAAAGGAGCGCGGAGGCATAAGTGTTGGTTCAACTGTAAAGCTGACAAAAATCGATAATAAAACTATCAGCGACATTGCAAGAGAAATGAAATTGAATAATGCAGACATATTAATAAGAACAGATATAGATGCTGACCAACTGATTGATATAATAGAAGGAGACAGAATTTACACAAAAGCCATCACAGTAATCACCAAGATAGACCTTATTGATGAAGCCAAGCTAAAAAAGATAGTCGATGAGATAAAGCCAGATGTGATTGTCTCTGCTGAGAAGGGCAGGGGGATTGGCGAGCTTAGAGAAGCAATCTACAACAGGCTTGGTCTCATAAGTATTTTCTTAAAAGAGGTTAACAAACGTGCTGACATGGAAGAACCATTGATAATGTTCAAGGGGTGCACAATAAGAGATGTCTGCTTAAAACTGCACCGAGATTTCGTTGATAAGTTTAAATTTGCAAGGGTATGGGGCAAATCAGCCAAATTCGACGGACAAACATTCAGGAAATTAGATAAAGAACTGCTAAATGGGGACGTACTGGAGCTGCATATAAAATAAGTTAGAGGCGCCTGCTTAAAGCAAACTCTGCAGATATTCCTTCTTGTATTTGAATCCGTTTCTCTTAGCCAGCTTCTCTATTGCCTTGTCAAACCTGCTCCCGTATTGTGCAGCTAGTTTTTTTCTCCATGCAAATTCCTTTGGCAAGCCGATGCTTTGTGCAATCTCCCGTAGAATTATTTTCTTGAAATTCTTATCAATCTTATGCATCGGATGTATTGACATGGCTGTCCTTATCACATCTTCATCAAGGAATGGAAGCTTAACACCAACACCAATATGTTTAGTGATTGAAAAATCCCGTACAAAATCACGCTTCCACATTGCTTTTAATCCCTCAAAAGAGGCTTTGTGTACTTCCTTGTAGCCTTTAACAAGCGCATCCGCATGCCGCTGATAGCCTGCAAATATTTCCTCAGAACCAAGACCAGTAAAAACAGTGTTCTTCCCATCATTCTTAGCTAGTAAAGAAGCAATATAAGTAACACTTCCAACACCAACCTTCATAAAATCAGGTTCATTAAGTATCTTTACAACTTTTTTTATAATCTCTTCTAACTCTTCCAAACTAACTACCCTTATCTTTAGTGTAAATCCCAGGTTATCAGCAACCTTTCTTGCAAATTCAATATCCTTGGCATTTTCCAAACCAACAGAATAGCATGTAAAGTTGCATCCTAGTTTCTTTGATATCAAAGCGATTAAAGAAGAATCAACTCCGCCGGAAAACAATATTCCAAAGCTCTGTGTTTTATTTTTTTTAACTGCTTCGATTATCTTATCCTCCAATATACGCTTAGCCCGCTCCTTATTAGTCTCTAAACTATCAAAATCTGTTTCTATAGAATCAATATAATCTATCCATTCCTTCTCGCTAATCAGCTCGTCATTATTTATTATGTTCATAGTAGTGAAAAATTCAAAAGATTTATTAAAGGTTAGTGTTTTAGTAACCAATAATAAACAACAAATGGTGATAATTATGGCAAAGAAAAAACAAGCAAAGGCTGCTAAAGTCCAAGTCGGTAGTGAGGAACAAATCGGCTTTCATAAGGGAGCACTTGCAACACTTGCAAAAGAAAGGGAAGAAATGATGAAAATACTCCAGATAGTGGAGCAATTAATGCAGATGCATATCAAGGGCCTAAAAGACCTGGGTGTTGACCTGGAAAAGATTGCAAAAGAAGCAAAACAGGCAGGAAAAGCAGGCAAACAGTCTTCAAAACCAATCGAAGATATACTGAAATAATTTTTTATTCTATTTTTAAAATGCCTTACTCTTTCTCAGCTTATGGTCATCCGAATATAACAGCTAAACACAAAACAACATTAGAGTTTACAAAAGATAAAGAAGTGACTAAAAGGGGGGATTGTATTATCGGCACAAGAGCTGATTTTGATTTAGAATCAATAAAAAAATTCATCAGAAATAAAGAAAAAATAAAAATAATTGTGAAAGTAGGAGCTCTTTCTGAAGAAATAAGCGCAGAAATAAACAAAGATTTCAATGATAATAAAGAAATAGTGATAAGAAGAAGTGATTTCGCCTGTGGAAGGACATTAGGTATAAAAGCAGATAAAGCATGTATTGATTTGAACAAAGAATTGATAGAGATAATGAAAAATCCTAATCAGAAACTGCAAGTCTTCTTGTCTTAGGCACATAATTAAGAATTTTATTGTCTTTTATTTTACCGCTTCCCATGTAATCGTCGCTATTTTTTATGATTACAAAGCCATTACAATCAACTTCTTTCTCAATATCCTCTCCCTTTAACCACAATCTAGCTTCAGAGTCATCTAATTCTACAACATTCTTTGTTGCTTTCGGCCCAATCAGCTGGCTTCCTTCAATACTAAGCCTGAATTCCTTTTCATTAACCTGCTCACCAAAATAAAGCCCAAGAGAATTCACTCTCAGTTTCTTTAAATCGACGTCAAATAGCTCCCTATTTGCAAGAAATACCTTGTTTTTTTGGTTTATTAGAAAAACATAATCCAGCTCAACATCACAGCCCCACTGGTTTTTGATTAATTCCAAGAGATTTTTGATTTGTTTTTTATTGAGAATCTTTAAGTTCTGCATACTCAAATGCCCCAGACTGCGTTTTCTTTTCGCTTTATAGCAGCTATCTCCTTAAGCAAGGTAATTTCTTCCTTGCTTAAGTTTTTTTTCAATCCTTTCAGCTTTCTAAAATCTTCTTCAGGAATATCAGAATAAAGAATATCGCCTTCATTAATCTGTCTTCCAACAGTAACCTTGCCCATTGAAAGCGCGACCTGCTTGCCACGCTCTGCTTTTTCAATATTTTCCTGCTCCTGTTGTATTCCCTTAACCTCACTTAGTCTGCTTCCGTCAGCCTTCATCATTGGAGCAGCAACCTTCAAAACACCCCCAAGAACATCGACGCCAAAAACAGCAGGATTGCTCTGCCTAAATACATAACCAGGCATTATCCGCACTTTGCAGGCCCTAACAAGTACATCCAGCTGTTTTGCCTCCTGCCTTTTCTTTTCTTCTTCCCGCCATTTCTCAAAGTCCTCGATTAATTTATAGATAACTGCATCTGTGATAATCTTTGCTTTTGTTTTTTTAGCCAATTCCAAAGCATCTGGTGAGATATGAACATTAAAGCCAAGGACAACTGCCTTGAAAGGGTCTTTTTCGTAGATAGATTCTGCTTCTGAAATGTCCTTTTTTGAGATATTTCCAATAGTTGCTTTTCTTATCTGGACATTTTTCTCTTTTAACAGCTTATCAACTGCCTCAAGACTCCCCAGAGTATCTGCCTTTACTATCACCCCGGAAGTCTCAGTCTGGATTAGAACCTCTTGAACCTCTTTCTGGACCTCTACCTTTGCTTCCTCCACAGTTTCCTGCGTTGCAGAGAGCAAAGGCATGCCTGCAGTTGCATTCTCCAGCTGAGGGGCTGCTATTTTCACGCCTGTTGCAGCTGTAACTGACTGGACTGGCTTGAATTTTGCTTTTTGCTCGCGCATCTCTGCCAGTGGTGCTGGCTCTAACAAAGCCCTTACCTTTGTCACAACTGGTTCTGTCAAGCTTCCAATAACAACGAGGTCATTTCTTTTCAGGTTGCCGTCATACAAGATAACATCAACAGTTGTACCAAGACCTTTCTCCTCCTTTAACTCCAGAATAATCCCCTTTGCCTGCCCTTCTGTATCGCACTTAAGGCCGGATTCAAGGTACTTTTGTGCAAGACCAGTCATTACCATCAAAAGCTCTGGAATTCCATCTCCTGAATCTGCTGAAGTGGGAACTATTGCTATCTGCTTAGCATAATCCTGAACCCTATCAAAGCGCTCAGATTCAAAACCAAGCTCATGTATCTTCCCGACTAATTCGTACATTTTGGTCTCAACTTGTGCTTGAACCTTAGGCTCTTGTTCTGTTATAGCCTGAACAATTGGTTTTCCTTCTTTATGCTGAAAGCCAGGGATTAGGTCTATCTTATTTGCTGCAATTATGAATGGCGTCTTGTATGTCTTAAGGATTTCAATAGCCTCCTGTGTCTGGGGCATAATCCCTTCATTTATGTCAATAACCACAATTGCTGTATCTGCCAGGTTTCCGCCTCTCTTCCTTAAAGCTGTGAAAGCCGCATGACCTGGTGTGTCAATAAACAGCAAACCAGGCACAGTAAACTCCATATTCAGGGTCTGTAATAATGGACCGCATATCTTTTGAATTGTAGGAAGAGGGATTATAGAAGCTCCGATTGCCTGCGTAATCTTGCCAGCCTCTCCTGTTACAACAGAGGTTCCTCTAATTCTATCAAGGATGGATGTTTTGCCGTGGTCAACATGACCTTCTACAGCAATTATAACCTGCCTAAGTTTTGCCATGCCACAAAGGATAGTAAGTTAGTTTTTAAATGTTTTTGAAAAAGTGGAAAAAGTTATAAATAATTTTTATTTCTCAAATAATATGCCGAATTGTGATATGTGTGGGGAAGAAACAGAAAACCTGGTAGTTGCTTCTATCGAATGCGTAGAGTTAACTGTCTGCAGCAAATGTACAAAATTTGGAAAGGTAGTCAGAAGGGCAAGGCCAGAGATTAAAGAAGAAAAAACAAAAAATATCAAAAAGAAGGAGCTGCAGAGGGAGAAATTTATTCAGATTGTTGTTCCAGACTACAATATAAGAATAAAAAATGCTAGAGAAAAACTAGGCCTAAAACAGGAGGATTTTGCAAAAAATATAAATGAAAAGGTTTCTTTGGTTCATAATATAGAATCAGGCAAGTTTGAGCCATCCATGGAACTGGCAAGAAAGATTGAAAGATTCCTGCAAATCCAGCTAGTAGAACAGCATGAAGAGAAGCATGAAGAAGTAAAAGGCAGTTCTGGTGAAGGGTTTACTATTGGAGACTTTATCAAAGTAAAAAAATAACAAAAACTCGCTAGTTGCGAGTTTTTGGAATCATTGAGTCGAGCTATTTATATTAATTTTACTCGACTCAACGATAATCACTTCTCGAAGATATAAAGTTCGCAATCCAAAAACTTATCTGAATAAACCTTCTTGAATTTATCCTTAACAGCACCAATAAAACCTTGTTTTTCTGCCTCACAATCTGGGTCATGAGGAACACAGGGGATATCGCATGTATTAATCAGCAAATGCTCTGCATCATCTAAATTATTAGTCAATTTCTTGAATCTCTCAGCATCACTCATAGGATAATAAATCAATTCACTTGCCCTGACATCTGAATTAACAATGAATATAGGGCTCGTAACCCACAGCTTTCCATCTGCCTTATCGGAATACTCCCAAAAAGTATCATAATAATCTATTTTTTCCTCTCCCCCATACTGAGAAAACCCCTGATAAGCCCACAAACAAAGGAGCAATATTGTTACTGTGAGCACTAATCTTCTATTTTTTATCGAATCAAACGAATGGACCAACCCAAAAGAAGCAATAAGGTATAAATAAGGCAGGAATGTTACAGCAAACCTCATTTCTTTATGAACCATCAGGTTATAAAAAACAAAGAATAACAAAAACAAAGCCAGGATTAATGATTTTTTGTAATTAGTTTTTCTAAAAATTAAAATCATTCCAATTACTCCAAAAACAACCAAAAAATTTTCTTTAAGCAGGTTCAAAAAGTAGAAACTTATTGGTTCCCACCACATCCATCCGGTGTATTTTGTCAAAGTACTCTGCAGAATAAATGGATAAAAGACATTATGATATAAATAAAGATTTAGGATAAGGTAAGGCATAACCGGAATTAAAAAGCCCCCTGCAAACACCATTAGACCCCTTCTGTCCGGCTTAATCCTTTTATAATAGAATACCAAAATAAAAACAACACCCAGCGCAATAATTAAGTGTAAAAACCTAGTCATGAATGCAAGCCCTAAAAATAACCCGACAAAAAAGAGTTTTTTCTTCAGAAAACAATAAACAGCCAATAACCCAAAGAAGGTAGCTGGAATCCCGCTAAGGCCAATATCTGAATTAAAGAACAGTGTTGGTGAAAAAGCCAAAAAAAGTGTCGCTATGAGCGCTATTTTCTCATTAAAGACATCTTCCCCAATAAGATAAGTCAGATATAGAGAACCAATAACAAATAAAACACTTAATATCTTGCTAAAAATGACTGCATTCAACCCAAGTTTCCAGCCAAGGCCCAGAATAAACGGCCAAACCAAGGGTCTAGAAGACTCCCACAAGCCAACTTTGCCAAGGGAAAGCATATATTTGCCAATCCCGACATAAACAGCAGAATCCCACCATATATTGGGGCTCAAAAAAAATGATTTTACAGCAACAAACAGAATAATAATCAAAAAAATAAACTTACTGGATAGTTTCATTTCCAAGTTTATTAAGCATATACCACTGCATAGGTTTTTTTATCAACACTTTAAAGATTCCGACATTGACATAAAAAGTCACAATCAATCCATACCTAAAAGAAGAATATACCATGGAAGGTAATCTCTTAAGATTGCTTGTTTTAGTTAAAGCCACCATACTTGCAACTAGTATCCCGCTTGTTAATAACACATTCCTGCCTAAATCAGTAAAGAACTTTGCAAAATCAATAGGCTCTGGCCTGTGGGTTATCAAGGTCAAAAAGCCTGTCAGGAAAAGGAGAATGAATAAAACCGAAAGCAAATAACCACTCAGCATTATATGAATCAATAACCTGTCCTGAACATCGAGGTTTTTGTTTCTGATAATGGTCTTTGAATGGTCTTTGAATGACTTTATAACCCCATAAGCCCATCTCATCTGCTGTTTGTACAGGTCTCTTGGCTTGTGGGGGACCTCACCACCGCACTCCAGATCGTCAAGATATTCTATCTTATATCCATTGTTAAGGAGCCTCAAGGAACATTCAATATCCTCTGTCAAGCTGCCATCTTCCCATCCACCCAGCTTCACTAGGGTATCTTTTCTTACAGCCTCTGCAGAGCCGCAAAGAAATGAAAGCCTTCTCTTCTTATAAACAAAAGGGAGTGTTATAAAATGGAAAACAGAGATTATTGTAGAGCCCAGTAAAGTTACTGGATTCTGGTTCGTATTAACAGACTTCCACCTTGCTTGCACCCCAGCTATGTTATTGTCATGCATGAAAGGAGCAACAATTTTTCTCAAAAAGCCATCAGAGGGCGTAAAGTCTGAATCAAACAAGACCAGTATATCTCCCTTTGAAAATTTTAACATGTGATTCAGATTACCTGCCTTATAACCTTTGTTATTTCCTCTTCTTGTAATCTTAACCAAGCTGTGTTTTTTTGCAAATTCGTCTAATTTTTTGGAAATCCTTTTGTCCTTGCTGTCATCGCCGATTATTATTTCATACCTATTCTTTGGATAATTAAAATCTAAGCATCTTTTAGCGCATCTTATAGCAACTAATTCGTTATAGGTAGGTATCTGCACTGTGACAAATGGAGCTTTTTTCTCATCAAATCTCCAGTTTCTCTTCTTATCTTTAAGAAAAAAACTGTTGATTGAAAAATAGAAATATAAAACAGATAATATTATTGCAAGAAAAAGAGTTATATCGAAAACATTATCAAATATCAAATGTAAAAAATCCAATATGGGCCTCCCAACCTGGGTGTAGTACGCAGTAACTAAACTACCTATATCCTTATGTTCAACTACTGAGCTAATTAATAAACCAGCATCCACTTATTTTCACCTGATAAAAGCCTTTTTTCTCCATAATTCAGGCCTTAATAGACTGATAACGATGATTATATTTAAAATTATTGTATATGGAAAGTAAAAGAATATTGCAAACATATTCTTGAAATTTATTCTATCCTTAAACATTTTTATAGCAGCCACTATCATAATGGTGCTTATTATACCCGAGAGAACGCCAAAAAAGCTGTAAAACGATATCCCCCAGACAGGCAGCTTGTATAACACAAAAATCGGCCCAGAGAGGCTAAACCACCTGAACAGGTAGCCAAACAAACTTGCGAAACTCTGGGAGTTATAAGGCAGCCAGTAATTTACCTGGTAAAGTATTGCTGGAAAAGACAAAAATGCGTAAAAAGACCACCAGAACTGGTTCACAAACAAAAACAATATTGCTGGGGATGATTTATGAGAAAACATATCCCTATTCTTTATTAAGGACTGCAAAACCCCTACCCACCATCTTGATCTTTGGGTATATAATTCGCGAAAATTCTTTGGAACAATTGTATAGCCAAAAGCATTGTGGACATTAATTGTTTTATAACCCTCCTTTTTTATTTCCAAGGCAATATCCATATCCTCTGTCATTGAATCCTTCTTGAAATGGCCTATCTTGACTAAAACTGATTTTCTATAGCAAGCCAAAGCCCCAAAAAACCAGATTCCATTTTTAAAAACAATAGAGAATACGTTCCTTATCAGGTTATTATAATGATACTCAATATTCTGAAAGATGCCAGCCAGGCTGTTCGAATTTTTTACCCTGCTGTTGCCTGTGCTCGCACCGACCATTTTATCAGCCAAGGGTTTAACAATCTCTTTGATGCAATCCTTATCAATAATTGTATCTGCATCTATTGTCAGGATAAACTCATGTGACGCCTTTAAGGCCCCAAGATTCAATGCTTCAGACTTTCCGCAGTGGTTTTGCTTTAATAAGTGCACCTTCTTATAATCATTTACAATATTTGTCGTTTTATCTTTGCTCCCATCATCAACAACAATAACCTCTATCTTTTCTTTAGGATAGTCAGAATCAAAGATTGAGTCCAAGCATTCTTTAATGTTTTTCTCTTCGTTAAAAGTAGGTATTACAATACTAACCTTAGGCTTAAAGTCGATCTCTTTTCTTTTTACGCACCTGGAAACTAAGAAAACAACAAAGATAAAGCCAAGAAAAGCAAATAGGATAAAAAACAATACTCCAGTCAAAGCCATAACTAAGTCTTCCATCCTACAAAGCACCTTTTTTATATACTCCCATCTAATTTAGTATATAATGTCTATCTTAATTGCTTTTTAAATGTTTCTATTATCTGCTTTTTTAACCGACTTATTGAGAATATAGAATAAGGCCCATTAAAGACAAAACAATAGTCAATGAACCTAGTATAGTTCCCGCTATTGCATAAGCTCTACCCCCATATGTGGAGGGGCTTTTTTTAATATTTTTAAGGGCACCCACCCCAAAAACAATAGCCAAAGTACCTAAAAATACATTTAAAAGAGGTATCCAGAAAAATAAACTTAAAGTAAAGGATGTAACAGCCAGACTCTTCTCTTTTTTCATGAAGGGTAGGAGACTAAAATTATATATAAAGTTTCTGCTATCCTAAAACCGAAATAGTTTTATAAATATGGCCATTCATTATATTCATGAGAACAGAAAAACTTCCCTCAGGTAGCAAAATTCTTGACAAAATGCTTGATGGTGGGTACGATAAAGACATTATTACTACTATCTACGGGCCTGCTGGCAGCGGCAAAACAAATCTTGTTCTGCTGTGCGCTATAAATGTTGCAAGGAACGACAAAAAGGTAATCTACGTAGACACAGAAGGCAGTTTCTCGTTAGATAGGCTAAGGCAGATTGCCCTAGACTACAAGAAAATACTGGGGAGGATGATATTTCTGCGCCCAACAAGCTTTGATGAACAAAAAAAGGATTTTGAGAGATTAAAAGATATTGTAAATGACAAGATAGGCCTAATAATTATTGACACCATAGCAATGCTCTATAGGATAGAATTAGGCACATCAGAAGATGTTTATGAAGTAAACCGAGAGCTAGGCAAACAACTATCCTATTTATCTGAAATAGCTAGAAAAAAACAAATCCCTGTATTGATAACAAACCAAGTTTACTCCAGCTTTGAAGAAAAAGATAAAGTCAATATCGTAGGCGGAGACTTACTGAAATACACAAGCAAATGCCTGATTGAATTGCAGATAACGCCCAGCAGCAACAGGCGTGCAATCCTTAGGAAGCACAGAAGCATACCAGAGGAAAAAGAGATACTGTTTAGGATAGTAGAAACAGGAGTTCTAGGCACTAGAGAGGGTAAAGGCTTTAGATTGTTTTGATAGAAAGTTATAAAAAGCGTATTCTAACACCACTCGAGAGGAGAAATATGGACAAGAACAAAGTGAAGGCATTTCTAAAGAAGAAAATAGAGTTTGAGGCAGATAAAGATGCAGTAAAAACCCAGCACAAGAAGGGAAAATTAACTGCCAGGGAAAGACTAAACTTACTCTTAGATGAAAATAGCTTTGTGGAGCTGCAGCCTTTTGCAAAAACAAGGAGTTTTGAACTCCAGGCCAAGAAAAGAGCAGGCGATGGTGTTGTAACAGGCTATGGCAGAATAGGTAACAGGCCTGTGTATGTTTATGCTCAAGACTTTACATTTATAGGTGGCTCAATGGGTGAGCTCCACACAAAGAAAATAGCAAATGTAATTGAGCTCGCAACCAAGAATGGATGCCCCATAATAGGCCTGCTCGATTCTGGTGGTGCACGCATACAGGAAGGCGTCTCTGGCCTGGATGGTGGTGGCTCAATATTCTACAATAACACAAAGGCATCAGGTGTGGTGCCACAGATATCCTGTATACTTGGGCCATGTGCAGGAATTGCAGTCTACTCGCCAGCCCTAACAGACCTGATTTTAATGGCGAACAAAACAAGTTATATGTTCATAACAGGTCCGGATGTGATAAAGAGTGTTACAGGAGAAGAGATAGACTTTGAAGGCCTTGGGGGGGCAACAGCCCATAACCAAAAAAGTGGTGTTGCGCACTTCTTTCTAGAAACAGAAAAAGAGTGCATCTCCATGATAAAGAGGATACTCACCTACTTACCCCAGAATAATATCGAGAACCCGCCAATAATAAACACCAATGATAACCCAAGTCGTTTGAACAATAACCTAAAGGACATCATTCCTGCTGACCCAAAAAAAGCCTATGATGCAAAAGATGTCATTGATGAAGTATTGGATAAAAATTCTTTTCTTGAAATGCATGAAGAATATGCAAAAAATGTGGTTGTTGGCCTAGGCAGATTGAATAACCTTGTTGTGGGCATTGTCGCAAACCAGCCAAAGGTGCTTGCAGGCTGTCTTGACATAAATTCCTCTGATAAAATAGCAAGATTCGTAAGATTCTGCGACTCTTTCAACATACCCCTCATAAATTTTGTAGATGTGACAGGCTACTTGCCTGGAACAGAGCAGGAACATAATGGCATAATAAGGCATGGAGCAAAGATATTGTACGCATATTCAGAAGCGACAGTTCCAAAAATAAGCCTTGTAATGAGAAAGGCCTACGGCGGCGCATATATTGCCCTAGTTTCCAAAGATATGGGTTATGACCATGTAATTGCCTGGTCTACTGCAGAAATTGCTGTTATGGGGGCTGAACAGGCAGCAAACATCATACACAGGAAAGAACTTGCAAAATCAAAAGATCCTGAAAAACTAAGGTCAGAAAGGGTGAATGAATTCTCAGAAAAACTCTTAAATCCTTATGTCGCAGCAGAGCTTGGCAAGGTGGACCAGATAATTGACTTCAAAGATACAAGAAAGGTTTTGATAAAGGCCTTAGAAAGCTTGGCTAATAAGAGAGAAAAAAGACCATCAAAGAAACACGGAAATATCCCGCTATAGTTCTGAAAATGGAAGATCTTACTATAAAGGTAGATGGCAAAGAGTACAACGTCAAGGTTGAAGAAACTAATGAAGGAAAACTAAAGATCCATTGCGACGGGGATGTCTACGAAGTTGAGGCTAAGGAAAAGGTAGTGCAGGAGCTAGAAAACGAGCTAGGAAAAAAAGAGGGAGCAAAAGAAAGCAAAGGAATAGTTACAGCCCCTCTGCCTGGGATTATTTTTTCTGTTGATGTAAAAAAGGGCGACAAAGTAAAGAAAGGAAAGCGCTTGTTGACCCTTATGGCAATGAAGATGGAAAACGAGATAGTATCCCCAAAAGACGGAGCTGTAAAAGATATCCAGGTCAAGAAGAATGATAGTGTAGACAAAGGGGATGTTTTGATTGTCATAGAATAACAGAATTAGAAATGATTAGTTCTTAGAGCCGTTTGAGGCCTTACCGAACAATATACCGCATAAAACATTTAATGCCCAGGCCTGGAATACACTTATTCTGTAAACAGGAAATACAAAATTCCATAGCCACATCACTGGAAAGGCAAGTATCAAGCCAACAACTACACTAAGAATAATAATAACCAGCATTGTATAACCAATCTCAATAATCCTTCTCAGTACAGGAACAGTCTTAAGTATCGACATAATAGGCAGATATTTGCAAAATTATTTAAAATTTTCTAAATATACAGGAAAAATATGGTGGCAAACAAAACAGAACATAGAATAAGATATGCAGACACAGACCATTTTGGAGTTGTTTATTATGCCAGGTATCTTGAATGGTTCGAGGCTGGAAGAACTGAAATTCTGCGTAAGAACGGAATAACCTATGCAGAATTAGAAAAAGAGGGCTATTTTGCACCAGTAGTTGAGGTCAAGATTAATTACAAGGCGCCAGCAAGGTATGATGATGTTGTATTGTTGGAGACTGAGATAGCAAGCATAGGCAACTCCAGTATCAGATTTAACTATAAAGTATTCAAAAAAGAAGGTATGAAGCTGCTGGCAGAAGGCTATACTGTAAATGTATTCATAAACAAGGATATGAAGCCTGTACCCGTGCCGGAACTGATCAAAAAATTAGTCTAAGGCAAAGATATCTCCTTCAATAATCCTCTTTTTTGAGCCATTGCTCAGCTTCAAAATCAAACTGCAATCCTTATCGACGTCAATCGCCCTGCCAATATAGGTCCCTTGGTGTGTAACTGCCTTAATTTTTCTCCCGATTGTGTTGCTTAGTTTCTTCCAGGTATTCGATATTTTCTTATATCTCTTATTTTTATAATCAGAATATAATTTTTTGAATTCTTTTAATGTCAGATTTAGTAATTTTTCATTATTGACTTGTTTCCTAATGATTGATTTCAATGATACTGCTTTTTTTGACAGTGATTTTGGAATCTTATTGTTAACATTTAAGCCTATCCCCACTACCATTTTGCTCTTTCTGCCAGAAAAAACACTCTCACTAAGGATGCCGCACAATTTTTTATCGTCGTAGAGTACATCATTAGGCCATTTAAGCTTAGTATTAATCCCAGCAATCCCCTTAATCGCCTTTTGTGTAGAAATAGCTGCAATAAAGGTCAAGTAACCCGGCTGTTCAGCAGGCTCAAGAACTATAGACAAGTACAGCCCTCCCCTTGCAGAGGACCATTTCCTCCCAAATCTTCCTCGGCCTTTAGCCTGCTCATCCGCAACAACCACACTTCCTTCAGGATAAGACCTCGCCTTATCATTCGTAGAAGACAACTTCCTAAAACGATATATATCAAACATTTTAGAATGATCTCTCATCATTCATGAGCTCTTGCCTGCCGGCAATAACCCATGAATTAGCTTTGTTGGATTTGGTTCCATTATACTTTTTGTTTAAGTATTCCGAAGCTGCTGTTGCTATAATTAATGTCTTTTTGCCATTAGTCAACCTTTTTGGCTTCTTTGATTTCTTTATCTGCTCTAATACCTTATTCTTTTCAATAAATGAGGTGGTAATATTGCCCCTGACAAACTCCTTATTAGCAAGTACAGCTTTATGGAAAGGCATTGTAGTTTCTATTCCCTCTATGATATATTCGCCCAGGGCTCTTTTCATTCTGTTAATAGCTTCATGCCTGTTTCTTCCGCCGCACATAAGCTTAGCAATTAGGGAATCATAATGAGGACTAACAACATGGCCTGAATGGCAGCTGCTGCAGACCCTTATACCTGGCCCGCCAGGGGGCAGATAATTAGTTATTGAGCCTATAGATGGCTTGAAATTACCTGAAGGGTCTTCGGCGTTTATCCTGCACTCTATTGCCCACCCGCCAATCTTAATATCATCTTGGGAGAATGTAAGTTTTGCCCCTGAAGCTATCTTCACTTGTTCTTTAACAAGATCAACACCAGTTATCATCTCTGTTATTCCGTGCTCAACCTGTATTCTTGTATTCATTTCCATGAAATAGAACTTATTATCCTCATCAAACAAGAATTCAACAGTCCCAGCCCCCTCATATCCAGCTATTCTTGCTACACTAACTGCAATCTCACCCATGTTTTCCCTAAGGCCTTTATTCAATGCAGGGGACGGAGCTTCTTCAATCAATTTTTGGTGTCTTCTCTGGACACTGCAATCACGCTCTCCAAGATGAACAACATTACCATGCTTATCAGCAAGTATCTGGAATTCTATATGCCTGGGGTCCTCAAAATATTTCTCTATGTATAAAGCCTTGTTTCTAAATGAAGCCTCTGCCTCAGCCTCTGCTGATTTGAATGCCTTTTCCAATTCCTTCTCATTTCTTATAATCCTCATTCCTTTGCCGCCTCCGCCAGCAGCAGCCTTGATTATTACCGGATAACCAATCTTATTGGCAATTTTCAGTGTAGAGTTGACATCTTTCAATTGCTTGCTTGTTCCAGGTATCACAGATATTCCAGCCTTTTGCATAGCAGCCCTTGCCAGAATCTTATTTCCCATCATATTTATCGCTTTTACCGGCGGCCCGATAAATTTTATCCTATTTTCCTCGCATAGTTTTGCGAACTCTGCATTCTCAGCCAAAAAACCATAACCAGGATGTATAGCATCAACCTTTGCTTTCTTGGCAACCCTTATAATCTTATTGACATCAAGGTAATTCTCGTTTGAGCCAATACAATAAGCCTTGTCTGAAAATTTAGCTGCTAAAGAATTCTTATCAGAATTGGAATAAATGGTAACAGTACCTACCCCTAGTTCTCTGCATGCTCTTATTACTCTCAGGGCTATCTCCCCCCTGTTTGCTATCAACACTCTTTTGAACAGCTTCTCTTTGCTGAGGGTTGTGTAATCTTTCTCTTTTTCAATAGTCCCCCCAAGGCCACGAGTCAGCATATCCAAGAAGGACATAGAAGACTTATCAGCGATTATTCTGTTTAGTTTGGCAGAATCGACATTAGGCAGTTTCCTGGCTAAATTAGCAGTTATTACATTAGCGAATCCGTTGACATCCGGGTCGTGCAGTAAACTTTCATCTTTTTCTAATGTTACTAGATGTGACTTGATTATAGACTCTATTTCACCATAAATAAAGGGCATAGTCTTCTTTGTTCCCTTGGCAACCTTTTTCACAAACCTATAAGTCATATCTACTGGCACCAAAAGTTTATTCAGCACCTTATCAAGCTTTATTTTCTTAATATTTCCACCCACACCGAGGTAATTTCTGGTGTATTTAAAAGTTTCTAGTATTTACTCCTAGTCAATAGAAAGTTATTTAAATGCCTCAGGCTTACTCGGGCTAGTAAAATTGGGGGTGTTATGATGAGAAAAATAGACGATTTAAAGGACGAAAAAGGCTGTTTAGATATGAATGCACTTAAGCAGATAATACCATATGAGTATCCATTCTTAATGATTGACCGGGTTGAAATACTAGAAAAGAATAAGATTGTGGCTATAAAGAACGTTACTGCTAATGAAGAGTTCTTCAAGGGCCACTTTGCTGGCTTTCCAATAATGCCAGGAGCATTGATTGTTGAAGGAATGGGGCAGGCTGGTACTCTGCTTGTAAGATACAACCTGGAAAACCATTATGAAAAAGATGTTCTGGCTTATAAGATAAGGGAAGCTAAGTTCAAAGAACCAGTTTTTCCAGGCATGCAGATAAAATACGAGCTGGCTTTGATGGGGCAGGATGAACGCGGGGCTATGTTAACAGCAGTAGCTAGTGTTAATGGCAAAGAAGTAGCTGAAGCTCAGATGATGCTGGCAGTGGTCTCTAGAAGAGACTTTAGAAGCAAATACAGCCCAGTTTACAAGTAAAGGTTGCTATAAAATGTATGTAAAAGGAGTTGGAATGACCAGGTTTGGAGTAGAGGACTTAACTGCAAGCAGTATGGTCTTTGAAGCTGCATGCAAAGCTTTAGGAGATGCTAATATGTCTATGGACAATATAGATGCAGTTGTAGTAAGTACGACCGACGGCCTAAAGAACAGTGAAATGCAAAGGCATTATCCAAGCTTACTTTGTTCCTTATTCAAGAAAAAGATGCCGGTAATCAGGATTCCTGCAGTATGCGGCGGGGGCGGAGCAGCTTTCTGGTCAGCTTTAAGGTTAAAATACAACAATATCCTTGTTGTTGCAGGTGAGAAGCTTTTATCCACTACCTCCCAAAAGATTACTGATGATATATTGCAGGCAGCTGAGCGTGTGTGGGAACAGCACGAAGGCTTACTGTTCCCAGTACAAAACGCTTTAATCGCTCAGCAGCATATGCTGAAACACAGTACAACTGAAAAAGACCTGGCTTTAGTTGCATACAAAAACCACCTCAATGCCGCAAAAAATCCCAAAGCAAGGTTCTATAAAAAAAACATCAAATTAAGCCATATCAGAAAGTCTCCAATAGTTGCTTCACCATTTAGGCTTATGGACTGCAGTGTGAGTGTCAATGGAGCAGCTGCTGTAGTTATATCAAACGAAAAAAGTGATATAAAAGTAATAGGCAGTGCATTAAATACAGAATCTTTGCCGACATTTGAAAGAGAAGACATGACGACATTTACTGCATGTAAACTAGCTGGTGAAACTGCTTACAAACAGGCTGGTATAACGCCTGATGAGCTTGATGTAGTAGAGGTGCACGATGCTTTTACTATACTTGAATTAATGGCTTATGAAGACCTAGGTTTCTGTAAAAAAGGAGAAGGCAAGGAGCTAATACGTTCAGGCAAGACCTTTATTGACGGCAAGCTGCCTGTAAACACCAGCGGAGGCCTTAAAGCAAAGGGGCATCCAATATCAGCAACAGGTTTGGCGCAGATAGTTGAGATTGTCGAACAGCTCAGAGGGAAAAGTGGCGAGCGTCAAGTCAAGAATGCTAAACTAGGCCTGGCACAAAACACAGGCGGTGCTGGTGGTACTGTAAGCGTGCATATTTTCAAGAATACTGCTGACTATGGTGAGGCATAATGATAAGATGGGTTTGTGAAAAATGCAATAGAAAATGGATATATCCTGTAAACAAATGCATATACTGTATGGAGCAAGGGAAGATAAAAAAAGAAGTCAACAAAGAGTTTAAGGTAGTTGGCGTAAGTAAGGTTAGTATCCCAAGCCCGTTCCACCCCATTATACCCTATTACGTTCTCATGCTTGAGGATAAAAATGGCAACAGGATGCCTAAAAAAAGCATGAAAGAGTATAAGATTGGAGACGAATACTTATTTTCCAAGGGGGATGTTTCTATAGTCAAACAAAAATATGACTGCTATGAAGCTGTTAAACTTGCATTAGAGCTGATTGATGATATTGTGGTAAATGAAAATTCTAAAATACTCATCAAACCAAGCATAATCACTGCTACATATCCGTATCTAGCCGTAACAACCAACCCAAAGGTATTGGCAGCAACCTTGAAGATATTAATGGAAAAAGGAGCTAAACCAGAAAATATAACTGTGGCTGAACAAACGCCGTTCATGCCAATAGAAATTTCTGCTAAGAAAAGTGGCATAGGGTCTGTTTGCAAAAAACATGGGGTTAAGCTCATGGACCTTGCTAAAAGTGAATTTGAGATTAAAGAGGGCTATGAAATAAGCAGGGAATTGTTTGATAAAGACATTATCATAAACATGCCTGCAATGAAAACTGACAGCAGATTTACCATAAGCGGCGCTTTAGAGAACATGACAAGGTGTTTATCAGTCAATGGCCAGAAAAAATTGTTTAAAGATGACATAAGAAAAAGCAGGGATGTATTAAATAAACTCCTGCCAAAAGAATTAGTAATAGCAGATGCTGTGCTATCAATGCAGGGCAATGGTCCTTTGCTAGGAGAACCTGGATTCCTGAATATAGTTATGGCAAGCCATGACCCAGTAGCTATTGATGAAGCTTTCTGCAGGATGATCCTGGCAGATACACCTGATTATGTCAAAAACACAGCTGGAAATCATAATCCAAAAATCGGAGGAGACGAGCTTGAAGCATGCAGGTATCCTCTTGTTAAAGCAGAAAAAGGAACTACTCCTCACCCAGATATTAAGATTTTAGGAGATTCTATCTGCCCCATATGCTACCATAGTGCTATTAGCGCAATATCAAAACTAGTTACATCACGAGGAGAAAAAACCTACATTGCCATAGGTTCTGAATTCGGTAAAGAGGAGCTTTCCGGCAAAGCGCGATTAGTAGCTCTAGGTGATGAAGCTATAGGGGCTTTAGAGAGATTAGGTATAGAACCAAGTGCTAAATTATCTGCCTGCCCCCCAGACCTAGTTGAGCAGGTTGTTTTCATAAAAAAGATATTCAGCTCAAAACTTGAAAAACCTAAGATCAACATTATAGATAAAGCAAAATCAGCTGTTCTCAAAGCTGCATTAAAATTTAAAAAATAATGAAATAATAGAGTTGATTAAAATGTATGTAAAAGGAGTTGGCATGACCAGGTTTGACGCAAGCGATAAACCCTCAATACAGCTAGCTTATGAAGCAGTATTTGAAGCTTTACAAGACGCAAAGCTGACAATTAAGGATATGGATGCTGTTGTAGTAAGCAATATGGATTTGCCCACCAATGGCGAGAGGCAAAGACACATGGCTTCTATACTCAGTTCCCTTTTTAAGACAAATATTCCAATAATAAGGGTGCCTGCAGCTTGTGCTGGCGGCGGGGCTGCATTCTGGTTCGCAAACAAGCTTGAAGAATTTGATAACCTGATTGTGCTTGGCAGTGAAAAATTAACCTCAATGAACTCGCAAAGAATCACTGAAGAATTCATGGAGGGAGCTGAAAATCGCTGGGAACAGCCTGAGGGGCTAAATTTTCCTACCCAGAACGCACTAGTGGCGCAGGAATACCTCAAGAGATACGACGCTACCACTGATGACTTGGCTTTAATCGCTTTCAAAAATCATACAAATGCGTACTACAACCCTAAGGCCAAGTTCTATGGTAAAAAGGTTACATTGGAAAATATCAAGAACAGCCCTGTAGTGGCTTCTCCATTTAGGTTAATGGACTGCAGCATTAGTGTAGATGGAGCTGCTGCTGTCGTATTAAGCAAAGACAAAACAGACATAAAGGTCGTTGGCTCTGGGCTTTATGTGGACTACCTGCCGACATTTGAAAGGAAAGATTTATGTACATGGGACGGCACCCTGCTCTCATCCAAAGAAGCGTACATGCAAGCAGGATTGCAACCAAGCGATATAGATATTGTCGAGGTTCATGATGCTTTCACAATTGTTGAACTGCTTGCTTATGAGGACCTGGGTTTTGCTAAAAAGGGTGAAGGCGCTAAACTTATTCGGGATGGAACAGTTAATGCTGATGGGAAATTACCTGTAAATGTTAGCGGAGGCCTCAAAGCCAAAGGCCATCCTGTATCAGCCACAGGGCTTGCACAGATTTATGAGCTTGTTAAACAATTAAGGAGAGAATGCGGCGAGAGGCAGGTAAAAAACTACCTGAAATTCGGGCTTGCGCAAAATATAGGCGGTGCAGGCAGCACTATAACAACATCAATACTTAAGAAAATAAGTGGATAAACTGGGGGTATGAAATTTAATGATTGGCATAGTGGGTTATGGAGCTTACATCCCTTTATACAGGATTAAAGTAGAAGAAATAGCAAGGATGTGGGGCAAAGACCCAAATATCATAAAGAATGGCATCGGGGTTGATGAAATCTCTGTTGGCGGAATAGATGAGGATTCTGTAACAATATCAATAGAAGCAGCCAGTAATGCCTTGCGCAGGGCAAAAATAGACAAAAAACAAATCGGAGCAGTATATTGCGGTTCAGAATCAAAGGCATATGCAGTAAAACCAAACGCTTCAATGATAGGGCATGCCCTGGACATAGGAGAAAACTACACAGGAGCTGATGTAGAATTTGCCTGCAAGGCTGGAAGCGCAACAATACAGATATGTGCTGGATTAGTTGGTTCAGGACTAGTAAAATATGGTTTAGCTGTAGGGGCAGATACCTCTCAGGCAAGACCAGGGGGAATTCCCGAGTATATCGCATCTTCTGGGGGAGGAGCATTTATCTTAGGGAGCAAAAAAGCAGAGATGCTTGCAGAGATGGAGTACACGCGCTCAGTTACATCAGACACACCTGACTTTTGGAGAAGAAATACAGAACCATATCCCTGCCATGGAGAAAGATTCACTGGAGATAAGGCATATTTCAAACATACGGTGCAAGCCACAAAAAAGCTGTTAGAAGAGATTGGTGCTGATGTTTCAGACATAGATTATTTTGTTTTCCACACCCCAAACAGCAAGTTTCCAATGAAAGTAGCGAAGATATTTGGGATACCCAAAGAAAAGGTTTTACCGAGCCTTATAGTGAAAAATGTAGGAAATGCATATTCAGCCTCATCATTGCTGGGGTTAACAGCTACCCTGGATATAGCACAACCAGGGCAAAGGATTCTGATGACAAGTTTTGGAAGCGGTGCAGGCTCTGACAGCTTCTGCTTCAGGGTGACTGATAATATAGAGGAAAAAAGAGACCTTGCTCCAAAAACACAGGATTACATTCAAAGGACTAAATACCTGGATTATGCAATTTACTGCAAATATAGAGGTAAGATATTGATATGAAGATACCAATAATCAGTTACGGAGTAACGAAATTTAAAGAACATTGGGATCTGGAGCTGATAGACCTAATTGTCAAAGCAGCAGATGCAGCAGTAGAAAAAATAAATATCAAGGGAAATGAAATAGATGCTGTTTACCTGGCAAACAATTTTAACGTACTTAACAGTTCAGGAGGTATTTCAACGCTTGTAGCTGAAAGACTGGGTATAAAGAAAGTAAATCTTATTGGAGGAACAGATTTTGCAGGAGCATCAGTAATCCAGCAAGCAGCAAAGTCAATAATGTCTGGAGAAAATGATGTTGTTTTGGTTGTAGGCGCTGAGAAGATGTCAGATTTTATAGCGAAAGACCTGCTGGATATAGATGCGCTTTTCCTTGATGAGCAGGAAGGTATTCAAGGTATTACTCCAGTAGCACTGTTTGCAATGATAACCAAAGCCCATATGAGAAAGTATGGGACAAAAAAAGAACATCTTGCATTGATATCAGCCCAAAACCACAAAAATGCAAAACTAAATCCAAAAGCGCAATACCCTTTTGAGGTTTCTAAAGAGCAGGTCATGAACAGCCCAGTAGTGGCTGAACCAATAACAGTACTTGAGTGCAGCTCAAACCCTGACGGAGCAGCAGCACTTATCATGGTAAAGCCAGAACTTGCAGAAAAATACACAAAAAAACCAGTGTATCTTATCGGGTCTGGGCAGGCTCAGGATACCCTGGCCCTAAGCAGTAAAAAAAGCCTGACTGAAATGGAATCGACAATAAATGCAGCAAAGATTGCGTATGAAAAAGCAGGAATCACCTCAAAAGAAGTGGATATTGCTGAAGTCCATGATGTATTTACAATATCAGAACTAATTGCTCTTGAAGATTTAGGATTTATTGAAAAAGGAAGCTTTAATGGATTTGATAATCTTATACCAATAAACACATCCGGCGGGCTTAAAGGATGCGGGCATCCACTAGCAGCAACTGGCGTAAGACAGGCCTGCGAGATAGTTATGCAGCTGAGCGAAGAAGCAGGGGACAGGCAGGTAAAAGACGCAAAGATAGGATTAACACAAACCATAGGTGGAGTAGGCTCCTCTGCTGTAGTCAATATATTCAGGGTTGAATGAACATGCATCAAAACGTAGCAAAAAATCTCCGTAGAATAAAAGAAATACCTGTTTTAGTAGGAAGCAAAGGAAAGATAATAGAATACACTAAGGTGACCTCTGCTCCTGCAAAATTTGATATGCAAAAGCCTTATTTTGTCGCGCTGATAGAGCTTGAGAACGGAGAGAGGATTTCTGCGCAATTAGTGGATTGTGAGGATATTTCTGAAGGAATGGAAGTTGAAGGGGTAGTGAGAAAGCTGTTTTCTCACGGAGATAAAGGGCTCATACAATACGGCGTTAAATTCAGGCCTAACATATAAAATGAGAGCCAAAAAAATAATTTCTGTAAGAGATGCAGTAAATGAATTAAGGGACGGAGCAGTAGTTGGATTAAGCGGTTTCTCATATATGAACCCTCCGATGGAGTTTGTGAGAGAGATAATAAGGCAGGGAAAGAAAAATCTGACCCTTGTTTCAGGTCCAACCTCTGGCATAGAAACAGATATGTTAATTGGAGCCGGATGTGTTAAAAAAATTATAACAGCAGGCGTTGCTTTTGAAAAGATTGCTGGAATTGCACCTAATTTCCGTAAAGCTGTTGAAGCAGGAGATGTAGAAGTATGGGAATGTGATGAAAGCATGTGGCATATCGCAATAAAAGCAGGAACTTATGATGTCCCATACATGCTGTGGAAAGGAGGGATAGGCAGCAGCATACCTGAATTAAACAAAGAGATAAAGACAGTAACAATCGACGGTAAAGAGTACCTGCAGATACCTAAGGTGCAGCCGGATATAACATTCCTGCATCTTGGTTTAGGTGATGAATATGGTAATGTGCAGGTTCCTAAGAATAAATTCCTTGGCAGAACATTCTGCGAGAGATTGATTGCAGAGGCAACAAAAGGAAAGGTGTTTGTCTCGGTTGAGAAGATAGTCCCTAACCAAGAAATAGTCAAAAATCCTGAAAGAACTGTCCTAAAAAATGTGTTTGTCTGCGAGTGCCCAAACGGAGCGCATCCAGGAGCAAGCAACGGCCACTATATCCCTGACCTGGAGCATTACAAAGAGTATGTTGAGCTATGCAAAGAGGGGAAATTCCAGGAATACCTGAAAAAATATGTTTATCCTGAAAAATATCCAGTAAGTCAGGACTCAAAATTGATGCTAAAATGAGCAGTGAAGATTATTCAAAGGGAGAATTAATAGCATGTGTTATAGCACGCGAACTTAGCAATGAGGATACAATAGCTATAGGGCTCCATGCTGAATTAATGATGGCTGCAGCAATGTTATCGCAGAAAATTTATTCTCCTGGATTAAAGATAAGGCATGGGTTAAGTGCAGAAAGGGGTATTGAACTGAATCCAGCAGCATGGACACTCAACACTGATACAAAAACTGATAAGATTGTAGAGTACCAGGAAGAGCATGATTCAATACTCACACTCGCAAACCCTGGAAATCCAAATCTTATGTGCGACACGTTCTTTGTAGGCGGGCTCCAGATAGATAAACATGGAAATACCAATCTAATCGGGATTAAGAATGGAGCCGCAGGCGGGTTTAAGTTAAGGGGGCCTGGCAGCATAGGGACAACATCAGTTGCACAGGTATGCAAAAAATATTACCTATTCTCACTAGAGCACACAAAAAGGGTATTTGTTGAAAAAGTCGATTATATATCTACAATCGGCTATGCCATAAGAAAAGAAAAGGGGATGGAAGGGGGGCCAAAACTTTGCATAACCCCTTTATGTGTTTTTGATTTTAAAGATGGTGCTATGAGGTTAAAATCAATACACCCAGGGCACACCTTAGGGGAGATAAAAGAAAATACTGGATTTGAGTTCCTTGTGGGGGATGTTAAAGAAACAGAAAAACCAACG
The DNA here is from genome assembly GCA_019322485.1 of Candidatus Woesearchaeota archaeon. Lineage (GTDB taxonomy): Archaea > Nanobdellota > Nanobdellia > Woesearchaeales > JAHWIC01 > JAHWIC01. The sequence continues at coordinate 23,819 of JAHWIK010000002.1, forward strand.
CAGAAAGAAATTGAAGCCTTGCAGGAAATTGATGTTAATGGTGTGTTAAAGGATGTTGTAAAATGAGCAGGATAAAAACAAAAGAGCAGGCAATAGCAGCTGTAAAAGATGGAAGCCTCCTTGTATTCAGTGGAATGCAGCTAAACAGAGCCCCAATAGCACTAATTAAGGAGATAATAGCCCAGGAAAAGAAGGGGCTTAAACTAGTTGGCACACCCAATCCTCTTCCAATTGACATGCTGGTAAAGGCAGGATGCGCAGGTGAAACAATAACTGCATTTAACGGATTTTCCTATGAATATGGATTTGTCATAAGCCCTGCATGGAGAAACTCTGTTGAGAAACAAAAAATAAAATACACAGAGACAGATGCCTTTGAGATTGTGCAAAGATTAAGGGCATCAGCTATGGGGCTGCCTTTCATGCCAATGGTATCAATGGAAGAAAGCGATTACTCCAAGCTTAATAGGCACAAAAAAGTAACATTCAATGATAAGGAAGTAGCTATTGTCGAGCCTTTGACTCCTGATTATGCAATTATCCACGCACATGCAGCTGATAAAAAAGGCAACATCTTTGTTGATGGGGCCTTAAATGATGAATTGCTTGTAAATTCAAGTAAAAAGGTGATAGTTTCAGTTGAAAGGATTGTTGATAAGCTGGAAAAGGTAACAATCCCTTATTTTCTGGTTGAAAGTGTCGTTGAGATTCCTGGTGGAGCAAAACCAACAGCCTGTGCAGGAAAATACAATTATGATGCTGCCAGTATTAAGGAATTGGTGGAAAAATGAGTCGTGAACAAATCATCTCTGTACTGTCAGGAATTATAAAAGAAGGCAGTATAGTGACAACAGGGGTAGCATCCCCTCTGCCATTGCTCGCTATACGTCTTGCACAGCTTTCAAAGGATTTCACATATTTGAATTGCATCGGAGCAGTTGACCCAAAGATTAAGGAAAGTACATATTCATCAGTTACCAAATATGCTTTAGAGAACAAAAACTCAGAGCTCAAACTTGAAAGCATATGGGACTATGCAAACAGGGGGCTGATTGACCTGATGTTTTTTGGGGCAAGCCAGGTAGACAGTAAAGGAAACGTAAATATAACCTGCATAGGAGATTATTCGTCTCCCAGGGTGAAACTTCCTGGACCAGCTGCAGCAATTAGTCTGCGTAAAACCGTCAAAAAAGGCATAATAGTGATACCAAAACACAGCAAGAGGGTATTTGTTGAGAAACTGGACTTCCTGACCTCACCTAATGTTGGAAATACAATTGTTGTCACTAATCTATGCATCTTTGAGCTGGGAAATGAGCCAAAACTGGTTTCTGTTCATCCGGGCCATACCCTGGAAGAGGTAAAAGAGAACACAGGATTTGAATTTGCAGTCCCAAAAGAATTGAATGAAACGCCCTCACCTACACAAAGTGAGATTGAATCGATAAATAAGCTTGATAATAACAAGGTATTGGGGAGATTATAGGTTACTTAAATGAAACAGGATATAGGTTCTGAAATCAAAGGAAAAATAATGCTCGGAGCACTTGGGCATGCAACCTCCCCTGAGTTTGCAGCAAAATGTTTACAGGAAGGGATAATAACCGTACTGCCTGCTTTTGTCAAGACACCTGAAGAACTTAGTGGAGATATAAGAAAAACAAGAGCACTCTGCCAGGGCAAAGAAAAAGCCCTATTGGGGGTAAATCTGGTGTTTTATGGGAGATATTACGAGAAACTTTTGGAGGTATGCAATAACGAAAAAATAGATTTTATCTCTATGTCAGCAGGATTCGACAAGAATATATTTTCAAAGACGTCTATTCCAGTTATAGCAAAAGTCTCTTCATCAAGATTAGCAGAATACGCAGAATCGCTTGGTGCTGCTGGTTTGATAATAATGGGTTCTGATGCAGGCGGCCATATAGGGTTCCCTGAACAAAAGGAGATGAAAACAACAGAACAGCTTATATCATTAATCAGAAATAAAGTAAAGATTCCACTTATAGCAGCTGGCGGTTTAGTAGCAAAAGAAGATATTGAACGATTAAGAAAAGCAGGTGCAGATGCCTTCCAGCTCGGAACAAGATTTGTTGTTACAGAAGAATGCGGGGTAGCTAAAAAAACAAAAGAAGCGTACATGAATGCAAAGGCAAATGATATTGTGCTTGTGCCCAGCACAACAGGGCTTCCATTAAGGGTTATTGCAACAAAATTTGCACAGAAAGTCTTAAGCGGAATTTACCCCCAGCCTGAGAAATGCATTAACTGCCTGAAGAACTGCTCAAAGAAATACTGTTTGCAAGAGCGGATAAGAAAAGGCATGGTTGGGGACATAGATGAAGCACTGCTTCCAGCATCAGAGAATACAGGCAGGATTAATGGAGTTACAAGCATTAAAGATATAAGGAAATGGGTGGGTTGATATAATAAATATGGGCTGGACGATAAAACTTATAAATGGAGTGTCCTTACTGCAACCGGGGGAAAAATGTTTGGGTCAAAAAAAAGTAATGAAGCTAACCAAAATAGCAAGCATGGGGTGAATGAAATGAACCTTAAAGGTAAAACAACTTTAATCACAGGCAGCGCTAGGGGTATTGGCAAGACTGTTGCCATGCAGCTGGCTAAAGAGGGTGCTAATATTATTGTGAATGATATTGAACCAATGAAAGAAGAAGCTGAAAAGACAGTAGAAGAAATTAAAGCCCTGGGTGTTGAAAGTGTGTTTGTGGCGGGAGACGTAAGCAAATATGAAAGCATCACAGGTATGATCAATAAGATTAAAGAAAAGTTTGATAAGGTCGATATACTTGTGAATAATGCAGGCATTACTAAAGACAGAACACTAAAAAAGATGGCTCCAGAGGAATGGTACCCTGTAATAAACGTCAATCTTAATGGGGTTTATAATGTTACAAAGCAAGTGCTGCCATTAATGCCTGATGGGGGGAGAATTATAAACATTTCATCAATCTGCGGCATTAGCGGCAATTTTGGGCAGTGTAATTATTCTGCAACAAAAGCTGCACTAATTGGCTTCACAAAATCGCTTTCTAAAGAACTTGGCAGGCATCAAATAACGGTAAATGCTGTGGCGCCCGGATTTATTGAAAGCGCTATGACTGAGAAAATACCTTTATTGCAAAGAAAGATGTTAGTAACCCTGATACCTTTGGGAGAAATGGGTCAGATGCAGGATATAGCTGATGCTGTGGCGTTTTTAGCCTCAAACAGAGCAAGATACATTTCAGGAGAGGTCATAAGAGTCGATGGAGGCATGCTAGGTTAAGCAGGTAAAACATCTTATTTGATTTTTATATTTTCGTCTAAAATTAGTGACAAAAAAACTTAGAAAACTATATATTCTCACTTTTATTACCACTGCCTAGTTGGGGGTTTTAATGCTGAATTCAAAGATGGTGCACAGTGGCTTTTTTCTGATAGTTGCATTTGTCTTACTAATCCTCGCTTCCTCAAACGTATATTCACGAGATTGCATCACTCATTACGAGGAAGACCTTATAGAAGGGGAGGATATTACAATCACTCTTGAAGAATGCAATACACTGCAATTTTCATACTACAATAAAAACTATTCAGTAGCTATCTGGAATGTATACACAAACTCAGTTATTGTGAGAATCGAAAAAGTTGCACGCCCTATTCCGGTAGGAGAGACGTGGGAAGCCAATATCGACGATGACGCTGATTATGACCTTTATGTGACCCCCCTCTCTATTGAATCAGACACTGCAACGTTCAAGTTTGAGCTGGACGAAAAGCCAGAGCCCGAACCAGAAGACGACGAGGAAAATGAAACAAACACAACAGCTTCAACAACTACCAACACTAATTCGGCAACAAACAGCAGTTCAAATACCTTATTGCAAAGATATGCTAATAGAACAAGAATTACCAGAACAACCAGTTCATCTTCTACAACTAGCAGCTCATCCAGCAGCACCTCATCTAGCAGTACAAACTCGGATAAAGATTCGACCAGCAAAGAAAATAAAAATTCTGTTAGTGGAGCCGGCACTGTAAATATAACAATTAACATAACAGCCACCACAAAAAGTGCTATCCTGCTGCTTATCACCTCAATAGTTCTCGGTGGGTTGTTTGTTTACAACAAGATAATTGAGATGGATGATAAAAAGAAGTCCAAGATTAACAGGGCTTTTAGGAAATTTAAGCGTACATTAAAGCTTAGATTAAGGATAATATTCAAAAGAGTAAGGTTAAAACTCGGTGAATTGATTGCAGGAAAGGAGTTTGATAAAGAAAGCAATAAATCCTCGCATAGATAAACTTTATAAATCACATTTCAATTCTCCAGGCGGGATAACACATGGAATTCAAATTTACAAAAGAGCAATTAATGGTAAAAAAGACCATTAAAGAATTCGCTGAGAAAGAGGTAAAGCCATACGCTTCTGAGATAGATCAAGAACCAAGGTTTCCAGGAGAGATAGTTAAAAAGATGTCTAAGCTTGGCTTGCTTGGCATGTCCATCCCAAAAAAATATGGCGGTTCAGAGCTTGATAATATCTCCCAGACGCTTATAATGGAGGAGTTAAGCAAGGCTTGCGCATCAACATCTGTAACAATGGGCGCCCATACGTCGCTTTGCTGTTATCCTATTGTTAATCATGGCACTGAAGAGCAAAAACAGAGGTTTTTGCCTAAGCTTGCCTCTGGAGAATACCTTGGAGCATTTGCTTTGACTGAGCCAGAAGCTGGTTCAGATGCTGTAAACGTCCAAACAACAGCAGTAAAAGACGGAGATGAATATATCATAAATGGAAGCAAGATATTCATCACAAACGGCGGTAAAGCAGAATTCATCAATATTGTAACTACAACTGACCCGGCAGCAAGGCATAAGGGCTTGGCAATTTTTGGTATTGAAACAAAAAAGCAAAAGGGATTCTCTGTAGGAAAAAAAGAAGACAAGCTTGGCCTGAGAGGCTCTAATACATCTGAGATTATTTTCCAGGACATGCGTGTTCCAAAAGAAAATCTCATAGGGGGCAGAGAAGGCGAGGGATTTAAGATTGCTATGAATGTTTTCAACTCAGGAAGAGTTGGCATAGGCGTCCAGGGAGTTGGAATTGCCCAGGCTGCTCTTGATGAATGCCTGAAATATGTGCAGGAGCGCGAGCAGTTTGGAAGAAAACTGCATAAATTCCAGGCAATACAATTTATGCTTTCAGAAATGGCTACAAAAATAGAGGCAGCAAGACTATTATGCTACAAAGCAGCCTATATCAAAGACCAAAAAGAGAACTATATCGCTGCAGCAGCAATGGCAAAGCTCTATGGAAGTGACATAGCAATGGACGTGACAAGAAAAGCCATACAAATCCACGGCGGGTATGGTTTCATAAAGGATTATCCCCTGGAAAGATTCTACCGCGATGCAAAGATAACTGAGATTTATGAAGGTACATCAGAGATACAAAAACTTGTGATAGCAGCACAACTGCTGGGGAAGGGGTTCTAATGGATATTATAGTTTGCATCAAACAAGTGCCTGATACTACCAACATAAAGATAGACCAAAAAAAAGGCACTCTAATCAGGGAAGGTGTTCCTAGTATTATGAATCCTGACGACAAGCATGCTTTAGAAGCAGCGCTGAGTCTTAAAGGGGATGGAAAAATTACTGTATTAAGCATGGGTCCGCCGCAAGCAGAGGATGCTTTAAGAGAAGCATTAGCAATGGGTGCTGATGAATCGATTCTTTTGTGTGATATAAAATTTGCAGGCTCTGACACTTGGGCTACTGCTAATGCAATTGCCGCTGCAATAAAGAAAATAGGAAAATATGACCTAATCCTATGCGGCAGGCAGGCAATTGATGGTGATACAGCCCAGGTAGGACCGCAAATGGCAGAGCAGCTTAACCTGCCCCAGGTCACATATGTAAGGAAAATAGGGGCTAAGGGCAATAAATTGGTTATTGAGCGTGTTTTGGAGGACGGCTATGAGATTGTTGAAGCTAATTTACCAGCTTTATTAACATGTGTTAAAGAAATTAATGCTCCCAGGTATCCAAGTTTGCTCGGTATCCAAAAAGCATACCGCGAAAAAGAAGTAAAAACCTGGACAGCAGCTGACATAAATATTGATGGCTCAAGGACTGGCTTAAAATCAAGCCCAACAAGCGTTTTTAAGTCCTTTACGCCTCAGCCTAAGGGCAGCGGTGTTATTCTTGAAGGCCCCATAAGCGATGTTTCTAAAAAAATAATTGGAATTTTAAAAGAAAAAGAGATAATACAGGAGTTTTAGATGAGAAAAATCAGGATAATTGAGGATAAGTGTACTGGATGCGGCTTATGCATTCCTGTTTGCTCCTGGAATGCTGTTTATCTGGAAGGTGGAGTCGCAAAATTAAATGACTATTGCAATGACTGCGATAAATGCATTGAGGTGTGCCCCCAAAAAGCAATAGAAATTGTTGGTGGGGAAGAAGTTAAAGATGAAAAAAAGAAGGCAGTAAAAGAAGGGGGAGAGGTATGGGTTTTTGCAGAGCAGAGAAACAAGAAAATCGCGCAGGTTGCCTTTGAACTTTTGGGAAAAGCTCGTGAATTAGCAGATAAACTATCTGTTAAGGTTGGCGCTGTTCTACTGTGCGGCAATGATGAAGGGTTGTCAAAGCAGCTTATAATGCATGGTGCAGACACGGTATATCTGGCAGAAAATGATGAGCTAGGCCATTATAAAACTGACTTATACACAAAGATAATATCAGGGGCAATTAAAGAAAATAAACCCCAGGTCATGATTTATGGTGCCACCCATATTGGCAGAGACCTAGCACCAAGGATTGCTCAAAGATTAACAACTGGCTTAACAGCTGACTGCACTGGCCTTGACATAGATAATGATGGTTTATTACTGCAAACAAGACCTGCATTTGGCGGCAATATAATGGCTCAGATTAAATGCAAAACACACAGGCCTCAAATGTCTACTGCAAGACCAGGAATATTTAAGATGCTGGAAAAAGACGAAAGCAGGAAAGGAGAGGTAACTAAAGTAAGCGCAAATATAAAACAAGAGGATTCATTAACAAAGGTCATCAAGGTTGTAAAAGAAGCAAAGCATGTAGCTAATCTAGAAGAAGCAAAGATAATTGTTTCTGGCGGCCGCGGTTTAGGGGATAAATCCGGCTTTGAATTGATAAAAAAGCTGGCAGAGCTTCTGGGTGGAGAGGTAGGAGCTTCCAGAGCAGTCGTTGATGCTGGCTGGATTCCCCAAGACCACCAGGTTGGCCAGACAGGTAAGACAGTAAGGCCAAAGTTATACATTGCTTGCGGCATAAGCGGAGCAATACAGCACCGCGCAGGAATGCAGAATTCTGAGATTATAGTTGCAATAAATAAAGACAAAAACGCCCCAATATTTGGCGTAGCTGACTATGGTATTGTAGCAGACCTGCACAAGGTTATTCCCCTTTTGATGGGAGAATTAAAGAAATGATTTCTTGCCTGCCATAAGATTTATATAAAAACAAAAAAATGATTGATTATGGTTTACTCTATTGTTAAATACACCTTGGGCCCACTTGTCAAGTTATGGACACGCAAAGTAAATGGCTTGAATAACCTGCCAAAAGATAAAGGATTCATTATTGCCTGCAATCATGGCAGCTATTTTGATGATATAGCTTTGCCTTGCACAGTAATTCCAAAGATAAACAAATATATACATATATATGTCAACAGTTATTTCTTTAAAATATTCTTTTTCAGGATATTTCTCAACTACGGCAGATGCATCCCTGTTGATGTAGGCAAAGGTAAACCAACTAGAACCAATAAAAAGGCATTTAAAGATGCCATTAATTATCTAAAAATTGGGGAGTATGTTGGAATATTCCCAGAAGGCCACCGAAGCTATCCTGACAGAATGAGGCCAGGGAAAACAGGTGTTGCAAAACTTGCTCTTACTGCAAAGGTCCCTGTCATCCCTGTGGGTATTGATGGCTCAAAGAAAATCCTTCCATTGGGGGCATTTTGGCCAAGGCTTAAAAGATGCACTATAAATATCGGCAAACCAATGTATTTTGATGGATATTATGGCAAGGAGAACAACAAAAAGGTGCTTAGATTAATTACCAACAAGATAATGAAAAGGATTGCAAAGCTTGCAAAAGACAAATATGATTATTAAAATGGCTCCAACTACAATCCAAAGGATGCTTGCTAGGCTGGTAAAGGCCTCATTTTTAAGAAAAGCCAAAGGAATTGAGAACATACCTAAAGATAAGGCGTTTATCTTAGCAGCAAACCACAACAGCTATATAGACCACATGATAATAAATGCTGTTGCAATTCTCCATCTGAATAAGATGGTCAGTTTTCTTGCAAAAAAAGAGCACTTTGAAGGGGGTTTTCAAAGACAGTGGCATGTATGGTTTCGTGCTATTCCTATAGACAGGCAGGCAGGCGGGAAAGAAGCCCTAAAAAAGGCAATTAAACATCTTAGGAAAGGTGGCTTGATAGGCATTTACCCGGAAGGGACGCGTTCATCAACAGGAAAAATACAGCGCGGCAAAACAGGTGTTGCAAGGCTGGCAGTTTTTGCAAAGGTTCCTGTTATACCGGTGGGGATTAAAGGTACTTTTGACATATTGCCTAAAGGGAAGCTCATACCAAAGCCAAAAAGAGCAGAAATGTCCATAGGAAAGCCAATTTACCTTGACAAATACTACGGCCAGGAAGAAAACAGGAAAGTTATAAGAAGGATAACTGATAACATAATGAAGGAAATAGCAAGATTATCAAAACAAAAATATAATTTTTAAAATGGAAAAAATAGCTGTTATTGGGGCAGGAAGCTGGGGAACTACACTTGCTTGTTTACTGGGCAACAAAGGTTATAATGTAAACCTCTGGGTATTTGAAAAAGAACTAGTCCAGGAAATAAAAGCTGGAAGGGAGAACAAACAATATCTGCCGGGAATTGAGCTTCCACCATCAGTTAAGCCAAACAGTTCTTTAAAGGAAGTTATACTTGATGCAAACCTTATTGTAACAGCTGTGCCATCACAATTTCTGCGTAGTACTGCAAAGGAATTTTCTTCTTTTGTAGCGAAAAATACAATTATCGTGAGTGTAACAAAAGGCCTTGAGCATGGAACCTCCAAACGCATGTCCCAGATTCTTGAAGAAGAACTTCCATCTCATGTTAAGATTGTCGCTTTGTCAGGCCCGAATCATGCTGAAGAAGTAAGCAGAAAGATACCAACAGCTTGCGTAATAGCTTCAAAAGACTTGGAATGCTTAAATGCAGTAAAAGAGGTTTTTAGTACAAATTATTTCAAGGTTTATCCTCTTGATGATATCACTGGTGTAGAGGTTTGTGGTGCAGTAAAGAACATAACAGCTATTGCAACTGGTGTTTGTGATGGCCTGGGATTTGGTGATAATGCACACGGCGCAATAATAACCCTCGGCTTAACTGAAATGAACCGATTTGGTAGGGTATTTGGTGCTAAACGTGCAACCTGTTACGGCTTGGCTGGTGTTGGCGACCTTGTTGCAACCTGCACAAGTAAACACAGCAGAAACCGTTTTGTTGGACAAAAACTTGCAGAAGGCAAGTCACTTGAAGAAATAAAAAAAGAGATGCATGGTATGGTTGCTGAAGGCGTAAAAACAACAGAGTCTGTTTATGAGTTTAGCTTAAAGCATAACCTTGATATGCCTCTTACTACTCAGGCTTATAAAGTTCTTTACGAGAAAAAAGACCTAAATGAAGCCATAGCTGACCTTATCAAACTTATTTAGTATAATAAGAAAATCATCATTAAAAATAAAAAATATGATTTTTGCCTTCTTCTCTACATAAAGCAAAAATCATCATCTGCCCCCCTTTATGCTCTAGCTAAAAGGAAGGTAAGTGGATGAAAAATCCTTTATAGTGGTTGTGGAAGGATTTTTCAGATTTATTTTTGTGTTTTTTCTAATTATAATTTTTCAGATTTATTTTTTTCTTATTTTTCCTAATTACTAATTCAGATTGATTATTCTATTCAAAACATCAAAGAATTGCATAAGCTAAAACTGCAGTAAGAACTCCAATTATTACGCCAACAGTCACTTCTAAGGGTGTGTGCCCCAATGCATAATGCTCTTCAGGAAGCTTTAATCTGGCTGCTTTTATTATCCTGTTAAGCATCTTGCCTTCTTCTCCTGCTTCACGCCTGACTCCAAATGCGTCTCTCACAACTATTAAAGCCAAGATTAGGGATATAACAAAAGCTGTATTAAATCCTTCATAAAGCGCTATAGAAACTGTAAGGGCCAGGACTAATGCTGAATGAGAGCTTGGCATACTGCCAGTAACTATCAAATCTTTAATATGAAATGATTTTTTATGTTTGAATACAAAGATTACTATCTTCAAACCTTGTGCAATTACTCCAGCTAAGATTGTAGGAATGATTACATCGCTGAATTCCATACTGCAATAATTCACAACAAACTATTTAAAATCTTCGATTTTATCCCAGTTTAATGAACATATCAATTTTAGGCTCAACAGGCTCTATTGGAACTCAAGCCTTGGATATTGTAAGGAATAATCCTGGATTTAAGGTAAAGGCATTGTCATGCAATTCTAATATTGAGGTTCTAAAGGAACAGATTGAAAAATTTAAGCCAGAGGTAGTCGCTGTGTTTGATGAAGAGAAAGCTGATTTACTAAAGGCAGATATCCCGATATACAAAGGGCTCAATGGATTAGTCAAGATTGCGACCATGCAGGATGCTGATATAGTAATCAACTCTTTGGTTGGGAGCATTGGTGTTTTGCCGACTCTTAAAGCTGCGCAGCACTTCAAAACCATCGCACTTGCGAATAAGGAGACACTAGTTGCTGCCGGAAGCATTGTTATGGATATGGTCAGGAAGAATGGAGTTAGATTAATGCCAATTGATTCAGAGCATTCTGCAATATTCCAATGCCTAAACGGAGAAAATATTGATGAAGTGAACAAAATAACAATTACATGCTCTGGCGGAGCTTTCAAGAACAAAACAATTGGAGAATTAGAAAATGTCAAAGCAGCTGATGCATTAAAGCATCCAACATGGAACATGGGCCCAAAGATTACTATAGACTGCGCTACATTAATGAACAAAGGGTTTGAGGTTATAGAAGCGCACTGGCTTTATAATATGCCTTATGGTAAGATTGAAGTTGTAATGCACCCGCAAAGTATTGTTCATAGCTTAGTTGAGTTCCAAGACCACTCTGTTATTGCTCAATTAGGAATGCCTTCTATGAAAATTCCAATACAATATGCCCTAAGCCACCCAAAAAGGTTCAAAAACAACACCCTTCCCCAGTTAAGCCTGACAGATGTAAAGAATCTGGAGTTCAAAGAGCCTGATTTTGACAAATTTCCATGCCTAAAGTATGCTTATGAAGCAGGAAAGATTGGAGGTACCTTGCCTGCAGTTATGAATGCAGCAAATGAGGTTGCCGTGAGATTGTTTCTAGAAAATAAGATAAAGTTCCTTGGAATAGCCAAGATAATCAAGGCTGCTATGGACGGCCATAAACCAGTAAAAAATCCAGGTCTAGATGAGATATTAGACATAGATAAAAAAACAAAAAAAGAAGTTAAAGAATCCTTGGAATGACTATTCTTCTGTAAAATCCTCTACCTTCTCTTTTAATTCTCCTTTTAGCAATCCCCTGTTCTTCAGGTACTCCCTTGTTAAGACCCAAAAGAATAGTCCAAGGCTTTTCTTCCCTTTGTTATTGCATGGTATTACCAGATCTATGTTGTTTGACTGGTTATTTGTATCGCATAAAGCCACAACAGGTATACCAACCTTGATAGCATCCAATATTGTGTTTCTATCAGGCCAAGAATCTGTCACAAGCAAAACCTTTGCTTCGTGGTAGATATCTAAATCAGGATTTGTCAGCATACCGGGTGGATATCTTCCTGCACATACCTTTGCACCAGTAATCTTCCCAAATAGCTTTAGCGGCTTCCATCCATTCTCTCTTCTGCTTACAATAAGAATCTCTTCTGGAGCATAATTTGCCAGGAATTTAGCTGCTATCCTGATTCTTTCATCAATTTTCTGCAGGTTTAATACACTTAAACCATCCGGTCTGGTCTTGTAAATAAACTGTTCCATATACTTTGTCCTAAACTTGGTGCCTATATGTATTCCAGCTTTAAGGTACCAGTCAGTTGGTACTAAAAATTGTTCTTCTGCCATGTTTAAAAACCTCCGGTTTTTGACATCCTAGAAATTCTTTGAATTTCTATGATTTTATTTTATTTCCTCCTTGTAACCATCGCATGAGAACTGTCAGAATAATATCTGACTGCAATTTTTTTTACCTCATGCAGTTATGCACAAACTACAGCGTTTATGCGTCGGTAATAGACTATAGAAATAAAGGTTGGTTTATAAAGATAACGTTTACTTTGCCTTCTTCAAATGCTGGTGTATCTCGTGCTCTTTCCAGCCTGCCTTAATCAATCTGCCCTTAACCTGGTCAAATGACTTGCCTTTAGAGATATGGTCCCTTACAAAATGACCCAAAACAGCTGAGTTGACCATATCCTTTGGCCAGCCTTTCTTTATCAGCTCATTCTGTACATCCTTAATGCTCATCTTCTCCGATGCATGCAGGATTAGATGTTTTAATTCTGCTGTATAGATAGACTCCTCTGGCCAGCCTCTTTTCAACAGCTCCACATGGATATCATGAAGGTGCTTTCCTTTTGCCAATGAACTTGAAATATATTTCTCCATTGTAGGCACTTTCTGTGTAATAACCATTCCAGACTTCTTATGCATGATTAATCCAAACAATGCAATTGCCACTAAAGCAGCAGAGACCACGCTGATAATGATGTTCTTTAAAGGTATCTCTGGCGCAGGCAGTGGCGGCCTTACAGCTGGTGAATATTCTTCTCCTGGTGTGACCACTCTCGTTGGCGGCCTTGGTGTTGGTATCTCTGGCTCTTCTTCTATCTCTACTTCCTCTGTAATTGTTGGTATAGTTACTGGTGGCGGCACAGACTCATATATTGACCTCAGTATAAAGCAGCCTCTCCTATATGCTACCCTATCCAACTCCATGTATAAATCATAATATTGGTTATTGTTCAAGTCAAACTTCCCAGATTGGTTTGTATAAAGCAGTATCTTTCCTCCCCCTATATTTCCTACAACTGTAGGCATGTATAAGACCCCATAGTAGTCTCCTAATTGGGTGAGAGTCATTGTGTGTGTTACTTCATCAAATATGAAAACAGCCTGGTCATTTAGCTTCAAACAAACCTCAACACCTTCATCAGTCAGCTGTACACGAGTACTGGTAGGTCCAGCACCGCCTCCGCCACCTCCTCCTGTTACTCCACTCGTACCAGAAGAAACAGTTATACCCACGCTGGCAGAATCTGACTTGCCAAACCTGTCAGTAACCGTCAGGGTTGCTGTTGCTGACGAGGTGTATGTATGTGATGTCACATTATCGGTGCTGTCAGGTGTTCCATCAGTTTCAAAGTCCCATGAATAGCTTAATACATCATTCAGCTCACCAGGTATATTTGGGTCAGTACTCAACGTACCATTAAAGTAAACAGTAACTGAGTCAGTTCCACTGGTTGGACTGGCATTTAACACAGCAACAGGAGCATAATTAACAATATCAGTGAGGTTTTTCGGGCCAGTAGTCGTTGTTCCGTTAAATGTAACATTACCAGAATACAATATTCCATCTGTTATGTTGGCATCTACAACAATTGCATCTGCTACTGTTGAGTTTGTTACTGTTGAGTTTGTTACTGTTGAGCTTATTATAGTGGAATTATCTATGGTTGAATTGATAATGGTTGAATTAGTGACAGTAGAATCAATCACATTTGAGTTTTCAACAGTTGAATTGGTTATTGTTGAATCTGTAACGTTTGAATTGGTTACATTTGAATACCAGACAAGCGAATTGTGGATATCAGAGTCAGTTGTATTGCTTTCCTTGAGGTCAGAATCCCCGGAACCTGTAATCTCTGTGTCTGTGCAGTCAGTACCATCTGCTGTTGAATCGCTTATATTGCATCTGAGTATAGTTGAATCTGATACAGTCGAATTGTATATGTTCGAGTCGTCTACATCAGAGTAACCTACAGTTGAGTCTGTTATGTTTGAATTGATTATATCACTCTCCTCAACATAAGACGGATCTATTATAGCATCCGTGCAGTCAGTATTATTTAGTTCTGAATCGCTTATGTTGCATCTTAGGATTGTTGAGTTAATTATGGTCGAATTATAGATAATTGAATTTGTTGTGCTTATTTCAGGTCCTGTTATAGTTGATATGTTTATTGTTGAGCCTGCTATTCCTGTTATATTGGCATAACTGCCATTATACCATGTATCATTCACCCATGAATCAACCAGCACACTTAGCTCAACAACAGTGATTGTGATTATTCCGCTGGTGCAATTATTTGCTGCGCCAGAATCATCGCAGGCAGTTATGAGGACATCGATTACCTCTATAGTATCTGGTGTAGACCAGTTAATCAAGCCAGTTGTATTCGATATATTGAAGCGTGTCTCATTGTCAAAGTAGGTTATAGGGTCGTTATCAACATCCATAGCAGTAATATTATAAGTAAACTGCACATTTATGGCTGCAGTTTTGTTCTCTAATGCAGGAGAGAAGTAAGGCTGATTATTAACAAGAGTCAGATTATTGCTGTAATAGGTTGCTCCATCTGCTGTTCCATCATTTGGTATAACAGCTGCGTACCATGTTTCCCCTCCGTTTGTTTCATCTGAAACAATTAAGTCAGTCCTGTTCATATATAATGCCCTGATTTGATTTGCTGATAAAGTTCTGTTATAGAACCTTAATTCATCAATAATACCATCGAAATTCTTACCAAGATATACATCAGCAGAATTATTAACAGCATTCATATTATAGCAGGTAGTTGTTTGGTCCAGTGCTCCATCAACATAAACTCTAGTGTAGCTTCCGTCATATGTAAAGGCAAGATAATGCCATGAACTGTCATTAAGCTGTGTAGAAGTCGCAACACCGCAGCTATCTTTGTTGGTATCTTTAACTGAAAGTCCAGCATCTCCTTTTGCATTAACAGTTATTGCAATGCCTTCTTTTTCATCGTTTTTGTTGTGCTTTGTGAATAATCCCTGGCCATTGTTCTTCCACCAAGCAACAGTACCAGTACCAGCTCCAAGGACATCTATATCGCCATCATTATCAACATCAGCTGCATAGACAGATATAGCAGAATTAAAAGTTCCGTTGATTGTGTGTTGAGTGAAGCTTTCGCTTCCATCATTTTCCCACCATACAATATCGTTATCGGTAGTGGCAGCCCCAAGGACATCAATATCACCATCATTGTCAAGGTCAGTTGCATAGACCGATTGCCCATCGAACGTTCCGTTGATTATGTGCTGAGTAAAGTTTTCACTGCCGTCATTTTCCCACCATACAATATCGTCATCAAGAACAGCAGTTCCAAGGACATCGATATCACCATCATTATCAATATCAGTTGCGTAGACTGATTTGGGGTAGTTAAAAGTATCGTTGATTGCGTGTTGGGTCCAGGTGCTTCCGTCGCCATTTGTGTTATTCCACCATACTATATCATCATAAGAGGAAGAGGTTCCTAAGACATCAATATCACCATCTCCATCAATATCAGCTGCATAGACATCCCTAGCACCAATAAAAGAAGCATTAATTACGTTTTGAACCCAGGCGCTTCCATCTCCGTTTGTATTATTCAACCACACCACATCAGCATCATTGCTAGATGAGGCAACGATATCTGCATCACCATCTCCGTCAATGTCAGCAGTGTAGACGTATCTGGCATCAAAAGAGTCGTTGATTATGTTTTGTGTCCAGGCGCTTCCATCTCCGTTTGTGTTATCCCACCATGCAATATCGTCATCAGTACCAGCACCTCCAACAATATCAATATCACCATCTCCGTCAATGTCAGCTGCGTGGACAGAATTTGCGCCATTGAAACTTCCGTTGATATTGTATTGGGTCCAGGTGCTTCCGTCGCCATTTGTGTTATTCCACCAGGCAATGTCATCTTTAGCAATAGCAGCCCCAATAATATCAACATCACCATCATTATCTATGTCAGTTGCATAGACCTGACCAGCAGCACCAAAAGATGTATTAATAAGATTTTCTGCAGTATCAATCACCTCATCACTAGCACTATCAACCTTAACCCATGCTGTATATGTGAAACTGCTAACATCCAAACTACTGCTGTCAGCAACTGTGATATAATCATTGCCGTCAAAGCTGTAAGCACCCCAACCATCATAACCTGCACTTGATGAAAGAGTTGCTCCACTTACATTTCCATAATTATTATTACCAGAGTAATCTTTAGCATAGGTTGAATTTGAAGAGCCGACTTCAAACGGCATATCTAGAACCGCAATTGACATGTTATCAACAAACCAGTTTATAATAGACTTAACGTCATCAGTATCAATGTCTGTTTCATTAATTATGTACAATGTTAGATTATCAGAACTACTGTTAGTGGTTGCATTTAATATTACAGCATCAATTGTTGGAACTCTATTTGGGAATACTGTAAGATTATTGCTAGATGTATAAGCTGAATAATCTTCTCCGTCATAAACTCTTACAGAACATGACCAATTATCTCCTTTTGATGTAAATGAACTGTCTAAAGTGTCTAATAGGATTATCTCTCCATAGGATGAAATTGATGTTGCAAATCCATCTTTATATTTGACTATGAGGTAATCATTTGACCCTCCCCCAGAGTTATTATACCCAATTACGTAGACGTTGCCTGAGGAGTCTACTGCAATTCCGGATACATAGTCATCCCCTCCTGTATCATAAGTTGTGTTCCAAAGGAAATTTCCGTTTGTGTCGTATTTTACTGTTAAACAATCTCTAGTTGCAAGTGCTGAATGCCCACTTACATAAGCGTTGCCTGAGGAGTCGACTGCTATTCCGTATGCCCAATTATTCGCTCCCATATCATAAGTTGTGTTCCAGAGTAGGTTTCCGTTGGTGTCGTATTTGATTGTTTGGTAATCATAAGGCGATGACCCATTATGCCCAGTTACGTAGACGTTGCCTGAGGAGTCGACTGCGATTCCTTTTGCTTCATCATCTCCACTTGAGTCATAGTGTGCGCTCCAGAGTTGGGTTCCGTTGGTGTCGTATTTGATTGTGAAGTAATCAGTATCTCCTCCAAGACTGGTATTATATCCTGTTACATAGACATTACCTGAGGAGTCGACTGCGATTGCACTTGCCATATCATCATCTCCTCCATCATAGGTTGCGTTCCAGATGTGGGTTCCGTTTGAGTCATATTTGATTGTAAAGTAATCATTATCAGCTCCGCTATCTGAATATCCAGTTACGTAAACGTTGCCTGAGGAGTCTAGAGCGATTCCGTATGCTTCATCATCTCCACTTGAGTCATAGGTTGCGTTCCAGATGTGGGTTCCGTTTGAGTCATATTTGATTGTAAAGTAATCATTATCAGCTCCATTATGTGAATATCCAGTTACATAGACGTTGCCTGAGGAGTCGACTGCTATTGATTGTGCGGTGTCAGTTCCCCCTGAATCATAGGTTGTGTTCGAGAGTAGATTTCCGTTGGTGTCGTATTTGACTGTAAGGTAATCATTTGGCCCAGAACTGTTATATCCAGTTACGTAGACGTTGCCTGAGGAGTCGACTGCGATTGCCTTGGCATATGCAGTAGCAGCTCCTCCTGCATCATAAGATGCGTTCCAAACCTGGACAGGTCCAATAATACCATTCTTGTACCATTCTCCTGTAAATGAAATTGTATCCATATCCAAATCACTCGCATTAGCATAGCACATCAAATCATCAGAAGTCAGATTAGCCCCTGTTGTAGAATTTAATATCACCAAACCAATTGTAGGAACCCTGTTTGAAGGTATTGTTAAGTTATTGCTGTAATAAACAGCCCCATCTTCTGTCCCATCATTTGGTGTTACAGCAGCATACCACATTTCTCCTTTGCTTGTTTCATCTGAAACAATTAAATCAGTTCTGTTCATGTAAAGAGCTTTTATTTGAGCTGCTGATAAGGAATGATTGAATACCAGGAGTTCATCTATTGAGCCGTTGAAATAAGTAGTCGCACTGCCTATCATAAAGTTATTCCATCCAGAGATGCTAGAATATGTTGAGGTATCCTGGTCTTTTAAGTCCCCGTCAATGTATAATTTTATTCCATTTCCGTTTGTTGTACCATCCCAGGTGAAGGCAACATGATGCCAGGCATTTGATGAAACAGAAGCTTGTACATTATTACTTCCAGCATTAATATAACAATAAATAGCAGCTCCATTATGGTATGTACACTGATAATTAGCAATTCCAGTTCCTGCAAGTCCTGCATCAGATGAATTTCCTTTTGCATACATCCAGAAGCTCATAGTTAAAGCTCCTGCAATCTGCAAACTACCATCAAGTCCGGCATCAATAGAATCATTTCCATCAAAGCTATAACCACCACTTCCATCATAACCTCCATCACTATCCCAAGTTGCGCCAACAACTAGTCCATCGTTGTCATAACCAGAGTAATCCTCAGCTGAACCGTTTCTATAACTTAAACCAGATGTTGAGTTGCCCTCAAAAGGCATATTCAGAACAGTAAGTGATGTGTTATCAACAAACCAATTAATTATATTCTTTACAGAATCATTATCAGCATCAGCTGAATTTGTAACGTAAACAGTAAGATTATCATAAGTATAATTGTATCCAGTAGTGGAATTTAATACAACTGCAGTAACTGTTGGCTTGGTGTTATTCACATACATCTCAATATAGGTATAATTCAGCCGGCCAAAAGTATCGTTAGCATAAACAATAAACATGTAGGTGTCTTTATACGGCAAAGTTGTAATGTTCCAGGTAGTATTTATTGTATAAGCAGTATCATCAACAGCTATGCTATCACTTTTAACAATCTCAGCAGTAGTATAACTCTGTACATAATACCAAACCCTATCAATACCAGCCCCAAAGTCTGTAATAGTTGCCGTCAAATTAACCATCATTCCTTCGCTAATATTCAAACCATCAACAGGACTCGAAATAGTTACATTAGGCGCAGCCCAATCAACAATAAAGTTAACATCTATATTATTAGATGAAGACTGCTGGTTTCCGTTCTGGTCCTCGCAAGTTATATGATAGGTATAGTTGCCTTCATTAACAGCAATGCTGCACGTGAGATTATAGGTATTTGTGGCATTACACTCTGTACCATAACCACTTGCATCACCATAACCAACATCTAAGGTAGTATAATAACATTCTAGTGAAGGTTCATCTGAGCCGCCTGACACAGTTATATTAGTAATGCCATTGTTAACAACATCCCACCAGCCATACGAATCAGAGCCATTGAAGTCATTCTCAACCTTCAAAACATTAACTACTGGTGCTTCTGTATCCTTGAAGCCAATCGTATTGCTCACAGAGAGTGTATTTGACCCAACCCCGTTAAATGCCTTGACATAAGCTGTTACATAGTCATCATGTGCCATCTTATTGTTCATACTTGGTTCAGTTATCCTGACATAGGTATCTGTTGTGCTTCTCCAGCCAGTTATAATATCCTTAGCACTGCCTGCATTAGTAGCATTAACATGATACTGATAGGATGAAATTCCTGATTCAGGGTCATAAGCAGGTGTCCAGTTAATAATCAGGTCCTGCTCAGTAATCCAGATAAATGGTCCACCAACATAGCCCCCATTAAGGCTGACATTAAAGTCTTCAGGTGCAGTAGTATCAACATATATGGTTTGCGAAGCAGGATGATAATATTCCTCAAAGTTTCCAGCATTATCATAAACAACTAAGCTGAATCTATAGCAATATCCTGCATCAACATTTACTCCCATAGTATATGATCCTAAACTAATAGATGTGTTTGCGTTCTCATAAGCAGGCCAGTTATTTCCGCATTGCCCATTAGAAACCAGCACCCTGCTTCGTTTTAATGTTGCATAAGCCACTCCACTAAGCTCATCATCTCCTGTATCTAAACTTAAAGTTATGATAGTGCTTGTAGTATTAACTGAAGGAGATAAAATAGATATAGAACCGCCGTAAGGCTTTACATTGTCAACTGTGATTTTTCTGCTGTAGTACCACTGAACATCATCAAAGCCTAAACCTGCGCTTATTGCCTTAGTGTGCCAGTAATATGACCCATTATATACCAATGATAGATTTGTTATCGTTTCCTCATTAGGGGTTGTGTTTGTTTCTGGCCAGATATTCCTGTAATCAAGTGTACTTCCATTATACATCTCTGTTCCAACTGCATACTTATACATGGTAACATTAGAGCCTATATCTGTAAAATTCCAGTAAGCACTCAAGCTTGTATTATCATTGGTCCATGTGCCGTCAACAAAATGTATGCATCCGCCGCCTGTCTGTGCATTCCACCCCAAGCATGCAGGTGCATCATGGTCCTGGTACAGAACTCCATCGCTTGAGATTACATTAGAGACAAGACCTGCGAAATTCATGCCCCTTACACTAAAGTAATAAGTCCAGTGATGCATTAGATCTAAGGTCACATTAACTGAATTATTTGTTCCTGTAGTAGTCCATCCCTTTGTACTGTTCCATCCTTCATTTGGATACCTTGCAATTCCAACAGCATACTCAAAATATTCTATTCCTGATTCATAATCAGGAGCATAAGTCCAGTTTGCAAATAATGTGTTGTATGGTGACCTCCAATGTATATGCCCGGTTCCATCCCAATAGCCGTTGTAAACAGCTGTGATATTTGGGGCAGTTGTATCAACAACATAATCATAGATATATGCATAACCTGTGTCACTAGCAATATCCTTAACGCTAAACGTTAGATTGTAGCGTCCATCACTAATATTCAAAGTTAGTGTGCAGTCATACGCTATGCCGCTGCCATTGCAGGTAATGTTGCTTCCGAATGTCCATCCATATGAACCATAATAAGTTGAGCCAGCCAAGGTATGGTATACTGAACTTGCACCGTCATAAACCTGCAGTAAAACAGTTGATGTGTCTATATCATTATCTCCTGCAACTGAGAAATTAAGCGTAGGATAATTTGTGCTGACAATTGTATCTATCTCAGATATATTTATTGTTGGTGTTGCTTTCAGTGATAATGTGTTTGAGGTTAATGTTGTTCCTTCAAGCAGGCCATCATTCGGTGTTATTTCGCAATGCCATGATTCTAGCCCGTTTGTTTCCTGGCTGCGTATTACATTTGTTATATTTTCATATAAAGCCTTAATCTGCTCTGCGGATAATGCTCTGTTAAAGAACCTCAATTCGTCCATTGTCCCGCTGAAATTCTTTCCTAAAAATACATCAGCAGAATTACTAATACTGCCCATATCATGGCAGGCAGTTGTTCTATCTAAATTTCCATCAACATAAA
Source organism: Candidatus Woesearchaeota archaeon (assembly GCA_019322485.1). Taxonomy (GTDB): domain Archaea; phylum Nanobdellota; class Nanobdellia; order Woesearchaeales; family JAHWIC01; genus JAHWIC01. Next base: position 45,369 of record JAHWIK010000002.1, read on the forward strand.
CCTTAGTAGAATTTCCATCATATGTCAAAGCAAGATAATGCCAAGAGCTGTCATTAAGCTGAGTAGAAGTTGCAACACCGCAACTGTCTGCACCAGTGTCTTTTACTGAAACTCCTGCATCTCCTTTTGCATTAACAGTTACTGCAATTCCTGCTTTTTCATCGTTTTTGTTTTGTTTTGTGAATAATCCCTGGCCGTTGTTCTTCCACCAGATGATATCATCAGTTAAGCCACTGGCTGTTCCTAATACATCGACATCACCATCCCCGTCAACATCAGCCGCATAGACTGTGTTTACATTAGCAAAAGAATCGTTGATGGTGTGCTGTACGAAGTTTTCACTGCCGTCATTTTCCCACCAGGCTATGTCACTATCGGCAGCAGCAGCTCCGAGTATATCTATGTCGCCATCTCCATCTATGTCTATTGCGTAGACATCATAAGCACCGTCAAAAGTTTCGTTGATTGTGTGTTGGGTGAAGTTTTCATTTCCGTCATTTTCCCACCAGGCGATGTCATCATCAGTTTCGGCAGCTCCGAGTATATCTATGTCGCCATCTCCATCAACATCTGTAGCATAGACAGAGTCAGCACCGTCAAAAGTATCGTTGATTATATGTTGGGTGAAGTTTTCACTGCCGTCATTTTCCCACCAGGCAACGTCATCATCAGTACCAGTAGAGGTTCCGAGAATATCGACGTCACCATCATTATCTAGGTCAGTTGCGTAGACATCCCCAGCACCGTCAAAAGAGTCATTGATTGTGTGCTGTACAAAGTTTTCGCTGCCGTCATTTTCCCACCAGGCAATGTCATGAAGTAAGTTGGTAGTTCCAAGGACATCGATGTCGCCATCTCCATCAACATCTGTAGCATAGACAGAGTCAGCACCGTCAAAAGTATCGTTGATTATATATTGGGTGAAAACCTGGTTGCCGTCATTTTTCCACCAGACAATATCACCTTCACCAAAACTAGTTCCTAGGACATCTATATCACCATCGCTATCAACATCTGTAGCATAGACATCCGTAGCAGTAGTAAAACTTCCATTGATTGAGTGGTTTTGCCAACTGCTTCCATCTCCACCAGTATTTTCAAACCAGGCGATGTCATTATCAGTATAGGCAACCGCTAGGATATCGATGTCACCATCTCCGTCAAGGTCAGTTGCGTAGACAGAACTAGCGCCATTAAAACTTCCATTAATAACATTCTCTGCAGTATCAATCACATCATCACTACCACTTTCAACCTTAACCCATGCTGCATAAGTAAAGTTCTCTACACGTAAACTATTGTCATCAGCAACTGTAATGCTGGAGTTTCCATCAAATTCATAAGCTCCCTTTCCATCAAAGCCGGCAGTTGCATTCCAAACAGCATTATCCAAGGTTCCGTTATTCTCAAATGATGTATAATCCCTTGCATTAGTATAATTTACATCAAACAGCATGTTCAGCACTAATATAGAAGCATTATCAACATACCAGTTGATTGTCTGCTTTATATCATCATTATCATAATCAATTAGATTAACTGCACTGCATGTTAAGTTATCTGCGCTTGAATTATAGCCGCTTGTAGAGCTAAGCACTGGTGTAGAATGTGCTGGCGCAGTATTTATGAGAGTTATAGTGTTTGATGTTGAGGTTGTTCCATACCCTTCTCCATCATAAGCCATTACCTCGCATGCCCAATCATCACTTTGTGATGTAAAGTCACTCTCCAATACACCTACTTCAACAAGCTGGCCTTGTGTCTGAGCAGAAGTGGCAAAGCCGTCCTTGTATTTGATTGTGTAGAAATCATAATCTCCTACTGGGCGATAATATCCAGTTACATGAACATTTCCTGAGGAGTCGACTGCGATTCCTCGCGCATAGTCAAAATCTCCTGGGCTGCGGGATGTGTTCCAGAGTAGATTTCCGTTTGTATCGTATTTGATTGTGAGATAATCAACGGCTACTCCAGATATATTAGATCCTGTTACATAGACGTTTCCTGCAGAGTCTAGTGCAATTCCTCTGGCATAGTCATTTCCTCCTGAGTCATAGTGTGTGCTCCAGAGTTGGGTGCCGTTGGTGTCGTATTTGACTGTGAGATAATCCCTCTCTGTTACAGACTCATTATGTCCAGCTACATAGACGTTTCCTGAGGAGTCGACTGCAATTCCAAATGAATAGTCATTTCCTCCTGAGTCATAGATTGTGCTCCAGAGTTGGGTGCCGTTGGTGTCGTATTTGACTGTGAAGAAATCATAAGGATTCGACCCATTATATCCAGTTACATAGACGTTTCCTGAGGAGTCGACTGCGATTCCGTATGCTTGGTCAAGCTCGCCTGAGTCGTAGGCTGCGCCCCAGAGTTGGTTGCCGTTTGTGTCGTATTTGATTGTGTATTGATCAGCAGTTCCTCCTGAGATATTACGTCCAGTTACATAGACATTTCCTGAGGAATCTACTGCGATTCCTCGCGCAAGGTCCATTCCTCCTGAATCATAATGCGTGCTCCAGAGTTGGGTTCCATTTGGAGCGTATTTGATTGTGTAGTAATCATTAGTTCCCCCAGACCCATTATTTCCAGTTACATAGGCATTGCCTGAGGAGTCGACTGCGATTCCGTATGCTTCATCATCCCCGCCTGAATCGTAGTATGTGCTCCAGAGTTGGGTCCCGTTTGGAGCGTATTTGATTGTGTAGTAATCAAAAACTCCTCCAGACTCATTTTTTCCAGCTACATAGACATTGCCTGAGGAGTCGACTGCGATTGCTTCTGCATAGTCATCTGCTCCGGAGCCATAGGATTCGCTCCAAACCTCAGCCACATTTAAGTTTCCATTCAAATACCATTCTCCTGAATAATAAATACTATCTCCATCAGCATCTGTTGCACTAGCCCAGCATGTTAGGTTTGCTACTGATGTATTGGCAGGAATAGTTGCATTCAATATTGGTGTTGAAAGTACCGGTGCTGTATTTGCTACTGTAAAAACAGTTGAATTATACCAGCTGCTCCAATCATTTGCATCTTTGACCCTGACGCTAAATTTCCAGGTATCCCCTTTTGCTGTATTGCTGGAACTTACCTGGGTGGTATTATCATAACTAGTGTCATTTACACCATTCTTATACCACTTTGTTTCATACTCTGATTGGGTGTCGCCATTATCCTCATCATAAAAGTCCCACAAACCCTGCAGATTTCCATTCGTGCGATTCAAACTATCTGTGGAATTAATAGTAACATTATGAGCCTCAGGAACATTATTTCCCTGTATTGTGATTGTTGAGGAGTTTACATAACTATCATCTGGAAAGCCGTGTATATCAGTAACATTAACACCGCAAATAACAACATCCCCTCCATCAAAGCTGCCGCTAAATGTCTGTGTTGTTGTGCCCTGAAGGACAAAATTACCAGTCCCCTCATCCTGCACCCACCACCTGAAAGCAGCTGTTAACTCAGCGTCACTATCCGGGTCAGTAAATGTATAGTTGCAATCAAGGGTTGAAGAAGCATTTGGTTCTGTAGCAGTTTGTGCAGGAAGAATAGCTACACCAGATGCAATTGGCCTGTGGTTTACTTCGAATGGACTGTCTGTACCTTCTTCTATATAACCATCAGCACCAAACTCTGTGTCATTATATAATCTCACCCAATACCTAGTAGTGGATTCGTCTTGTTCTCTGGTAGTGTATGTACATGATTTAAGTCCAGTAGAAGCATTAGTGTATTCAAAATTATAACAAAAACAGCCGCTTGTCTTATTTAGAAGCTGGCCCCTCCAACAATCAGTACAAACAGAATCATTACAAACCATCATCGACATGTTCTCTTTATCGGGGTCCCATTCAACAGAAAATGTGATGATTCCGCTAACATTGACAATATCTGGTTCTGATGTTGACAGCAAACTAGTTGCAGTATTGTTCGCATACCCAACACTGTCGCCAAACTCAAACATCAAATGATGTTTTCCAAGGGTAAGAACTTTTGAAGTTTCAGAGCCTTCTTCATCACAGGTATAATCCTCATAAAATACCCTGCTTCCATCATAATCTGCATTCAAAACTGTATCGCCGCATTTCAACTCAAGGAATTCCAAATCAACGCCAAACTCTGTTCCATCGATTGGTGTTATTGTTAAATTAGCAGTGCCGTTTGTTGTGAACCTAACAGTCCAGTTGCCGCTAACCATTGGATAGCTTTGCACATTGATTATTGTTATATACCCGCCAGCATAGCCGCTGAAGTGCTCAACAGTAAATGTAATTGTATCGCCGTTATCAGTAAATGGAATATCTGTTTTTACCCACTCACTGCACTGCATGGTATCATAATCAAGTTTATCGTCATCACATCTCAGGATAGCATTTACCTCCCCTGTTTTTTCTAAGGTTATAGTTGCTTGTTCAATCTCCATTGGTTGAACAGCTGCAACGCTTGTTGTAATTTCTACGTCATCTGCCTTTTCTATATTTGCTGTTATTAAGCTTTGATCCTCAACACCTTCCAAATCTATTTTCTCATTGTCCTTGGTTATCTCTACATTCAATTTACTATCATCCCTATCCTCCAAGGTATAGTTTCCCTCTGCTATGTCTACTGCTGGGATACTCTTGCCGAATTCAAACACCTCTGATTCCGGCCCAACATGGAGCTTGAATTTTGGGATGATCTCCTCCACTAAGTCTACAACTAGGGTAGCATTCTCCAAATAATCTATTGACTCTTTTGAAAGTGTGTAATTCACATCCCCTTCAACACTCACTGGAAGGGTGCCATTATAATCGTGATAGAAAGTTACAAACAGATACTCTGTTGTCTTTTCAATGCTTAAGAAATGAGTTTCATAATCAGGTTCATCCTGGAGTTTTTGTCCGAGTTGTTTGTTTTCTTCTGTAATAACCTGACCCTGGTTATAGACCTTCCCCTCCGGAACCTCTTCTGAAGAGTTTTCCAGCACAGTAAACATCATCCTGAATTCTCTAGTTTCAGAGCCATATGTAATGAACGCACGTGATTCATACACCCCTGTTTGTTCAGGAAGTGTTCTTAATCCAGATATGTTCGTTACTGTTGCATCTGGATGGATAATTGTTATATAATAATCTGCGTTGCTTGGAAGGACATAGAAATCTACTGGTTCTCCAAGGACGAATTCATCTTTTAATGTGAAGAAACTCCAGGTTTCAGGAATTGTTTCAGTTGAATTGGTCGTGTTTGTTGTTCCAGCTATTATTGTTGCTAATGAAATTAGCACTAAAGCTACCAAAATAAAATACAAAGGTTTTGCTTTAGCTTTGATATCTATCATATCACATCAAGTTTGCCTTTTTTTGTCTGCTTGTACTTCTTTACTGCTTTCGCGATGTTTTCTTTCTTGATCTTTAACTTAGGAGCTTTCTCTTCAAGTTTAGAAAGAATCTTCTCATGTTTCTCCAATGGTTCAGCATCTACCTTCTTTAGCAAAATTCCTTCATCCTCAATAGAATAAACCCAGAAACCGGTTCCTTCATCTATGCCAAGCTCAGCCCTAATATCTTTAGGAATGACTATCTGCCCTCTCCTGTCAATCTGCACTATCTTTGGGTATTTCTTCATTATTTTACTGATTTTCTGATTTCTTTTCTTACTTTCTATCTTTATTACTGATTTTAGATATCAATTGTGGATTTCCTATATTTATTGTTGATTTTCTATTTTATTTGTCAATTTTCAATACTTTCTTCTGATTTTCAGACTAACTAATATATAAACCTTTCGGTTAAAAAGGCTATAGAAAGCTCAGAATGCGCGAAAATAGAAAAGTTCGTTTAATGTGTAACTAAGAAAAAGACTCTAAATCCTCATAAACAGGCCCTTCAGGAGCCAAAGTACTCTTGACCAATTTAAAGCTGTTAATAGAGAATTCTTTAGGTACAACCTTCATTTCCTTGATTTTCTCAACAAAATTAACCTTATCCTTAACAAACTTAACCCTAGCTAAGGTTATATGCGGATGGAACCTATTGTCTTTGGGAAACAAGCCTTCAAGGGCCTTCTCAACCTTTTGCTGAAGCTCAATAACTTTATCTCCATCTTTCAAGCCAACCCAAACAACCCTTATATAACTTTCAGTAGGAAACACACCAATCTTATCTGTTGCTGCAGAGATAGGTTCAAACTCAACCTGCTTTAACCTATCCTTAATTTCATTTATCTTATCATCAGGAACCTCACCTAAAAACTTTAGTGTTAGATGAAATGTTTTAGGAATAGTCAGTTTTGCTGTATCTGGAGGTATCTGTTTTTGTATGTTAGAGAAATATTCAGGATCATCAAAGTCTAAAGCAATAAATAATCTCATGTCAGAAAGTTATAGCTTAAAATATATAAATCTAATCAAAAAAATAAAAAAAGAATTAAGTGAATTTACTCTTCTTTCTTCTCTTCTGGCTCTTCACCAAAATCTTCTGTATCTTCAGCAGATGGTTCAGCAGCTGGTTCTTCAGCAGCAGGCGCTTCTTCAGCACTTTCCTCTGCAGCTGGCTTTTCTTCAGCAGCTGGCTCTTCTTCTGCAGGTTTCTCCTCGCCTTCTGGAGCAGCCTGACCTTCTCCAACAACGTCAGCAAACCCTACCTTGCGTAGAACCTTTGTTATTCTTATCTTCACTTCATCTCCTTCCTTAGTGTTTGGCACGAACAAAACAAAACCTTCTTTCTTTGCTATGCCGTCTCCCTTCTCTCCAACTGCTTCTATCTTTACATCTATTTCGTCTCCAACCTTAACTGGAGCGAAACCTCCACCGCCACCTCGTGGCCTAAATCCTCTATCTCCGTACATATTTCATCTCACCTTTCTATTTATCTATCTATCAACTGCCAGACTTATCGTCTAGCGATTTATATACTGAAAAGTATAATTCATTTATAAATATTGCGATAATATCGAGTATAAAATTAATATCAGTATCGACCTCAAAAAATCAATAAAAAACAAAGAATAAACCTGATTTTTGCCTTATTCCCTTCTATAAAGCAAAAATCATCCGCTTCTGTTTCTTAAGAAACAGAATAAGATGAAAATTCCTTTATCTTGGTTGTGGAAGGAATTTTCAGATTTATTTAAAGTTCATTGAGGGCTTCTTATTGATTACTTGATGTCCTTTAACCCTTCTGTGTCAACATAAAAGCCAACTTCTCCGTCAGGCATGTTTGGGCTGTCTATTAGCTTTGCTACGCGGCTTCCCTTCTTTCCTTTCCTGAGGTAAATTCTGAATGTTGACGCATGCGCAACAATATGCCCCCCAATGGCCTGTGTTGGGTCACCAAAGAACTGGTCTGGCTTTGCCATAACCTGGTTGGTTACATAAACACAAAGGTTATGTGTATCAGCAAGCTTTAACAAAGCGTGCATGTGCCTGTTTAGTTTCTGTTGTCTATTAGCTAAGGTTCCTCTTCCTATGAACTCTGCTCTGAAGTGAGCTGTCAATGAATCAACAATAACCACCTTTACATTAAGGCCTTGTTTCTTTATTAAGTCTTCAATCTTCTCTGCAAGCAGCATTTGATGGTCAGAGTTATAGGCTCTTGCAACTCTGATGTTCTTCAATGCTTTGTCAGGGTCAATGCCAGCTCCCTGAGCAAATTGTTTTATCCTGTCTGGCCTGAATGTGTTTTCTGTGTCTACGTAAACAGCAACTGCATCTGGATCGTCCTTCTGTACGTTGACAGCTAACAAATGCCCAATCTGCGTCTTCCCAGAACCGAACTCGCCAAAGCACTCTATTATTGAGCAGGTTTCAAAACCACCGCCAAGCAAGTCATCAAATCCCTTGTTGCCTGTTGTTATCTTTATTACTCTCTCTCGTCTTTTTAGGAGCTCTTCTCCTGACTCAAAACCCATATCCATGGATGTTCTTGCTGCAGCTATCATCTTCTTTGCAGCAGACTCATTCATCCCAGTAGCATCTATAAGCTCTCCGGGTGTTGCAACTGCTACTGACATCAAGTCAGTATAACCAACAGCAGCAAGCTTTTCAGCTGTAGCTGCTCCAACACCAGGCAAGTCGCTTATTGATTGTTCTTTCTTTGCCTCAGGTTCTTTCACTTCATCCATTTTCTTTGATTTTGGCTTTTTCGATTTTTTAGGGGCCTCTTCTGTTTTCACAGAAGGCTCTTTTTCTTCGAGCTCCTCTGTTTCAACTTTACAGACATCCCCAACAGTTAATTCATCTGATTTTTTTTCTTCAGCTAACATGTATATCACCTTTTGTTTTTATAGTTTGTCAAAAATCATTTAGATTTTTGATGCTCAGCATTTCTTTGAAATGCTGTTGTTTTATCTAATAAAAAATAAAAAAATATTTTATGAGTTGCCTAGACCTAAGTCTTACATAACAACTTCTTCTATTGCGCTATCTAGTGCTTCAGAACTTGAACCATTTAGGTCCTTGAGAACTAGATACTCATAGGCTTTCTGCAAAACCAATGATGCTCTTGGCAGGTCATTCAGCCTTAGGTTGCTTGTGCTCTGCCAGTTTCCTTCTTTGTCTTTGTACCTGCGCTGGAAGGTCACAGTTCTAAACGTCACTGCCTCCCCAGTTGCTTTGCTTTTTCCCTGGTTTTGCCATACTGTTGCTGATAAAGCACCAGTACTAAACTTTTTTTCTGGCTGGTTGCCAGTACTTGCGGATGTATTTTTTTCATCCATATATACCACCTCAATTCCTTTTCGGGTTTTGTTTCAAACTCCCCTTAATTGTGAGCCAATGGTTGAGTTTCGTTTCGTTGCTCAAGCACACTGCTCCAGGGAGCGAGGTGTTGCCCATTTGGACAACTAAAGTATATATGGCATATCTTGTTTATATACCTCACGCGAGGTTGACCAGTGCTCAAAAACAGCGATTCTTGGCATAGAAAGGCTATGAAGCTAGAATTCTTGAGATGAACATGACCAGTGAGGTAACCTTTGTTTCCAGTGGAAGTAGAAAGCTGGTTGGGAGGCAGGAGGGGGTCGGAGGGTGGGAAGAATAACTTAAACCAAGTAGGATTAATCACTAGAAAAAAACATCCATTGCTTTCCAAACATCAGCAGCTATTATCCCAATCAAAAGCAAATTCTCAGACATTCCGCCGGTTGTTATAAAGCCAGAAATCCTGAAGTTGGATACTGGATGCAAAAAATTTATACCATTCTTTGTAAGGCCATCAATAACCAAATGTGAAGCATAGCCAATAAACAAAGCCATTCCATAAGTTTGGTTAAACATCCAGACCAAACCAGAAAACAAGATTGCTGCAAACACTGAATGGAATATGCCCCTATGGCCAGCCAAGAACCTAAACAAATGAGATAGTATTCCTGTTTTCTTCCCAAACTTGCTTTCAGGGGTATCGACATCTGGTATTAAAGCTCCAACCAATACAAAACCTAAAAACAAAAGCCTGTCCAGTATACCAAAACTGGGAAGGAACATTAAACCTGCAAATAATCCAAAAGCTAAGTGGGTTCTGTACATCATTTTAAAATTGTAAAAAATAAGAAGTATATAAATATATCAGTTTATCTTTTCTATCTCTTCAATTACTTCCTTCTCTTCCTTTGTGTCTGCCATTGGCTCTGTTGTTTCCTTTACTTTCTCTAATTCTGCCTTGGGGTCTGGGTTAGGAAAAACAAGCTGCGCCATTAATTCGAGCCTGTCAAACATGTCATTCTTGGTCACTCTACCGACAACCTTTACCTGGTTTCCAAGCAAATCTGATTTTACCTTTTCAAAATCCTGGGGGCTGTTTCTATACTGCAAAACCTGGTCCTTTGTCATGCCAAGCAACTTCTCAAGCTGGTTCCTAAAGAACACTGCCCTTATGTTTTCAGTGCCGTCATCAAGTATCAAATTCGTAACATAAGAATAATCAGGAGTTACAGCTCCATGTGCTTCGCAAAAGAAAGCTCCGTCACGCAGCCTTGCCCTTTTGTTGCACTTAGGGCACATCTCAAAAAACCGCAAATCAAAAACCTGCACAATAGTTCCAAGAACCTCTACATTCTGCTCATTTTCCTGCAAATCCTTTATGCTCTTTCTCGAAGCTTCCCTTTTCTGCTCTGTCTTTACTTCGCCAACAGTAACCCCTTCTGGATTTATTATCAGCTTGCTCCTGTCATTAAGGTGCACCTCTTTTCTTCCCTGGTTTTCGCGCACATAACCGCCAACTATCTTTGTAATGTCGCTGTCCTTGAGCTTAGCTACAGCATCTGCCTGCGAGCCCCAGCCAACTATGCGTATCGTGCCTGTTTCATCTCCAATAACAGATGAACACACCTTTCCAGGAGTTCCATCCTTTCTCTGGAATTCATTGACACCAAAAACCTGCTGCACCTTGCCTACAGTCTCAACATCCCTCATACCAGCTAGGATATTCTTTATCTGCAGCTTTCCGCTTACAGCCTCAAGAAGCTTCACACCAAGTTCATTCGCAACAATATGTGCAGCCCCCTCCTTGCTGACAAGGCCTGAGAGCTGCTTCAGCTTCTCATCTACTTTATTATTTATCTCGTCTTCAGAAAGCCCTGATTTCTCCTTAATCTTTGCTACAATATCACTAAAAGGAATCTTAATCATTACAAAACACCCCCTAACAATGCTGTTCATCTATTGTTTATATATTTTTATGTTATGGAAAAGATATTAGGAAAAAAGAAACTTAGGTATCATCAATCGATTTCCCCGTTATATAATTCGCCCCATCAGCAAGAATGAATCGACTGCCTGGTTTTGTTCTATCATTGTTAAGCTCATTCTCATTTGCATCAATACCTGTAACAGCAAAATAATAGAGTTTATTATCCTTAAGTTCGTCAATGGCGTATATATAATACTCCTGTATCGCATCCTTAACAAGATATAATTTTCCCTTAAATAATGGCTTCCCATATTTAGCATACAAGCATGGCCTCTCCAGGATGCTTCCTGTGCACCCTGTCAGGTCTATATCATTGATTATTTCAGCACCTTCAATATTAGTAATATTGATTTGTTTTACACCAGCTATATGCCTGTTCTCTATTCTTCTATTAATAAAAGGGCTTTCAGACAAGTATAGTGAGAATGTCTTTGCGTCGCTGGCAGTATCCCTGTTCCATGCAACTATAACGCTCCCGTTGTCTTTTTTGTGGTCATATATCTTAATTCCGCTTAATGACTCAGGAGGCAAGTCTACCATATAAGCGGCAAACTTAATTGAAATCTCTGTGAGCTCTGTTTCACCAGTGTTATTATCATAAACTACAAATCGTTCATTACCTTTAACGCAAAATCTGCCAATCCCCTTGCTTAAATCAAGGTCGCTCTCTTCCTCAGGTGCCCCGCACTCTTTTATATCAACAAATCTTAGATTATACTGGCTCAAATCATTATTTGCTTTTTGCTTCTCCTTACCAAAGCAAACAAACAGCCCTTCTTCTTTCTCACATCTAACCATGCTGCCAATCATTTGTTTGAGCTCAGCCATCAGTATTCCATAATAATTCAGATTATAACCAACATCTATTTCAAAAGAAGGTTTTAGTGAATACATAATCCTAGTGTCATTATAAATTGCGTTTTTTATCGCAATCCCGTTTATTGTTAATTTATCTGCATCTCTTATAAAAAACTCATAATTATCAAGAGGGATTTCTACACCAGGGTACTCACCCAAATATTTATCCAGATATGATTGCAGATGTTTCTCAAAATTTTCCTTAATGTCAATGTCGCAAAACTCCTCTTCAGTCTGCCATAGCTTATAATGCTTATATTGGCCGCACCCGCCATTGAAAAATCCTCCATTCTGGCCAAGCACGTAAATTGACTGCTCAGCAGAGCGTTTTGCTGCACTCCCAACAAACAAGGGTATGTTTGCAGAGGCAAAATAAACATTCATAAGATTTATCTGCTCCTCGCCAAGTGGTTTATCAAACTTATTGAATTTGGTAGCCAAAGCAGTCCCAACTATAGTGAAGCATATAAATATAAAAATCGAAAATATAAAACCCCACCAAAATCCTTTCTTATGCATGCTTCTCATTTTCTGTAAACTTCCAATTTAACCTGGGCTATTTTTTTGTCAGGATTGTACGGCAAAGCCACCAAAGTAGCTGACTCAAATATCCTGTTTTTCCAAAAAACCATTCCCGTTTGTATCACAGTATTATTATCTATATCGAGCTTCCAATTAATATCGCTGCCAATGAAATCGCGCAATAATGGAGTTAAACGTGATTCAACAGCACCCCAATTATCGGTTTTGTAAGCTAACGCAATTAAATCAGGAATATCTCCAGGAGGTCCCCTCAAAATAGAAGCTACATCCAGGCTGTTGCTTAATCCAATCTCCCCTTCAGTTATCATTAATTGTGTTTGGCCAGTACCAAAAACCCTAGAAAAGAACATATAAGCTAAGAAAAGTGCAAATATAGACATAATCACACCTATTGGATCTATGAATCCTTTTTTTTGTTTTTTATATCTTCGAAGCAATTATATTCACCTTAAAGATGCATCGTTCTTTTGCATCGCCAACCATTATGCTGCAAGGGTGTATCTTATCCACAATAGCAAACCTAAATTTTGCTACTGGCTTTAATCTCTCATAAGTCTCCTGGTCGTAATAGATTATCTCCGAGTCCCCTGTTTTTGAGTTTATTAGTATAAGTTCAATAGCTAGATACTTCTTAGTGAGTTCAGAATATTCTGACCTATCAATAATCTTCATCAGGTAATCCTCATTAAATTTATCCATATCTATTGTCCCAGGGCTTCCTGGAACCGAGAACCTGCTGAGTAGCCTACTGTCCAGCTGATAATGGGGAAGATTATGCAGCTTAAGATGGTCGCCAATAATCAGATATGCTTTCGAACCCATAAGAATAACAGCAAATATAGTAATCATTACATAAAGTAACAAGAAGGGCAGGTCCTCAAGTTTGATTGATCCTTTCTTTTTAGCTGTAATATTCCTTAATCGCATTTTCAATTAATCTTCCTATTAAATCTAATTCAGCAGCAAGGTTTTTATCAGACTTAAAACCCAATAATACTGCAACATTATCATTGTTAAGAATGGGGTAATCACTTGTTGGGACAATTGCAATATTTTCTATCCCTGCCTTCCCACCTAACTCGTCGCTATCAGTCAACTCATTTAGCAGCAAACAGGCAAACTTCTCATTTTTTCTAAGTTTATCTTGATAAATAGGTATGTAAGCTATAACTGTATTATCTGTTGACCTATCCTGATAAACCTTAACAGCAATATCAGAATTACTTATTTCGTCCTTCAGTTTTTTATCAGATAAATCGCTTCTTACGAGAATCCTTTCTGGCAGCAATACCTTCTTTGCACCAAGGTCTTCGTGTGTATTGATATCGAGGCAAACCTGCCTGTTAAGGTTAGGTTTTATCTCAGGGTCATTCTTGTCTCCAACTATTAACTCATTTCCGTGCTTAACGAACTTTAGTTCTATCTTCCTATCTAGCTCTTTTTCATCCCCTTTGGTTCTGAACCTCGGTTTTAACAAGCCTCCGCTAAACACAACTGAATTATCGCCAGTAAAAATATACCTTCTTCGCAGGCTTTCGGGGGGGTTCTCATTTTCTAATTGGTCAAAAACAGTCACCCTTCCATTGCTAATGTTAAATGTAAATCCCAAGGTATCTATGCCTGGCTCATACACGATATTAACAAAAGCAGGGAATAATGCCTCTATAGTTGTCCCGCTGTAGATTGCAAGATAACTTTTCTCAAACCCCCTGTCAGTATGTAGGTACCCGGTTATAATGCCTGTTACACTTAAAAGAGCAAAAATAACCAAAGCCATCACAAACGGCGGCTCAGTAACTAGCTCAGCTATTGTACCTCTTTTTGAACAAAATAATTTCATAAGAATCCTTTTGCAAACCAAATTTAAATATCTTTTTATTTATCTGATATAATTATGCTATTTTCTCGATTTACTATCCTTACTACAGTCTTGTCTCCCCTAAGCTCTCTTTCAGTGCTTTGCCCTATCTCAACCCCGCTGTTCTCAAAATAATGTCCAGGGTCCCCTTGTTTTACAATATAGCCAAATTTGATGCATTCTATACGCACCCCATTTTTCTTATACGTACAGATGCATGCCTCTTTACCGCAGGCATCTGGTCCCTCTGTCTTTGCCCACATCGCAATGTTGTAATTGCTTCCAAAAACAGGCACCTCTATATCCTCATTTTCCTGGCTTATCTTATTTATTTCAGCAGCTATCCTCTGTAAGTCCCTTGAGGCCAAAGAAGGGGACCTAATAACAAATAGACTGCAGGCAACAGCAATAACTCCAAGAAGGATAAAAAAAGCAATTATCTGGGGGATAAGTGCAATAAGCTTTTCCCACGCAATCAGAACTCCCTTTTTGTTCCGCATCCTATTTTATCTCACAACACTTTTTATCACAATCAGTCCATTTCTCACCAACAGGGTAGACCTCGCGCCAGTCTTCTGGACAAGGGTCAACACACTTACGCGTTCCAGCTGTCAAGAACGTAACACACTTTGTTCCACGCGCAGCTTCTCCAGCATCTTCTCCTATTCTAAAGAATTCCTTCGCAGTTCTTGTGATGTTGTCTCTAAATACAAAAGACAAAACAACTAAAACAATTAGGGCCAAGACTGCCACGACAACCATCTGTAAGGATAACATCCCTTTCTTTTTCATAAGATATTTCTTTGAATTGTTCATATTTAAATTTTTTGATAAGTTTATCTTATTATTGGAATATAACAGCAATAACGCCTTCAGTTATTCCATTCTGCACCTGCTGCAGGGTTATATCGCCGACTATAATCCCGGTAAGAGAAAGCCTATGGCTGTACATAAACCTGCTGGGGTCATCATTAATCTCATCCATATAAATGCCCTCTCCAACCTTCCTAAAAATAAATCTCTTTGACTTGGTATAACTTTTGTCATTGCCAGAGATTATATTCGTAGCAGGCATCTTGGCTTTCCAGTCCTCATCAACAAATATGTAAACCTTATACTCCTCATCAATTACCCTTTCTGCAATATAGATATCCATTATTCCGTCATTAGGGTCCATCTCAGAAGAAATCCTAAGTATCACTCTGCCATTTTGGACGCATTCCTTCTTAAAATATTTCCCATAACAATAACCTTCGTAAAGGAAGGATGTCGTTGTTCCGTCTATGTCCAGATAAAAGTCGTCTCCAGCATCAAAGCCCTGCCCCTTTGTGACATCATCAACACTTATTACCATCGCTTCCTTTTCCTTAGAAACCCATGTCTTAGGGTCATCGCTGTATGGAAGAACCTTTGGCCTTGATGTGATGGTTGTGATTGTAATTATAGCTAAACCTGTTAAAACAATTATTGCAGATATTACTAATAGTATCTTCTTGTTCATCTTTCTACAGGCTCTTTTAATTTATTTTCCTGCGATTCGGTCAGCCCGGTATTTGCTATTGGGACAACTTGGTCTGGAACGCATCCAGAGACCATGCCAATAGCTTCCTCAGCAGCTATAGCAACTGCCCCAACACCAGTAAGCGCTAACCAATTTGGAAGCTCATCACAAGGGATTCCCTGCATATCATAAGCAGGCCATTTTGCATACCTGGCAAGCTCCTCTTCCAAAAATCCTGTGGCAAGCCCTACAATAGCTGTTCCTATGGGGGCAGCAGTGCCTCCTGTAAACACGGTTAATGCTACAGCAGCTCCAATCTCTACTCCAGTTAATGCCCACCTTACTGTTTCCAGGTAAGGATAGTCATCAATGCAATAATTAGTGCCATTATTCCATCCCTCATACCTCTGTATGTTGACAGTAATGCAGTCTGTTTTATAGCTTGGCTTAAGGAATACATTGTTTTCAGGAGCAACCATCTCTCCAGTAAAGAACGGAACATAGTCAGTAGCAATGAAATCAATCATCCAGTCAGTTGTATCTCTCTGCAGGCAAGACTTTTGGACATCCTTTGTAATAAGGTAAGGATAATAATATTCCCAGGATACAGTAGGTATAAAATTTTCAACTACCTCTCCGCCTATTCGCACTGACTCTTTTATATCAGCATAAGGTGTCATACGAACTATGTCCATATAAAATTGAACAACATCACATTTCTCCATTTCAGCAATTGCTTGCTCTTTGGTACGAATATCATCCAGGTTTCTAAGAAGTCCAGGGTATTTTTTCTTTTGTCTGACGCAGCTCTTTGAAATTAATTTTTTTGATAGGTCTATTGCATTTTTCTCAGTATAATTAAGGTATAGCTCAATAGCTACCTTTTTCTTTCCTATAGGAAGATGCTTTCGCAATACTGCTGCCTGGTCTAAGGCAGTTTCAATAACCCTTTTATCATCCTTCAATAGGTCACGATTCAAATCAATATTTTTTACCTCTATCGCAGGCATAGGTTTGTCTTTATCAAAATTAAAACTGTAATGTCCATAACCAACAGGCATTCTTGAGCATTCACAAAGCTCCCTCCTAAGAACCATATTTGCCTTGCATGGGCTTGCAACATAAAATCTATCTCCTTTATGTATTGACGGCGTTACAAGGAACGGTCTTAGCTCTTCAACCATATCATATGGCCTTGGTTCGCCAAGAGTGCCAGCTGCATCAAGACCAAAGGAATTAATCCCAACAGGCCGGAAAATCTCAGTTGCTGCTTCCGCTGACATACCTAAATAACCCACTACAGGTATTATTCCTGCACGTGTTATAAGCTTCTTCATTCTGCTTGTTGTTGTGACCTCTTTTACCAGACTTGCCTCAACATCCTTAAGCCCTTTTGACATCCCCTTTGAGATTGCCTCAAGACCTTCCTCGCCAAGTTCCTCAGCAAACTCTCTGCCTTGTTTTATAGCCAAATCTGCAGCCTGCGAGTTCATGCTTCCTATCATCCTGAATGCCTTTTCAGCAGACTCTCTTGCAATTTTCTCATTTATTCCCTCGCCTGTTTCGCTGGCAATTGCCTTAAATGCCTCTTTAGCTCCCCTTCTCCTAAAAAGAGCAGCCACAGTTTCCCTTGTCAAGCTAAAGGCAGCTTCCTCAGCAGCATCCTTTGCTGCTTTTTCAAAAGGCTCCATAATCTGGTTTCTAACCTTTTTAATTGACAGCTCTAACAAAACATCCTCTGAACCAGGCGGCACCACAATTGGTGAAGCAGCTGCCACCTTCTTGCCCAACAAATCAAGATTATCAGCACTAAAAACCTCTTTTCCCAAGCGTTCTGAGAGTGCTTCTCTCCCTTCTCTTGTAAGGGTTTGTGTTGTTGGCTCATAAAAATTCTTGTTTGATATTATCCCTGCAAAAACATCATCAACCTGCTTAAGTAAGGGTTGTGCAACCTCTTCTGCTCCCTCTCCGATAGTATCTCTGAGTCCTTTCATTAACACATCCTTGCTTACATCAGCAACCTCTGCAGCAGTCCTTTTAGCAAACCTCTCCCCAAGTTCTTCAGCAGCCTGCTCAGCAGCTTCTTTTACTAACTTTTGTGTTCCGCGCTCAGCTAAATTTTGGCCAAACTCCTCAATGCCTTCTCTGACAGCTCTTTGGCTCAATTCCTGCGCTGCTTCTGTCGCACTTCTCTTAAATATGCGGACAAACGCAGCCTTTGCTCCCTTGCCAAGTCCCTTTCCAATAAGAGGGACCACATCCAAAACAGCAAAGCCAACAATCAATCCTACATTAACCATTGAAAGTGTATCAACATGCCAGAATTTCTCCTTTCCTTGCGGAAATCCCTGAAAATAAGCAACCCATCTAGGCTGGTTATATGAGGAAATCCATCTCAATGGATTAAGATGGGAACGCTCGTCCTTGGATATGCGCTGCATAAGCTCGAAACCAGCAACCTCGCATTCCAATTTGCCAAACTGCTGCACATTAGGGCAGAAATTCCTCCTAGCTGCCTCCCCCTCCACAAAGAAAACCTGGTTATCTCCTGCATTATCGCCGCACATATAAAATTCAGAAGCTCCTTTTATTGGGTTTCCTATCTCCCATCTGTATTCCTGCAAATCAAGATAGCCCCAACCAGCTAAATCAGAACCAAGCTCACCAGATTCTGCAAGAGCCTTTCTGAATTCTTTATTTGTTATGCTAAGTCCTTTAGGAACAGTAATATTGCTGCAATAAACATTCTCAAAATTATTGCCCTCAAACCTTTTCCAGCAGAAGATTGTCTCTTTTACTAGCTGCTCAAGCGCTTTCTTCTTATCTGTGTTTAAAGCGACTGGCTTTGCCCCAGCATCAAAGCACCTTACATCAACATTTCCATAAGAAACTCCGTCAGCCCCCTTTTGCGTCCTACCTTCTTCCGGGCATCTACTCCAATTATAATCTCCCAATGCAACTATATCTGCAGCGCAAGCCAATGCCTTCATCGAGCTATCAGCATCTGCTTCTTGTCCTGTCAGCTGTTTATCATAAGGCACAAACTCCCCTGTTGTTGGCCCAAATCCAGTCCTATTTTCTACTTTTGACATATAATACTCCCTAGTAAGCCTGACCACACCACCGGCAAAAACAAGAAGCACTAAAGCAAGTATTGCAAGCACCATTTGAGTCATTGTAAGGAAGCCTTTCTTTTTCATTTTATATTGTGTCTTTAAGCGTTTGCCCCCACTCAATAAATGACCCTTTGCTCTTTACTGTAATATAGATAAGAAGTCCGAGAACAAGTAAGCCTATTATCATCCAAACAATAAACTGCCATCCGATTCCTTTCTTGTTCATTTTAACCAATTGGTAAATCACAATTTTCAGAATATTTGCTATAAGGTATCAAAAAGATATTATGGATGTCCATCCCCTTCTTAGTTAGCTCAACATCATATCCAAATGTGTTTATAAGTGTCTCTCCTCTCTCAAGCCATCTATTTATGGCTGTGCTCTTTATACGTGAATATACAACAGCATAAGGCTCATTTGTATAATAATACCACCTAGGCTCAAGCAAAGCTCCAGTTCCTTCAAAAAGGGCATACTCATAAAAGGATTTCCCTGTTACAGCAGGCATATTCTTCATCCACTCTGCTAATGATTCTATTCTCTGTTCCCTAAACATTCTTTCCAGCTCATCATCAAACTTTATCCTTGCACATAGCATGCAAAGCACAGGGGGCCTGTCCACCTGACTAAACCATATATCATAAGCCTTTGCTTCATTAGGTGCAGCATGAGTCTCATCAATCCCAGTCCACCAATTCTGGAAGGAATAAAGGCCGCCCATGTCACGGCAATACTTTATCTCTTTTGCAATAGCATTATCAATCAGCCATTCATATAGTATCCACTCAGTATTGGGGTCATAACTTGGCTTCCAATGGTCTTGCCCAAAGTATTCTGCTGTTTTCTCATATTTTTTGTCCCTATGCCATACATCAATAGACCTTTTTGCTGTTTCTTTATTGAATCGTGTAAAATTATCCTTAGATAAATCTACCCAATGCACGCATTCTGTTCCGCCAGCACCAGTTGTTATAGAATAAGCAGCACATACAGACTTTCCAGCAAGATATTCTGCAATTACCCTCAGGCCCCCTACAGCCTGTATAAGGGCAACTAATGCAATCACACCAGCAATTACCCAAACCATTGTTGATGTGAGAACCACTGCTTTTTTATTCATCCTGGCCACGCCCTGCTTGCGGCATTCTTAAGTATTGTCCAAACAATGAAGAATATTAAGAGCAAAATAACAATCCCTATGAATATCCTTAAACTCATCTGCCCCTTTTTAGTAAAACCCATACCTGAACCTACCTTAAATTTACTATATAAGCTTTTCGGTGAGAAATAAAAAAGAAAATTATTCAGGCACACAGCAAATCCTGTTCACAGCAACGTCCTGGAAAATGCCATAGACCTGTGTTTCAAGATCTCCGCAACCTGCTGAGGTTGACTTCACTGTACCGCCAACACTGGTTCCAGTCTTCCCTGCTGGCACAGGACCGCAGTACTTTGTCTCTTCTCTCCTTAGGCTTTCTGTCCACGTGCCCATTCTGCCTGTAAATATGGCAACTAGAACTACTAAAACTATTAGCGCTATAGCAGCTATTATAATAACATTCAATGAAAGACCTTGTCCTTTCTTCATAATTAACACCTCTTATACTTTATTCATAAATTGAAATAAGTAATATATAAATGTTATGATAATTTTAAGATATGTTAATATCTTTTTTTGATTTTAGTGGCATACATACAGCATTATATTAGCAACACCAGCCCCTGTTGTTACAGTGTAGGGCCTTGTCCTCTGTGATATGCTGTCTGCAGGACATCCTCCAACAGATAGATTAGTTGGGCTTGTTGTGCCAAACCTATTCATATTGCCCCACACTACCCTAAACTCATAATCAACCTGCCATTTGCCGAGCGTGGTGCTTAATATATCTCCAGTTTCACCAAGCACATAATAGCACGAATCTCTAGCGTAGTAATCCTCGCATTGTACTCGTTGTGACGGGCTTGCAAAGTTCTCAACACAATTCTGTATTAATTCATTAAAAGTCATATCATAACAGTCAGGAGCAGTTGCATAAAGCAGGGTCTTCACAACATTTGTGGCTAGTTCTGATTCTGCATACCTCTCTCTATGCTCCTCGGGCTTTCTGCGCGACACAGAGCTAAGCACAAATACCATAATCATGGAAACTATAAGCACTACTATTGCTATGCCCATTAATTCCATCTGTGCCTTCTTTTTCATTTTGAATACATCATTACATTCATTATGGCAAAACCATAGCCTTTGTTAACAGGCCCTGGGTTTTTTATTGATATCGGAATATAATTAGCCAATCTATCCTCATAATCAAGAGGGATGTTTGAATAAACAGTATAGTTCTTGCCGCCAGGAGGGTAGATATGGTCTATTGTTATCTCGCTATACCCAAGAATATCAAAATAATACAGATAATTTGTCTGCATTACTTCAGAAGCTCCGCTTAGTTTTAAGATATCTATGCAGTTGCCTTCCACATTATTATCCTCGCTGCATTGCAGCTCTGGCAGGGAAGACACCTTCTCTGCAAGCTCAATAGCCCTCAGCTCAGACTGCTCTATCTTTGATACTGCTAGGCTTCCCTTCAGCATATTCGCATAAAACACAAAGCCCAAAGCAATAAGTATGAAGAATACAAAAAGCACTGCCATTGTCTCCATCATCTGGGTCTGTGCCTTTTTTTGAAAAGATTGATGCTTCATTTTAGTATATTAATGGACAGGAATATATCTGAAGATACTTGTTCTGCGTCACTATGTTATCTCTGTTAGCTGCTATTGTGCCTACCTCAACCGGGTCAAGGTCAGTTGCTGCTATCATTGCATCAAAAGACCCCCAGTCATAACGAGCATAACAATCATCTCCAGAAGGGTATGAGTCTTTTAATGTCTTTGTTCTGTTGACAAAAACCTGCGAGATAAGATTTAGTCTTCTGTATGCGGCCTTCATAACGCATTCATATGTGTCGAGATTATCCACAAAAATAGCGCCGTACAAATCAGGTATTCCTACCACAAGCGTTGTGCCCTTGGGCTCTATCTCCAGTGTATTTGGTTTCTTCTCATAGAACCCAACCGAAGATGCTGCTGACGACACCTGCAAGGCGCTAACATCAGCATTTGTAAACGAAGAATCTAAAAACAAGTCGCCTGTCAAATCAATAACAACGAATCTTGTCCTGTCTTCATTCTTGTATTTAAGAGTCTCAGCCTCTGTTAAGGAGGCTACAGTTTCAAAATTCAGCACCTCAGGCAGGTTTGAGATTATATCATTGGCAAAATCGCTATCCCCGACAATAACATACCTAATCCTCTTGCTGGTAACATACAAAAAATTTGTAACAGTATAAGGAAGAGACCAGCCCTGCGCCCACGTTATAAAATCCTTGCCCCGGACAGTTATCTGGCTGGGTGCAAAACTGATTCCAGGGGTGAACGGTCTCGTCTGATCGCCAACAGTAAAACCAGAGCAATCAAAGTTGATTTTTGCTCTGCCAATATTAGTAGCCTTGGATGCCCCGGGACTGGAAATTGCTCCAGCCAGCATGGTTTCCAATCTTCGCTGCAGCTCACCAGCAGCAATCATCTCGGATGATGCTCTTTGCTTCGTGATAACGCTGACAAACAAAGCTAGAATCAAGCCACCTACAACTAGCACATATATCCAGTTAAACTGGATTACAATCATGCCCTTTTTATTCTTCTTCATAACTAATCAGGAAGTATCTTTGCGTATTTGCCAAAGCCCTCTATCTTAAAGGTTACCTTTCCAAGCTCTTCACTTACGCACACCATGCCTGGGGGGTCTAATTTGATTTCACCAGCATAAATAGGTGGGGGCTCTGCCATCATGCCCTTGATAAGGAACAAATTCTCCTTCAATCCATCCTCAATATGGCCGGATATGATTGGGTCATTGATATCACCCAGGTAGTTTATAGCCACTTCATTGTCTATAAAGCACAATCCAGTATAAGCACCAGGCAGGCCCATAGTCACTCTACGGCCGCTGCCAAAATCCATTGTACTTCCAATCACACCAGTAATCCTGCTCCTGAATTCAATGTACTTTGCCTGCTCCCCTCTGGCCCTCATGTTGCCTATTGCCCTATAACCGAATAAAACCAATAATGACATTAAGATTAATGCAGTCATCCAGACAAATATCTGTTGTGCTTGTGCTTTCGTTCGAAAAAATCTTCGATTTTTTCTAACGTGCTCAGAAATCTTTGATTTTCGACATCTTCTCATTTTTTCTTTTTCGAAAGCTCAGCTAGCTTCTTAAAAGCGTCTGATTCTGATGCTTTCTTTACCTCCTTTTTAGCGGTTGTTTTTGCTGCTGCCTTGGCTGCTTTTTCTGCAACCTTCTTAGCCATTGTCTTAACCTCTTTTTTCAATTTTTTGCCAACAGCCTTTTTAGGCTTCCTTGCTGGCCTAGCAGCCCTAACTTCCGGTTTTACAACAATCTTTATCTCTGTTTTTGAAACTGCCTTCCTCTTTCTTTTCCTTGGTTTTTTAGGTTTTTTAGCAGCCTTCTTTGCCGGCTTAAGTTCCCTCGGCTTTGCTGGTTTGACCTCTTTTGGTTTTCCAGAGATTGCTTTGAGTTTTTCAAGAGCGCTTACTGGTTTCCCTTTTTCTGCAGGTTTCTCAGCTTTCTCTGCTGGCTTAGCCTCTGGCTTTCCAGAGATTGCTTTGAGTTTTTCAAGTGCAGTAAGTGGCTTTCCTTTTTCCGCCTTTACAATCTTTTTCCCCGGCTTAGCTGCCTTTTTCCTTGCTGATATTGCCTTGAGTTTTTCAAGTGCAGCCGATGGTTTTCCTTTCACAGCAGGCTTCTTGGCCTTTCCAACTTTTTCTGGCTTTCCAGAGATTGCCTTTAATTTTTCAAGGGCGCTTTCTGGTTTTCCTCTTTCCTTTACAGGCACCTTAAACATCTCAGCCAACTTAGAGATTTCTTCTCTCCTTGCCGGTGCTCTTGCAGGCCGCCTAACAGCAGGCCTAACTATTGGCCTGTACACAGGCCTTCTTAGCATGGGTCTAACTGGCCTGTAAGGCATCGGCTTTACAGGCGGCTTCTTGCCCATCATTACAGCTACCTTATCCTTAATCTGGTCACCCCATAAGATATAAACAAGATAACCCACCAAACCAAGTATCGCAAGTATAATAGCTATAAGCAGCAGTATCCACATGAGTTTTGATTCTGGATGGCTCTCTGGGTCTAATGGGTCAGTTCCCTCTTCAATCTCTTTTCCATCATCAAAACCATCCCCGTCAGTGTCTGGGTTATTAGGGTCAGTACCATACGAGCATTCATCAAGGTTTGTCAAACCATCATCATCATAATCTAGAGGGGCATCGTCTGGGTTACTAGGATTAAGGCCGTATGTCAGCTCGCATTGGTCAGACATGCCATCGCCGTCACTATCTTCTTCAACACGCCCTGCAGGGGCAGTACATATTGAGTTTACACACTGTACACCAGCCACACAGTCATCATCAGTATTGCAGAAATCACCCACCATACAGCCAGGGCATGGTCCGCCGCAGTCAATATCAGACTCGCCGTTGGTCAGGGTTTTATCCTCGCATTCGCCAAGTGTTGTGCAGATACCATTCCTGCAATTATTAGATTCACAATCGCTATTTGAGATGCAGTTCTCACCATCTTCACAGGGGTCACAGTCTCCTCCGCAATCCACATCTGTCTCATCACCATTCTCAATATTATCATCACAGCTTGTAGCTGCGCAGAAGCCATCATCACACCATCCAGAGTCGCAAACAACATCATCCTGGCATGGATGTCCATCTGGACAGGTGCCAGTTTGCAGGCATACCTCAGAGCAATCAGGGTCTATGCCGGCAGTACAATCCGCATCGCACATACCATCAGGAGCTGGATTGCAGCAATCGCCTGCTGCAGAAGTGCAGTCACCGCAATCAGGGTCAGCACCCTGCATGCAGTCGCTATCGCATGTACCATCAGCTGCTGTATTGCAGCAATCATCAGCGATATTTGCGCACTCAGAAGGACAGGTGCTGTCAACTGCAAAACAATGAGGACAATAGTTCTCCTCACTCCACGTGCCTGCACTGCACCATTTCTGGTTTGTTTTGTCGCAATCACCATCTGCACATGCAACAGCGCAGGAATCAAAGTCAAAGAATGTACAGTAATCACAGTAAGCTGTAGTGCGCCATTCCCCAGCATCGCACCATTCATCGCTCACAATATCACAGCTGCCGTTAACGCATTCAATGTCGCAGTCAGAATCAAAGCTGCCGCAACGGTTGCAGTACCCTTCCTCAACCCAGGCGCCAGCGTCACACCATTTATTCGTGCTTGTATCGCATGCTAAATCCGAGCAAACACCTGGACAATCAGAATCATCGCAATGCAAGCAATAGTCGCTAAAGAAAGCGTTCCACACACCAGCATCGCACCATGCATCATTCTCTGCATCGCAGGCATCATCATAACAAGGCAGCTCACACGAGGCATCTAGGTCACCGCAGTGCTCGCAATAACCAGACTCATTCCATACTCCATTGCTGCACCATACCCTTGCAGTCGTATCGCAGTAATCATCTGAGCATATAAAGTCGCATCTGCTGTCTACATCTCCGCAATGGTCGCAATAATCCTCATCAGACCAGCTGCCAGCATCGCACCACTGCCTGCTTGTCAGGTCGCATGCGTCTTGCCTGCATGTTACATTGCAGTAAGCATCGACCTCGCCGCATCGAGCGCAATAATCAACACTTGACCATATACCCTCATTGCACCACACCTGGCTTTCAGTATCGCAAACACCTACCTCGCAAACAGGGCAGCTGCTGTCCTTTATACTGCAATGCGCGCAATAATTTTCTTCTGTCCACGCGCCATCAGAACACCAGTTCTTGCTGTCAGTATCGCAATAGCCTTCAACAGAGCATAATGCCCCGCAGTCAGGGTCTTCATAAAGGCAGCGCTCGTCATCACAATATGATTCATTAGTCCAGAAACCAGCATCACACCACATGTTATTGCTTGAGTCACATTCTCCTGCATCACATACTGGCTTGCAATCAATATCAACATAAGGTATGCAGTCTGGGTCGCAGATGCCATCCATAGCAATATCGCAGCAGTCACCCTCTGCATTTGTG
Source organism: Candidatus Woesearchaeota archaeon (assembly GCA_019322485.1). GTDB lineage: Archaea > Nanobdellota > Nanobdellia > Woesearchaeales > JAHWIC01 > JAHWIC01. The sequence goes on from JAHWIK010000002.1 coordinate 71,062, forward strand.
CAGTCGCCGCAATCAGGGTCAAAACCCTGCATGCAGTCTGGGTCGCATGCGCCATCGTCTTCAGCATAACAGCAATTATCCTTTGTGTTGTTGCAGAATGCGTCGCATAATTCGCTATCCATGGTTACTCCATCACTCAACATTGGCTCGCTCCATAAACCTGCAGGATTAACTGCCTTAACATAGAAGAAATATATTTCACCATCCTCCAACCCAAGGCCATTACCTGTGTTGGTTACCTTTACCCATTCATCCTCTGAACCATCCTCAGTCCAGTCCTTAACTGTACTTCCATCATCAGCAAGCAATGAATAAGAATACAATGAAACAGATGAAACATTATCATCAGCCAGCCATTTAACCAGCAGCCTCTCTGGGCACGATAATTCTGGGTTTGCTGACAGGAAGATATTCGTATCATCAACATAAACCATGTTTGGTGGTGTCGAGTCTACTGTAAATGTTATTTCAACTACATTAGACCATGTTGATGTTCCATCAGGAAGAAGGCCTGTGCATCTTGCATAGTAAGTGTATGTCCCATCAATTAATTGCTCCAACGTAGATTTATGATTCTTTCCTCCAGTCCTACTAAATGCTATTCTACCAGAACCCACGTCAGAGTCAGTATCGTAATAACACTCCGCATCCTTATTTGTTCTCACCGACAGCTCAGGTGTAACATTTACATATTCTGGTGTTAGGTCAGTTGCCATAAGAGGTATAGACAAGTTAACCATAAATGAAACTGGCACTGTTTCAGAAATAAGTTCTGCCTCGTTTTCACATGCGACATAGAAAGTAAAGTTACCTTCGCCGTCAACAGTTACATTCCCTGTGTCTATTATCTCAAATTCCCCTTCATCCCAGCCCCCAAACTTTCCATCCATATTTTGGTAATCAATCCCAGAAACTGCACTATACTTGCACCTTACCGGGTCGTCAGCCTGCACCTTAAGTTCAGTTGTCAGGTATACCTCAACAACAGGGTCAGGATAAGCATATGCTGTTGTTATATTTGGAGGCGTAGGGTCATATTTTAAATTAAATACCTTGCCGACAACATCCCACTCTGCACTGGTGCACTTGACATAAAGCAGATGAGGATTAGTATCTCTAAGTTCAAAATTATTTTTGGTGTGCATTGTCCCGCCGCTCTGGTCAAAAGGATTACTGAAGTCATAGCTGGAATCAACATCAAGGTTATACTTGCATGTAACCTCATTATCAGTCTGTATTACAATATCAAATGTATCCACTGCTGACACACCATAAGAAGGCTCTATAATCTCGATGACAATCGGAACTGCATCTATCAAGAATGTTATGGTTTCATTATGCACATTGCCTGCATAATCTCTCGCTAAGATTTCCAATGTATGCCATCCATCCAATAAGTCTTCCAGAGTTGCAATATGCATCTCATCATACTCGGAGCTGCTGACGCTTGCTGTCACATTTACTCCATCCAAGCTCGCACTCAAAATCTTCACAGGCTCGTCAAACACAAACTCAGAGGTTACATTAGAATCATTTATCATATCTCCCTCAGCAACGTCTTTCTGGACTACACTTGGCGGAGTTGTATCAACAATGAAATCAACAAAGAAGTTTCTGCTCCTGGTAACTAGCTTTGCATCACTCTTTACCGCCCAATTGGAAAGGGTGAGTGTATATTCCTGCTCAGCAAGGTCCTCCTCCAAGGAGATAGTTGCAATCTTTCCGCTTGTTTTCTGAACGCTTGCTGTTTGAAGGTTGCCATCTCCTCTCGTGACCAAAACACCGCCAGGATCAGAGCTTACAGTGGTGTCTTTTACAAATTCTACACCTATCTGAGGCCTTATATTGTTAGTATACCAGGCATATTCTAAAGAGCAACATTCCCAGGTTGGATTCTCCTCAATAACTTGGTCTATTTTATTTACAAGGGTGCCTCCTCCCACCAAAACAGAAGAAACAGTAGGGCCTGCCCCGTATTCATAGGCATATATTATAAGGCTCTTAGGCCCCTCTTGATTCTTGTTTGGGTCTATTGAATAGTACTTTATCTCATTCTCGCCTGGTTGTAATGTCCAGCACTCTGAACCGCCTTCAACCCCTACCTCGCATAGCTCTAGGCCCGCAGAATCCTCAATAACAAAAGACAAAGCAGCCGTCTCAGTATAACCTCCAGAGCAGCCTCCATCAATGCATAAATATGTGCTATAACCTTCAAGCTCAGTTACCCGCCCATATTCCTCATTCCAGATATTTTTGTCATGTAGCTCAACTATGACGCCAGTGTAGATTCCCTGTATATTAATCAAGGGTACAAACGTCGTATTAGGGGCAAAAACATCGGCCTCGCATATCGGGTCATTGGGATCAAAACCGCAATCCCTTGTGTCATCGCCATCAGCATTTTTGTAACAGCCGCCAATATCCCACCATTTACAAACACCAAGAACACACAGCTGGCTTGTATCAGTATTTTCGCAATCAGCTTCTGAACCATATCCCCTGCATGTCAGGCTGCTGCAGTCAAAAGCCCTGCCATCAAACCAGTAGCAGTCAAAACCTATTGTTTCCAGGGCATTTGCCTTTTCCTGGGTGCATTGGTCAAATATCTTGTTATAGACATCAAGATTCCCCATAAAGTCAGAGCTGCTGTACTTGGAGCCATGCTTGTCGCACCACTCGCAATTTGACCCCGCAGCATCAACACAAACCCCAATAAAGTCTGAGTCTGTCCCATAAGTTGGATGCCACTCGCAATTCCCGCTGCCAATACCGCAGTTATCCTTCTCACATGCAGTTCTTGACTTATAGTCATAACAAGCCATGTATGGTTTGCACTCATAACAATCATCAACGATTGTGTAAGACCTATCATAAAAGCAATACGCACGCAAACCGCTCTCTTGGTCTTCTTCGCAAAGCTGCTGGTTGCTATAAAGACCAAATGGATGCGCCTCAAATGACCTGTCGCATTCAGTGGTCCATATACACATAGGCTCTCCTGTGTCTTTGTCAATAAGACACATACCTCCTGTGCAGTCCACAGGCGGCGTGCCGTAGGCAATTAGATTGTTGTCCGTATCACAAGAAAACGCCCTCTTGTAGTTTGCACTATTTTCCGCTACTTCATAGGTAGGATGGTTGTCTCCTATCTTGGTATAATAAGATGCGCCATTAATGCAGAAGGGGTCCCCTGTAAACTTATCCCAACACTCAACATTGCCTGATAATACATTTATTATCTCAATTGAATCTGTTCCTAAACTGCCATAGTTGACAATTAGATTGTATGTATAAGTTGTATCCCACTCTACACTAGCATCATCATAAGAAGTACCATCTGTAAGTGTTGCCAATACTGAGAATTCATCACAGTCTATTCCATCGCACCTCTCAAGCGTATAGGTTAGGGCCTGAGTTGGGCATCCATCAACCCATTCCAGCCTAAGTATCTTTTTTCCTTTAACAGGTTGCGCATTCAAACTAGCCACATTGCATTCAAGAGGACATTCATCATCAGGAAAAACATCTTCGCATAAACAATCAACACTCCACTCACCCGGGCAATTTTCTATTGTGCTGCATGGGTCTCCTGGAACACAGCCAATTGGCGAAACAGTCTGGCAAAAAGCAGTTCCGCAGCTCTCCGGAAGGAATGATTCATTAAATTCCTCAAATGCCACATTACCAACACACATTCCATAGAGTGCTGGCTCTGCCCTTTCAATTATATCGGGCATCTCAGGATTATACCAGCAGCAGCATCCAGATACAAAACACTCGTCTATCTGTTCACATGGTTCTGGCAAGAAAAAAGAAGTCAAACAATCAGCCCTGTCATTAGGGGCTCTAGGCTCAGCAGGGTCATAAAACCACGGAAACTGACTATCATCAGGGCAGCACCTATCCTGGTCTGCCTCCACACAAAAATCACCAGAGTCAGCATTAGGATTAATGCAGCAATTAGCTTCAGCCATGCCGCTAACTAAAGAAAACATCACTAGCAGCAATAATATTGTTTTTTTCATGGTGGGCATTCGATTATATAGGTGTCTCCAGCAGGAACTGTAACATCCCTGCAATATACCTCGGCCCCGTCAGTGGCGCAGGTCTCAACAACACCAGGGCATTCCTGTATTAGTGTGCCAGCACCCAAAATCTGCTCATCAGGTATAGTAGCATGGTCTGGATATTTTATGTTAAAAAAGACTGTAATTGGCTCATCCTCGTCTGGGTCCTTGGCAGTAGGAGTGGCTGTTATATTCTCTGGATAGATGTTATCGCCAACAACAAAGCCAGCAGGGTCATCGCGCGGTATTATATCATCTACCTTGGGCATCCTGTTCTCTCTTGCAAACCTGAATACGTATGGCCCTCCCTTTACCAAAGAACGAGGGTCAGTGATGTTTATGATGTCATCCTGGTTTGCTGCATCACGCAAAATAGTTGTAACCAGCCCCTGTAAACTAGGCTGATTATCAATCTCAAATGTGAGGCCAGTGGTGTCTCCAGTAACCAGCTGCGCTGCAAAATCATAGATATTTCCAAGCCTGGCCCTTTGGGTTTTAGAAAAGTCATTAACTGTTGTTTTTGCTCCAGTCGCCTCGCTCTCAACCACAAGGGGATAGTCAAGCTTTACATCAATACTATCCTTTGCAATTGATACATCTACTGTTGGTGCTCCGGGTGTTATTGTAAACCCCCTGCTCTTGAATACAGTAAGGTTGCAGTCATCCAATCTTGAAGCAATATAGCTCTCAAGTTGATGCTGCATTGAGTTAGGAACACTAGGGACAGTACCCCTCAGGCTAGGCAAAGTGCCCCTCCCATAAAGCCCTATATCATCATAATCACTTGGTTCCCGCTTAATTGCATACGAGGCTCCATCAATCTCATCAAAACCAGGAAGTGTTCCTCCCTGGTCGTCTCTTAATCTTCCTCCTTGCTTTCCAAGCAGCTCCAGTCCGTCTTGGGTAATGCCGTCAAGACAATCCTCAACAAATATCTTTATTGGCTGTGTTTCAAACCTGGTTTCCTCTACCTTTCTTATCTCTGTCCTGGCAGCTGCCTGCTCAGTGCTTCTTGTAGTAGAATAAACAAGGCCAACTATGACAAGTATTACAATGCCTATGATGATGAATATCGTTACCTGTGATTTTTTGTTTTTGTGTTTCATTCTACTCTGAGTTTGGCTGTGAGGTCAGCCCATATGTCTATTACAGGCCATACCCCTCCTGCACCAGTATCATAAAAATCAAAGACCTCATAGGGGTAGTAATAAACTTCAGTAGGGTACACTCCATGATGGGTCTGGTATGTGTTATAATTTACAACTGTCCCGCCAGCAATCCAGTTATTTCCTTGATCATCTGTAAAGCAGTGGAAAAGAGCATTTCCCTCAATATTTACCACATCATCATATCCTGTGACCAAATAATCGCAGATATCTATGCCGCTGCCCTGCTGGTCAATCATATTAAGGCCCTCATAGTTAATCAAGAAATACGGCTTTGCGAAAGCAGCCTCTTCAAGAATTCCGCGCACATACTTGCTCCCTTTCTTCCTTAGGTACAACTGGTCAAACCTTCTTGTAAAATCAGCAGATGCAGACGAATAGTCTGGGTAATCCTTCACCCCAGCCTCCAGGTCAGCAGGCGAGGCAGATATCACATTAAATAACTTGGTTCTTCCAGCATCAATATAATCTCCAAGTACATTATTGAATGATGCAGGGTCTCCACTAAACAAAGAATCAGCCCCTCCAGAGCTTAGGCCGCCCTTTCTGTAAAACACAATAGCTGTTTCATTGTCAAACCATACCTCATCATCTCCGCATACATCGCATTTATCAGCGCACCCGATAGTATAATATGACAGATCGATATTACATGTAGCTGGGTCCTTCCCAAAGACCTCAATAAAGCGCAGCCCTCCATCTGCATTGCGATTTAGGCTAGTGCCAAATATAGTCAAATCCTTATCATAGCAGCTTAACACGCAGTAGTTATTTGAGTAGTATACGTCTGAATATTGATAGCCAAAATAATCTATAGTTGCTTCACTGTCAGGAAGCCATGTATCCCCTTCATCAAGGAAGAAATAATCAAAATGGCCGCTATAGATGGGTGGCAAAATATTTTTAGGAGTATACATTCCTCCATCTACTTTACAAACAACTGCAGGATCATTACAGCATACACCTGACTCATCGCCACATGTGCCTATGTATTTTCCGCAGTAGAATGTGTAATCGCTGCAGCCATATGCAGCATCCTCAGCCAAATCTAAAAGCCCTTGTGCAACAAGCTTTGTCCTTGTTGTCCACTTTCCTTTACCATCAACTACCTCGCAGTAATTGTCATATTCATCATAAGTGGAAACATTAACACAGGCGCCAGCAAAATCAGGACCGCCGTAACCGTAAAACGAACCAACAATATATGGATCCTCTTCCTTATTGTAAAGGCACAGTTCCTTCCCTGGGCAGTACCCCATGTGGTTCATATGATTAAGTTTCGCTGGCTGCCAGTCATAAGCCAAAGAAGCCTCTTTCCATTTTCCAATTACGCACCTATAATCTTTTTCTCCAGTCCCATCATCATAAGGATGAGAATCAGGATAGCAATCATCATCACCTGGCTGGCAATCAATCTGATTGTTGATGCACATCTCACTGCCACCATGCCAGCATTGTGAGGGATGGCAGCATCCGCTTGGTTCAACCAAGGTGCCATCAAGCCAGTCCTTTACCTCTAGGGGCGGTACATTCGGTAGTGGTATTGGTTTATCTTCTGACTGACTTGACCACCCACCAATATCTTCCCATACTTCATCAGTTCTAGAACAATAAAAAGTATCTGCTGCGTCTGTTTCGCAATAATAAACATCAGCCATAGCAAGATCAGCTATCTCACTTTCAGTTAAGGCTGCGTCGTATATCCTTACTTCATCTATTTTGCCTTGGAAATGATTGGTGCCAATGCTGTCAGACTCTCTGTGGCCTATGTGTATTGGGCCTGCGTCTAAGTTTATTGTGTCCTCAGCATCTCTTTCACTTCGTAAAACACCATCAACATACAGCCTTATTTTTTCTGTAGAGCTATCATAAGTGCCGGCAAAATGATGCCAAGCCTCTGGATTTGGAACGTCATAACAGCCAACAGTACCATAATTATCTGGTTTCCAATCACTCCCATCATGAATAAGAAAACACATACGGTCGCTATCTGCTTCAGATGTTCCAAGTATAAATGCATCATACTTACTAACAATCTGCCAAAGGCCTTTGTAACCAAGGGTATCTGATTTCACCCAGGCTGAGACTGTTATTGCCGTTGTTGGATTTACAGTTGGCGGCAATTCAATATAATCATTGATTCCATCGAATTGGTAAGCCTGCCCAATAATGCCATCTGCAAGGGCAGCCTCATTATATGCAACCCCAAGGTTGTCATTCCCTGAGCTGTCATCTGCGTTTCCATCAAAGCTCCAATAACCAACCAGATTGGCGCTGGGTATGTCCTCAGGATCCATAAATTCGCAGCCATAAAGCTGCCCTCCTGCATTTTTAACCTTACCACCAGTTCCAGAAGCAGTAATCCCATCATTAAGTACGCTGCCATCCCAGCATGCATTTGGATTAGTCAGGTCAGGGTCGCTATAAGTTTGTGGACTAGGATAATCATCGCAGCATTGCGAGCCTGTCCAATAACCTGCGCCATTTCTTTCCTCGCAGATATTCTCATCAACATCAGAACCTTCATCGAGAGTCATCCACCTGCCAATCTTAGCGCAGTAATAGTCTGTAGCACCAGGAGCCACAGGAGTAGGTCCAGGCTCTGATATCCTCTGCACAGCGTCGCTGCCAGAAGAATCACAAGCGAAGGTGGAGACCCCGCAGCATTCATATATAGAAGTGCCATCGCAGATATAATCATGGGTATAGCTAGAACCAGTAATCTCTAAGGGAGTTTGTAAGTCAGTACATGGTCTCCACGCAGAACCGTCCGAAACAAACAAACCAGTGCCTCCGCATGATGCATCAAGGTCCATTGTATACCCTCCTTTATCTGGCGCATCGGCTGCAGACCAAGTCCAGTCATCACCTTCTTTATGGCATACATACACGCCAGTAGTATCAGTATCGCCGCAGCCCGCAACCATCCCAGGAGTATCGCCGCAGCATTTATCCTCCCCAGCATCATTAAGATAATCTCCACCAAACTCCCCACACCAATCTTCACGATTAAGGTTCTCGTCATCATCACCAACACAGGTTCCTCCTCCAGGTGTGTTGCACCACCTTAAGCAATTAGTCGCAATGCCACTGCACATAGCAACCCAGTCACCAACACAGCTGGTGGGAGATGCATCCTCGCAAACACCCGGAGTATCAGAAGGACAAACATCTAAACCATCTACATCTGTCCCAGTCCTCCAGGTATGCCCTGCTTCTATACAAAAATTTACAGTACCAATATGTTCATCATAATTTATATAACGCCATGGTTTTGTGTCTATAAATGAGTCAATATTGGCAGTCTGCCCCCCTATAAAGCCGCTGATGTCTAACGCGCCATCTACAGCAACAACAGCATCAACAAAAAGCCAGCCCTCACCAGCACCAATAACGCTTCCAAGCAGGGAAGCGCCTGTATAGGGGTATTCTAATGAAAGATCATGATTGACTGGTGTATCATCAACCACCCCATATATTAGGGTGCCATTTGACGCATGAATGTATAATCCCATAGCAACATCGCCATTGCCTATCAATTTCATACCAGCCCCAAAGGTATCCTGGTCTCCATCTTGCCCATGCATTACAGCATGCTCAGGCCTATTCATTACACCACCCAAAAGATGTATGATATCTCCAGAAGGGGTAGTAGTGACGCATTTGCCTTCACGCCTGCTAGGGCCCCTATCCTCTCCTGAGGCTATATCACAATACATGTTTCTTGCGCATGCCCATCTGCATTCACCACCAACACAAAGCGTGCAAGGAGCGCATTCATTATCACTGCTGCAGGGCACACTAATGCCGCGTGTGATAGTTCCATCCGCCTGAACACCAATAGCAGTGTAGGCTGCGCTAACAGAATGAATAAAGACAACCAAGAGCATGAGATATAGCACTATCTTATAAAATCCTGCTAAATCCCTCTTTTTACTCATAATACTATACCTCTAACTAATATGCATCTAATTTTGGCATATTCTATATAAAAAGGTTTCTATATATATGTGACTGGCAGTAAATATTTATTTTTATGTTCTTTTACTGATTTTGCTAACATTTATATAGTAATTGGGGTGCGATATTCTTGGGGTGAACATAATTTTAATCTACTTTTTACCTGCAATATTCCTTCTGGGCATTATAACCAGCTATGAGGATATTAAAGAGGGTAAAATCAGGAATAAATGGACCCTCTCTGCGTTAATCTATGCTTTTGTCGTTTATCTGGTTCTGATAATATCATATTACTCCAAAGGAACGCTAAGGGTGCCATATCTTGTCGAACTTTGCACCAGCATTATTTTCGCAATGATAATCGGATTTGGTATGTGGCTTGGCAACTTGTGGACTCCCGGTGATGCAAAACTGTTTATGGCCTACACAGCTTTAATCCCCCTTTCTGTCTACGGCTTCGGCTATGTAAAATACTTCCCGGCAATTACCCTGCTTATAAACACCTTTGTTCCAATCTTCATCTTCTTTTTCCTGCTCTTAGTGTTCAAAACAAACCTGGAACAGAAAAAAGAAGCGCTAAAACCATTACTTGCGCCAAAAAACCTTATAAATTCTGTCTTCTCGCTATTTGCTATATTCTGGTTTATTGAACTGATGTTCCCAGCGATAGGCATAGAACCAAATTACTTCTCCCAAATGATTGTTTCTATTGCTATATTCTCTATACTTCAAAAAACCCTTAAGGAAAAGACCCTTGGAGTAGCGATAGTTATTTCATCAATAAGGCTAATCGTAGACAAAAGCGTTTACAATCTGCTATTCTTTGAAAAGATATTTGGGCTTTTCTTTTTTTGGATAGTATTCAAGGGGGCTATAATCAATTTAGGCCAAATGACCTTCTCAAAAGAAACGAGGATTGAAGAACTGAAACCGAAATTAATACCTGCTGAGGTAATTTATGAAGACAACAAAAGATACTTCAAAGAAGGGCAGGAACACCAAATGGTTTCCACCAAAAGAAAAGATTTCTTGGGATTAAGTTATAGCGGCTTAACAAGGGGAGACATAGAAAAGTTAAAGCAGCTAAAAAAAGAAAGGAAATTGAAATTCACAACCCTAAAAATAAAACAAACTATGCCGTTTGCTCCATTTATGTTGTTCGGTGTCCTACTAACTATCCTGTCCAAAGGTAATTTCATAATTTGGGTTAGTTTAGTTATAGCAAAATTTTTATAGTTAACATAAACCGAAACTCGAGGGGGTGTAATTTATGAGCAATATAGATGTTGATAATAAAGAAAATTGTTGTTTGATATCAATCAACCCAAAGATATACCCTTTAGACGCCATATACTCTGCAGCATATGTCTTTTTAGACAAATCATATGTGCTGTTAGACGGCGATCCAAAGGAAAAGATAACTGTTGAACTCAGACCAAAAGAAAAGCAGGATTTAGAAAAGCTTGGCAGGGAATTCAACAACGAACTGCTTAATTATGCGCAATACAAAAAACAGGCTGAGCTTAATAAGGAAATAAGGCAGGTGCTGCTGCAGCGCGCATTATTGACAAGTGAGACTTCTCCAGCCCGAGATACCCTGCCAAAAGAAGGGGAGGAAGAGCCCCTAGAGGAATTGGATGAAAACTATCTTGATGACCCGGAAGGCATTGCAATACCCTGGGAAGAAAAGTACGGCAAAAAAGCAAAGGCAGCTAAGCAAAAGAAGAGCAAGAAAAAAAAATGATTGACATTGAAAACAAGGGAATAAGAATCAGATTAAACAAGCAGTTCTATGATATTAATGTTGTGAGGGAGTCCTTGAAAGATTTCAAGCGGGTCTGTAGCGGGAAAGTTGCAAACAAAAAAGCTATAGAAGTTATGTTAAAACCTAAGGAGCAGTCGCTAAAAGGTGTTCTTGGTCATGAGTTTTGCAATTATGTCCTGGGATTGATGAAAAATAAAACGCTTATCTAAAATGGTTTCTAAACAAGATTTCAAAATAAATAATTACAGGGCAAGAAAAATCAAGGACAAGTATTTGGTTACAACAGACCATGGTTCATGGATTGCTTTGGACCGAGAAAGCTTCTTATCATTAAAAAGGATGAAAATAAAAAGGAATTCAAAAATATTTAATGAACTTGAGGAGAAAGGGATTGTTCTAACTAAGGATAATATCGCTCAAATCATAGAGGGCCTTAGGGGCAGGTACGGCTTTCTCCTCCAAGGCACTTCTTTGCATATAGTCGTACCAACCCTCCGCTGCAATATGAAATGCATCTATTGCCATGCGTCATCCAGGCTGCCGAATGCTAAAGGTTATGACATGGACAAGAAAACAGCAAAAAAGATTGTAGACTTCATTTTCCAGTCTCCCTCCCGCCACATAACAATCGAATTCCAAGGCGGAGAGCCGTTACTTAATTTTGATATTGTTAAATACATCATCAACTACGCAAATGAGTTAAATGTGTTTCACAATAAGGACCTATTGACAAGCATTGTTACAAATCTTACTTTAATGGACGGAAAAAAATTAGATTTTTTATTAAATAACAATGTTACAATCTGCACTTCCTTAGATGGGCCTAAAGAGGTGCATGATTATAATAGGGCCTTTATCCAGGGGAGAGGAACACACGCAGAAGTGACAAAACAAATTGCAAGAGCAGGGAAAATATACGCAGAAAGGGGTATAACGGACAGAAAGATGAATGCGCTCATAACCTTAACAAAAAAATCTCTGAAATACCCCAAAGCTATTGTTGATGAGTATGTTAAGAATAATTTAACAGATATCCACCTCAGATTCCTGAATAACTTGGGGTGCGCAAAGGGCGCATGGGTTGATATAAGCTATTCAGCTTCTGATTTTATTGAGTTTTGGAAGCAGGCCATGGATTATATAATTAAAATAAACAAAGAAGGCAAACCCCTGAGAGAAAGGATAGTAATGATTATACTAAAAAAAATTCTTGAGAAAGAGGACCCAAATTATGTTGATTTACGAAGCCCTTGCGGAGCTGCAATTGGCCAGCTTGTTTATGATTATGATGGATCCATCTACACATGTGATGAAGGCCGCATGCTGGGAGAAGACGTCTTCAAACTGGGTAATGCAAAGAACAACAACTTTAGGGAAGTTCTTACATCAAACCATACGTGCGGGATTGTAGCTGCATCAGCAAATGATGTGCAGATTTGCGACAACTGCGCCTACAAGCCGTACTGCGGTATTTGCCCAATCTGCAATTACGCAGAGCAGGGTTCAATAATCGCAAAGATACCTCAGACTGACAGATGCAAGATATTCAAAGCTCAATTTGACTTTGTCTTCGATAAGTTATTTAATGACGAAGTTGCAAGAAAAGTTTTCTTAAGCTGGGTCAACGATTAAGCTTATCAAATTGTGAAAAACTTGAATGTATGTGCCAAATTAAGTGCGCATTCGCCCGATAGCCAAATGCCAAGAAATATCAAATCTACGGGAGTGTCCCTTCTCAATAAGAAGGAATTTCTAAGATTGCTGTCTAAGGATTGGGTTTTAATTTTCTTTTTGGCCACCCTATTTTTAATATTTACTCTTCCCTTTTTGCATTTTCCTTTTGATAAAGATACCAATACTCAGAAAATATTGAGGGCTAAAGAACCGCTAGCAAATATAGTTTTTAGGAATCTTAATCCCAGGAATCCCCCGTTGCACCTAGTTATACTCCATTATTTCCTGTTTCTCGGAGACTCAGAATGGATAGCAAGATTCCCTTCACTTATATTTGGGTTGCTGTCATTAGTTGTTTTCTTTAATCTGACAAAAAGGCTGTATGGTAAGATAAGCGCCTTCTTTTCTGGACTAGTTTTGGTATTATCGCCGCTTTTCTTGGAGTATTCCCTATATGCGGGGAATTATGCGTTGTTTACCTTCTTGTCTTTGCTTTCGCTTTACTATTTTAATGAATTCGTCATAAATGGAAATGCTAAATACAGCCATAGGTTTGCTGTAACTACTGTTCTATTAGCATGGTCTAACTACCTCTCAGCGTTTGTTCTGATTTCAGAGGGTTTATGGATTATACTGAAAAAAAGAAGTTGGTTTAAAAATAAGCGCAATATCAAACTTATAGCGGCCATCTTCGTCTTTATCTTGCCGATATTTTTTATGGTCTCCTCATGCGTCTCAAATGAAATCAGGGCTATGGGTTATTCAAAGATATCCCCTTCTCATTTTTGGGGTGTTGAAGAAGCAAAAGGCATCATCTTTCATTTTTTCCTTAACCTACTTCCAGACAACAGCTCGTCTTATTTTTTCTTTTTTCCCCTTGTTCTTCTTGGTATTGTTAATTATTCCAGGAATCTCAAGAAAGATAAATTTGGCATTCTATTGTTAACTTACATAGCCATATCCTTGACCTCTATAAAACTTCTTTCATATTACGCTAGAATGAGCCCAGAACGCCTAACCTTCCTATATCCTGCTTTTATTTTGATTTTTGATTCATCAACAAGATTTTTAGCTGGAATTGTAAAAAAATTTGACAGGGAATTGCCTTTTGATTTGTTGAAAATAAGTTTCTGGGTCATAATTATTGTTTTCTATGCCATCTCCTTTAGACCGGGTTTGGAGGCATCAGAGTATCACCTGGTCGGTGCATACCTAAAAGAGGAACTAAAAGAGCCTTCACCAATTGTGTTTGAGCCCCACAATTTAAGAACGATACTAGCTTATTATTTATTTGACGACTCTTATTCCTTTATTAAAGCCTGTTTGTATAACAAAGAATTGTATAATTTCACTTATCCTTTTTATTGCAGTGATGGAAACACAAGTATGATTGCCCTAATTGAAAGGCCTGATTCTGAATCGTGGATGGTTGAAGACCTCAATAAACTGGAAAAAATACCTAAGGGCTACTGGTATGTTGAAACATCAAAGTTTGAAAATCCCCATATTTTGGATTTTCTAAATAAAAGGTGTAAACTTAAAAAAAGATTTGAGGAAATAAGAGTCCATTTCTGCGGAAATGCTATTGACTAAATTCTAGCATGTCCTACAGCAACGTTTACTTTATCTATTATTCTATCCAGTTCTTCTTTACTCAATTTTGGGTGCATTGGCAGGCTCACCACAGAAGAACTGACTTTCTCCGTCACTGTCAAATCCGTAGTTTGGTACTTTCCTAAATATTCCATCTTATGTAATGCCGGGAAATGTACATATGCTTCTATCCCTTCTTCAATCATTTTTTTTATGAATTTATCCCTGTCTAATTTACCGCCCTCCACTTTTATCACATACATCTGGTAAACGTGCTTGCAGCCCTTATATTCAAAAGGCACTTTTAGAAATTCGCTATCCAGATTCTTATTCAAATAATTAGCAATTTTCCTTCTAGATTCATTCATCCTGCCTATTTTTTTTAGTTGAGCCAGACCAACTGCTGCAAGTATGTCGCTTAAATTGAAATTATATCCAGGCAGTGCCCCTATTCTTTCCCAATCTTTTGTTCTCTTGTTTTTATCAATGCCATTAAAGGCTATAATTTTGGCATTATTTATTAGCTCCTCATTATTTGTGGTTATCATTCCCCCCTCGCCGGTTGTCATGTTTTTTGAGGGGTAGAAAGAGAAACAACCAGTTCCAAAAGAGCCTGTTTTCCTTCCATTATATTCTGCTCCTATCGCTTCTGCAGAATCCTCAATTACCTTTAGGTTGTATTTTTCTGCTATTTCGCATATCTCTTCCATCATGCAGCTCTGACCGGCAAAGTGTACAGGCAGTATGGCTGCTGTCTTATCTGTAATAAGTTCCTTTATTTTGTTAGGGTCTAGGTTACAGCTCTCATAATCTATATCACAAAAAACAGGAACACACCCTGCATTTAAGACGGCATTCGCAGAAGCAGTAAACGTGAAGCTAGGCATGATTATCTCTCCCTTAAGGCCTTGAGCTTGTATTGCCAACTGAAGAGCAGCAGTCCCGGAATTAACCGCAAATGCATATTTTGTCCCAATAAATTCCGAGAATTTTCTTTCAAATTCCTTTGCCTTCTGGCCATAGGTTAACCATTTGGAATCTAGCACATCCTTGATTTCTTTTAATTCTTCATTATCGATGTCAGGTAAAGATAATTTTATCATTAATTCCCCCAGTTAATTGTTTTTAATTTATGTTTTTTCTCTTAATTTATTAATTTTGCTATAAGAAAAACTAAAATTTTTTATATTCTCTCCCCCCAGAGTTTTGAGGGGCAAAAAAATGTCTAAAAATGTAGATGTAAGCGTAGTTATTCCAACCTACAATGAAAAAGAGAATGCCGAACTGCTTTATCACGAGCTGAAAAGCATCCTTGACAAACTAAAAGAGAAGCATGAAATCATATTTGTTGATGATGGGAGCACTGATGGCTCTTTTGATGTTCTAAAAAAGATAGCTAGTAAAAAAGATAATGTCAAGCTAGTAAAACTCGCAGGGAATTACGGCCAGAGTTCAGCTTTGGCAGCAGGCATAGAAAACGCAGAAGGAAATATTATTGCCACGATGGACTCAGACCTGCAGCACGACCCAAAAGATATCCCAGGGCTAATCCATAAGTTGGGGGAAGGCTACCATGTCGTTTGTGGCTGGAGGAAGTTTAGAGGGAACTCAGACTCGTTTATCTTTAAGATACTGCCCTCAAAATTGTCTAATTTCCTTATCAATTCTCTTACAGGAATGAAGCTAAAAGACAGCACAGGCGGGATGAGGGCATTTAGGAAAAACGTCACACGCACTATACCCCTCTATGGGGAGATGCATCGTTATTTGCCTGTATTAGCTAAATGGAAAGGGTTTAAGGTTACTGAGGTACCGATACGCATAAGGAAAAGAAAACATGGTAAGACAAAGTACAGTATCTTTAGGCTGTTTAGGGGGTTTTTTGATTTGTTGGCTATTAGATTTTTTACTTCTTATTCGACAAGGCCTAAAACCAATAAAACTTACATCATAGATGAATTAATTAAATAAGCTCTGATAATGCAACAAATTTCTGGTCATTGAAATGTTCTATAAATTTAGACAATGTAGAAGAAAATTTATCCCCTGTCTTCCAATTAAAGTGAGGGGGTGCATATCTGCTTTTCATTTTAGTAAATTCCCAGGAGTGAATATAGATGTTTGGTGTTATTCCTCTTTTTAGCAAACTTTTTACCATAATTTTTGTCCAATTTAATCCTAACAACCTCATCCATAGCCACCCCATTGGAAGTCTTAGCTTAGGTGTTACAGCCAAAGGCACCTCTTTTATCCTAAGGTCTTTGAATGGCTTATGTATTTGTATAGGATATGCCCCTGCATTGCGGGGTCCAGATAAGTGGGTGGGATGTAAAGAACTATCGTATTCAAACCCCAGTTTATCAAGGCAGCTTAACAATTTATAGGAAAACTGAAGCTGGGGAGCCCTAAAACCATTTATTTTTTTGTGTGTAATCTTCTCAAGTATTCTCTTGGACTTCTCTATGTCTCGGTATATGTCAAATTCCCCGTTGCCCCTATAATGGTGATTATATCCATGCGAGGCTATTTCATGGCCGGCTTGTCTTATTTCCTTTACTTGCGCATTTTCCCTCTCAGCATAATAGCCAGTAACAAAAAATGTTGTTTTAATATCATGTTTTCTGAAAATATCTAGCAGCTGAATGTTTCCTTTCTTGCTAAAAGAGGTTTTATTATTCTCAGGAACATCTTTACCTCTTAAGTATGGAGAATTCCACTGTTCGCAATCAATAGTTAGGGCAATCATATTAAAGGGACTTGTACACAAATCCTAATTTTTCAGCTTCCTCTAGATCATAGGCAGATTTAACATCGATAAGGATCGGTTTATCCATCCATTTTTTCAGATTAAGTAAACTAATCTTCCTTAGTTCGTCGTGGGGCGTTGCCACTATTACTGCATCGACTTTTTTGATGTCATTCAACTGTGTGTTTTTTAGCCCAAAAATCTCTTCTACATCGTTATCCTCTAGCAAAGAATCGTGCGCCAAAATACCTGCCCCTTCATTTTTCAGCAAATCTATAAGGTCTTTTGCCTTGCTGTTCCTGGCGTCTTTAACATTTTCTTTAAATGTTAAACCCAACACCAGTATTGAACTTTTGTTTAATTTTTTTCTGTGTTCCCCAAAAGATTCTTTCAGCAGTTCAACTACATGCATGGCCATAGATTCATTTGTTGCTCTTCCTGCCAGAATAATGCTCGGCTCATACCCCAGCTCTCTTGCCTTGTGTGTTAAATAGTATGGGTCAATTCCAATACAATGCCCTCCAACCAAACCGGGGGTGTAGGTGTGGAAATTCCATTTGGTGGCAGAAGCTTCTATAACATCCTTTGTTCTTATTCCAATCTTTTTGAATATGATGGATAATTCGTTCATTAGGGCTATGTTTAAATCCCTCTGGATGTTTTCTATGACCTTCGCAGCTTCAGCAGTTTTGATATCCTTTGCCTCAAAAACATTTTTGGATACCTTGGAATAGATATGATTCATTTTTTCAGTGGTTTCCTCATCCATACCTGCAATAACCTTTGTAATTTTGTTGAGTGTATGCTCCTTATCACCTAGATTTATCCTCTCCGGACCATACCCTATCTTAAAATCTACACCGCACTTCAGGCTAGAATATTTCTCAAGAATTGGCCTACAAACTTCCTCAGTAACTCCGGGGTAGACAGTAGATTCATAAACAATGATGCTGCCTCTTGACACATTCTTTCCTACAATTTGGGACGCTTCTTTCAGGTAAGTAAGGTCTGGCTTCTTGTCCTTGGTTATCGGTGTCGGAACAGCCACTATAATGAAATTAGATGTGCCTATCGTCTTTTGGTCTGTCGTGTACTTCAGTTTGCTGTTCATCAAAATCCCGCTTTCAATCTCACCTGTCGTGTCTGCATATTTTTTTAGGTCTCCAATTCTTTTCTGGTTTATATCGAAACCAGTAGTATCAAAATATTTAGAAAGTTCAACAGCTAGTGGCAAGCAGACATGACCCAATCCAATAACGCAGATTTTTACATTATTTACATTCATTTTTATACCAATCTACAGTAAGCTTTAGTCCTTCATCAATACTGTGGGTGGGTTTATACCCAAGTATTTTCCCTGCTAGAGAGATATCAGCTAACGTATGTTTCACATCTCCTTCTCTTGGTCTTGTGTATGTAGGTTTAATTTCCCTTCCAAATATTTTCCCTATTTTAACAATAAGCTCGATGAGGTTTGTGCTTTTGTTGCATGCTATATTGAAAACCTTGCCGCAGGCATTCTTGGAGCTGCATGCCAAGATATTAGCCCCTACCACATTCTTAACAAACGTAAAATCCCTTGTCTGTTTTCCATCACCAAATATCGCTGGTTTTTTACCGTGCATAAATGCCTTGATAAATAAGGGAATCACCGAAGAGTACTGTGAGTCTGGGTCTTGTCTGGGGCCAAACACTCCGAAATACCTCAAGGATACAGTTTCTAATCCATAGGTATCATAAAAAAGCCTACAATAATGCTCTCCGACTAATTTAGAGATTGCATATGGAGAAATAGGCTTTGCCTCCATCGACTCCATGTTAGGTAAGGACTTGCAATCCCCATACACTGACGAGGAGGATGCGTACACTACTCTTTTCACGCCGGCATCTCTCGCTGCAACTAAAACCTTGAGAGTCCCGTTAGCATTAACCTCATTTGTTTTTATGGGTTCTTTAATGGACCTCGGCACAGAGCGAAGAGCTGCCTGATGCAAAACAAAATCAACATCCTTAAATGACTCTTTGAGCAGTTTCAAATCACCAATATCTCCCTCAATAAAT
This sequence comes from Candidatus Woesearchaeota archaeon, assembly GCA_019322485.1. Lineage (GTDB taxonomy): Archaea > Nanobdellota > Nanobdellia > Woesearchaeales > JAHWIC01 > JAHWIC01. The sequence continues at coordinate 90,094 of JAHWIK010000002.1, forward strand.
TCTATTTTGTCTAGCATACCCGACAGATTTTTTAAATTACCTGTCGACAAGTTGTCTATTATTTTGACCTGATAGCCCTTGGATAGGAGTCCTTCTACAATATTAGAACCTATAAATCCAGCTCCCCCCGTGACTAAAAATCTCATATTTTTTGGACATATATCCTATTTTTTAGTGTCTATTGCCACTAAAAAAGAAAATTAGAAATGTTTATAAGGTTTTTCAGTTAAGAAACAGTAATAGTAATTGGGTGGGGTGCAAGGTGAACAAGAAACATGTTGTGTGGAGTCTATTAAAAGGAAAGGGATTGTCCATAAAGAAAATAACCAATTTGGCTAAGCTGCTTTATTCGTACATCTCAAAAAATATGGGAGTTGGGGGTTATCCTGCATTTCTTATGGTTGAGCCAACTAATTTATGCAACCTAAAATGTCCTTTGTGCCCTACTGGAAACAATTCATTAAAAGCCCCAAGAGGATTTATGGATTTAAAAAATTATAAAAAAATAATTGATGAACTTCAAGATTATCTCATACACCTAAGTCTGTGGGACTTTGGAGAGCCCTTTTTGCATAAAGACATCTATAAAATGATTGGGTATGCGAAGGAAAAGGGAATATTTGTGCAGATAAGTACAAATGGCCATTTTTTTAAGAATAAAAAAAACATAAAAAAATTGGTTGGTACCGGGATAGACAATCTTATCATCTGTTTGGATGGCGCCAGCCAAAAAACATTTTCAATGTACAGGAGGGGGGGGAATTTCAATACTGTAATAGGCAACATCAAAGAGATTGTACTTGAAAAAAAGAAACAAGAACAAAAGACTCCTTTTGTAGAATTGCAGTTTGTAGTGATGAAGCATAACGAACATGAAATCCCAAAAATAAAGAAGATATCGAAAGATATCGGTGCCGACAAGCTCTCATTAAAAACAGTAACATTTGATATGTACCCTGGAGGGGAAAAGAAGTGCAATAAGTACCTGCCAAAAGATGAAAAATTAAGTAGATATATAAGAGATAAGACGGGCATCAAAAGAAAAGAAAAAATAAGAAACAGCTGCTTAAGATTATGGTTTAGCTCAGTTATCAATTGGGACGGCTCTGTTGTCCCTTGCTGCTACGACCCAAATAGAATATGGCAGTTCGGGAATATCTTTAAAGAGGGAACCTTTAAAGGGGTGTGGAATAATGAAAAATATAAAAATTTCAGAAGGCGCATTCTAACAAACAAAAAGGCAGTGCCGATGTGTAAAAATTGCACCGGTAAATTAATAAGAAAACTGAATTAGATAAGATGGAAACAAATGGTTACCTATTAAACATTGTACCCATACTGCTGACAATTGTACTTGCGTCAATGGTTGTGTTTTTCTATATCAATCTTGAGTGCATCAAAAAATCATTTAAAAAAATAAAAAAATCTAACTGGATTTATTTAGCAATAATATTTATTTTAGCCCTGTCATTACGGGTGTGGCTAGCGCCGCATACGCATTATGTATATTATGATGAATTCGAGCACATAAACATTGCAGAGAACATGGCTGCTGACCTAAAACTTTGTGAATGTTTTGCATGGGATGGCCAAAACTGTTTTAATTGTAGAATAATGCCTCACCCCCCTGGATTCCATTATATTCTGGGGATGGTCTTTTTAATTCTTGGACGAGCAGAAAAGTGGGCATTTGGCTTGTCTACAATATTGAACTCTCTCTCAGTCATTCTAGTATTTTTAATAAGTTATTTGTGGTTTAAAAAAGAACAAATTGGGCTGTGGTCTGCCCTACTATTTGCCCTTACCCCGACTTATATGAAATTTTCAGGAAGCGCAGCCCTTGGGCCAACATCGTTATTCTTCATCCTGTTGTCGATACTCTTCCTGTCTCTATATGTCAGACATAAAACTGTAGAAATGGCAATCCTATCCTTCTTTGGGTTGGTATATGCAATTCATATCAGGGCTGAGAATATAGTTTTGGTGTTGATGGCAGCTATAATGCTTTCGTTAATGGGTAGGGCTAATAAAAAAGTAAAAAAAGCAGCACTATTCCTCCTAATTTTAACGCCGATATTTTTGATTCCATACGCAGTGCATATATCACAAGGCTTTGCCCTCAAGATGCCTGGGTGGGATGAAAACATTGGGGGGCTTTACGGAAACTTCAAGGCTCATTTTGTGCCTAATGCATTTTTCTGGTTAAACCAAAGATATCATCCAATAGCTTACACACTATTAGCGGCCATGGGTGCGTTCTGGTTGTTTAAGAGTAATCGCAAATATGCGCTCTTCTTGTTTTCATGGTTCGCAGTATTCTTTATCCTATACAGTTCCTACCACTTGGGGAATTTTGAACGCTCAATGAGGTATTGCCTTAATTTGTATTTCCCGATTATAATATTATCTGGAGCAGGAATATGGTGGCTAATGAACTTATTTAAGACGAACAAATCAAAAATTATTTTTGGTGTATTAATGATTTTATTATTGCTAATTAGCATTTACCCTGCCTTGCCTTTTATGCTTAAGCCACTTTCGTATGAAAAGGAAAAGGAATATAGGTTCATTTTATCATCGAAGGATTTACTCCCTGATAACTGCACGATATTCGCATTTAATCCCGCAACTATTATCTCAACAATACACAAACCTGCATTCCACGAATCTTACCTGGAAGAAGATTTCTTAAAGACGCAGTGCAAAATATTCTTTAAAGATAGGTGGTGTTATGAAGGAAAAAATAAAGACAGATGTGAGATGATAGAGAAAACGTTTAGATTGCAGCCCATAACTGGAACTAAGGTGTTTGATAAAGATGTAGGATTTTACCTTTTGGGGAAGGAAATCGGTGCTTCTGATTGATTATTAAATGGTAAGACATATGGTTTTCTTAAATCATGTCGTTGTATATGCGCCTTTATTTCTGGGGTATCGCACCAAAAAATTTATAAATAACAAAAATGAAGCAGAATGTAATGAAAATGAAAATTCCTCAGCTCAAGAAGAAGGTTAATGCTTTCTTAATAGGCGAAGAAGGAAAGATATCAAAGGAATCTCTATTAAAGGTTGGCGCACTGCTTAGCGGTGCTGCATTAGGGATAGCACTGGCATCTAAAAAGGCCTATGCCAACCACGTAAGCCACTCACAGGCTTCCGACGGAGCTTGCACTACAGCTGCAGATGATTGTGTTCCTGACACTACAGTAATATGCAATGGCAATACATACCACGGAAACAGCTTAACAGTGTACACAACTCCAAGTAGCGTAAATGCCGAGCATGCGCATTGCATAGAAACACATAACAGCCATAGCTCTCATTCCAGCCACGGCAGCCATGGTAGCCATAGTTCAGGTGCTGGATTTTAAGATATTCTTATCAATAACGGGTTCAAACGCGAATGGGCAAATCAGATAATTCGGAAATAAAAGAGTATATCGAGAGACACATAGAAAAAGGGTTCTCCTTGGGCGAGATAAAAAAATCATTAATTAAGGGGGGCCACGATAAAGACATAGTAGAAAGTGAGATAGAGCCATTCAAAGGCATGGTTGCTCAATCCAAAACAAAAGTTAAACCAATCATAATTGGTTTCGTTGTTTTGATGGTGGTTGTTGCTTCTGCTATATTTATTTTCAAAATCCTTACGCTAGAAGAGGAGGTCGTAGGGCCGGTTAAAGATGAAGAAGCAGAAAGGAGGGTAAACACTGATTGTTGTTATCTGTTTATTGAATCCAATTTTACAGATTTCTCGACATGCCCAAAAAATTACTATTTAGCTTTGACTAGCGCAGTCATAAAGCAAGATGAAAGCTACTTAGATCTTTGGAAACTGAAGGATGAGCCGGATAGCGATGAATTTGGCATATTCATAGATTCAAATCGAGGTAAAATTGGGAGATATTTCATTTATACATTTGGAAATAAATATTTAAACAAAAACGAAGAGACAGAAACTATAAAGACCGAGCTGCTTAACGATGCCAGGAATTCCATATCTGCTTCGGATTTCGCGTTATTCTCCGAGTTACTCAACATAGAAGATAAACCTTATTTCCCTGGAACCCTCCCTGCAAAAAATCATTTTGAGAAAAAAGACTTTTGTCATGACGATGACTGGACTATGGACCGCCTGTGCAGGGCCGTAATATTCATGAACCCAAATCTTTGTGAAAGCGGTAGCAGGGAGTAAAATCAGGAAAATATATAGCCTTTTCTAATGCAACTAAAAGAAACTTCTCGCCGTGTACCCTTCCCTTTATTTTAGGAGAATCTTGGGCAAGGAAGCCAAATTGGGCTTAAATCGAATCGCTATATATGCACTTTATTTCTAGGGTATCGCACCAAAAAATTTATAAATAACAAAAATGAAGCAGAATGTAATGAAAATGAAAATTCCTCAGCTCAAGAAGAAGGTTAATGCTTTCTTAATAGGCGAAGAAGGAAAAATATCAAAGGAATCTCTATTAAAGGTTGGCGCACTGCTTAGCGGTGCTGCATTGGGGATAGCATTGGCATCTAAAAAGGCCTATGCCAACCACGTAAGCCACTCACAGGGTTCCGACGGAGCATGTAATACGTATGCAGACGACCCATCCCAGTGCACTCCTGGCTTTTGTGATGATGATATATTCCACGGAAACAATCTAGCTGTTGGTGAAGCTCCGGGTTCCATAACCCCTTCACATGCGCATTGCGTAGAAACACATAACAGCCATAGCTCCCATTCCAGCCACGGCAGCCATGGTAGCCATAGTTCAAATCTTGGATTTTAAGATATTCTTATCAATAACGGGTTCAAACACGAATGGGCAAATCAGATAATTCAGAAATAAAAGAGTATATCGAGAAACATATAGAAAAAGGATTCTCCTTGGGCGAGATAAAAAAATCCCTAATAGAAGGGGGCCACGATAAAGACATAGTAGAAAGTGGGATGGAGCCATTCAAAGGCATGGTTGCTCAATCCAAAACAAAAGTTAAACCAATCATAATTGGTTTCGTTGTTTTGATGGTGGTTGTTGCTTCTGCTATATTTATATTCCAAAATTTTATGGCAGAAGAAGAGGTGGAGGAACCAATTGACTATCAAAGAAAAGAAGAAAGTGCTAACACTGATTGTTGTTATCTGTTTATTGAATCCAATTTTACAGATTTCTCAACATGCCAAAAAAATTACTATTTGGCTTTGACTAGTGCCATCATAAAGCAAGATGAAAGCTTCTTAGATCTTTGGAAAATGAAGGATGAGCCGGATAGTGATGAATTTTTCATATTCCTAGATTCAAATCGGGGTAAAATTGGGAGATATTTCATTTATACATTTGGAAATAAATATTTAAACAAAAACAAAGACGCAGAAACTATAAAGGCCGAGCTACTGAATGATGTCGAGAATTTGATATCTGCTGAGGATTTGGCATTATTTAGCGATTTACTTGACATAGAAGATAAACCTTATTTCCCTGGAACTCTCCCTGCAAAAAATTATTTTGAGAAAAAAGACTTTTGTCATGAGGATGACTGGACTATGGACCGCCTGTGCAGGGCCGTAATATTCATGGACCCAAATCTTTGTGAAAGCGGCAACAGGGAGTAAAATCAGGAAAATATATAGCCTTTTCTAATGCAACTAAAGGAAACTTCTCGCTGTATGTCTCCCTCCCATTTTAGGAAAATTTATATATCTAGGAAGGGGTATCAAACAACAGATGGGGATGGTTAAAAAAAGACCTATAATTAGTATAGTTATTTTGGTTCTATTATGTGTAGGATTTTTTGTCTTCTATTATTATGTCCTTGATGGGAGATTAGAAGTGGATGAATGGGGTGGAGGCTCTGAGTTTAAAAGAATAGTGTTTTCATCACATAATAAACCCCCTTTTCTGTTCAATGCCCCTGGCTTTCTAAAGGATTGTTTAGTGTATGGTAATAATGATATAAGGGAATGTGAAGGAACAATTAAACATTCTTCCTTTCCCTTTGCTCTGACCAATGTTATTGAAAAAAATCTACCTTGTAATGAATTGTCTAACAAGAGGTACAAAGAAGTCAATTTTAGTAAAATATGTAGTGTGCTAAAAAAAAGTTCTTTAGTTATAAGCAGTAAGGATTTTCACGCTATTGTTCCAGAAAGGGTAAGGGACTGCAACGAATTTTTGACCCATAATGTAAGCTTGTATCGATTATGTATAACAATTAAAAATGAAACTGCAGGTCTAAACGAAAAAGAATTCCATGAATACGTTCCACTTATGCATTACCTCTTGAATAAAAAAAATGCCCATGACTTGCAATCCCATTATTCCTGTTATAATAAAGACTCTGATTATTTATATTTCTTTAAGATTGCTAGTTGCATCTCCAAATATAAGGAAGCCCACGATAAGGTAAGCATAGTTTAGAAATAAAAAATTAGTCCATTAAAATGAATGAATTCGAAAAAATCAGGCTGATTCCAATGATTTTATTTTCAATTAGTTATTTACAGGGGATTATCCTGGGTTTTTTATTGGCTATAAGCAAGATTATTCAAAAAATTTCTTCAAAAAATAAATTTAGTATTTCATTCATAATTCTTGTAATTATTAACGCATCCATTCTTGTTTTGGACTATAATTTATTTTACGGACCGCTAGTTGTTGAGAATGCTAATTTACATCTTGTTTTATCGAAATATGTTTCAACAACCAACATCTCGGATTACTACATGGATACATATACTAATTTTAAAATCAGAATAATTTTCGGCATTGCCATTCTCATTGCTTACTTTATAAGGCATAAAATAAAGAATGAAAACACAAAAGCCAAAATGCGACGTTGGATAGTATTCGCTCTATTTATTTATACTATATTCAATCTCTATTTCCTGATTGGAAATTACTATGAACTTAAGAAAGTAAGATATATTGCCGATCTGATCCAAGAAGCAGAGCAGAGATATCCAGATTTACACAGTATGCTTATGGGATTTTTCAATTAATTTGTCAATTCGACCTCAACTATATCACGGCGTAGTGGCCTTGCTACTATAGACCTTCCTTTCTTTAATTTACCAAAATTAGAAAGGTTATATGCAAAAAGCATTTTATGGGACTTGCATAATATATAAGGGTGGGAGAGGCAGTGGCTTTTCTCTACAATTATGGCTTTAATCTTCTTTGAAAATGGAAAACAGCTATAATCAAAACTCTTCATCACAAGTATGTCCTTCCCAATTATACCCCTTACTTTAGCAGGGAAATTAGCATACCCCACAATCCTGCCCCCCAAATGGTCTGGCTCCCTCACCCCAAAAGCAAGACTTGGTTCAAAAGCAGTAATTTTTTTATTTCGACCATATTTCATCTTAAAACGTATTAACTGCATATTAAGGATGTCTCTTAGGGCTGTCTTGCTGCCTAAAATAAACTCTTCATAAGAAATAGTATCTCTGCTTAATTTGTTAATTCTCTTATTTACCTTATCATACAATTCTTGCTCGTTTTTATTAAATTCTCTGATAATGTCTGTCGTTACATTAAAATATTCTAAGGGAAGGGTCATGGCCTTTTGTTTTTCATTTATTTTGTGTCTGCCCAAGTAATTGATTATAGATACGTATGCATTGTTTATTGTGGAGTAATACGCCAAATCCAGTATCATTTGCAGGTGTTGATGAAAATTCTGGTTATTTTGTTTAAATGACTTTAAGTTTGACTTAAGGAACTCTATCAAATTGAATTTAAAATTATTTAATGCCAAAACAAAAAATAAGAGTTTCAAAAATGAAGGCCTATACTCATTTAAGAATATTTGATGCATAGACTTGGTTTTTTTGATTTGATTTAAAGATTTTCTTGAGAGTACTTTATTAAGTGCCTTTATAAACGGACCATTATTCACGTCGTAAATCTTATCTAACATGAACACCTCAAATTTGGTTGGGTCTTTTTCCAAGAAATTGTATCTCGAAGGAATTATGGATTCATCAGATATTTTTATTAAATAATTTTCAGGGGCAGGCCTAACTTGGAATATAAAAGGTTCCTGCTTGTATATCCCCCATTCTATAATAGATGAATACTTAGAAGATTGAATTATCTTTTTTACCTGCCCATATAATGATTTATTATAGCCCTTTAGTTGTTTGGTCCGCACGATGCGCTCGGTATAGCTTATGTCCTTGCCCCCCTCTATCAACTTATCAAGATTTCCTTCATTTTTTATAAAAATCACGCTGTCAGAATCTGGATGGAACTGGATAATTCCAGATTCATCGCAATTAATATGTTCCTGGATGACAACATCATACGCCCCCCAGTTTAGCTTTTTCTGGATTCTGGAACATTTCTTTTCAAAATGTTTTAAACATTCCCGAAGGTTGTTTCTATGTATATTTCCTAGTGTGGGAAAAATCCCTGCCAGGGCTTCCCGTGAATCTTCATTACGGAAAGAGCTCCTTAATATCAGATTATCAACCTTATGTCTATGCATAAACCCGATTAGAAAATTGTAACTCAGTTTCGGTCCGCTTATTATTTCTGTCCTAGGGATCTTTACCTTGTTCTTCTGTAAAAGACTTATTCCTTCTGCCTTGCTTCCTTCCCTATAATGCTTTGCTCCTATTTTAGCGAAATTAATCATAGCCATTGTAAAAACAGGGGGTAGATAATTTGTTGAACTTAATTAATACCTGGTTTTGCTCTAATCGGCTTGGGATAAAATCCAAAAAAGCGTATAACCTCTTCCAGTTCTCCAGGGCAGTTGTTTCTATGTTTGCAAAAACCACACTTATTTTTTTTGTGTCTCAAATTTTTAGTGGCTTCTGGAAAAAATAAGTTGTAATTGATTTTTCTGTCTTTCAAATCTATATAAGTAGGATTATAGTTCCTTGTGATATCAAATCCTGATGAAAAGCTTTTTTTCAACTTATTATCAAAATAACAAAAAGGGATATCCCTAATTGTAAATTTAATTGAATTTTTTGAGCAATATCCTAAAAACTTGCCTAGGGTGGTTCTGTGGCTGTATAAGCTTACCAGATAGTTTTTATTACCGGCATACCTTTGTTTTTGAGCTAAAATCAAATTAGCCATTCCTTTTTTTCTTAACTTTTTTAACAAATCGAGAAAATGTCTGTCTCCAAAATAATTAATATTCTCTTTAGAAAGGTATATCTCCAGGGAGAAATTTACGCTACCTGCATTCTTATTTAAAAATTTTAAATTGTCGAGCAAATGCTCTCCTAGGGACAAAATAATTTCAAAATTAGTGGCCCTGTCGTTTAATATTTCTATATCTTTAGCCAAAAACAAAGAATCTGTAAAGTCTATGCTTAGGTGATTGATATTGTTGCTTTCTGCACAGCCAACTGCAGATAAGAATAGGGCATATGTTTTGTTTGAAAGTATTACAGCCACTGGTTTCTTCAATTTATTAAAAAATTCAGTAAGATTTCTCTTGAAGTTTTTCTTGAAATAAAACTCCCTTAAATCTACAGAAGTTATTGATTTGTCTCTTATTACACTCTTATACGTAGAATACACGCAATTACATAAAGAATTCATTGAACAATCTAGGCATTCTTTACCAAAGTAGGTATAAATTTCATTACTAGTCAGCCTTTTGCAGTTATTGAAAATTGCGAGGGCATCGCCGCCATCAAATCTCATACTATTGCTGTACTTCCTAATCCCATCCAGCAAGTCATTTTGTGGTATTTTTACGTTTATTTTCTGATGGCATCTGTCAGCAACAATAACTGCCTTTTTAATGTAATGAAGCAGCTCCTTCCTGTCCACTCTTATTTTTTTATAGTTTTCAAAGCCGCTTCCAATAGGAGAAAATTCAGAAAGAGATATGTGCTCAACCCCTAATCTAGAGAAGAATACTACTATCTGCGGCAGGTATTTCACATTCAATTTCGTTATCGTCACCAACGCACTTATGGATAGATTACCTTTCTTTCTGAGATAGAGTGCATTTTTAATCCCAGCCAAACACTCTAAAAACGAACCCTCGCTTCTGGTCATAGAGTCTACTAGTGCGGGATTGTGCCCGTGTATAGAAAAGTTAATCTTATTCAAACCAGCATCCACTAATTCCTTTAAATATCTTAAATTCTTGAAGGTACGGCCATTTGTAGAAATGTAGATGTTCTTATAACCTATGCTTTTTGCGTACCTGATAGACTCCAGCAAATGAGGATATAGTGATGGTTCGCAATACCCTGAAAAATGCAAAGAGCGTTTTCCTTTGTCTCTTCCCTCTTTAATAAGGTCTCGCAGTTCCTTTTTTGATATATTGAAATGCTCTTTGTCTCTTTTGCCTTCATAACAGAATACACAACTATTTTGGCATGGGCCATTAAACATTATAGACCTTTTACTTTCTGGATCTGGATACTCTATGACATTATCGCAAATTTTTATTGCACTCATAGTTCTCTTACCCGTTTTATTATTTTTTGTTCCAGGTTTTTCCCAAAAACCGGATAGATGTCATCAAAGCCATACACTTTCAGATAATGCTCACATACACCCAAACAAATATTCTTAAGGCTACAAGACGGGCAGATAGATTTGCACTGTTTTCTTGAATCGATTCTATCTCTGCCTTTTAAGCTTCTCTCGAACTTGCCAGCTGGTGAATTATCAAGATATAACGCGTGGCAACCCTGATCTAACACCAGCCTTATTGTTTCAGTTGAAAATTCTTCGTAGCCATGCATATAGCACAAAGGTATCCTCTCAGCACGAAAGGTCTTACCCCTCTTCTTTAAAGTTGTAAATAATCTGTATAGGTATAGCTCTATTTCAGAAAACTTAGGAATAAGGGACTTGTTCTCTATGGCTCTGCCAGTATAATCTATGAAGTTTATGCTAAAATGATGTATCTCTGGAAAATTCTCATCCAAAAATGCTACAGTCTTGGGCAGAGTCTTATAGTTTATTGAGTTTATGACAAAATTGATGGCGGGGGTGCATATCAGATTGCAGCAATTTTTCAGACCTAAAAGAATATCATCAAGATTATCTTTTCCAGAAATTTTGTGGTGTATTTGCGTCTTGTGTGAGTGAAAAGAAAGATTTACATTCCCTAGACCTGATTTCTTCAGAAGATTGCAATACCCTTTATCAGATAACTTAATCCCATTTGTTATTATTGAACATCCAACGCCCAAAGAACGGCAGAAGGAAAGCGCTTTAGGCAGATTCTCGCTCATTGTGGGTTCTCCACCCGTAAAGTAGATAAGATTCGCGCCTTTTTTATGGAAGTGTATAATCTGTTTTTCTATTTCATCAAAAGTCAGCTCATGATCTATTTTGGGGTTTGAACACATTATACAATTGTTATTGCATTTCCGGGTTATCTGTATATAGCCTAGGTTGGTTCCTTTTTCTTTCATTTTTCAAATTCCTCATTACCATACAAGATTATGTAATGTTTATACACACCAAAGCAGCTCCCAGAATGCTTGCAGCAATTGCATTTATTTAATTTGACATTTAATTTGTCCTTTTTTTGCTTAACGAATGATATCCTCCTGGTTCCATCGTTTTCATTAAGTATGCACTCATCTATATCCTGTTCTTGTTTTGGGACGTATCTCTCCTCAAAATGTTCCCCAAATACACAGGGGGGTATCCCATCAAATTTCAAAAAAACATCTTTTTTCTTTGTAAATTTAATAATTTGAAATAAGGTATTTTTAATTTCAGAATATGTAGGAACTATCCTGTTTTTAATGGCAAACGGAGTTGGCCTAACGAAATTTACTCTAAAGTTGGAGAAGCCCAGCCCCTCAAAAAAGCCCAGTGAGTCTATAATGGTGCCGTAATTTTCTTTATTTAACACAGATATGATCGTAACGTTCTTTTCATTTATAAAACCAGCCTTAGACAAATATAATATGTTCTCTAGGGCGCTTAACTTCTGCTTAAACCCGCCTTTTACACTCGTCAAATCATCTTCTGTCTTGGGCAAATGGCTGTGTATAGAAAAGGAGACTCGGTTCAATCCTGCTTTGATTGCATTTAGTAGGAATTTTTTATCTGAAAATCTTCTGCCATTTGTTGTTATTGCTATGTGTTTAAATCCCGCTTCCCTCGCATTCCTTATTAAAGTGATTATCTTGGGGTGGATTGTAGGTTCTCCGCCAACAAATCCGATGGAATCGTAGCCTTTTTTCTTATATTCTTCTATAATTTTCATTGCATTTTCTTGTGTTATAAATTTTCCGTTCTTGTTTTCTGAATGGCTAGTGCAAAATTTACAGTTGTTGTTGCATACAAAACCCAGGTTAAATTCTATATGTTTCATTTTTTATAAGGTAGGCTGATGTGCTTTGTTTTTCGAACCCCTATTTTTAACATCATGAGAACTACTTAATAGTTGTTTGTAATAAATGAAATATTTATCATGAATAGATAATAGATTCGATTCAGAATCAGACATCCGTTGAACTATCTCTAATAGTAAGAAAAATCTAATCAATGATGCCTTATCTTCATTTAATCTATAATCCAGACCAGTTGATACCTTCTTTATCATCGAAGAGATGTTCAACTTGCCGCTCGATTGAGCAAGGATATCAGCTAAATATGTGGCTAAAGTCATTGTCATAGTAGACTGAACTTCTCCTAAGTGTTCTGACTCCAAAATATAAGTGAGGTTTTTATCTTTGATTGGTTCTAAATACAAGTATGGGATGATTTTTTCTTTTTTTAGGCATTCTTCGATTGGTTTTTTTCTTTTATTTAACAATCTCAAAAAAATAGGGTGATTTGCCTTGTCAAATTTCTCAATTGTGTTACTAGCACATCTAATCTTATTCTTAATTTCAGAAAGTATGGCATCCTTATTAGTATCAGAACCACACAATAAGCTAATCCTATCGCTTTTTTGCGTGCATTCCTTTAAAAAAGCAGTTAGTATATCTAGGTTATCTATTAATCTGGTTTTCCTACCATCAATAAACTCATATACTCTTATCAATTTATCTTTTTGTTTGAAATAAGGCAAACCTTTGTCGGTTTTAAGCAATTTAGGAAAGGCTACATAATCTGAGAATATATTTAATAAATCGTATTCTTGAAGGGCTTTCTTTGCATTCTCTTCAGTATAGTCTTGAAGTTTAACTATGATCTTCTGATTATTGAAATTTAGTAAATGTACATTGCAGCAACTGTGTCCTTGGTATCTATGAATAGATTTCAAGCCAGTTAATCCGTACAACTTAGCGATAGGTTGTTCTAGTTTATTGCCGCAAGAGTCAACTTTAATGAATTTTTCAGGTACTGTTAAATTAATTCTCTTTTTGGCCCTTTTCGTGCGTTTCATTTTTCTTTAGGTAATTCATCAACTGGTTTTATTTCTCCTGTACCATAAAGTGAAATATAGTTATTCCATAGCCCGCTGCACATATTATGAAGAACGCAGTTAGTGCATTGCTTAATTTTAGTTTTATCCCTTTCATCTACCCACATCTCTGGCTCATAGTACTCTGCAGAATATATCATATTTTCTCCTAAAAAACAAAGGGGGACACTACACCTGCCCGGCAAGTTAAAAGAAATTCTTTTGGCCTCACAAAAAGAGATGGCTTTTTCTAAAAATGGTTTTACATCACTAAACTTTGGGATTATCTCCTTGTTTTTCCATGCAGAACATACTGGTGAAACAAAAGAAAAAACAATTCCTCTTATCTTTAAGGTGCCTTTTGTCGTAAATGAAGAATAAATGAAACTGACTATGTTCTTAAGGTGTTTGTAATTAATAGAATTGATCACAATATTGATAGTAACTGCAACGCCTTCATTGATAAGGTTTTTAATTCCTGCCACTGTATCTTTAAGGCTGCCTTTTAGTCCAGTAATCCTTGTTGATAGTTCGTCATTGTGGGCATGAATAGATACAAAAGCAGAATCAAGGCCTTTTCTTACTAAACACTTTACAAATTCAATATCTTTAAGAAGAATTGCGTTTGTTTGTAGATTTACATTAAGATACCCAAGCTTCTTTGCTTTTGATATTATGTGAGGAAGGTTTTTATTTAAGGTAGGTTCCTTCCCACTTACTGTAAGTAAGAGAACATTTTTCTTTCTCCACTCAACAAGTTTATTAATAACAGAATCTGTATCCAAAACCACATTCTCTGCGTCCTTATCTGTATTACAGAAAAGACATCTCTGATTACACTCTAAGTTAATCCGGACCTCCTTAAAATAAGCTGGTTTAATTTCTTCTGAACCAAAAAGCCTGAAATATTGTAAGTAAATCCCAGGACACCTGTTAGTAAACACACAGGATTTGCAACTTAATGGTTTTATCCTTACAGACTTAGATAATCTTCTTGCTAGAGATACATAATCTATATTTCCATCAAAGGGTATATGCATTCTTGGCGTTTCAAGACGCAAGATATTTTCCTTTTTTTTCAAAGAATCTGGTAGGATACACGAAGGAATCCCCTTAAAGTAAAGTTTTATGTTCTTAGACTTAGTTAGTCTAGATAATCGTGTGATAAATTGTTTAACATCTTTCAATTTTGGGGTTAATTCAGAATATAGAGATAATTTCGCAGTTGGTTCTTGTAGTTCTACTTCGTATTCGTTGCCTTCTTTTAAAAAATATGAAATCTTATTGTCCGTTAACCCAATTAAGTCTTTTGTTATTATTATCTTATTCTCGTATATCTCTCTAGGTTTGACTTCCTTGCTTTTCTTTGCGTCAACTTCAAGGTCATTATAGAGGTGTAATAGCAAAGTGAATAAGGAATTATCGCCTCTTGCAAAAGCAACTGTCTTTTCAGAAATGGTGTTATAAAAATCCTTATCCTCAAGCTGTTTTAAGTGATGTGATATCTCATCAGAATTATTTGCAAAGAGCAAAAACTTGCTAAGATGTTTATTTGCTTTAACTTTATTTGTTATTATTGGTTTGCCATACCACATAGCTTCAGATAAGCTTGTGTAGTCCTGGTCGTCGTTGCCTTCAAAAAAAGCAATGGAAATTTTTGAGTATAAGAGGAGTTTCAAGAACAGTCCATGGGGTATTTGATCAATGCATACAAAATTGTCGTGTTTTCGCAACATATCTAAGTATTTTTTCTGTCTGCGCGGAATAAGTGCGTCTGATTTAGTCAATATTATTCTCTTCCCTTCAAATGCTTTCCTGTTATCGTAAAGGAGCCTATAATCCCTTTCTCGTCCACCAAAAAAGACATAGTCAAATAGGTGTTTCTTCGGAATTTTATAATCTATTGCATTGTCTGGCGCCCAATCTATGGAATATCTCATATCCATCTTAGCTGCAAACTTACCAAAAGAAGCTCCTGGTAAGGCGTGCCTAAACATATTATAACACTTTACTGAGTTGTCGTCGTAAGACATTAACCAGTTTAGATTGCCATTATTTTGTGATATGTAAGTAAAATCGTTAAGTAGTATAGACATTGGTCTGCCTTTAAGGGGCACTTCATCTAATACGTGAAGGGCACCAAAGGATATTATGTAATCATAATTTTTAGACAATACCTCTTCCTTAGATACCTGATTAATCTTGCCCATAGGCAAATCAAATTGGTTTTTCTTTTGTTCATCTACATAAAGATCAACATATTTGACTTTAACACTATTAAAAAAAGAGATGATCTCTTCTAAAAAAACTCTCCGAGAGGTTCCCACAATAATCAAAATGCCAAGTTGCTTAGGCGGAAGGCCCTCAATAAGCTTCTTGGTTTTATTGAGATATTCCTTGTCTTTTTCTAATTCAAGCTTAGATATATCTACCCCAAAGTTCTTCTTAATTTTTGATATTTGTAAATTTATGTTCTTGGTCTTTGCGTCCGAGCTAGAATATTCGGGCTTCTTAAATGCGTCGCATAATAGTATTTCTTCTGTCGTGTTTTTTCTAAGCTTCTTATACGAATCAAGCATTTGTCTTTTAGTTTCAAGTATCGTTGGGCATATCAGTCTAATCCCACAATTGGAACACCTTGTGCCTTGGCAATGTGGCCTTGAAGAATTAGCAAATGTATTTTTCCACATGCCTCTGACCTCGTCCACCATTTTATGTGGGTCTTCAACATAGCGTTCATAACCTTCAAGGTATTCTGGAGGATATCGACTAAGCCAAAAGACAACATCGTGCTTTTCAGCAAGATCTATAACTTCTTTAACAAAAGGTGTTGCTTCCTTGAAATCATAAGATAAAATCGACCTGTTGTCATATGCGTTGCTACTAAACGTAAGGCTCATAAGATTCATTTCTCTTATGCCTTTCCTGTACAAAAAGAAAAAGATATCTTTTAGATATTTGAAATTCAGACGCGAGATTACTGTATCTGTATTGATAATAAGATTAGGAAATTGTTTTACATTATTCAATGCCCTTAGAACCTGACGAAAAGAGCCAGGGACGCGAGTAAATAAATCATGCAGCTTTTCTGTATGGCCATGTATAGAAAAAGTTATCTCTGACAATCCAGAAGACACCGCTTTCTTTAGAAAGCCAAGGTTAGAAAACATCCTGCCATTTGAGATTGTCTGAATTTTTGTGAAGCCAAGTGCTTTTGCTTTTTTCACAACATCTATAAAATTAGGATGTATTGTTGGCTCGCCACCACTTATAATTAATTTTGTATTGCCAAGTTTACGAGCATGTTCAATTTCCTCAAAAATGTTTTTCAATTGCTTATGTGATTTGTCTCTTCTATGGGAATCTAAGCAAAATATGCAATTATTATTGCATAAACCAGTAATTGAAATCCAATGCTTCTTTTGAAAAACTGCGTTTTCCTTAACTTGTTCTGCGTTCTTCATCTTGTAATTGGTCTAAATTCTTTTTCTCCATATAGTTTAAAATACATTTTATAGAAGCCCTCGCAGGAACTGCAATAAACGCAGCTCTTGCATTTGCTTGGTTTTATTCTAATGTCTGCCCCTGGTTCTTTGGCTGGTTTATCTGGTGTTTCTGGGCTATGTTTTAGTTGTTCCCTCCCTGTTGTTTCGCTAAAATCTCCAAGGCAGGGTACTCTAAATCTTATCCTAGATCTGATCTTTTTAGGAATGTGTGAAATCTTGACACATAAATTTTTATAGTCTGTTGGGTTGTAGGAAATTGGTCTAGGAAAATCTATTCTTGGGTTAAAGTTGTTCGCGAAATTGTGAATATCATGAAGGTTCTGCTTAAGCAACGTTGTATGGAATCTGAAATCAATGTAAAATCTATTTAAGTTATTTATTGATCGGTTTAGCTTATCAAATGCTCCATCTAAACCAACTATCTTGTCGTGAATTTGTTTCTTCGAGCCATAAATAGGTAATTCAACTTGTGTTAGGCCAGCCTTTGCCATTTTCCTTGTAAACTTAAGATTTGAAAACCTTAATCCACATGTCCGAAGGATTATCTTTTTGTAGCCTATCAATTTAGAAAACTCGACAACCTCTATAATCTTAGGGTGATTTAGCGGCTCGTTGCCACCTATTTCAAGCGCTCTTAAGTTTTTGGTATTATAGCCTCGCCGTATTATCTCTTGTATGGTTGAGAACTCTTTTTTGTAATCAAACTCCTTCAAATGGTTTTTTAGGTTGAGTTGGTGCTCGTCAGAACCCCTAGAACAAAAAAAACAACGGCAATCGCACAAGCAATTGTCTAACAACAAAAATAAGTGCCTGTTGTCTTCTTGGTATAATCTGCCTGCCCTTTTTTTGGTTGCTATTGGTTTGAACTCTTCCCACCCATAATATTTAATGTAATTTTTCCATACGCCAAGGCACATATGACCATATCTGCATTTGTTGCACTCGTGCCTCTTTATTTTGTTTCTTAAAGAGGGGTGTGAATACTTCCCCCCTTCTTTTATATGATATAGTTCTAGGTTTCCCAATCTATCTTCAATGCCTTCTGCAACGCACAAAGGGACGTCAATGACTGAAAATTGAATGTTGGTTTCGTGCAAATTCTTTATTTTTTTGATGACCTCAGTATACTTCGGGATCAAATATTTCTTGTCGCCCCGACCTAATGGCTGGAGGGTGTTTAACACCACCCCATCTATATTTAATTTAGAAAAGCGCCCAAGATCTGCCTGGATATCATTATAATTAAGTTTATTTAAAACTAAACTGACATATATCTTAAAATTGTACTTTTGTTTGAGGCCACTGAGGTTAATAAGTCCATTCCAACTCTGTTTAAAGCCCCCTTTTGTCCTTGTTAATGCTTCATGAATCTCTTTTTTTGTGCTATGCATAGAAAAGATGATCTCATTAGCGCCTGCCCTTAGTAATGCAATACAAAAAGGCTTATAGCTTAATCTTCTGCCGTTTGTTACAAACGCAACGGTCTTGTAGCCCTTCTTTTTAGCCAATTTTATGTACTCTATCAGCTTGGGGTTCAGGGTTGGCTCTCCAGAGGTAAATATTACTTTCCCAAGGCGTTTCTTTTCTAGTAACATCCTCTCAACATCCTGATCCGAGAGGGCATTCAGTCTCCTAAATCTCGCCGTTCGGTCATTTTCCATACAGAAGATGCAGTTATTGTTGCAACTATAACCCACAGGCACATGTAATGTCTCTAAACAATCTTTTGGGGCAGGCAAACCCAATTTTAAGATAGAATCTTCCTCTTTCTGGCTTGTGGTTTTTGGGTTGTTTAATTTATTCATCTTACGGCCTTGAACTCGGTTGCCCCTTTCTTCTCAGGGTACTCCCTCCACGGCCCCTCGCAAATTTTATCATATTTGCATTTGTTGCATTGAGGGAACTTCTTCTTGCCTTGTTTCACACGAACTGCCTTAAAATCATTAATGGCGTGGTCAATATCCTTGATTTCCGTTTCTGGTATGAACATCTCAGAAACGTAGTTTTCATAGCCGCCCATCATGCAGTAGGGCATCGCTTCTGCCATTACGCTAATGCCTGCGTCGATGCCCGCCTGAAGGCCTTTTTTTATATATGGCGAAGCTAAGCTCATGGTGGGAACAATAGAATCGTAAGATTTAGCTGCATTGCCCATTGAGTGCACGAATGCGAATTGAAACTGGTCTATCCGCAATTTCACTAAGAGTTTGGCTAGCTCTGGTATGTTCCTGTAGTTTGGTTTAACCACCACCGTATTGGTTACAACTATTTGCCCTAGTTTTTTTAGGTTCTGTATGCCCCTAACTGTCTGCACGAAGCTTCCTTTAGACCTTGTTAAGAAGTCGTGTTGCGCAGCACAATAACCATGCAAGGCAGGGCTAAACGTATTTGCGCCGGCAGCGATTGTTTTTTTGCAGAACTCGTATGAGGAAAACATCCTGCCGTTAGTCTGGATTTGAATTGAACTAAAACCCAAATCCCTAGCATAATTAACAAGCTCAAAAAAATCCTCCCTTATAGTAACTTCGCCACCGGTTAACACGACCTCATCGCAACGTTTCTTTGATTCTTTGAGGTCCTGCTTTATGGCTTCTGTCGTTCTGTTGCCGTGGTGCTTCTTGTGTGCCTGCACACAGAACCTACAATTATTATTACAAATAAATCCTGTCTTGATGTCTACTCTTTTTCCCCCCATAATAAAATTTAGATATCTAATGTATTTATAATCTTTTTTGTTTTCTTGTGTATGATCCGAATTCTGTTTTCCTTACCCCTTTGTTTCTTCTGGAATTTCCATTTGTGTTTTTGTCCTTTCTATATTATATTATTATTTTCTATATAGTAAATATATATAATATAATACAAACAAAAACAAAACAAAAGTGGTTCCACTCGAAATCAAGGCGTCTCTCTTAAGTAACCACACAAACTATTTATACCTACATTTCCTTTGCAAATGCATGGACAACAAACCATTAATTAAGTTCTTTGAAAGCTATATGGCCTCAGAAAGCCTCTTTTTGGATAAAAAAGCGCTACAATCAACGTATGCACCAAAAGAAATCCCACATCGCGACAAACAAATAAAACAACTGGCAGAAATCCTTGCTCCAACACTCAAACTAGAGCGGCCATCAAATGTTTTTGTGTATGGGAAGACAGGAACTGGCAAAACACTAAGTGCAAAATACACCACCCAACAAATAAAGCAGCTGGCAGAAACAAAAGGACTTCCCATCAAAATAATTTACTTGAACTGTAAACTGAAGAAAATAGCAGATACTGAATATAGGTTAATCGCGCAGCTAACAAGGGAGTTTGGCAAAGAAATACCTGCGACCGGCCTTCCAACTGACGAAGTGTATAAGATTTTCTTTAGTACAATAGAAAAAGAAAAACAAACAATCCTGCTGATTTTGGACGAAATAGACCAACTAGTTAATAAAACAGGAGACGAAATCCTATACAATCTGACAAGGATAAATGAAGACCTCAAAAACTCACAACTCTCAATAATAGGCATCTCAAACTCCTTAACTTTTGTAAGCGACCTAGATCCTAGGGTTAAAAGCTCTTTATCTGAAGAAGAGCTTGTTTTCCCACCATATAATGCATTGCAGATAAAAGACATCCTAAAAGGAAGGGCCGAGCAGGCATTCAAAAAAGACGTTCTTGAGCAGGGTTTATTAGAAAAATGCGCAGCCTACTCTGCAAGAGAGCATGGCGATGCAAGAAGAGCATTAGAGCTGCTTAGGGTGGCGGCAGAAATAGCTGAACGCGAAAATTCCAAACAGGTTAAGATAAAACACATAGACGAAGCAGATAGAAAAATAGAGAATGACCGTGTTTTAGAGGTTGTCAAGGCGCAGCCAAAACAATTCCAAGCCACCCTATACGCAATCATCTCAATAAGCGAGCAAAGAAAAGGCTCAATAATAACAGGAGAAGCTTATGATTTTTATAAGAACATCTCAGGCAGGCTTGGCTTGCCGCCCCTAACACAGCGCCGAATATCAGATATAATCTCTGAACAGGACATGTTAGGCATAATAAACACAAAAGTAATCTCAAAAGGCAGATACGGCAGAACAAAGGAAATTTCCGTCGCGATCCCCTCCTCCCTTCTGCCAAAAATAAAAAAGATATTAGGGGAAGGATTAGACTTAGCTTAGTCAATAAGAATAATCCTTCTTACCGAAATGGAACAGCAAACTATTAACAAGAAAGAAGTAGTCAGTTTTTTTCTAAGCAAAGGCATACTGTTAAGCCCAGACATGCTGCAGCTGGAAGAAGAACCAGACAGCATATACACCAACTTGGCAGAAAAGACAAGCACAAAGGATTTTCTGGTTTTAAGCAAGGATATAAATGAATTGCTTGCATCTGGCCAAAACCTTGACACAAACTGGTCTGAGCTGGAGCGCGCAAAGGCCATTTTCGAAAAAGGCAGGGGCGATAAGATATACAAACAGTTCTTGGGCTATCTGGGCAGCACAACAAAACAAGAAGCGCAGCAAAACAAAGAAGTCAAGGTTGTAGTTTCCTACGAAGCGGATTCACAAAAAAGAGACATACAAGACTTTGTGCAATACTTTAATGCAAGATACAAAGCAATTGAGAAAATACTGAGAAATAGGCAGGAGCTAAGCAATACACTTTCGATAAATAGGATACTCCATAAGACAGACAGAAGCCACATATCCTTGGTTGGGGCTGTAGGGAACAAACAAACAACCAAGAACAACAACATAATGTTGACAATAGAAGACCCGACAGGAGCCATAAAAGTCCTAGTAAACAAAAACAAACCAGAGCTATATGAAATAGCAAAAGACATTGTGCCAGATGAGGTAATTGGTGTTGCGGGAGTTAATGGCGACAAGATAGTTTTTGCAAACGCGGTTCTGCAGCCGGATATCCCCCAAAATGACCTTAAAAAAAGCCCCCACGAAGCCTGTGTTGCAGTGCTGTCAGACCTGCACATTGGCTCAAATAATTTCCTAGCCGAAGATTTCGATAGATTCATTGAGTGGATTAATCTAAGGAAAGGGAGCAAAGAACAACTAGAGCTAGCAAAAAAAGTTAAATATATATTGATAGCTGGCGACACGATAGATGGCTGCGGGGTCTACCCCGGGCAGGATAAAGAGCTCACAATAAAAGATATAAGCAAGCAGTATGAGGGATGCGCAAGACTTCTGAAAAAAATACCGCAGCACATAAACATAATCATATGCCCGGGCAATCACGATGCAATGCGTATAGCAGAACCACAACCACCACTATACAAAGACTTTGCAGGATCCATACACGAGCTGCCTAATGTCACCCTAGTCTCAAACCCGGCCCTGGTCAACATACACTCCAATGACAAATTTTCTGGGTTTGATATTTTGCTGTATCATGGCTACTCTTTTGACCATTTTGTTGCAAATGTGGACTCAATAAGGAACAGGGGGGGCTATGACAGGGCAGACCTCATTATGAAGTTCTTGTTGAAGAAAAGACACCTGGCACCAACACATACATCTACACTCTATATCCCAACCAGAGACAAAGACCCTTTAGTGATAGATAAAATACCCGATATCTTTGTTACAGGTCATATCCATAAGTCAATAGTAGCTAATTACAAAAATGTGACTATGGTTTGCGGAAGCTGCTGGCAGAGCAAAACAACATTCCAGGAAAGAGTTGGCCACAACCCCGAGCCCAGCAGAGTGCCAATAATCAATCTAAAAACAAGAGAAGTAAAAATCCTGAAATTCGGAAAATGAATGAGCTAAGCAAAGACATGCAAGAGTACTTTGAATCAATAGAGAAAGAAGTAGCAAAAACATATGATGTAGCCTCAAAGGCCAGAAAGAAGGGCTTTGATCCTGTGGATAAGGTTGAGCTGCCTCTTGCTAAAAACATGTTTGAGCGGGTAGAGGGATTAATCTCAGTAGCTGCTCCACAAATCAAAAACACAGGCATACCAAAAAGAATAGCTGCCCTGGAAAAGAAATATGGCTCCTTAGACTGGAGGGTTGCCCTGACTATTGCTAAAGAGGTTGCAGAAGAGAAATTCTGTAAATTTAAAGACAAAAAAACAGCAATAGAAGTAGGAATAAGGATTGGTTTTGCTTATCTAACCTTAGGCACAGTTTCCTCGCCTTTAGAAGGATTTGTAGAACTAAGAATCAAAAAAAGGCAGGATGGCAAGGAATACCTCGCATTACGTTATTCTGGCCCAGTTAGAAGTGCTGGCGGCACAGCAGCAGCTGTCTCAGTCCTGCTTTCAGATTATCTAAGAAAATCCTTTGGTTTTCATCCTTATGATGCGACAGAAAAAGAAATCAAACGCATGTCAACAGAGCTGTATGATTATCATGAGCGCGTCACAAATTTACAGTATCTGCCCAGCAAAGAAGAGATAGAATTCATGGTAAAAAACCTCCCAGTCCAGATTGATGGAGACCCCTCTGAAAAAATAGAGGTTTCGAACCATAAAGACCTGCCGAGGATCGAAACAAACAGGATACGCTCTGGTGTCTGTCTTGTTTTAGGAGAAAGCCTGGCGCAAAAGGCAAAAAAAGTCTCAGCAAAACTCTCAACCTGGGCAAAAGATTTTGGTATGGAGCACTGGTCTTTCCTGGAAGAGTTCCTAAAAATACAGAAAAAGAAGAAAGCTAAAGGAAGCGTAGGCGAAAAAGACGCAAAGGTATCACCAGTTTACACTTACATAGAAGATTTGGTTGCAGGAAGGCCTGTTTTAACACATCCACTTAGGACTGGCGGTTTCAGGTTAAGATATGGCCGCTCAAGAACATCTGGTTATTCAGCAGCATCAATAAACCCGGCAACTACACACATATTAAACAAATATATAGCAATAGGAACGCAGCTAAAGGTTGAACGGCCAGGAAAAGCAGCAACAATCACAACCTGCGATACAATAGAGGGCCCGATTGTAAAGCTGGATGATGGTTCTGTGGTTAGAGTAGAAACACCACAAAAAGCAAAAGAAGTAGTAGAAAAAACTACAGAAATACTATTTTTGGGGGATATACTTTTCAATTATGGGGATTTCTATAACAGGGCACACACCTTGCTGCCAGCAGGTTATTGTGAAGAGTGGTGGGTTCAAGAGCTAGAGAAAGCCACAGTAAACCTTTTTGGTACAATTGACCTAGATAAGCTTTCAGAACTAGTCGAAATACCAAGCAATGCCCTTGAGGTGCTGCTTAAAAATCCATTGACCTCAAAACTAACTGCGCAGGCTGCAATTAACTTTTCTACTAAACTTGATATGCCTTTGTACCCCAGGTATACATATTACTGGAATACAATATCTGCGGAACAATTAAAAACACTTGTAAAGTGGATTGAGAAAGCAAAGATTGTAAAATCTGAAGATAAAATACAAAAGGTTGTGCTTCCCTTAGACCAGGAAGCAAAAAGAATTCTCGAGTTGCTGGGAACACCCCACACTATCGCAACAAATGAATTTGTTGTTATAGAGAAGGATGATGCCCTGGCATTTGTCACATCACTTGGCATCACACCACAGACAAACACAGAAGAACTGATAAAGCTAATAGAAGAAAATAGCAATAAAGGCACCCTGGAAATTATTAACCTTATATCAAAGGTTAAGCTAAGGGACAAGGCTGGTGTGTTTATCGGAGCCAGAATGGGCAGGCCAGAAAAGGCAAAGATGAGGAAACTCACAGGCAGCCCTCATGTGCTTTTTCCTGTTGGTGAAGAGGGCGGAAAGCTTAGGTCATTCCAAAGTGCATTCGATGCAAAAAAAGTACGTTCAGACTTCCCAATATATATCTGTCCGAAATGCGGCCACCAGACAGTTTTAGGTATTTGTGAAAAGTGCAGCACAAGAACAGAAAGAAAATTCTACTGCAACACCTGCGGAATAGTCGATAAGGAAAAATGCCAGCATGGAGCAACAGCATCTTTTAAGAAACAGGACATCAATATAAATCAGATGTTTGCTGATATTACCAAAAATCTTGGTTTTAACATATACCCTGACCTGATAAAAGGCGTCAGAGGAACATCAAACAAAGACCACACACCAGAGCATTTAGCTAAGGGAATACTCCGGGCAAGACATGAAGTTGCTGTAAACAAGGATGGTACAACAAGGTATGATATGACCCAGCTGCCCATAACACACTTTAGGCCGTCAGAGATAAATGTTCCAGTAGAAAAACTAAAGGAACTTGGTTATAAAACAGACATACATAACAAGCCACTTACAGATCAAAACCAGATTCTTGAATTAAAGCCGCAAGACATTATACTGCCTGCCTGTAAAAGCTCTCCTGATTTGGGCGCTGATAAGATACTCTTAAACATCTCAAGATTTATCGATGAACTTTTAGTCAGACTTTATGGGCTGAAGCCATTCTACAACTTCAAGTCAGACCAGGACATTGTTGGCGCTCTTGCTGTGGCATTAGCTCCGCATACTTCAGCAGGAATCATCTGCAGGATTATTGGTTTTTCACAAACACTGGGATTTTTAGCGCACCCCCTGCTCCACGCCACAACAAGACGCGATTGTGATGGCGATGAAGCCTCAATAATGCTCCTTATGGATTCCTTGATTAATTTTTCCAGAAATTTTCTTCCTGATAACAGGGGCGCAACCCAGGATGCGCCTTTGGTCTTAACCTCGCGCTCAATACCTTCTGAAGTAGATGACATGGTGTTTGACCTGGATGTTGCCTGGAAATATCCTCTAGAATTTTATGAAGCCTGTTCACAATACAAGATGCCCTGGGAAGTGGAGATAGAACAACTTGGCAAAAGGCTGGGCACAGAATTACAGTATGAAAAGATGGGCTTTACTCATAACACATCAGACATTAATGCTGGCATAAAATGTTCTGCTTACAAGACCCTGCCTTCTATGGAAGAGAAGCTTCTTGGCCAGATGGACCTGGCAGAAAAAATAAGGGCAGTTGACACAGAGGATGTTGCAAGGCTTGTAATCGAAAAACATTTTCTGAGGGACATAAAAGGAAATCTCAGGAAATTTTCTACGCAGCAATTTAGATGCGTTGGCTGCAATGAAAAGTTTAGAAGGCCACCTCTTGTCGGGAAATGTACAAAATGCGGTGGAAAAATAATATTTACTGTTTCAGAAGGCTTCATAATCAAATACCTAGAGCCAGCCATAAGCATGGCTGAGAAATATAATCTGCCGGATTATCTGAAACTCAACCTGGAATTGACAAAAAGACGCGTAGAAGGGATATTTGGCAAGGAAAAAGAGAAGCAAGAAGGGCTTGGTAAGTGGTTTACTCCTGCATGATCACAGCCTGCGCATGAGGCACACCACCAATTCTCAGGATGTGCTTTTTGTCTATAATTTCTAGCTCAATACAAAACGCAACACTTTCCCCTCCAACAACATTGACAATATAAGCATCCTTTATAATCTCCTTGACTTCTTCAGCACCCTTTTCTTCACCCTTATAGAAATCAGAAGCAAGGTCTAGCTGCAGATTGCCTTCCTCAAACTTTTTTCCCAATAACTCAGAATCACAGATAGCAACTAACTTTCTGCTGTCTGGGGTTTTGTGTGTTTTGACTATCATGTTGAATTAATTAAATCTTAGACTTAACTGGATGCCTGCAGCCGCAAGCAGTACATTTCAAAAACATCAAATCGCGCTCTTTCTCAAGCTTTGTATCTGGTTTGCCGCATTCTGGGCAGAAAACAAACTCATCAGCATATTGCCTTATCTTTTGGTTGATTCTTGATGCAGGTATCTTTGTGCCTACAATCACACTGCCGCTCTTCTTAATCTCCCCTGGGGCAGCAAGCTCTTTTAGAACGTACTTAAGCATATGTTCCGGCTCTCTGCCGAGTATATTTGCTATTTGAAGGAAATTGGTTATAATAGTTCTATTGCCTTGTATATGGCCTCTTACTTTAGGTATCTCAAATCTTTCCTTCTCAAATACAGCCTCTGGAAGATTCTCCCTTGCCTTCTTTAATAATTCTTTATAGTCCATTTTTATAGAGAATGTCGAACAGTTTTTAAATCTAATTATTAATAATCATTAAATCTGAAAAATCCTTCCATAACCAATATAAAGGATTTTTCATCAACTTACCGCCCTTTAAGCTAAGGCATAAATGCAGGACAGATGATGATTTTTGCTTTAAAGGGAGGAATAAGGCAAAAATCATATTTTTTTATTTTTTAATGATGGTTTTCTTATTATTGGTCTTATTAGAAACTTGACTTAACAATTCCAAAAAATATAAATACACCAATAAAAAGACTAAATTCATGGTACTAGAATCACTTATATTCCCATTAAAAGCAGAGAAAAGGCCCTGGGAGATGTTTTTCATCGGCTTTCTGTATTCTACTGTTGGCGTCTTCCTCTCCCTTTGGATATTCGAAAAGCAAGCTTCCTTTATCATGGTTTTTTTGACAGTAATGGCATGTGTGCCAATAATGTATAACACAATGAAGCTTGAGGAAAGCAAGGAGGTAAAGATAAAAGATGAAGGCAAGCTATTGAGGGAGCACACAAAGGCAATCACCTTCTATATGTTCCTGTTCTTTGGTATCGCCATATCAACTGTTGTTTGGTACGTGTTTCTGCCCCCAGACACAGTTTCGTTTTTATTCCAGAAACAGATACAAACAATAACAGACATAAACAACCAAATATCTGGGGGGCTGACTGGCTCTATTGCTTTATTTATCAAGATATTATTCAACAATGTGAAGGTCATGGTTTTCTGCTTAATCTTTTCCTTTATTTATGGGGCAGGTGCTATCTTTATACTTACTTGGAACGCAACAGTGATAGGTGCAGCCATGGGGAGCTTCATAAGGTCGCACCTAAGCAGCTATGCTGCAACAATCGGCGTAACAAAAATCGCAAGTTATTTTCAGGCAGTCTCCTTGGGTTTATTGAGATATTCTATACACGGAATCCCAGAAATACTTGGTTATGTTTATGCTGGCCTGGTTGGCGGTCTGGTGTCCGTGGCTATAATCAAACACGACATAAACTCCAAGAACCTAATGAACCTGCTTGTGGATACCTCTGATTTGCTGCTCTTATCTTTAGCATTTTTATTGTTGGGTGCAGTATTAGAAGTTTATGTAACCCCCCTATTATTCTAAATCTATTCTAGAACTTTTACTATCCCCGGCTTTAACTCAAATATCTCCCCTTCTTCCAGTAGGGTTCTTATAATCTTCTCTGCTTCAGAAATATTAGATTTTTTTATTATATCCTCAACATCAACACCAGCGCCATTGTCTGCCTCCTTGATTAAACTGAATATCTTGTCAGCAGGGCTTACAGCAACATCAGCCTTTTCTTCACTAACCTCAATATCTGGTTTTTTAAGTTCAGCTTTTCTTACTTCAATCCATGCCTGGTCGTTTATCTTTTTTATTATCTCAGGAACAATATACTTCTCGCCAAACTCTCTTGGCCTTCCGATAATTAGAACAACATCACCAATGCCAACACCATCAAAAAATTCGTATTTTTCAAAACTCCTTACTGGAAGCTTGCCGCTTCCGTCATCAATCAAGATACTCTTATAATTTTGCTCATCTGTCTTCAAAACAATTGTTCCGATAATATTTACCCTAGAAACCTTCGCGCCATCAATCAATCTTATGTAATTAGGCATCCATCCTTCTTCTTTAACATAATCCCCATCAAGGATATCCTTTATCCTTACCTTATACGCAACCTGCCTCTTTTGTTGTTGCTTTTCCATGGGGCACCTATAATTTTTGAATAAACCCTCGCCTAGGTTCAAAGATGTCTCCACTGCGCTTCAGCTTTTCCAAAACCTCCTCAACCTTTTCTTCTTCTATTTCTCTGTTGCGAGCTTCCTCCATTATATCATCTATTGGGATGGTTTTACCAACCTTATTTTCTAGATCACCGATTATGTCTTTTATTGTTACTATATGCCCTCTTTGCGATGCTGTAATGCCAGTAGCTATTCTGTCAATATCTATCTTTCCTGTTTCCCTATCTAAGCCAACCTGCATCAAACAATAGTTCAAAAGGTCTATTGCGCGCTTTGCGTCTCTCCTCGTCACCTTATCAGAGAGCTTTACCTTGGCAGAAGCCTCACTCAATCTAACCAAAGCCTCAAGTTGTCTTGGGGAGATGGGTATAGTTCTTATGCCTTCTTCACCTGCACCGCTAAGCCGCATCTTGATGTAGAATTTCTTTATCTCATCAATTGCGCCGTCAGTGAGTTTTGGCTGTATATTTTGCCTGGCGTATCCCATATATTTCTTTAAAAATCCGGTTTCTATTTCTGCCTCCAAAAAGTCAGGGCTTTGATGCAGCTCCAATATATGGGTGGCCATTTCTGTATCTCTCGTCTCATCAGGCAAATCCTTTATAGGAAATATCAAATCAAATCTGTTGATTAGCGTAGGCGGCAGGTCAATCTGCTTCGCTATAATCTCGTACGGATCAAACCTGCCAAATTTTGGATTTGCTGCTGCCAGTACAGTAGTTCTTGCCAATAAAGTAGCTTGTATATTCGCTTTTGATATAGTAACAGTCTGCCCTTCTAGGGCCTCATGCATAGCATCTCTGTCTTCATTGCTCATTTTATCGATTTCATCAATCGCGCACAAGCCATTTGAAGCTAAAACCAATGCCCCTGCCTCTAGGCTCCACCCTTTAAGGAACTCATCCCTGACAACAGAGGCAGTCAGACCAGCACCGCTCACACCCTTTCCACTGACAAATCTTCCTTTAGGGGCAACAGCACTTATTCGCTTTAATAATTGCGACTTACCTGCACCAGGGTCACCAACAAGCAGAATATGCATATCCCCCCTTGTTCTTGTGCCGTCGCTTCTTTCTTTTTGCGCGCCACCCATGAGCTGCAATATCAGCGCTTCTTTTATCTTTTTATAGCCGTATATAGAAGGCGCAATAGAGTCAATCAGCTTGTCATAAACCTTAGGATCCTTTGATAACTCAATTATTTGTTTTTTCTCTTCATCACTAATCTCGATTTCATAGAATGTTTCTTCAATAGCCTTAACATGGTTTGCATCAATCATTAGGTCAAATCTTGTAGATTTGCTGCCTGTTCTGAGAATTATCGGTACCTCTTTTACCTGGCCAACAACAACAATCTTGCTGCCAGGATTTGTCCGTTTTTCACTCATAGGGCTAACCAGGTCATCTTTAAGGAATACACTCATTCTCTTTGGCTGTTCGCCGCCCTCAAGGTTTTCAGGAGACTCCTCAAGAACAAGCCGCTGGGCATCAACAAGTTCTTTACTTATCTGCCTAAACTTGCCTTTTCTGCCGCAACCACACCTTGAAGGCTCCTTAAAATTCACATCAACCTGGAGCACATTTATTATGTTCCCGCAGCTAGGGCATTCAAATCTCGCAGAAGTAACCTGCGGCCTTACATCAGATTTTTGCCTCACTATCCCCTCAAACCACAAAAACTTGCTGATATGTTCGCTCCTTATGTTCCTTACCATAATCTTTCTGCTTTCAGGCAGATTACTAAACCTTACATTGAAGTTCTTCTTTATCGCATCCCCTAAGTCAAACTCTTCTACAGCAAGCTTTGCAGCCCCTACAACCTCTTCTGGTTGGTCCAGAAGCAAATCTGCAAGCCCAGGGTCAAACTTAGAAAGTTTAGAAAAATCAATGACCAAAAAATGTAGCTCTTTTCTTATATTTTCTAATAGCTCTGCCTTACAATTCTCATCAATAAACTCTTGAAACTTTTTTATCTGTTCAGATACTTCCATCCAAAACCCCCTTTGGATTCAAAAATTAAAAAAGAAAAATTATCTTCCCTTAACCTTCTTAAGGTTTATAATTAACTTGTCCAGGGCTGCGTGAACCTCTTTCTCGCTTTTCGTTCCTGTGCACACTATCTTTCCATTGCTGAACAGCAAGAATGTAGCCTTTGCCTCAGCCAGCTTATACACCAACCCAGGAAACTGCTCTGGCTCATATTCAGTATTCTCAAGCTTCATAGCCAAGGTGTTAAGGTTTAGGTCCATACCGACTGAACCAGAAGCAACAATGTTTTGAATCTTTACCTCTGGTTTTATCTTTATCTTGACATTAATCTTTTCAAGGCTTTTGATTATCTTCTTAATGCTTTCCTCAACCTTATCCATACTTCTGGCACCAGTGCATACCACCTTTCCAGAGCTGAATATAAGTGCAGATGTCTTCGGCTCTTTTATCCTTATAACCAAGCCAGGAAACTGCTCTGGGTTGTATTCAGTGTTGCTTAAAGTAGCAGCCATCTTTTCTAATGGTATATCATGCTCTAATGAAGTAGATACAACAATATTAACAACTCTTATATCTCTTTTTGTTTCTTTCTCTGATTTTTTCTTTGCCATTCTTAAAATACCCCCGATTTTTCTCTTTTTTTAAAAACAAACCCGAATTTAACCTTTTGTGGCCATTAAGAAGCTTATTTAGCCCCAAATCGCCATCTTATTTATAAATATTTAAAAAGAAGTAAGTTATTTAAATACTCTTATTTTTAAATGGTTATATTGCCGTTTATAAACCCCCTTAATTTCTAGTGGAAACTAAGAATGCCTGAACAAATAATACTTGAATCCCTTAACAACACCTGAAAAGTCAGACTGGCACCTTCGTGGGTCTTTGAAATGCTTCGCATTTCTAAGCCATCAAGCAAAGCTTGAAGTTTCCTCACTACGTTCGTCAAGCCCACTTAGTTATGTTTCAATAAGTAATACTTGAATCCCTTCACAATAGCCTTGAAGCTAGCTTCTATTATATTTGTGCTTACTCCTACTGTGCCCCACTCTTCTTTCCCATTCTTAAATTCAATATAGACTCTTACAGAACTCTCTACTCCTTTTTCCTCAAATATCCTTACCTTATAATTAAGCAATTTTATATCTTGTAGGTTCTTATAGCTCTTTGCAATAGCAGTTCGTAATGCTTTGTATAAAGCATCCACTGGGCCACCCTTTACACTTTCACTAAACTCCTCCACCTTGCCTTTGGCATCTACCAGAAGCACACAACTAGATGTTTCTTTGCCTGTTGTGTCGTCATGCTCACTTTTAACAGACCATTTCTTGACCCTAAACAATTCAGGATTCTTACCAAAATATTTCTCGTGCAGCAGAAATCTCTCTGCCTTTAACCCACCAATATCATAGCCTTTCTTCTCCATAAATTCAACTTCCTTTAACATCTCCTTTACTCTAGGATCATCTTTCTCGACCTTCACGCCAAACTCTTTTGCAACCTCCACGATATTAGCCTTTCCGCTTAAGTCAGAGAGAACAACCTCCCTCATATTTCCTACAGAAGCAGGGTCTACATGCTCGTAGGTGGCTCCCTTCATAAGAGCATCTACATGGACCCCCCCTTTGTGGGAGAAAGCATGCCCCCCAACATAAGGCTGTCTATTGTCGGGTTTTAGGTTTGTCAGGGTATAAACCAATCTGCTTATCTCAACTAATCTTTTCAATCTGATTCTTGGCAACCTTGCCTTCTTCTTTAACATTAAACCAGGGATTATCTGGCATAAATCAGCATTTCCTGCCCTCTCACCAAGACCATTTATTGTTCCATGCAGATGCGTTACACCAAGCTCAACAGCTTTTAGGCTGTTTGCTACCCCACACCCAGAATCATTATGCATATGCACACCAAGCTCTGCCTTTATCTTTTCTCTCTTCAAAAATACATTAACCTCCCTTATAATTCTCTCTGCATCGTCTGGCAAGCAGCCCCCATTTGTGTCGCAGAGGACCAAAACATCAGCGCCAGCATCAGCAGCCACCTTTAGGCACTCAAGAGCATACTTTTTGTCGTCTTTAAACCCATCAAAAAAATGTTCTAGGTCGTAATGCACCTCTAGCTTATTCTTTTTAAGGAACTCTACACTATCCTTTATTGCAGCCAGGTTCTCTTTCTCGTCTGCCTTAAGCTGCTTTTTAACATGTTCAAGCCACGTTTTCCCAAAGATACATGCAACCCTCGCTTTGCTCTTAAGAATAGCCTGCAGATTATAATCCTGCTTTGCCTTTATTCCCTTTCTTCTTGTAGCACCAAAAGCTACAATCTTGCTATACTTTAACTTTACCTTAGCAGCCTCTGCAAAACATTCCATATCCTTTGGATTAGAGCCAGGCCATCCAAGCTCAATATAATCAGCACCAAAATCATCCAGGGCTCTGACTATCTCTAACTTATCCCTTAACCCAAAGTTAACATCAGTACTTTGGCTCCCATCCCTGAGTGTGGTGTCATATATCTTTAATGCCATTCTTATACTCCTTTCCTAGCTTGTTTATTAAGATTATCATTTTGACCAGAAACAATGGCTACAATCTTGACTTAGATTGTAGAACTAACCTATAATAATTCCAATAACAATAGCTACAGCTAGAACAAAATTCAGTTTCCCTAATCTTATGGAATCATCCATACTGGGTGGTAATCATCCCCCATTTATAAATTTTTCTCATGATTCTCCTGCTTTAGATAATAAACTATAAAAACAAAACCCAATTCTTACTACTAAAATGAACAAAACAATCTTATCTGCAATACTATTAATTTCTTTGTTGATGACTGGCTGCGCTGTTGAAGACACTAAAGAAAGCTGTTCTAATGATGAAAAAGACAATGATGAAACAGATGTTGACTGTGGCGGAAGCTGCGAGCCATGCGAAAATGGAAAAGCCTGCGAAACAGACGATGATTGCGTAGGCAAGTGCAGCACTAATGATGTATGCTACAGTGCTGGAACAACTACTACCACAACCACAACAACAAAGACTCCAACAAAAAGAACCCAAACAGGAGCAGAACTAAGCGAAGAAACTATAGCCCTTATAGAAAGCAAGCTAAAGCCTAATCTAATAGACGCATTTGTTATATATGAACACTTTAAAACCATGACTGCAGGTGAGAGCCATACCTTTGGTATAGGTGTGGAGAATGTAATGCCAACAGAGCTTATTTTTAAGGTAGAAATAACCTTCGAGAAAGCAATTGATTCATATTCAAACAGCCTTACAGGAGTAAATGGAACCTATGTACTCGATTGGCTGGAAAAAACAGAGTTTATATCCAGATTACCAAAGGGAGAACACAAGGTATGGCCGCTTAATGTTAAGATTAAGGATGTAGCTAGAGGCGTAAAAGCAAAACCAGGCACATATTCATTTATCCTAAGGACTTACTCTGGTGACGACCCAACCTTAGTTGATGACAAGTATGGTAGTAAGAAGACCCTTGCAATAAGAGTAAAATAGGCCTTTTCACTACTCTAAAATAACAAAAAATAGAAAGCTTTATAAACTATTTTATATTTCTATCTTCTAGAATGATAGTCGAAAAGGAATTTTTAAATAAATTAAGGGACTTTGGGTTAAATACCTATGAAGCTAAACTATGGACTGCTTTACTGTCCAGGGGAGTTTCAACTGCAGGTGAATTGTCAGACATAGCAAATGTCCCTAGGTCAAGAAGCTATGATGTTCTAGAAAGCCTTGAGAAGAAGGGCTTTATTATAAGCAAGGTTGGCAAGCCTATAAGATATATTGCAGTGCCTCCTGAAGATGTTATAGAGAGGGTCAAGAAAAAGGTAGAAGACGAATCAAAGAAGAGAATAACCCTTATCAATGAAATTAACTCTAGCAACCTGATAAAAGAATTAAATGCACTGCACACACAGGGAGCAACCCTCGTTGAACCGACTGACCTTACAGGAAGCATAAAGGGAAGAGAAAACCTATATGATCATCTGAGATCAAGAATCAAGAAAGCAGAAAAGTCTGTAATGATAGTAACAAGCGAAGAGGGATTGAAAAGGAAATCAGGAGCCTTAAGCGGCATCTTAACAAAAGCAAAACAGCGCGGCATTAAGATAAGAATAGCGGCTCCTGTCAAAGATGAAAGCCAGTTTAAGGATTTGGCTAAGATAGCAGAACTCAAGAAAATAGATACAAAAGCAAGATTATGCGTAATTGATGGAAAAGAGATAACATTCATGTTAAACGATGATAAGGATATCCACCCAAGCTCAGATATTGGAATCTGGATTAATTCTGAATTCTTTGCTAATACAATAGAAAAGAGATTTGTGAATTATTTTTCTAAGTAACTAAAAGATTAAAACAAACATTTAAATATAACTACTTCTTTTAAATGAAAATATCACAAAAGAGGTGAAACCATGGTAGGAGTCTTATCTGTCCAGGAAGTAACACTTGCAATCATAATAGGCACTTTAGCTGCAATAGTGTACGCTTTAAGAGTACTGGTTCTAATGGAGCGCCGCATAGCAAGGATGGACGAAAACATCGAAAAGATGACAAGGAAGATAGCAGTTGAGGAAGTCAAGATTGAGCGTGAAGAGAAAAGGATAGAAAAAGCGCTAAAAAGGAAAAGAAGATAATTATTTCCTTTAATTCTTTATTTTTTACTTTATTAATTCTTCAAATAAAAACCCCTTATTTCTAGCTATATCGATTGATATTAAGAAATTATTTCCAGTACATTTCAAATCTTCAATATTCAGAAAAAACCATTCTTCCCTATCAAACTTAACACCAACCCACGGTTCTGCACCAAAAATCTTCGCAAATACCTTAAGCTGCTCAACCTCACCTTTTGTCAAATATTTGCTGGTTTCCTTGCTTGTTTTACATTCTATAGCAAGTTTCCTTAGTTTATTCGTTGCTAAGATGTCTGCAGAGGGGTATTTCATTGACCCAGAACCAGCAATCCTCACAGCACTCCAAGATTCTGTAGACCAGAATTTATGAATCAAATCTCGTTCTGCATTAATACCCTTTGATTTTCTTGACATTATGGCCTGACCTTCATAAAATCCTCTGCACAAATTACATCATCAAAAACACACCTGGCATCCTCTTCAACTTCCTGGGTATTCTTATATCTTGCAGAGAAATGCGTTAGAACAAGCTTTTTTGCATTTGCCTCATTTGCTATTAACCCAGCCTGTTTAGCTGTCAAATGGCCGTACTCCTCGGCCTTACCCTCTAATTTGGAAGAGTATGTTGCCTCGCAAATCAACAAATCAGCATTAGCTGCAAGCTTTACAGCATTATTGCAATAAACAGTATCAGCAATAAATGTTATCTTCTTGCCTTTAACAACATAAGTAGTATCCTTTGGGCTTATCTTCTTGCCTTTAAATTCAATTGATTTGTTATCCTGCAATTTCCCAAGCAAAGGCCCCTCTGGTATCCCTAGTTTTTTCACAGCCTTAACATCAATGCGTCTTTTGTTGTTTTCAATGAAATTATACCCTAATGTTTCTATGTTATGCTCTAAAGGCAAAGCCTCTAATGAAAATTCTCTGCTCTTAAAGAAAACGCCTGAGCCAATCTCTTTAATCAACAGATTAATCCTTCTGTCAAATACAAAAGCCTTGAACATATCCTCAAAATGCTGTTTCGTTCCTTTTGGCCCGTAGATTTCTAAAGTTCCCTTATATTCAGAAGCACCAAGTGTTTGTATCAAACCAGGCAAACCCAAAACGTGGTCACCATGCCAATGGCTGATCAAAACCTTTGTGACCTGAGTTGGCTTTATGCCGGCTATCTTAAGCTGCCTTTGTGTTCCTTCCCCACAATCCAGCAAAATCCCATGAGTGATATAACTAATTAAAATTGATGTATGATTCCTTTTCTTAGTAGGCACCATCGAAGATGTGCCCAAAAATGTAACTTGCATGTTATTTTGAAAACAAACAACGTATTTAACCTTTTTGTTTGTTATTTATTTTCTATATTGAAAAATATTAAAGTATAGAAGAAACCTTTTTAAGCTAACTACTATTACTAGATAACATGACGGAGAAAAAGTCAGAAAAGACCCCTCCAGTCAAAGCGATTTTTGTCGGAGAGAGGGTTTTAACTGAAAACTCAGATGCAGCTAGAGAATTCTATAATCAAAGCCGCTTTGGTTCAATACTTGAAGATGGAAAAGTTCAGCTTTCCTTGCTTGAGGCGCTCTATTTGTCTGAAAAAGGCAAACTAGAAGTTTATGATGGAAAAAAGAAAAAAATAAAGAAAGAAGATTTCCTAAAAAAAGCAAGAAAAAAAGATAAAAATTTCTGGATAAGGTATTGCGTTTTCAAGGATATAAGAAACAGAGGATACATAATAAAAACTGCCCTTAAATTTGGAGCTGACTTTAGGGTTTATGACCGCGGTGTAAAGCCAGGCGAAGACCATGCAAGATGGATTGTTTACCCGGTGCATGAAGGTTCTTCATTAACTTGGTACGAGTTTTCTGCAAAAAACCGTGTAGCGCATTCAACCAAAAAAAGACTTCTTGTTGGAGTTGTTGATGAAGAAGGCGATGTAACTTATTGGGAGATTAAGTGGATGCGGCCTTAATAATAAAGTATATAAACTTCTCAGCCCTCTCTTAACTTATGTCTGCAGCAGATACGATTCTACAATTGATTAACTCGAATGGGCCTGTGCTTCCAGTTCATGTTGCTAAGGCAATAGGTTCAGACATATTGATGGCATCTGCGCATTTGTCAGAGCTGGTTTCAAGAAAAAAAGTCAGGGTTTCAAAGATCAAGGTTGGCGGCTCACCATTGTATTATCTACCTGGCCAGGAATCCAAGCTTGAGAATTTCTCCGATAACCTAAATGAAAAAGAAAAAGAAGCATTCTTGCTGCTAAAAGGAAAAAAGGTATTGAAGGATACCAAACTAGCACCAGCCCACAGAGTTGCCCTAAGGCAGTTAAAGGATTTCGCATTTCCTTTGGACGTTACATACAATAACACCAAAGAATTATTCTGGAAATGGCATTCAGTTACACAGGAAGAAACATCTAGTTTGATAAAACAATCGATTGCCCTACCAAAACCAAAAGTACAAAAACCAGAAATTAAAAGAGAAGAACCAGCAATCCCTGCAAAACCAAAAGAAATACAAAAGAAAATACCGATTGAAAGAGAAAAAAAGACGGAAAAAGAGAAACCAAAGGAGAGAAAACCAAAGGCAGAACCAAAAGAGATTCAGAAGGAAATAAGGCCCAAAGAGACCAAAGAACAGGAAATCACCAGCCCATTCATCAAAGAATTAACAAAATACTTCTCTAAAAACAATATAGAAGTTATTGAAAGGAATATTATAAGAAAGGATTCTGAAATAGAATTTATGGTCCAGGTTCCAAGCAATGTTGGTTCTTTAACCTATTTCTGCAAAGCAAAGAGCAAAAAACGAATAAGTGATGGCGACCTAAGCTCAGTCTTTATACAAGGCCAGACAAAAAAACTGCCAGTCTTGTTCATTACAAAAGGGATTCTCACAAAAAAGGCGCAGGAAATGCTCAAAAACGAGTTTAAGGGCATGACCTTGGCGCAGATTTAAAATGGGCATTGCATTCAAGGATTTAATCAAAGGAAAAGAGATTTCTTTAGAGGATTTAAGTGGAAAAAAATTAATGATAGATGCCCATAACAATCTTTATCAGTATTTAACAACAATAAGGCAGCGTGATGGAACCCCTTTAATGGATTCTAAGGGCAGGGTCACATCCCATCTTGTGGGTGTGTTTAACAGGACAACAAGATTAATGCAGTCAAACATAATGCCTGCCTTTGTTTTTGATGGAGAAGCCCCAGAATTAAAGAAAAAAGAGCGTGAAAGAAGAAAGGCCTCAAAGATTGAGGCCCAGAAGAAGTATGAAGATGCAGTTAAAAAAGAAGATACAGAAGCAATGAAGAAATATGCTTCGAGGACCTCAAGGCTCACCTCTGATATTATTGAAGAATCAAAAAAGATAATTGATGCATTAGGCTTGCCAATAATACAAGCCCCATCAGAAGGAGAGGCGCAGGCAGCACATATTGTAAAAAAAGGAGAAGCCTTTGCCACAGTCAGCCAGGACTTCGATACATTGCTTTATGGCACTCAAAAGCTTGTAAAAAACCTTTCAATAGCTGGCAAAAGAAAAAAAGCAGGAACATCAATTTATCAAACAATAAGCCCGGAAATAATAGATTTAACAGAAACACTAAATGCCCTTGGAATCGATAATAACCAGCTAATAGCCTTGGCAATGCTTGTCGGAACAGATTACAACAGGGAGGGTGTAAAAGGAATCGGCCCAAAAAATGCACTAAAGCTCGTAAAAAAGCATGGTGCAGACTTTGATAATCTCTTTGAAGAAGTAAAGTGGAAAGAACATTTTGAACTCCCATGGACAGATGTCTACTATCTGTTCAAGAAAATGCCAGTAACAGATGACTACAAGCTCGAATGGAAGCAACCAGATTGGGAAAAACTCAGCAAATTGCTTGTAGAAGAACATGATTTCTCGCAAGCCAGAGTTAACAGTGCGAAAGAAAAACTCACAAAAAACAAGGAGTCAAAGCAGCAAAAAGGCTTGGGGGAGTTTTTCAAATAAATTTATCCATTACACACATTGTGTGTATAAGATATCATAGAAAGAATACATACATTGTATGTATAAATAGACGATGAAACTAAGAGAAACATTGAAGGGAAAATTAACCAAAAAGGAACTAGAATTATTGCCCTCTTCCTTCGATATTGTTGGCGATATACTTATTTTTGCAGATTTTCCTAAAGAATTAACCAAAAAAGAAAAAGTAATCGCTCAAAAACTAATGGAAGAACATAAAAATGTAAATGTTGTCTGCAAAAAAATAGGCAAATATTCTGGAAAATACAGGACACCAAAACTAAAGATTATTTCGGGAGAAAAGAGAAAGGAAACAACCCATAAAGAAAACAACGTTTTGATGAAACTAAATGCGGAAAACTGTTATTTCTCCCCAAGACTTTCAAATGAAAGAAAAAGAATTGCAGATTTAGTTAAGAAGAATGAGGAAATTCTGCTGATGTTTTCAGGAGTTGCACCGTATCCCTTAGTCATTGCTAAAAACTCAAACCCAAAAATAATATACGCTATTGAGATCAATCCAAAAGCACATAAATATGCTGTCGAAAACATAAAACTAAACAAATTAGAGAATAAAATAAAGCTTTTCAAAGGGGATGTAAGAAAAATAATTCCGAAATTAAACAGGAAATTTGATCGTGTGGCAATGCCATTGCCTAAGGGTGGCGAGAATTACTTAGATTTAGCATTAAAAGGGATTAAAAAGAAAGGAGTAGTCCATTTCTATGACTTTTTGCATGAAAATCAGTTTGACGAAGCTGTAGAGAAGATTGATTTAGCATGTAAAAAAGCAAAGAAGAAATACAAAATCATACAGCTTGTAAAATGCGGCCAATTCGGCCCAGGAATCTTCAGGATTTGCGTTGATTTTAAGCTTTTATAAGTTAAATTTTTATATTGGATTAGATTACTCATTCTTGAAAGTGCAACATGCGATGATTAAGTGAACACCAATTGAAGCCAAAAGCTGATGAAAGACGGTAGTAACTGCTGAGCATGCACAGATTTCGCAATGGTTTTAGTTCTAAAAATATTCAATCTGAAAATTCCTTTATTGCTTTGCACTTGGAATTTTCATCTAATTGTTGGTTGTAC
Source organism: Candidatus Woesearchaeota archaeon (assembly GCA_019322485.1). Taxonomy (GTDB): domain Archaea; phylum Nanobdellota; class Nanobdellia; order Woesearchaeales; family JAHWIC01; genus JAHWIC01. The sequence goes on from JAHWIK010000002.1 coordinate 130,523, forward strand.
ACTTAGAAATCTTTGTTAGGGGAGGAAGCGAAATGCCGAAGGCATTTAGCCAAACATACGCATATAATCTTCGCCTTCTAACTTCTCTTCTTTTTTTACCTTCTCAACAGCCTTTAACAAATCATTCTTAAATATCTTGCTTCTATTCTCCCTTATCGCAAAATAACCAGCTTCTGTGCATACAGCATGTATCTCTGCACCTGAGAAGTTCTCCATCTTTTCTACAATATTATTAAAGTTGATGTCCTTATCAAGGGTCATATTTGATGTGTGTATGCTTAATATCTGCAGCCTTGCTTCTTTATTTGGAACAGGGATGTGTATAAGCCTGTCTAACCTTCCAGGTCTTGTAACAGCAGGATCCAAGATATCTTTCCTGTTAGTAGCGCCTATTATTTTTACATTGTCTAATGCCTTAAACCCATCCAGTTCAGCCAATAACTGCATAAAGGTTCTATTAACCTCACGCTCGCCGCTTGTCCCAATCTCCATCCTTTTTGCAGCCAATGAATCTATCTCATCAATAAACACAATAGATGGGGCTTTTTTACGCGCAAGCTCAAATATCTCCTTAACCAGTTTAGCCCCCTCTCCAATGAATTTTTGGACTAACTCAGAACCAACAATCTCAATAAAAGTAGAATTTGTTGAAGCAGCAACAGCTTTAGCAAGCAGGGTTTTTCCAGTTCCTGGCGGGCCGTAAAGCAAAACACCTTTTGGAGGCACAATCCCAATCCTTTTGAAGAGATTTGGCTTCAGTAACGGGAGCTCAACAACCTCTTTTATCTCCCTAGCCTGTTGCTGCAACCCACCTATGTCTTCCCAGCTTACAGTTGGCTTTTCAACAATGACAAACTTTTCAACATTAAACTTTCTTGAAATATCTAGTTTTTTCAATACAGTTAGATTCTTTTGTTCAGAAAGAACCATATCACCTGGCTTTAAATTAGTGCATTCACCTGAGACATTAACAGAAAACTGATTGCCATTTGGAATTCTTATTATGGCAGAATCTTTATCAACCAGTTCCCTTATCTCGCAAACCATAAGAGGAGGACTTTTAAACCTATCAAGTTCTGTTTTAAGGTTATTTACTGTTTCTTTAAGAACCCGGTTTTCTTCCTCTAACTGGTTGCTGTCAGCAGTGTATCGGTAAATGACGCTGTCGAGAATGTTCTTACCATTTACTTTCATTCTGAAAAAAATGGAGTAAAGCGGAGTTTAAATAGCTTTGCTTTCAAAAAATTTTTCCATTTTTCGCAATCAATTTCCCGTCGATAAACACTGTGGGTTTAGAAAAAACACAATCTAGATGAAAAGGAACATTTAGTCTTCCGCCAAAAGAAATATTGTTTCCAAAAGCAATATGCGCAGTTCCCAAAACCTTTTCATCTTCTAAGGTAGTTCCTTTTGCCCTGGCCTTTGGATTGCTTCCAATGCCAAATTCAGCAACATTCGCATATCTTTTGTTTTTTATAATCTTCCTTAACTTAGGCGCCCTTCCTTTTATCTTAACAATCTGTCCATTAACAATGTCAATAATTATTTTAACCTTTCCACATCCTTTATCCACCACTAATCTTCCATTGGTCGTCCCTTCTAAAGGAGCTAAGCAAGCCTCACCAGCTGGTAAATTTCCAAACCTTCCTTTTTTATCATAAATCCCATTATCATCAAGACATTTTCTTCCTTTTATGCTGAAACTTAGTCTAGTTCCAAGTTTATTCTCAACCAAAACAGCTCTGCCTCTTGTCAAGATCTTGCAGAGTTTTTTATTCAGCCTTAAAATCTTATTATAATCAACATCTACACATCTTTTTATTATATCTGGGGTAATTCCCGGCATAGAAGCAATCCTTGCTCCTGCTTTGCATGCATTCTTTCTTGCCTTTGTGTGGCTTAAAGAAATTGTAGTTATAAGCAGGGCAACATCAGAATTCTTTAACTCTTTAGCAGCATTAGCATGCGGTTCTTCGCCATGAATCTTTCCAATAGGAATCTCAATTAATTTGCATTTATCACTTATTTTTTGAGCTTCTTCCAGGAAAACCAAGGCAATGCCTTTCTTTTTCTTGTCAGTGATTATCAAGAATTTTTCTCTTTTCTTTAATCCCATACACTTAATTAAAGCGGTTTTTGCCGCACTTTTAATAGAACTCATCTTAAACAACTAAATTTCCCTTCTTGATGACCCAATGGATTTTATGTTTTTTATCTATACCATAGATATCAAGTTTTTGCTTTGGAGAATTAACAACAATATCCCAATGATAAACTGTTTTCCTCTCAGGCTCAAAACCCAGGCCAAGAGCAACATGAATCATCTTTGCAATCTTTTCATTTACAATAAGATAATCGCATAACTTAGCCTTTGGGTTTGTGTTAACTGCAAACTCACCTACTTTTCTAAAGTTCTTCTTATAAATCTCAATAACCTCTTTTGGAAGGCTTTTATGCTCCTCGTAATTTCTTATCTTCTCTCTTCCTTCATCCAGCTGTTTCTTCATCTCTTCCCTTATCTTGGCAGGAGCCTTTATTATCTTGTAGCCTTTTTTCCTGTCAAATCCGACCACTATCGGCTTGCCTGGAGGAATAACATAGCTCTGGTCAATGTTTATAACAACATCACCAACCATAGTGCCTTCAACTCTTGTTGGAGTAACAAATGCCTCTCCGCTTGGGAAATTAGCATAGCTTCCTGCCTTTATGCCAGTTCTTTTGAAATATTCCTGGTCAACCTTTGACCTCACATCACAATCACTGCTTATGAAATATTTTCTTTCACCATCCTCCTTTACCAGCCCTACTTTAAAATCAGTCTTATAACCATCAACCTGTTTGCCAACAACCCTTATCCACTCGCACTTATTGAAAATATTCCTGACCTTATCGCTTTTTTTCCTTAGCTTATTGTAATCTATATTGCAGGTTTCAATGAAAATATCTATTGGCAGTGTTTCTGTTATTGCATATCTCATCATCGGGTCTCTGCTCTCAAACCTGGTTTGCGGCGAATAAGGGTCCTTTAGCATCAGCTGTCCAGGGGAGCTCCATCTTGTTTTTTTATCAAGAGACGGGTAGCCAATATTTTCCCCAAAGAAATGCTTGCCAAAATACCCCTTTCCATGAATGCCAAAAGCAGCATCAGATGCTTCAAGCCTATCTATTTTCAGGAGCTTGGAAAATTCCTTAAATCGTTTGAATACCTCCTCATCAACCTCTTTGTCAAGTTCGCATCCCCTTAAAGTAGCCATTAGGTCTGCTGTTCTAACTGCCTTTGCAAGCTGGGAAAACCTGCATGTAGAAGTTCCTAGGCTTACCTTAGCCTTAAACTTCTTTGCTGCAGTGCCCATTGCCAGGGCTATTGAGTAAGAATCAAGATAATCCTCAAGTGGAAGTTCCATATTCTTTTTTGCAGGCATCAAAACAAAACCAATACTAACCTTCTCACCCTTCTTTAATGCATAGCCGTCTCTCCATATCCGTTTTGCAGTCCCCAGCAATTCATTCCATCTGTATCTCCTATGCCACTTATATTTATATTTCAAATCAATAGTGCCTGAGAAATGTTCTTTTTCAGCTATTAACACTATATCGGGCTTTTTGAAAATCTCCTTAAACCTTCTGTTTCCAACCCTTTTATTGACGCTTCTTATAAAACGCAATAATGCCTCCACCTTCCTGGTTTTTAGCTTCTTAACAAGGTCTCTGTAGACATACCAAACATCCTTCAGGACCTCTAGATTATGGTTTTTACTCCCTTTTACAACTACATGAATATCACCATTAAGTTCATGAATTGCCCTGGATAAGGGAGCTAAAGAATAAAATGCCTTTTTGTTTTTGATATCAAGAATTATGAGGGTAACCTTATTTTCTACCTTGCCTTTCAATTTCTCAATATATCCATTTACTTCTTTATAGAACGTTTTATCATTGTATTTCAATTTATTATCACCATTTTCTTTGGAATTTTAGTCAAAACAAGAGCCTTGTTTTCGAGATATACTGTATCCTCAATTCTTATCCCGAATCTTTTTTCAAAATATATTCCTGGTTCAATTGTAAAAACCATTCCATTTTTTAATTTATCCTTTGAATCCTCCCTTAGGTTTGGCAGTTCGTGAATGTCAACCCCTAAACCATGGCCAAGCCCGTGTATGAAATTTTTAGAATACCTTCCTAAACTATCATTAACAAATTTGAATGCATCTCCACCCACCATATCTGTTTTTACTCTTTTAATGGCATCCATTTGAATCTTCAATAAGAATTCATAAATCTCAATGTCCCTTTTTGCAGGCTTTCCAATAAATATTGTTCTTGTCGTGTCAGAGCAATAACCCTTATACTTAACACCAAAATCAATCACACAGAATCCTTTTCTCAGCTTAATGTTCTCCGGGACATAATGAGACATACTTCCTGCATGCCCTGATGCGACTATTGGCTTAAATGCAAGTTCACACCCAAGTTTTTTCGTTTCAAACTCCAAAAATGCAGCTACCTCTGATTCTGTCTTAAACCTCTTAAACTGCCCAAAACATTTTTTCAGTATGTTATCAGAAATTGCACACGCCTTTTTTATATTCTTTAACTCACCCTCTTTTTTAAATTCCCTTAACTCAAAACAAATCCCAGAAACATCGACTGTTTTTGACTTTCTAAAATATTTTTTGAGTGCCTTATGCTCTCTTAAAGTCAGGCTTCCTTTGTCAATGCCTATTTTTTTCAATCTTATTCTATTCTTCTTAACAATAGTGGCAATATATTCGAGCAATCTCTTCTTCTTTTTCGGGGCATAAACCTTCATGCCGCATTTTTTTGCCCGCTCATAGTCTAATAAAGGGGCAACAAGAAATGGCCTCTTGTTTTTTGGTATAATTAATGCGCCAATCCCTTCAAAGCCGCTAAAATAGAACAAATTTGAATCTAACCTTGTTGTATCTAGATTTAAGAAAACAGCAAAATCAACGCCCTTTTTAGCAAGCTCTGCTTTAAACTGGTTCAACCTCATTTTTTCAGTAAAGATTAAATATAACTTAAAAACCTTTCCTATATATGAAAAAGGTGATTCTGAATAATGGATTAACTGTGGTTATTGTTAAGAAGCCGACCGATTCAGTAGCATTTATGGCAACCGCAAAGGCTGGTTCTAATCATGAAACCAAATCTCAAAGCGGTATCTCCCATTTTGTCGAGCACATGCTCTTTGAAGGAACTAAGCGCAGGCCATCAGCAAGGCTGATAGCGAATGAAATAGAGAGCATTGGCGGAGAAATAAATGCATACACCTCAACAGAGCGCACAAGCTTCTACACAAAGGTCCTTGGCAAACATTTTGACCGCGGCTTGGATATAATAACAGATATAATCCAAAATCCGTTGTTTGACCCAAAGATGATTGAAAAAGAACGCAGGATAATCTTAAAAGAAATAAACATGGTGACTGACGAACCGAGATTCCACCAGTGGATATTGTTCCAAAAGACGCTGTTCAAAAAACACCCAACCAAGAATCCAACCTACGGCACAATCAAGGCAGTTAAAAGCATGACCAGAAAAGACCTACTCACCTACTACAAGGAACATTATAAGCCGAATAACATTGTTCTTACCATTGTCGGCAGTGTCGATAAAAAAGCAATAAAAAAAATAAACGACAAATTAGAAAATTTCAATCCCGGGAAAATAAAAAGATTAAAACAAATAAAAGAACCAAAACAAAAAAGGCCAGTAAAATCTACAGAAAAAAGGAGGATACTCAGTTCTTATCTGGTTTTTGGGTATAAAACACCCGTGAGGATAAGTAATGAGAGCTATGTCCTTGACGTTGTCAGGGCTATCCTTGGCAGAGGCCAGTCTGGCAAGATATTTGATGAAATAAGAAACAAGCGTGGCTTGGCCTATGATGTTGGCGTGCATTTTGAGCCTGCACTTGACTATGGTTATTTTGCAGTCCACGTGAACACAGACAAAAAGAACATCAACAAGTGCGTAAAAATAATCCTTGAAGAATTCAAAAAACTGAAAAATATATCAGATAAAGAGTTGAAAGAAGCAAAGGACTATCTCGAAGGAGAGTTCTACTTGCAGAACGAGGATAATTACCAATATGCCGACCAGCTAGGCTTCTGGGAACTTGTAAAGGATTCAAAATTAATGAACGAATACATAAAGAAAATAAAGAAGGTAACCAAGAAAGATATCAATGGGGTTGTTGACAAGTATCTCGGAAAGAATTACGCTATGGCAGTAATAGAACAATCGTGATTATCTTGTTATCTCAAAACCTTTAACTGTTTTTAACAGCTCTTTTGCCTTGCTGTTCTCCTCAAAATGGTCTCTTACTGGTTTTATCAATCCATTTATGTATCCTGCAACTGCCTGCTTAAGGTCCATTGGATGAAGCTCTTTCTTCTCAAAAATATTCTTTAATTCATCATAGCTGGCAAACTCAAGGTCACCGCCAAACTTAGCAGGCCTTTCAATCTTTAGTGCACCAACCTTCTCAAAAATAAGATACTTGCAGTATTCCAGCACAGGATTCTCTTCAACAATACCTTCAGGACAATAAGCCTTGTTGAGTTTCCTTTTGATGTCATCCTCAGAGTCAGTCATGAATATCGCGCTATCAGGCTTTGATTTACTCATCTTTAGTTCAATGCCCCTATCAGCACCCTTCAACTCAGTTGCAGGCGGCTTTCCTAAGCCCATTAGCATATGATGTGAAACAACAACTGGCTTGTTAAAGCCTAGCTTCGGAGCAACCTCTCTTGCAAGCATGTTTACCTTGCGTTGATCCATGCCAAGCTGTGTTATATCAGCCTTAAGATGAAAGATATCAGCGCATTGCATGCATGGATAAAATATCTGGGCTGCGCTTAAGGACTCAGATTCTTTTCTCCCCATTATCTGCGCGCATCTTGTTATTCGCTTTACAGAATTCATCCTTCCAATACTGACAACCTTTTTCCAATATTCATCATCATTCATAACATCCTTTGCCCAAATAAACTCCACACCCTTCATATCCATACCGCAGGCTTTCCATACCTCAATCAAATACTTGCCTACAGTTTGTATCTTCTCAAGGTCACCGCCAAGCTTGTTGTTCATCCACCCAAACCAGTCAGCAACCAGCATCTTAAACCTGCAACCTGCCTTAATCATTTTATTGATGTTAATGGTCCTTAGAATTCCTTGTGCAATATGTATGTTGCCAGAAGGCTCAAAACCATCGTAAGCAACAGGATGCTCATTAGTCTGAAGCAGGCTTTTCAGTTCTTCTTCTGTTACAATCTCTTCTCCAACCTGTTTTATTAGCTCTATCCTTTTAGTTATGTCCATAGCTTTAGAATATTTTAACCTTATTATATAAACATTTTCATCAGCAATTATTCTTTTCAATATAGAAAGTAAAAAATACCACTGGTCAACCACGCGTAAGCTATTTAAACAACAAAATCAACCCAGTAAATATGCTTATATCAGTTACAACTCTATCTGGCTATTTATACTGCCAAAGGAAATTATTCTTAACAAATGTTCTTGGTTTAGTTGAAATACCAAAAGAGGTTTTGGTTAAGGGCTCTCTAAGGCATGAAACATATGATAACATCAATAAGATTGAGGAAGAACTTGTTAAAAGCATAACAAAGAAACCAACCCTGGCAGCATTAACCAAGAAATACAAAACAAAATATACGGAAATCCTAAAAAATGCCATAGAATCCTATGCAGGCAGGTTAAATGAGCTAAACCTAGACCAATCTGAAACATTTAACAAAATCCTTCCTTATTTCGTAAAAGAAAGCCAAATAAGGTCCTTAAATTTGTTTAATTTCATCGAAAAAGAAAACCTTCTTGGAGAAGAACTCTGGCAAAAGCTAACACCCAAAATACGCTCGGAAATAAAAATAATATCCAAGAATCTAAAACTAAAGGGAATCATAGACCAAATAGAGGTCTGGGATAATCGGCTTGTTCCAGTCGAGTTAAAAACAGGAAAAATGCCCTATGATGGTGTCTGGCCAGGCCACCGCATACAGCTAGGTTGCTATGCATTACTGCTGGAAGAGAAATATAACTCAAATATAAGATATGGTTATGTGCATTATCTTGACCATGAAGAAAAACGTGTCATATCAATAAACCAATTCTTAAGGCAAGAGATTAACGATCTGGTAAAAAAGGTTCAGGCCCTTATGGTTTCAAAAGAAGTTCCTGCCCTCTGCGGAAATGAGAACAAATGCAGGGCCTGCGGTTTAAAGGACACCTGCTCTAATAATACATTAATTCAGAATAAACTGAAGGAAATAATCACTAACTAAATACTATACAGATTCGAAAACTTTAAATATAACTTAGGCTATTCAAATTTATAATCTTTGAGTGAGGATAAAATGGCTGAAGAAGAAAAAAAGTTCTCAAAACAACTCATTGGAAAGACTGTTGTTAGTAAAACAGGAAAGAGATTTGGTGAGGTAGGTGACATAATCTTCGAAACCAGGTCAGGAGAACTAATCCACATGGTCTTATCTAACCCGACACCCTATACAGAAAAACTTGAGTTAGAAAAGGACAAAGAAAGCAAGATTCTGATACCATTCAGCGCTGTAATTGCTGTTGGCGACTTCATGGTTATTGCCGAAGAAGATATCATTTAATTCTTTCATCCTTAATCATTAATTATTTAAACTACTCTTTATTCTTAGAACTCAATGGAAAATGCAATTTGGACGGAAAAGTACAGGCCAAAAGACTTCTCTGAGATTAAAGGCCAGAAAGAAATAGTGAAAAGAGTAAAGGCATTTGTCGAGCAGAAAAATATGCCCCATCTGCTTTTTGCTGGTCCTGCTGGCGTAGGAAAAACAACCCTCGCATTAGTTGTAGCAAAAAAGATGTTTGGTGATAGCTGGAAGCAAAACTTCCTTGAATTAAATGCTTCTGATGAAAGGGGAATCGATATCATAAGGAACAAAGTCAAAGATTTTGCCAGAACAAGGGCAATAGGTGATGTCCCTTTCAAGATAATCTATCTTGATGAATGCGATGCTTTGACAAGAGAAGCGCAACAGGCATTAAGAAGGACAATGGAGAATTACACTCAAACGACCAGGTTTATTCTGTCCTGTAATTATAGCAGTAAAATCATTGACCCCATACAAAGCAGGTGCGCAATGTTTAGGTTCAAGTTATTACCTAAAGAGGAGATAGATAAATTCATTGCAGAGCATATACCTGGGAATGAAATCATTTTAAAACCACGTCAAAAATGTATAGATGCACTTTACCAAATCTCAGAAGGAGATATGAGGCGGGTCTTAAATGTGCTGCAGAGCTGTGCAGCAATATCAAAGAATAAAGAAATAACAGAAGACCTAATCTATTCATTGGCTTCCGTTGCAAGACCCAAGGAAGTAAATGAAGTCTTAAAGCTGGCCCTTGAAAACAATTTTGTTGATGCAAGGAAAAAACTTCTCGACCTTATGTTGAATTACGGCTTATCGGGGCTGGATATAATAAAGCAGATTCAAAAGGAAATTCTAAACCTTGACCTAGACAACAGGAAAAAAATGGAGCTTATCGATAAATGCGGTGAAGTAGAATTCAGGCTGACAGAAGGCAGCGACGAATTCATACAGCTAGAAGCATTGCTTGCTAAAGTAGTAGCAATAAGATAATTAAAAAAGAAGAAAAAATATAAAATATTTTTACTGTTTTAATACCCTCACACTTTCCTGTATCAATGTTCTATACTTATACATCAGAGTAAGGTCAAGCTGTTTTGTGTACAAAGTATCTTCTGCCATTTCTGCCCTTAGTTTGCATATAACTGTCGCCTTCCCTTCATTATCAAGCCTGGCTGCATTAAGCTTGCCGCCACTCTTACATTCCCATTCATCAGGGTCAGAGGACTCAAAGATTAATTGGTCATACCTGCTGTTAAAATCTTCGCCAGGCATAGTTACATCGCCGCCACCAACATTCTCTATCTTGAACTCAACAGCTATCTTTCCAGTGCCAGCACGTTTTTCTTCAGCACTTATTACTTGTATTGGAGCAGCTGAAGAAAAGACATCCTTAACCTCATCAACCTCGCATATAGATGGGTCCATTAGGTCTTCCTTGAAGCAGACCTTTGGCACTGATGAATGTGTTTTGTAATTGTACACTACCTCAGCAAACACATCAACATCATAGCCGTAGCTAGCCAGTTTAACAAGATAACGCGCATCCTCTGCTCCAGGGGTAAAGTCAAGTGTATCTTCACCACCCATATTATTAACATCAGAAACCCTTTCTATAGCCTCTGTATTTTGCAAAATACCTCCAGCAACTATTCCTGAAAAATCAGTAAGAGATATCCCCTTAATCCTAACAACAACATCTCCTGGTCTTAAATCCTCTTCCCCCTTATTCCTTAGGAGTATCTCTATTGGGAAGCTCTCTCCCTCAAAGATTTCATTCATTCTACTCTCATCATTATAAATCCCCATATCAAGGAATTCTGTCACCAGGCCCTTGGTTCCGCCAATATAAGGAGAAACCTCTTTTGTGACAGGCGCTTGCTCTTCCCCTTCACAACCTGCCAGGACCAAACCCATAATCAATAGCAAAACAAACCATTTTTTATTCATTCTTATCCCTCCTCAATAAACCTCTTCATATATCTCAAGATCTTTTGAAACTGAATTAGCATAAGCATACCTTAACCTGACATTAAGCGGAGCAGGATAAACATCATCTATACCAGCAGTGCTAAACTTGCAGAATATATAACCTTTTCCATCACTGAGGGTCAGATAATCTCCTATATCAGGCCTGCACTCAGTCATGAGCCTGTTGCCAATAGTAACATCAGTAATCCTTACCTTGTTCAATCTATCCCACTCATACCCTTTATTGGGGTTCTTGTATACATCATTCTCATCTATAAGCAGTCCATCCCCTACATTCTCAACATATATTGTAAACAATAAATTCCTGTGTGTTGCTTCTTCCTCTATCCCTGTAACCGCAACAGGAGCACCCTGGGTTCCTAAGGATAAAGAGCTATAATCCTCTATCCTGCAAACCTTTTCCCTGACAGTTGTACCGCGAGGGGACGGGTCAATACACACATTCGCAGAACCAATTGTTTCATAATTATAGGTAGCAGTAACTATAGCCTTTGTTGGAAGATAGGGTGTCCCTTTAGGTAGGTCGTAAACAGGACCAGAGATTATAACAGAAGTACGGCCACCATCCCTATTATAAGAACTCTTCCCCTCAAGTGCCTCCTCATCCAATAAGTCACTATCTGGCCTTAAATCAATTATATCCTTAGGAAAACCACCAACCCAAACGCGGCCATTAAGCTGGCCAACCTGATCATATTGGGGAAAAGCCCCTCTGTTTTGGATTTCTACCATCATCCTGACATCATCGTCATGTTCATAAACCCTTGTTATGGTGTCAACAGGAAACTCTAGGACAAGACCTTCACTGCCGCTCCTATAGTCCTCAACACCCTCAAGGCCAGGTTCTCCGTCATATCTCGTGCACCCACTAATAACTATAATAACTACTAGAAAAAACAGGCTAACCAATTTTTTATTCATCTTAATTAGCTAATTATTAAAGAATTCGTATTTAAATGTTTTGATTCTTAAGTAGGCAACTTTTTTATGTCAATTGTAGTTGACATAGTGTTTGTGTAGCCGTAATCCAGCTCTAAATTAAGCGTTTCTGTGTGGGTGCCCTCATCCTTGCTAATCCCTTCATCAAGAATACATCTAATCTCATCCTTGCCTTCTTTTAATTTAGCTGTGCTTGGTGTGCAAGTAAGAGGTTTATCAAACAGCTTGGCACTAACCTTCACCACATTGAAGTCTTTAAAATCAATTGGCTCGCCAGAACATGCCTCCCGCACAACATCTGTTTTTACAACCTCACCTTTCTTCTTGTTTTCTATATAAATCAGGAATTGGGGTTTTACTTTGTTTTCATGAGGAAGCATATCCACCTCCACCTTGGTTATTGCTATTGGAGCACCCTGACCTTCAAGTGTTTTATCCTCAACCTTACACGCCTTTTCAACAGTCCTGGTTCCCAGTATATCAGTATCTATACAAACACCCTCACTCAATTTTGTTTTATATGCATAACATCCAGTAAACAATATTGTAGATGTATGTTTTTCCCTCATTACTTCTATTTCTTTTGAAGCTAGAATTACTGCCACCATTCCTTGAGAGCCTTTTGGATTCATGATAGATTTGCCTTCCAGGTTAAATTCTACCTGCTCACTACTTACTACACCAATTATAGGTTCTCTAATTGCCCATTCACTTAAGCCAATAAAATCCTTTTCTAATCCAAGCGTTAAATAACCCTGCGTTATGTCATATGCTCCTTCGTTTTTCAACTTCACTTCCATCCTGAATGGACTTTTCTCAAAGACATCCTCTGGCATAGGCAAAAATTCCATAACCAGCCCATTTGTTCCTTTGTAAATATCTCTACTTACTATCCTGCCTTCTCCACCAGTCCCCCCTCTGCACCCAACAATAACAAAAGCTACAACCAGTATTGCGATAATTGACTTTTTCATTTCAGCTTGATATTACAACATAATCCTCTTTTGTTGCTCCCCTAACCTCATCATCTTCAGGAGTCATCTTGCACCTAATTCTTTCACCAACACTCAACTCTTCCTTAGGTATTGCCTTGGTTTTACACACCTGTCCGCTCCTTAACCCCTTACAGGTATCGCTGTCAAAGTAACCTTCAGTAAACTCCCAGTCTACATTTATCACATCCCCATCAATATCCTCCACAGTGCCGTTGCACATAAGATTCTGTTGGTCTGAGGCAGGTTTCTGGATGTTTACCTTTACAGTCGGAGGGGTATTCTTGATTGTGATTGTGCTTGAATCAGATTCAATAGTGCCATCACCAAGCGTTGCTTCCATAATACACCTTACCTTTGAATCCTTCTTTATACCTGCTAGCCCTAACATTCCCTTTGGCAGGTCCACCTCAATCCTTTTACTATTAGTTTGCGTTGCAAGGACCTCCCTCTCCCCTGGAGGGTCGATAAGCACATCTCCACTCTCATCAATCTTAACAAATTTACATTTTACCTTTGCAATATTCTTTTTATCATGCGTTCCAACACACGTAAGCTCATCATTAACAGTAGCCCTCATTGGAGTAAGCTGGGCATTAAAACCAGGGGTCCTTACAACATTTGCAACAGTTGATTTTTCAAGTTGGTAATCATAATCTGCAGTAACCCTGAAGAATTTTGTTGCAAAAGGAACACCACCAAGAACATCAGGTACCTTCTCTGGTCTTATAAGAAGCCTGCATCTGAACGATACATACTCTTTTATGTTCTTGTACTTCTCTTTAGCCTTTTCATGGTCTTCTAATTTATAGGCAGTATGTTCTTCACCACACTCTTCTTCAACATCAGGTTCATTATAAGGTACAAATGCAGCATCACAGGTATCCAAATCAAGCTCCATACTTTTAGGTATACAAACTATTAAATCATTTATTTTCTTGATATGACCCTGCCACTGCCCCTCATTTTCTAAGGTAATTCCAAGCAATGGCTTTGCATCATACTCTGTGCTTAAGCCAACAGGAGGCGCCTTTGATTCAATCCCTATCCTTACAGGGCCTGGCGTGTATTTTGCAATTGGCTTTGTGTCACTAATACCAAAATGCTTGAATACATCAACATCATCCCTTCGCATTGACCTTAATCTTTCCTCGTCCATAAAATAGTTCTTTAGATAAGCCATTGTCTTAAAATTAAAGTCAGCAAAGATGCTGACCTTTCTCGATCCCTTTTCCAGGTCACCTGGCTCAAATTTACATTGCAGGTCTTCCTCTTCAAGCGTATAAATCTCAAAACCAGATTCTGGCAGCATAACTCCATCTTTTTTCTTATCAGTGCCCTTATCTGATAAACAACTTACATCCACACCGACTGGCTCATCCTTATCAAGGTTATTTACTTTAAGGGTAGCCCACACAGTTACAGATTCATCTTCATAGAACTGCTTGTCAGCAGGTTTTATATCCTCTATATAGACCCCAAGGGGCTCTTTTTGCGCCTTTTCAACCTCACCCTCATAATAGCCGCCTGTAGCATATTCTAGCTGTGCTTTTGTTGCACGTGAAATTGCCTCCCTTATACCATCCCTGGCTCCAATAAGCCTTTCCCTAAATCCCTCAGGAGCTCTTACTGCCTCTCCTGTGACCAACCCATATATAATCTCAGATCTGGCTGCCCCATTAAACACCAGGATAACAACAATAAAAGTGACAGATAAGAATTTCAAGGCAGGACTCATCTTAATATTAGGATTAAATGTCACAAAAAGAAGCCAGATTGGAAAGAAAAGTATGTTTTCCACCATACTAAAAGCTGCCTGGCTATCTAAACTGGCCAATACAGCAATCAGCGATGCACCAAAGAAATCTATAGCCATAAATATTAACAGGATTCTGTCAGCATCTTCGCCATATATTGGTATTAAAACACCCAGCCAAAATATTACAGCAAAAATAAGATGGATTATTGAGCCAAGCGTGCCTGCATAGAGCAGAATAAACCAGAAAAATCCAGCTATGAACCACTTAGAGATAATCTGCTTAGGGCTTACTCTGCCCAGCCTGGTAAATGTATAGATAAGCACAAAGGTTAATACAATTGGAGCTAAGAGTAAATCCACAATCCCCATGTATCCAGCCCTTCTGAAAAACAACATAGGGTCTAGTACATTAAACTGTGTTGCAGGAAACAAATTAAAAAATCCAGTATCAAGAACAAAAAGTAAAGCAGCAAGAAACAGCCAAAAACCACCTGCCACACTGCCCTGCACAGTCCTGGCTGCAATGTCATACATGCCATAAGCTGTTCTTTTGAATGTTGGAGTATATTTGTCTGTCCACCTGCCAGCTGCAGCGCCAACATCCCAGGATGCAGCCTTCTTTACCTTACCCCAAGCACCCATTTTTTTTCCTTTAGCTCTGTTTTCTTATGTCCTGCCAGTTTCCAAATATGAAATCAATACACAGAACTCTGTAGCCTATTATCTCTCAACAAACTCAATCTTAAGCTCAACAACATCAAAGGTTGTTGCCGGGACTATCTTTAATGAGTTTGTTCCATCGAGCACATACATGTCAATATCCTTTGAATACTCCAAATCAGTTATTCTTGGCAGTCTTGCTTTTCTTCCGTTTATTATCAGGTCAGCTTCCTTCTCTTCAATATCATCAACAAACCTAAAGGTCAAATTGATATCAGCTTCATCATTCTCAATCTTTTCCATCTGCTCGTCCGAAACCTCAAAATAGTGCACATAGGATGGAGCTTCCTTTAGTTTTGTCTTAACACTTATCTGGTCTATTATATAATGACCGCGCTCTGCACTCATTACAAGCTTATTCTCTCCCTCAACAATGTAGAATGGGGAAAAGGTGATTGCCTTTAGCATATCACAATCAGGCACCCCCGAGAATATGTTGTGGTTGTTTATCAGTACGTCAAGAGGACCAACTGCCTTAACATCACAATAGGGGGTAAACCTTAACTTGACCTCCTCGATGTTCTCCTTCTCAGCTTCAGATATCAAGAAGATATTCCTGCTTCCCCTGGTGCTTACATCAGTGATATCAGCAGTCACCTTAAATCCTTGTAAAATATATTCATTAGTTCTCCAGAATTTAGCTCCCACTCCAGAGACCTCAAATCTAAGGTTATTGCTAGCAGCAAGGTATTCTGGTAGCAGCTCTATTGGAGCTATATTCACAACCCTTACTTCATTATTATAGATTTCATGGCCATTAAGTCTGACAATCAATCTTCCTTCATGCTTTGTAACATCAAAAGACATAAGAACATTCTTTGCATTGTCAGGGTCGCTAATTGTAAAGTTTATCTCTTTTGATTCTTTATCAAACCAGGCATTCTTGACATAAATAGAACTTAATTCCTTTAGTACAATCGCTTCTTCTCTTGTATAAAGATTTACAGTAGGGATTGGATGTTCAACCTCTTCTCTAGCAAGATGCTGGAACCTCCCTGGCTTTTCAGATAATAACTCATTCTCTTCTTCCTCTTCCTCGCCCTCTTCTGTGTCATTCTCACCAAGAAGCTCTAGCCTCTCTTCAGATGGTAAAAATAGTATGTATAAGATAATCATACCAGCAATTATTGCTACCAAAACAGCAGCATTTATACCTTGAGCCTTCTTCACAATTTATCACCTATTTTGATTTATAAAGTTATGACTACTTATTCCTTAAAAATAAATAAATTTATATATAAATGTTTTGATTGTTTAGTAGCATATCAAAATAAAACCAGGATAAGATGAAAGTAATCCACACTAACCTAAGGAAGGGAGAAGTTAAGATTAAGGTAGAAAACCCAGATGATTTTTGGTATCTAACCACTATTGTCGATAAGGGTGACTTGGTTAGGGGTAAGACTATAAGGAAAATTAAGCTTGGAGAGAAAGAGCAACGCTCAATAAAAATAATCAAAAAACCAGTTCACATAGCAATAAAGGTAGAAAAAGTAGAGTTTAGCAAGACATCTGCTATGCTAAGAGTATCAGGCATAGTTATTGAGGCTCCTGAAGATGTGCCCCATGGGAGCCACCATACCTTCAACTTAGAGGTTGGTTCTATAATAACAATAATCAAGGAAAAATGGCTTACATTCCAGCTTGATAGGCTAAAGGAGGCATCCTCAAAAGGGATTGCAAAGATTTTGATATGCGTTCTTGATAGGGAAGAATCCTATATTGCATTATTGAAAAAATATGGTTATACTCTATTATCCCATATTAAAGGAAAGGTACAAAAAAAAGAAATCGAAGAAAAAATATCCGGCTCATTTTATTCAGAAGTCATAAAGAAGATAGAAGATTATGATAAGAAGTACACTTTGAGCCAGATAATAATCGCGAGCCCTGCATTCTGGAAAGAAGAATTGATGAAAGAGCTAAAAAATGACGAATTAAAGAAAAAGACAATTCTAGCAACATGCTCATCAGTGGATAAAACTGCAGTCAATGAAGTTCTAAAAAGGCCAGAAACAAGGGAAGCATTAAAACAAGCACGTTCTTCAAAAGAAGCAAATCTTGTTGAAGAGCTGCTAACAGAGGTATCGAAAGAAGGTCTAGCAGCCTATGGGCTTAAGGAAACAGAGAATGCTGCAAATGCAGGAGCTGTAAAGACCTTGTTAGTAACTGACGGTTTAATACAGAAAACAAGAGACAAAGGAACTTACGAGAAAATAGATAGCATAATGAAAGTGGTTGACTCAACAAAAGGGGAAGTTCATCTGATTTCTTCTGAGAATGACGCAGGCAAAAAGCTTGATGGTTTAGGAGGTATTGGCGGAATTTTGAGGTATAAATTAAATTATTAGCTTTAATCCTTGATTTCTTATCACTTTAATTTAAATTCAAAGATATTAAATCTGAAAATTCCTTCAACAACTAGGATAAAGGAATTTTCATCTTAGTTTGGTTCTTAAAAAACCACTATAGACGATTTTTGCTTTAAACAAGTGAAGAAAGCAAAAATCAGATTTATTTTTCAAATGATGATTTTTTGATTGATTATTTTAGAACTCTCATAACCTCTTTTGCAATCATCAATTCCTCATTTGTATGAATAACCATTGCAATCACTTTAGAACCAGTTTTTGTGATTATTGAACTATTCCTTTTATTCTTACCAGAGTCCACCCTCAAACCCAAATATTCAAAATTCTTCAAAATCCTGCTCCTGAGATAATATGCATTCTCGCCGACACCAGCTGTAAAAACAACCACATCAACACCATTCATAGCAGCAGCATAAGCGC
This sequence comes from Candidatus Woesearchaeota archaeon, assembly GCA_019322485.1. GTDB lineage: Archaea > Nanobdellota > Nanobdellia > Woesearchaeales > JAHWIC01 > JAHWIC01. The sequence goes on from JAHWIK010000002.1 coordinate 148,410, forward strand.
CAATATACTTTGTGATTCTGTAACAGAAAACATCCAAAGCAAGCCCTGCTCTTTTATCCTTACTTTTTATCAGGTCTCTAATATCAGAGCTAACACCAGAAATACCCAATAGTCCCGACTCCTTGTTTAGGATTTTATTAACTTCATCCACACCCATCTTTCTGTCTTTTATTAAATAAAGAACAATAGCAGGATCAATGTCGCCGCACCTGGTGCCCATAACTAATCCTTCAAGAGGCGTAAAACCCATTGAGGTGTCAACAACCTTGCCTTTATTTATGGCAGCAACAGAGGCCCCATTTCCCAGGTGGCAGGTTATAATCTTTAATTGATTAAGTTTCTTCTTTAACAACTTAGATGCTTCTAAAGCAACATAATGATGGCTTGTTCCGTGAAAACCATACCTTCTTATGCCATGTTTCTTGTATAGCTCATAAGGAATAGCATACACATATGAATGCTCAGGCATAGTCTGGTGAAAAGCAGTGTCAAACACAGCAACTTGTTTAACACCAGGAAATAGCTTCCTGCAAACATCAATACCTTCTATCTCAGGAATGTTGTGCAAAGGAGCAAACTCAGCATACCTCTTAATTTTTCCCAATACCTTATTATCAATAACAGAGGAAGCCTCAATCTCTCCGCCATGAACAATCCTCTGGCCAATAGCATCTATCTTTATCTTCTTCTTGTCCAAAATCTTTAGAATACCATAAATAGCGCTTTCATAACCCTTTTTTCCTTTGACCCTTTCAATTAAGCCACTAAACAAGAATTTATGCTCTTTAAAGACACTGTATTTCACAGAAGAAGAACCAACATTTAGCACAAGTATGTTCATTTTAAGCATAAATTGCTTCTAGAATTAATAAATGTTTCCCAAAACACCTTACTAAGCACAAATTTTAAAAACACCCCTTAAATCCACCCAACTAGAAAAAATACGAGGGGGATATATCATGTCAGAAAAAACAATACAGTCTATGAGTCAAGAGCATAGGAAAATTGCTCCGCCAGCTAGCTTTAGCGAGAAGGCATATGTTAAGAGCGAAGAAGAGTACAAAAAGATATATGGGGAATCAATAAATGATCCTGAGAAATTCTGGGGTGAAAAAGCCAAGGAGTTACACTGGTTCAAGCCATGGGATACAGTATTTACATGGGACAAAGACGCAGCCAAATTTACCTGGTTTGCAGGTGGAAAGACAAACATGTCTTACAACTGCCTTGACAGGCACCTTGAAAAAAGAGGAGACCAAGTAGCTATAATCTGGCAGGGAGAACCAGAAGACGATGTTCAAAAGATAACCTACAAAGAGCTGCATAAGCGTGTTTGTAAATTCGCTAATGTTCTAAAGGCTAAAGGAGTCAAGAAAGGAGACCGTGTTTGTGTTTATCTTCCAATGATTCCAGAAGCAGCAGTAACTGTTCTTGCCTGCGCAAGAATCGGTGCAATGCATAGTGTTGTATTTGCAGGATTTAGTGCAGAATCACTAAAAGACAGAATCCTAGACTCAACATGCAAAGTTCTTATAACTTCTGACGGCGGATTAAGGTCAGGAAAGCAAATTCCTCTGAAGAAGATAGCTGACGAAGCCCTTGAGGGCGTAGACTGCATTGACTCAGTAATTGTTGTCAAACGTGTTGGCATAGAACATAACATGAAGGAAGGCCGTGATGTTTACCTTGACGACGAATTAACAAAAGTTAATGAAGACTGCCCAGCAGAAGAAATGGATGCAGAAGACCCATTGTTCATCTTATACACATCAGGAACAACCGGAAAGCCAAAGGGAGTTCTGCATACAGTTGGCGGTTATATGACTTATGTAACCCAGACATTCAAATATGTCTTTGATTATCATGACGGAGACATTTATTGGTGCACAGCAGACATAGGATGGATTACAGGACACAGCTATATTGTATATGGTCCTTTATGCAATGGCGCAACAAGCCTGATGTTTGAAGGCGTTCCAACCTATCCAGATAATGATAGATTCTGGCAGGTTGTAGAAAAGTACAAAGTAAACATTTTCTACACAGCACCAACAGCAATCAGGGCAATAGCAAGATTTGGAACAGACCCGATCAAAAAGCACGACATGAGCAGCTTAAAGCTTCTTGGAACTGTTGGCGAGCCAATCAATCCAGAGGCTTGGATGTGGTATTATGACAATATCGGCAATAAAAACTGCCCTATTGTCGATACATGGTGGCAGACAGAAACAGGCGGAATTTTAATCACTTCATTGCCAGGAGCTATCCCGCAGAAACCAAGCGCAGCAGGAAGGCCCATGTTTGGAATTGAGCCTACAATCTTAAGAGAAGATGGTTCTGAAGTCGAGATAAATGAAGGCGGTTATTTGGCTATGAAAAAGCCATGGCCTGGAATGATGAGAACTATTTACGGTGACCACCAAAGGTTTGTTGATACTTACTGGAGCAAGTTCAAGGGAATGTACTTTGCTGGTGACGGTGCAAGAATAGATGAAGATGGAGATTATTGGCTAATGGGCAGAATAGATGATGTTATCAATGTATCCGGCCACAGAATCGGAACAGCAGAGGTCGAGTCAGCTTTAGTTTCACATCCTAAGGTGGCAGAAGCAGCAGTTGTCCCTTTCCCGCACGATATTAAAGGGCAGGCACTATACTGCTTTGTAACACTTAACAAAGGCGTTGAAGGTTCTGATGAACTTGTCCAGGAACTAAGAGCTCATGTTGGGAAAGAGATAGGCCCAATTGCAAAGCCTGACAAGATACAGTTTGCAGATGCTCTGCCAAAAACAAGATCTGGAAAGATAATGAGAAGAATCCTTAAGGCTCTTGCAGAAGGCAAAGACGATGTTGGCAACACAACAACTCTTGCAGACCCAAGTGTTGTTGAGCACTTGTTAAAAGACAGGAAATAATTCCTTCTTTTTTCTTTTAATTTGTTTTAAACTATATGGGGGATAAAAATGAAAAAACCAATCAATAGATGGTGGATAGTTTTAGGAGCATTAATAATTCAATTGTGTTTAGGCGCAATTTATTCTTGGAGTGTTTTTGTGAACCCATTAAAGGACACATACGGATTTACAACAACTCAGACCCAAGCTATATTCTCAGTTGGACTTGCAACCTTTGCTTTGGTGATGATTTTTGCAGGGCGCTGGCAGGATAAAACAGGCCCGAGAAAAGTAGCAATTGTTGGCGGAATATTCCTTGGTTTAGGTTATATTGCAGCAGCATTTGTTGGTCCTTCATTCTTAAAATTGATTGCTTTGATTGGTGTTGTCGGTGGTGCAGGTATTGGATTTGGCTATGTTTGCCCAATAGCTGCTTTGATAAAATGGTTCCCTGACAAACGCGGATTGATTAGTGGTCTTGCAGTAGCAGGATTTGGTGCAGGCGCATGGATATTTGCAAAGCTTGCATCTTTCTTCATAACCACATGGAACCTAAGAGCAGCATTCATGAACCTTGGAATAATATTCTTAGTAGCGGTTATTTTTGGTGCATTATTCTTAAGAAACCCCCCTAAAGATTGGAAGCCAAAAGGCTTTAGAGCAAAAGCAGCTAAGAAAGTAGCTGCAAAAGACTTTAAATGGCAGAAGATGATAAAAACCAACCAATTCTGGCTTTTGTGGTTAATGTTTACTTTTGGAGCAGCTGCTGGTCTTATGGTAATAGGAAATCTAAAGCCATTTGGTATTCACTCTGGACTTCCTGCTGCAGTAGCAGGCTCAGCTGTCGGCATATTGGCTCTTTTCAATGGAGCCGGAAGAATTGTCTGGGGCTCGTTGTCTGATAAATTAGGAAGAACAAGGGCAATGTTCCTTATGTTCTTGTTGCAAGGAATAATGGTATTGGCTCTAATGAGAATGGGCTCAACTGCTTTGTTGTTGACAATAGCCTCAGCATGGGTTGGCTTTAACTTTGGTGGAAACTTTGCTTTATTCCCATCAGCAACAGCTGATTACTTTGGAACAAAGAACGTTGGAGTTAACTATGGCCTTGTATTTACATCATATGGTGTTGCAGGAATCATAGGCCCAATTCTTGGCGGACGCGTATTCGATTTAACAGGAAGCTATCTGTATGCATTTATTCCAGCAGGAATAGTTTGCTTGATAGCAGCTGTTTTATCTTTTTTCACCAAGAAGCCAAAGAAATAATTTTAATTTATTTTTTACTCTTTTTTCTGAGCTTCTACAACTGTTATAGCAGTAATATCTACAATATCCTCTGCATCACATCCTCTTGAAAGGTCATTAACTGGCTTTTTCAAACCCTGCAAAACAGGACCAACTGCGCGTGCACCAGCTAACCTTTCAACAAGCTTATAGCTTATATTAGCGCTTTGCAAATCGGGAAATATCAATACATTGGCCTCTCCTTTTAGAACACTATTTGGGCATTTTATCTTATAAACATCTTTGTCAACAGCAGCATCAAGCTGTATCTCACCATCGACAATTAACTTTGGTTTCTGGTATTTTACAATCTCTGTTGCTTCTCTAACCTTATCCACCAAAGGATGTCTTGCAGAACCATGCGTTGAAAAAGAAAGCAAAGCTACCTTTGGCTCAACACCAAACTTCTTTGCAGTTTCAGCAGTATCAATTGCAACCTCTGCTAGGTCTTTTGCATCAGGTTCAATCTCAACAGCAGCATCAGCAAAAAACAACAATCTTTTGTCAGGCAGCATCAAAAAGAAAACACCAGACACCCTCGCAAATTTTTTCTTTGTCCCGATAATCTGCAGGGCAGGCCTTATTGTATCAGCTGTCGAATGGATTGCACCAGAAACAAGGCCGTCTGCATCACCAAGGTGAACCATCATGGTGCCATAATAGCAATCATTCTTTATTGTTTCCTGCGCTTCTTTTATATCAACACCTTTTTTCTTCCTTAACTTAAAGAATTCCTTAGCATACTTTTTCTGCTCCTTGCTCTTAGCAGGATTAATGATCTTTATTTTTTTTAGGTCTATTCCAAGCTTCTTTACTTTCTTAGAAATAATCTCTTCATTACCAAGCAAAATGACCTTTGCAATACCCTCTTTAACTATCGCCTTTGTAGCCTTTAAGGTTCTCTCTTCCTCTCCCTCAGGGAAAACAATCCTTTTTGGGTTCTTTCTCGCTTTATCCTTTATTTTTTTTATAAAGTCCTTCATTGTTGCCCATAACTATCAATTAGCCACTTAGATATAAGGTTACATCATCCTTTAAAAATTTTGTTATATAGAGCCAAAAAGTTTATATACAAGTTCTACATCTACTATTTACAATTGTTTTAACTTTTAAGTTAAAATTATTAGTAACTAATTGGCGGTGAAAGTACTACAGAGAGGTGAAAAACCGCAACATTATTAAAGTAGTACCAATTATTCGTCCCTTAAATAAACAAAAAGGGGGTAGGTTTATATGATAGTAAAAGATGAATTTTTGAGTAAGTTACGACGATATTTCTCGTTGAACTTGTACGAAGTAAAGATATGGACGGCATTGCTTTCTAGGGGTGTTTCAACTGCTGGCGAATTGTCAGACATAGCAAATGTCCCCAGGTCAAGAAGCTATGATGTTCTGGAAAGTCTTGAGAAGAAGGGATTTGTTATAATGAAAATTGGAAAGCCAATAAAATATATTGCAGTTCCACCTCAAGAAGTTTTAGAGCGTGTAAAGAAAAACGTAAAAGAAGACGCAAAAGAACAGCTAAAGAGGCTTGACCAACTAAAAGGAACAGAGGTTATAGGAGAGCTGAATTCACTGCATTCCCAGGGCATAGAGCTTGTAGAACCATCAGACCTTTCTGGCTCATTAAGAGGCAGACATAACCTATACAATCATCTTGAATTAGCTATTAGGAATGCTGAAGAATCAGTTACAATAATGACAACAACACAGGGTTTTATGAGAAAGATTGAAGGCTTTAAACCAACATTTGAGAAACTAAAGAAACGTGGCGTAAAAATAAGAATTGCCGCTCCAATAACCAAAGAAGCTCAAGCAACTTTAAAAGAAATCGCAGGTGTTGCTGAAGTGAGGCATACAAATGCAAAGTCAAGATTCTGCATCGTAGATGGCAAAGAACTTGTCTTTATGATACTTGACGACAAAGAAGTGCACCCAACCTATGATGTTGGAATATGGGTGAACACACCATTCTTTGCCAATGCATTGGAAAATATGTTTGACGTGTCTTGGAAAGGCATGAAGACCGTATAGGAACAATGAATCTAGAAAAAGCACCAGGAAAAGCGAATGAGTTTTTTCTAGATAAATCTTTTTTCTATTTTTACTTTAGATAAGTCCATTAGTTACTCTAACTAGTGGATCACCATATTTCTAGTTAGAGCAATCAAAAAATATAAAAACACACAAAACAAGCCAAATAAGATGGATAAGAAGAAGCTCATAGAGAAGCTGAAAGAGAAGGCAAAACAAATACGCATGCATTCATTAGAGATGACTACAGAAGCAGGCTCAGGCCACCCGGGTGGCAGTTTGTCTGCAGCTGACATAGTTGCAGCCCTTTATTTTCACAAGCTCAAACATAACCCTAAGAAGCCAGACTGGCCTGACAGAGACAGATTCATCCTGAGTAAAGGGCATGCTTGTCCTGCTTTATATTCAGCATTAGCAATGGCTGGTTACTTTGATGTAAAAGAGCTAAAGACCTTAAGAAAGCTTGGAAGCAGATTACAGGGGCACCCAGAGGTAGGAAGATGTCCGGGCGTAGAAGCCTCAACAGGCCCTCTTGGCCAGGGGCTTTCATTTGCAAATGGAGTTGCACTAGCAGGAAGGCTTGACAAGAAAGATTACAAGGTTTATGTGCTTATGGGGGATGGAGAAATCCAAGAAGGCCAGATTTGGGAAGCAGCATTAACCACAGCACAATACAAGCTGCACAACGTAATTGGAATAGTTGATTCAAATAAACTTCAGATAGATGGCAGGGTAAAGGATGTAAAGAATGTTGAACCAATTGCTGCCAAATTCAAGGCATTTGGCTGGCATACTATCGATATCAATGGCCATGATTTTAATCAGATCATAGATGCGCTGGATGAAGCATCAAAGCAAAAAGACAAGCCAACAGTTATTGTTATGAACACAGTAAAATGTAAAGGAATATGTTTTATGGAAGACAAAGCAGAATGGCATGGCAAAGCACTCTCAAAAGAACAGCTCTCAGAAGCACTCAAGGAGTTGCAAAAGTAAGATGGAACCAGAGAAAAAAGCAACACGCGATGGATATGGAATAGGTCTTGTTGAGGCAGGCAAGAATAAGGATGTAGTTGCATTAGATGCAGACCTAGCAGAATCAACCCGTTCAATCAAATTTGCTGAAAAATATCCTGAAAGATTCTTTGAGATGGGCATTTCAGAGCAAGACATGATTGGAACTGCTGGAGGACTTGCCGCATCTGGCAAAATACCTTTTGCGAGCTCATTTGCATGCTTTGTAACAGGACGTTCATTTGGCCAGGTAAGACTGATGGCTGCAATCTCTGACCTAAATGTAAGGGTTGTTGGAAGCCATGCCGGCATTTTAACAGGAGAAGATGGCGCAACACACCAGGCTTTAGAAGATATCTCCCTAATGAGAACGCTCGCAAACATGGCTGTTATACAGCCAGCAGATGCAGTTGAGGCAGAAAAAGCAGTCCTAGCTTTAGTAAAACACAAAGGCCCTGCTTATCTAAGACTAGGCCGTGGAAAAGTACAGGTAATACACGATAAGAATTACAAATTTGAGATTGGAAAAGGAGATTTGCTGAAACAAGGAAAGGACGTAACAATAATTGCAACAGGCGCTTTAGTTCATGAAGCACTAAAGGCAAACGAAGAACTTGAAAAGCAAAAGATAAGTGCGAGAGTCATAAACATACATACAATAAAGCCACTTGACAAAGACATTATAATAAAAGCAGCCAAGGAAACAGGCTGCATTGTAACAGCAGAGGACCACAACATAATTGGTGGCCTAGGAAGTGCAGTTTCAGAGGTTTTAGCTGAAAATATTCCAGCTCCACTTGAAAGAGTCGGTGTAAAAGACAAGTTTGGAGAATCAGGAAAGCCTGCTGAATTATATGAAAAATATGGTTTAACATCTAATGATATAATAAAAGCTGTAAAGAAGGTTATTGGGAGGAAGAAAAGATGATAATTGTAATGAAACCTGGTGCAAGTGAAAAACAAATCAAACATGTGTGCGATAGAATAAGCAAGATGGGTCTAACACCCCATGTATCAAAAGGTACTGAGCGCACAATTATTGGAGCAATAGGCAATGAACGTTTACTCCAGCAGGACCAGCTAGAGGCCATAGCCAATGTTGAAAAGGTAGTGCCTATCTTAAAACCCTACAAATTAGTTAGCCGTGAATTCAAACCAGAGGATACTATCATAAAAGTAAACAATGTAAGTATTGGCGGGAAAAAGCTGACAGTAATGGCAGGCCCCTGTGCCGTTGAAAATGAGGAACAAATCATAAATGCAGCAATCTCAATCAAAAAATCTGGCGGCCATATATTGCGTGGCGGAGCATTTAAACCAAGGACATCACCATACGCATTCCAGGGATTAGGAGAAAAAGGATTAAAGTATCTCGCTAAAGCTAGAAAGAAAACCAAGTTACCTATAATAACAGAGGTTATGGATACAAAAGACGTTCCTTTGGTTGCAAAATATGCTGATATCCTGCAAGTAGGAGCAAGGAACATGCAGAATTTTAACCTGCTTAAAGCAGTTGGAAGAACAAACAAGCCAGTAATGCTAAAACGAGGCCTGTCAGCAACCCTGAAGGAGTTCCTTATGTGTGCAGAGTATATAATGTCTGAAGGCAACCATAAAGTGATTTTATGCGAGAGGGGCATAAGGACATTTTGCACATATACAAGAAACACTTTGGACTTGAATATAGTGCCTGTGATAAAGAAATTAACACATCTGCCTATATTAGTAGACCCTAGCCACGGCACAGGGAAGTATGACTTAGTTATTCCTATGAGCAAAGCAGCAATTGCAGCCGGTGCAGATGGTCTTATGATTGAGATGCATCCTAAGCCTGAAGAAGCAGTATCAGATGGAGACCAGTCATTAAAACCAAAACACTTTACAGATTTAATGAAGGAACTCAAGCCAATGGCTAAGGCAGTTAGAAGAACAATATAAAAATGCAAAAAGTCAGAGTAAAACTAAAGAAACCAGCAGATAATTCATATGAGATTCTTATAGGCAATGGGCTATTAAGCAAAGTGCCGTCAGATTTAATGAAAAGCAGGCTGGGAAACAAATATGTAATAATTACAGATACTAATGTAGAAAAATTGTATGCAAAAGACTTCCTTAGGAACTTTGTGATGAACAAGCTGGACACCTATCTGCTTAGATTTAAGGCAGGAGAGCCTCAAAAAACTAGGGCAACAAAAGCCTACCTCGAGGACGAGCTTATTGATTTTGGTCTTGGTAGAGATACTGTTATCATTGCTTTAGGCGGCGGAGTAGTTGGAGACATTGCAGGTTTTGTTGCAGCAACATTTTGCAGGGGAGTAAACTATGTTCAGGTTCCTACAACTTTACTAGCGATGATAGACAGTTCAATTGGAGGCAAAACTGCTATAGACCATCCACTCGGAAAAAACCTTATTGGCGTGTTCCACCAGCCAAAAAAGGTTTTCATGGACCTGGATACTCTGAAAAATCTTCCGAAAAAAGAGATACTTAACGGATTAGTTGAAGTAATTAAGCATGCGGTAGCAGCAGACAAGGCTTTTTTTGAGTTCCTGGAGAAAAATATAGAGAAAATACTCAAATTAGATGCTAAACTACTGGAAGAGACAATAAAAAGAGGCTGTGAGATAAAAGCAAGAATTGTGGAGCTGGACGAAAAAGAGTCTGGCTTAAGAAAAGTATTGAACTATGGCCATACAATAGGCCACTCAGTGGAATCATTGAGCAATTATGAACTATCCCATGGTTCAGCAGTAGCAGTTGGAATGGTTGCTGAAGCCCAGATAGCGAAAGAAATGAAACTCATCAGGCAAAAAGATGCAGATAGAATAAAGAACCTGCTGGAAAAAGCCGGCGTATCAACAAAGATCCCTAGGGGGATAAAGCATAAGGACATAATAAAGAAGACCTTATTAGACAAGAAAGTAGTTTCCGGAAAGGTTAGGTATTCTTTGCCTCTTAGAATTGGAAAAGTGAAGCACGGAATAATTGTTCCTGATAGCATAGTTTCTAAGGTCATAAAATGATTTGTATACCCATAACAGCAAGAACAACAAATGAAGCTCTCAAAGACATCAAAAATGCAAAACAAGCAGACATCATTGAGCTGAGAGCAGATTTCATTAGGGATATTTCTATTAATAATCTAAAATCAATAATAAAAAAATCAAAAAAACCTTTAATCGTTACAGTTAGAAAAAGGTCTGAAGGAGGCAAGTTCTCAGGTTCTGAAGAAAAAAGGATTAATTTGTTGAAGAAGGCTATAGAATTAAGTGCAGATTTTGTTGATATTGAGCTAAGCTCTGGAACAAAAGCAATTAGCCAGCTGAAAAAATTGTCAAAGAAGACAAAAATAATTGTATCTCATCATAATTTCAAAAAAACACCAGACCTAAACAGCATTTACAGTAAAATAAAGAAAACAAATTGTGATGTAATAAAGATAGCTGCCTTTGCGCAATCAATAGACGATAATATCAAGGTATTTGATATAATAAAAAAAGCAAACAAAGACAAAAAGAAAATAATTGCCCTGTGCATGGGGGTGAATGGAGAGCTCTCGCGTATATTATCTCCTGCATTAGGGGCTTTCTTAACATTTGGCTCGCTAAAAAAAGGGAAAGAGTCTGCTCCGGGCCAGATTGAAGCAAAAACATTGAAGGAAATTTATAGAGTTAATCGACTAAAAAATCCGAAAATCTATGGTTTAGTCGCAAATCCAGTAGCGCACAGCAAAGGATTCCTAATTCATAACAAATCATTTGAGAAATTAAAGCTCAATAGCATTTATGTTAATTTTTTAGTTGAGAATATAAATTCATTCATTAAAAATTTTAAAAAAATAGTTAGTGGGCTGAGCATAACCATACCTCATAAAAGAGCAGTGATAAGGTCTTTGGATAAGATAGAACGCACAGCAAAAAATATCGGAGCAGTTAACACAATTGTTGTGAAAAATGGAAAATTGATCGGCTCTAATACTGATATGTCGGGAGCGATAAACGCAATTAAAGAGAAAACAACAATAAAAAACAAAAAAGTATTGATGATTGGTGCTGGTGGTGTTGCTCGTGCAGTGGTTTTTGGAATAAAGCAAGAGCAAGGAGACTTGATAATAGTAAACAGGACTGTTGAGAAAGCAAAAAAACTCTCAAAAGAGCTTGATTGTGATTATGGTCCCTTAAGCATGCTTAAAGGCATTGACAATGTTGACATATTAATCAATTGCACTTCAATTGGAATGCATCCAGCCGTCAATAAAACACCAATCAATAAAAAATTATTAAAAAAAATAATGAAGAAAAATGCAGTTGTATTTGATACTGTTTATAATCCCTTAGAAACAAAGCTGCTTAAAGATTCAAAATCAATTGGCTGCAAAACCATACGGGGAGTTGACATGTTTGTAAATCAGGCAGCAGCTCAATTTAATCTGTGGACAAACAAGAAAGCCCCCTTAAATTTAATGAAAAAAATAGCAGTTGAGAATTTAAAATGAAACTAGTAGTCAAAAAAACCACAAAACTCAAGGGAAGCATAGAAATCCCAGCTTCAAAATCCCATACAATACGTGCAGTCATACTAGCTTCGCTTGCAAACGGCACATCAAAACTGCTTAATCCCCTAAAATCAGAGGATTCAATGGCTGCAGTCAATGCATGCAAGGCTCTTGGAGCTAAAATAAAGCTTGGAAAAAAAGAATGGACAATAAAAGGTTTTGGAAAAAATCCAAAGAAGCCAAAAAAGAAGATTGATTTTGCAAACTCCGGAACTTCATCAAGATTATTGATAGGTGTGATGGCAGCTCTTGGCATTGAAGCAGTTGTTGATGGAGATGCTTCATTAAGAACAAGGCCAATGAAACCGTTATTTGATGGCCTAAAACAGCTTGGGCTTAAGGTAAAGTACCTCAAAAAACAAGGATTCTTTCCTGCAAAGATATCTGGAAAGATTAATGGTGGGAAAACGACCGTTAATGGCAAGTCATCACAGTATGTTTCAAGCCCATTAATTGCAGCTCCTTTATGCGAGAATGATACTGAAATAAAGGTTGTACAGATGAGAGAGCAGCCTTACATAGAATTAACACTAAAATGGCTTGATGAACACAAGATAAAGTACACCAAAAAAGGATTTACACACTTTAAAGTAAAAGGAAATCAATCATACAAGCCATTCAAGAAGCGCATTCCAGGCGATTGGTCATCTGCAGCATTCCCAATAGTAGCTGCTGCAGTAACAAACTCAAATGTGCTTGTTAAAGGAGTGGACATTAAGGATGTTCAGGGAGATAAAGAGATTATAAGCTATTTGAAAAAAATGGGAGCTAAGATAAAAATAGAGAAAAACGGCATCAGAATAATTGGAAAAACATTGAAAGGAAAAGCAATTGATTTAGGTCATACACCTGATGCTCTGCCAGCTATGTCTATTGCTGGTTGTTTTGCTTTATCGACCACAACACTTAAAAATGTTGCTCAAGCCCGTATTAAAGAAACAGACCGTATTGCAGTAATGACTAAAGAGCTGAAAAAGATGGGAGCTTCTGTTAAAGAGCTTCCTGCTGGAATGATAATCAAACATAGTCAGCTAAAAGGAGCAAAAGTGAAAGGCCACAATGACCACCGGGTTGTCATGGCTTTATCAGTTGCTGGCTTAATAGCTGAAGGGAAAACAGAAATTGATTCAGCAGAATCAGTCAATGTAACTTTCCCAGATTATGTTAAAAAGATGAAAAAACTAGGATGTAAGATGGAGGTACTGAGAAATTAAAATTTCTGGTACCTCCTCCCGACATTCGGAGGTTAGATAAAATGTTAGGAAACACGTTTGGTAGATTGTTCCGAGTTACAACTTGCGGAGAATCATATGGAATAGGAAAAGGCTCAGGACTAGCTGTCATAATAGACGGAGTGCCGCCTGGATTAAAACTAAGCGATGAAATTATTCAGAAAGAGATGGATAAGCGCAGACCAGGCCAGGGTAAGCTTGACTCTCCACGTAAAGAAACAGACCAATGCCACATCTTTGCTGGAATGGCTCAGGATGGCGTAACAACTGGCGCTCCAGTTGGAATTATTGTGTACAATGTTGACACACAAAAAATCCACATTGACCAATACAGATCATACAAGGATTTAATCAGACCCGGTCATGCAGAATATCCTTTCTTTGTTAAGTATGGGAAACATGCTGACTGGGTTGGGGCTGGACGTGCTTCTGGAAGAGAAACTGTAGGAAGAGTAGCAGGTGGAGCAGTTGCAAAGTATATCCTTGCAAAAGAAGGCATAGAGCTTATTGCTTACACCACAGAGTGTATGGGAATAAAAGCAAAACCAATGACCTTTGAAGAAGCAAAAAAGAATTACAGGAAGAACGAAATCAACTGCCCTGACTCAGAAGCAGCTGAAAAGATGACAAAGCGTGTGCTTGAAATCAAAGATGAAGGAGACACTGCTGGCGGAACAGTCGAATTAGTAATAAGAGGAGTTCCAGCCGGTTTAGGAGAACCTGTTTTTGATAAACTAAGGGCAACACTTGCTTTAGGAATAATGTCAATAGGTGCAATAACTGGTGTAGAGTTTGGTGATGGATTTAAAGCGTCAAACATGAAAGGCTCTGAATGGAACGACCATCCTTATCTTAAGGGAGGAAAAGTGCACTTTAAGACAAACCACTCGGGCGGTTTCCTTGGTGGAATCACTAATGGAGAAGACCTTGTTATAAGAATGGCTGTTAAACCAACACCAACAGTATCTGTTAAGCAGCCGTCAGTCAATATGCCAAAGATGAAAGAGGAGATATTAACGCCAATAACTAGAAGAGACCCAACATTGCTTGGAAGGATTTATGCTGTTGCAGAAGCAATGGCAGCAATTGCTGTTGTAGACGCATTAATGATGGCTAGAGGTTATGATAGTGTATGCAAAGTACCAAAAGAAGACAATCCCTGGAGACAAATCTAAATGACTAAGAACAAAGTATTAGTAGGAATAATAGGGGGCACAGGCCAGATGGGCCAGTGGTTTAAGAGATTCTTCCAGAAAAACGGATGCAAGGTGCTTATTGCCGGCAGAAGGACTAAACTCAGTCCAGAAGAATGTGCAGCTAAGTGTGATGTTGTGGTAATTACAGTTCCAATAGACGCTACACTCGTTATGATAAAGAAAATTGCTCCACACGTAAAAAAAGATTCTCTGTTAATGGACCTTACATCATTAAAGAAAGAGCCTGTAAAGGCAATGCTCAGATATTCAAAGTCAGAGGTTATCGGCACGCATCCTGTTTTCGGGCCGTCTGTGAAAAAGATAAAGGACCAGACAATGATTCTATGCCCAGCTCGCGGCAAAAAATGGCTGCCTTGGCTTAAGAAAATGCTAAACAAAAACAAAGCCAAGATAAAAATTGCAAACCCAGTGAAACATGATAGGATGATGTCTGTTATCCAGGGAATAATGCATTTCGGTTCAATATCAATCTGCCATGCATTGAAGGAGCTTGGGGTGGACATAATTAATAGTCAGAAATACAGCAGCCCCATCTATAAATTGAGGATGGATATGGTAGGTAGAATCCTAAATCAAGACCCAAAGCTATATGCAGATATAGAAATCTTGAATTCAGAAACCACAAAAGCGCTGAAAGCATACCTTAAAAGTGCGCATCAGCTCTATAGCATCATAAAAAAGAAAGATACCAAGAAATTCATAAAATATTTTGAGGAAGCTGCTGACTATCTTGGACCTTTTAAGAAGGAAGCAGAGGAATACAGCAATTATCTAATCGAAAAACTCGTTGAGGGCAAGAAAAAATGAGAATAGCAACCCTTGGCCCAGAGGGAACATTCAGCAACGAGGCTGTGTTGAAATACAGCAAAAAAGCGCAGATTGTATTCCAAAAAACAGTGTGGGATGTTTTTGAAGCTGTAAAACTAAAAAACGCAGATTTAGGGGTAGCACCAATTGAAAGCTCTGTCTCAGGCACAGAAGGTCTCACCTTGGACGCTTTGATGAATTTCGATTTAAATATTGTTGGTGAGGAAATACTGCCAATAAAACATAATCTAGCTGCCTTTGGAGCCCCTAGGGATATAAAGACAATCTATGCTCACCCGCAAACACATGCACAGTGTGAACGCTATCTCAGGGAAAACCTGCCAGATGCAGAAATAATCCACACAAGCTCAAATGGAAAATCAGCAGAGCTGTTAGCTAAGAGCCAGAAAGCGGATAAGGCTGCAGTAATACCAAAATTAGCATCGCAAAAATACAAACTAAATCTGATAAAAGAGGCCATACAGGATAATAAATTCAATGTCACTAGGTTCATCATTATAGGGGAAAAATGCCCAGGGAAAACTGGCAGGGACAGGACCAGCATAACAATATACCCCCAGGCAGACAGGCCTGGTTTATTGTATGAATTATTGGGGATATTTGCAAAGAGGAAGATAAACCTCACAAAGATAGAATCAAGGCCATCAAAAGGCAAACTTGGGGATTATATCTTTTTCATAGACCTCCAGGGCCATAAAGACGATAAGAATGTAAAAGAAGCATTTAGTATAATTGAAAAAAGTTTTTTCTTAAAAGTGCTTGGCAGCTATCCAAGAAAATACTAAGATGGAGAAATTAATCAATACATTGCATCCATTGGAAAGGAAGGTATTGCCTGTTTTAACTAAAGTGAACCGCCTGACAGAGATTGCAAAGGAGACAAAGCTGCAGGAAGTTGAGGTAATGAGGGCCTTGCAATGGCTGCAGAACAAAGGAGTAATAAAAATAAAAGAGGACCTAAAAGAATTAGTTAATCTAGGTGCCAATGGAAAGAGATATGCAAAAGAAGGTCTTCCTGAGAAAAGATTTCTTGAGGCTGTTAAGGAAAAAGAACTCCAAATAACAAAGATAAAAGAGAAAGCTGGTTTAGCAAAAGAAGAGATTAATATCTGCCTGGGAGTTTTACGGAGCAAGGTTGCTATCAATATCAAGAAGGACAAGGAGCTTATTGCTTCTATCACAGAACAAGGTAAAAAACTTCTTGGAAAACAAAGCCTTGAAGAGCAATTCCTGAAAAAATCATTTCCAATCGAAACAGGTTCTTTGAAAGACGAGGAAAAGTTTGCTTTGGATAATCTAAAGAAAAGAAAAGACATAATAAAAATAGACATCTCAAAGATAAAGACAGCAGAATTAACACCTTTAGGCAAGAAACTGGCAAAACATAAGATTGATACAAAAGGCATTGTTGACAAACTTACATCTTCTATGCTTAAAACAGGCTCTTGGAAAGACAAGACCCTCAGGAGATTTGATATTGAGATAAATGTCCCAAAGATTTTTGGCGGAAAGAAACAGCATTACCGCAGATTTCTTGATGAGGTTAGAAGAAAATTTATGGATATAGGCTTTACAGAAATGTCTGGCCCGGTTGTGGAAACAGATTTCTGGGATATGGACGCACTATTTATGCCGCAGTTTCATTCAGCTAGGGATATACACCAGGCTTACTATATAAAAGAACCAAAATACGGCAAGCTTGATGAAAAAATTGTTGAGAAGGTCAAACAAGCTCATGAGAATGGGTTTGGTACTGGCTCAAAAGGCTGGCAATACAAATTTGATGCTAAAAGAACCCATAGGCACATGTTAAGGACACAGGGTACAGCATGTTCTGCAAGAATGCTGACTTCCCCTGAGCTAAAAATACCGGGCAAATACTTTGGAATAACGCGCTGCTTTAGATACGATGTTATTGATGCAACACATCTTGTAGATTTTAATCAAACAGAAGGCATAGTTGTTGAGAAGGGCCTAAACCTGAGGCATCTCTTTGGCTTGTTAAAGCTGTTTGCAAAGGAATTCGCAGAAACAGATGAAGTAAAGATTGTACCCGGTTATTTCCCTTTCACAGAACCAAGCTGCGAGTTGTTTGCAAAACATCCAGACTTAGGTTGGATAGAGCTCGGTGGCGCAGGCATATTTAGGCCAGAGATGTGCAAGCCCCTTGGCGTGGATGTTCCTGTGCTTGCTTGGGGCCTAGGAATAGATAGGATTGCAATGTTCAAGCTTGGCATAAAGGATATCAGGCAATTATTTAGCCATGACCTAGAAGTATTAAGGAATGCCCGGGTGATATAATGAAAGAATTTTTCAAGGCAGTAAAAGAGAGCATAGTCAAATTAGAAGAGCGAGAGCACAAGATAATCTCAAAATATGCCCATCACAAACTTAAGAAATACCACAAATGGAATAGAGCCATGCCTATACTTATTTTAATTGCAGCCATAACCTTTGCAGCAGCTTATTTTTATTTTGAAGTACCTTACAGGGGATTGTTTGTCCTTATACTGGTCATTATGGTCCTATCAGCCTTTAAGTTTTCAACAACACACCACCAAATATACCATAAGGAACTCAAGAGGAGGAGAATCAAGTAAATGCCAACAATTACATTTTCACTTAAAGATTTGAATGCTTTAGTAGGTAAAAAACTCTCTCTTGAAGAATTAAAAGACCTTGTAGAATACGGAAAAGGGGAGTATGATGGCTATGATAAAGAAACTGATGAGGTTTCTGTTTCTTTTGGAGACACAAATCTGCCTTATCTGTGGTCTATAGAAGGTATTGCAAGGCTTTTGAAAGGCCTGATTGGCAAACAAAAAGGAATTCCCCCGTTAAAAATCAATAAATCTGACTATAAGGTGATTGTAGACAAGTCAGTTGACAAGATAAGGCCTTATGTAGTTGCTTTTGTCGCAAAAGGCCGCAAGGTTGATGATTATCTTATCAAGCAAATAATACAGTTGCAGGAGAAATTATGCGAAAACTATGGCAGAAGGCGTGAGAAGGTTGCTATTGGAATCTATTCCTACAAAAAGATTAATTTCCCAGTTCATTACAAGGCAACTGAGCCAGAATCAGTTAAGTTTATCCCGCTTGAATTCAGAAAGGAAATGACTCAGCAGGAGATTTTAGAGGAGCATCCAAAAGGAAAGGAATATGCCTGGATTCTGGAAGGCAAGAAAAAGTATCCTATTTTAATAGATTCAAAAGACCAAGTGCTCAGTTTTCCGCCCATAATTAACTCAAACATTACTGGAAAGGTCGAAGAAAATGAGCAGGATTTGTTTTTTGAAGCAACTGGAACTGATATGGATGCATTACTGCTTTCTGCTAATATATTTGCACAGGCACTGTATGAAAGGGGATTTAGTATATGCTCTGTTGATGTTAAATATCCTACAAAAACAATAACAACACCTCATTTATTCAATGAAACAATCAAAATAAGCGCAGAGCAAGTAGAGAAACTTCTTGGCTTAGGCCTTAAAGATACTGAAATCAAGAAATTGCTCGAGAAACTGCAGTATGATTATAGCAATGGAACAGTTAAGATACCTCATTATAGGCGAGATATCCTGCATCCAGTTGATATAATCGAAGACATTGGAACAGCCTATGGCTACAAAAAAATAGAAGAACTGCCGCTAAAAAGCTATACTATTGGCAAGACAACACCTCTTGTTAAATTTATAGACAAAGCGCGGGACATAATAGCTGGCCTTGGCTACCAGGAAGTTATCAGTCCGATTCTAACAAATAAATCATTCTTATATGAGAATATGAACATAGAAGATTTTGGAACAGTTGAGATTAGCGAGTATATGTCAGAAAGTTACTCTTGTATCAGAACCTGGATACTTCCAATACTCTTAGAGGTGCTTTCAAAGAACAAACACATTGAATATCCACAGAAAATCTTTGAGCAAGGCCTGGTTTCAACAAGAAAAAACGAAACAATAACAGATTATGAGCGTATTGCAGTTGCATCTGCGCATGATGGAGTTGATTTTACTGAGATAAAGCAGGTTCTCGATTCTTTAATGAGAATGCTGGATGTCAAATACGAGATAGAGGAAACAGATAATGACGCTTTTATCCCAGGCAGGGTTGGCCGTGTGATTGTCAACGGCAAAAAGATTGCCTTTGTCGGAGAAATAGCCCCAAAAGTTCTTGATAATTGGAAAATAGAAGTTCCTGTTGCTGGTTTTGAGCTTAATTTGAGTGAGTTGTTTGAAGGTATGAATAAATAAAAGAAAAAAGAATTACTTCTTTTCTTCCTTAGCCTTAACTTCAGCTTCTCCACCAAGCAGTTCTTCAACACTCTCAGTTTCCTCAGCCTTTTTAGCCGGTTTCTCTTCTTTTGGCTTTGCTTCTGCTTTTTGAGAAGACTCCCTCTTCTCTAAACCCTTCTCAGTGCCCTTCGAAGGTTTCTTAGGGGACTTAGCCTTTTTGCCTTTCTTTGCTTCTTTCTCTTTCTCAACCTTTTTCTTCTTGCCCCTAACTTTCTTTGGCCTTGTAGTTTTCTCTTTCTTCTTTGTCTCCCACACAGAAATCTTTAATTTATCAAACTCTGCCTTAACAGCATCATGAGAAGCCCCTTTGTCAATCTTGATAACATCCTTTAAAGGCTCTAGATGAAGAACATTACACTTCCTTCTCCTTACATTGCCGTCTATTGTTACAAATTTATCATCAAGAACATCTACAACAACACACTTTCCGCCAGCATCCCTGCCCGCAATCTTCAAACACAATCTTCCAACTTCAATCATTTTTCCCTCCAATCCTCATCTGAAGCAGCTGTTGCCAGTACTGCAGAGGATTATTCTCTTGCTTTTCCAATCATTAACTTTCTCATACATCTGCTGCAAAGAACACCAGCATAAGGCCTGGAAGGCCTTTTCTTTGTTTTTGGCATATTCTTTAGCTTAAATGGTCTCTCTCGTACAACTCCCTTAAGGACAGCCCCGCAGCTGCCACATCTAGCTAGCTTAGGCTTTTTCTTTTCGTAGTGTACGACTACTTTTCCGCCAGGAGTTTTCCTAAAAACCCTGCGCAATGACCTTGATCTATATCTTCTTGCTGGCATTTTAATCAACGGAACTTAACTTTGTTTAAAAAGATTAGTACACCTTCATCCATTTTCTCAATATTGTGCTGAATATCATTGAAAATATTATGTACACCCCTAACCAGCCCCCTCTGAAACCCAAAAGGCTGAATGGCAGGTCCATAATCTTTTTTGACTCATTGTTTATTTTGATTGTCTTTAAGCCGTACACACCCTTTATCCCTTCCATCACCTTAGCATATCTTTGTTCAGTTGTTATTATCACATCTTTGTAAGCAACCTGGTCATTAAATTCAAATTGAATGGCATTGCCTTTTACATAATCGCCTTCAACTCCCTTCAAAACCCAAACTACCTTTCCATCCTCAACAACCCTGCTTGAGTTGCCAAGCACCTCTATACCCTCTGGTGCAATAAGATTTATTGTGCCGCTCATGCCTCTTGCAAATACAGCTTCAACAGTAAATTCCTGTCCTGGCAGGATTGGCTCAAAAGCCAAATGAGCATTTGCCCACCCAAAAATAATAATTATGGGTATTAGCGTAAATAATGTGGATTTCATACTATGACTCATATACTTCATATTTGTCTCCATGGATTTTTTTTGTATCTCCATGGCCTTTTCTGGGTGGTTTCTAAGCTCCTTCATCTCCTTTTGGAATTCTTTTAACTCGTTTTTTAAATCCCTCATAAGGCTCTGGTTAGTTGTAAACTTATAGACTACTGTAATTATCACTGAAACTATTAATGCGACAACTGCCACTGCTACAACCATAGGTAACTCTAGCAATGGGTTGAAAACCGGGTTTAAAAGTGAGTCAAACATTTTAAGTCTCCATAAACCTACGCATCATTGGATGCATATCCATCATGTGTTGTTGCGCTATCTCTTCATATAGCTTATATATAATCATAACAGCCAGCAAAATACCTGTGCCTCTGCTTAATGAGCCAGTGAGGTCAGCCAAAGATGCTAAAAAACCAACAGTTGCAGCACCCATTATTGTCAATGGCCAGATATACCTGTTTAACAGCCTCTCAAGAACCCTTTCATCGCGCCTAAAACCAGGTATCTGCAGGCCAGATGACATCATATTCTTTGCTTGAGACCTGGCATCCATTCCGGCTGTTTGGACCCAAAACACGCTGAACATAATCGCCCCTAAAATCATAAACGACACATAAACAAGAGCCTGGACATACGGCTTATATCCGATAAAAAAACTTTGACGCTCAATTATGGCCCTAACAATATTGGAGCCTTGCAGCCAGAAAACCAGGCCAGATGCAGGGGTGCCATCTGCAAGAAAGGTTCCAAGCAAGGGTTTGCCCCAGTTCTGCAATAATCTGCCCCAAAGCTGCATGTTTGCCATCAAGGCAGCAACCAGAATAACAGGAATATTAGATGTATAGATAAAACTCAGCGGCCATCTAATGCCATGACCACGTACGCGGCCAAAGCTGAGGGGTATCTCAACCTTCATTGCCTGTGCGTAAACAGCAACAACAAAAACAAGCGCAGTTGACAGCAATGCAGCTATCTTCACCCCTGCAGTTGTAATATCATTAGCAGCTAAACTCTGGAAAAGAGCAGGTACAGCTCCAATGGAATAAGTCATTCCAGCAACACCAGCAGCAGTTGGCCTCATCCAATTAAATGCCTGCACAAAGATACTTTTACTTACACCAGCTGCAATAAACAATGAAATGCCAGAACCAAAACCCCATTTGCTGACCACTTCATCCATAAACAATATCAACATGCCGCCAATAAATAACTGGAAAACAAGGAATAATTTTAGGTTAAATATCATAGGTGCACTTAATGCAAGGGCTGAAGCAGAAAGTTCTACACCTACCTGCGGGGAAAAAAGCGCTCTTGTTACCGGGTCAAAATGTGTTCCTGGAGACAAGCCACCCATAAAGACATAGATTGCTGCTTCAAATATTATAAAGAATATACTCATAATCTTTTGAGTTCCCTGGAATGATTTCTTTCCTTCCGGGCTTGTTAAATCAAACTTTACCAAACCAGAGCCATTAAGCAGCTGCAAAACAATAGAAGCCGTAACAATTGGACCTATACCTAAGGATATAAGTGACCCGAATTGAGCACCCAGGATTATGGAAAGAAATTCAAACTGCTCAAGTGCATTCTCACCTAAACCAAATAGGGGCATTAAGCCCAGAACAAAATAAAGCACAAGAATTACTCCAGTCCACTTAAGCTTTTCTTTGAAAGATAATCTTTTTTGAGTTGGTTTTACAACCTCAGGTAGATTATCTAGTATTGTCCGCAATAAAGACATTTTATTCTCCGCTTGCTGGTGTTTTTACTATAACTTCTCCACCTGCACCCTTTACTTTTTCAACAGCCCCGTTAGAAGCATAAGGAACAGTTATCTTGAACTTTTTAGTTGCCTTTCCTTTACTCAATAGCTTATTGTAACCAATCTTTTCCAGGTCAACAACATAAACATCATTCTCCTTTGAAATCTTTCCTGCAGCTTCAAGAGCCCCAAGATTTTCTTCAAGAAATAGAATATTTACTGGAGTTATATCCTCTTTTATCCCTTTCTTTTTAAAGCCATACTTGCCAAAGTATTTCTTATTCTTCCATATGCATGGCTTTTTCTGGTCAGCCTTCTTACCGCTTCCAGCCATGCCTCTACCTCCGCGGTTTCCAGCCCCACGATTCTTTTTCATAGAACCAAAACCATGGGTTGTTTCTCCCCGCAGCCTTACACTTTTTTTCTTTCTTCTGACAACCATCTAAATCATCCTTTTGATTAAATCGTTTATTTTGCCGGCCCTATAGCCAATAGCTCCTCCTTTTTTAAAAGGAATCTTCACACCCTTCCTTTCAAACCCTTTTCTTGGAGGGCCTAATCGGAAGAACTTTTTGAGTTTGTCTCCCTTTTTTTCTCCGCGTTTTTCAACCAATAGTTTATACGTCTCATCATCAAGCTCACCATAAGCCACATAATCCTTAACCTTTCTGACCATCCCAAGAAAACTATCCTTATTTGGGACAACAGTACAATAATTATTTCTATGGAGATTTAGCATTTTAAGTGTATCCTTGACTTCATTTTTTAGGCCTATATTCCCTCTTATCCTTACCACAGCCAATCTTTTTTTGGATTCCTCATTCATTTTTCTAATCTCCCTTCACAGATTCCAAGATTTTCCATAAATCTAGATTGAGTCTTAGTTGCAATTAGATTTTTCAGGGCCATAATGCACGCATAAATTACATTTATTTTTGTGCCTGTCTGCCCAAGCGTCTTTGACCAGACATCCTTTACTCCTGCGAGACCTAAAATCTTTTGGCATTCAGGCTCCACACAAAGACCAGTTCCTTTTGGGGCAGGCATAATCTTTATCCTTACAGAACCGCATTTACCTTCTATCTTGAATGGGATTGAGTGAGCATCTTTGCAGCCGCATTCCCAGCTTCCACAGCCACGCCTTATTTTTATGATATTAAGTTTGGCATTTCTTATTGCCTTTTCTCTGGCTGGAACTGTTTCTTTTGACTTGCCATAACCAATTCCAATGTACCCGTCATGGTTGCCAGCTATTGCAAAAGTCGCAAATTTTGGTTTGTTGCCCTCTTGCGTTTTCTTTTGTGTTTGTTTAAAGACCCTGCGCTGACCGCCGCCAAACTTTCCTTTTGATTGGCCTATCAATAAAAGATCTGTTTCAACATTTGGTAAAAGTATATCAACTATCTCTGCCTCCATGATCTTAAATCCGTTGTCAAGTATTTCATCAATGTCCTTTATTTCTCCATTTTTTACTTTTCTGCCTAATGATGTCCTTGGCTTCCAGCCTTCTTTATCGAAGGCTGGTTTCTCGCCTTTCTTAGCCGATTTAGGTTCAACTTTCTCAGCTACTTTCTTTTCTTCTTCAGGTTCAACTGTGTCTTTTGTCTCTTCTTTAGGCTCTTCTTTTTCTTCTGCCATTTTATGCCTCGCTTATCTTCTTCTTTGTATTATCGAAATAATCAGCTGATTTTGCAGGGTCAGCCCCGCTCTTTATATAAGCTGAAAATTGCTTTTCAAATTTTGCCTTATCCGCCTTTAATAGGTTTGAATAGTTTATTACGTGCATGCCCTTTATTCTGTCGTCAGGGGGCAATATCTCTTTGGAGTGCGGCACACTTATCCCTGTGTCAATAACGCCGCGTAATGCTGCGTATAATCTTCCTCCCTTTGTAGGAACACTCAAGCCCAAGTCCAATATAGCTTCCTTTATTCCTTTCTTCTTGGCTTTTTGCCCAAGCAAAACTCCTGTTAGATAAGCACTTGGCGCATTTCCAGTAGCATTCCACCCATATTTTTTTAGCTCACTTGAATGTGCAGCGACTATAACCTTATCACCCTGTGGCGCGTACTCAATTATCTGGGTGTTTGTATTATTGAGAGATTTTCTAATAACCAGCCGGGGTTTATCAACTAACAATATCTTTAATCTTTTTTTGTAATTCGTAATTCCCTTCCTTCTTCTCTTAAATTTTACAGTAAATCTGGTCTTTTTCATTTTCCAAGTCCATGCTCATCAATGTAAAGTTTTAGGTGCCGTTTGCTCCTGAAAAATCCACCCTTGCATTTTAAATATAAATCTCTGTAAACCTGTTTGCCAATAATCTCCTTATCCCTCAGATACTTCAAAAATTCGCGCTGTATCCTTATTTGGTTTATCCATGCCCTCTTCTTGGGCAGCCTAGCTGTTCTCTTGCCTTTTCTTGAACCAGCCCCTTTCTGCCTCCCCTTCCTTTTTTGAACTAGCTTCTTTCTTGCCCTGAACCTTGACGTATTGTTGACAGGTTTTCTTGATATTGCTTTATCTATTATGAGCGAGTTGATATCAGCTTTTGTTATGGCTTCTTTTATCTCATCAAGCCTCTCTGGATCAAATCTTATCCTTGATTTTGAACACTTGAGCACTGATGCCGCAAGCTTTTTTTGAACCTTAACTTCCATTCACATCACGTCCTCTGCGTTAGAAGCTTGTCTCTTTCCTTTTTTTCAGCTTCCTTCTTCTCTTCATCGCTTATTTTGTCTGCAAGCTCTTCTTTTTCTTCTTTAGGCTTAGCCTTCTCTTTCACTTCCTTAGCCTTCTTCTCTTTCTTTTCTGCAAGTTTCTTTTTCTCTTGCTTTTTCTTTTCCATAGATTCTGAAACAGCCTTTAAAAATTTGTCAGGGTCCTTTAGATTCAAAATTCTAATGCCCTTTTCTTTAGCTTTCTTGACCAGTTCTACCTTTTTCCTCAACCCTATGCTGCCTTTGATAATAATTCCTTCTTTTTCCTTGTTGACTGAGTCAATATCTTTTATTGATATCACCAGGACCGGTTTCAGTCCTGATTTATGGAGCCCCTTTACTAATTTTGGCGAACCATAGCCTTTGGTTACAATCTTCCTATAGCCCCTTAGACCAAGCCTTATTTTGGAGTCTATTCCTTTTGGCTTTCTCCATTTCCTTTTTAGTCTTGGCTTCTTGCCATAGTCCTGTAATATAAATTCAGGCTTTCTCTTCTTGATATGCCTTCTCTTTCCCAATAATGATTTCATATCTGCCATCTTACTTTATCTCTTTGCCGTCCTTGTTTATGGTATAAATGCCATCTTGGAATATTCTTGTATCATAATTAGTTCTCCTGGTTAGCTGTTCGATATCAGCTGCTGTTTGGCCAGCAAGATTCTTATCAGCACTTTCCACATTTATCATGTCACCTTCAACTTTAACTCCTACCCCCTCCCTTAATTTCAGGGTCCTGGGAAATTTTTCTCCAAGGAAGTTATTTATGGTAAATGTATTTCCTTGGGCAGCAACTTTCATGGGAAAATGACCAGAACAAACCTTTAATTGATACTTATGCAGTTCACTAGCACCCTTAAACATATTCTTTATATTTGCCTTTAAAGTGCCTATTAGCTTCTCCTCTCTCTTGGTGCTTCTGCCTGCTTTAATTAATATCTTATTCTCCTTGCATTCTAGCTTAATATAGGGAGTAACAAAGACCTTCTTTACTTCACCCTTTGGCCCCTTGATTGATACAGTACTTCCATCTATCTTAACTTCTATCCCCTGCGGCACATCCAGTTCTACATCTATAGATTTCTTTTCTTTTGCCATTTTAGTAACAATATGCCAATGTCCTGCCACCTAAGCCTTTCTTTTTAGCATCTGCTTGGCTCATTATGCCTTGCGATGTTGAAACTATAATCACACCCATATCCTTAGCAGGTAAAAACCTCTTTTCAAATTTTTCATATAGGTCTTTCTTGACAGAAAACCTTGGCTTTATTGCACCACATTTATTTATATTGCCTAACAAATTTACCTTAATCAAGCCGCCTCTGTTGTCTTTTATTTCCTGCAAGTCGCCAATATAATAATTATCTTTCATAACAGATAAAACCTTCTTGATTACTTTAGACACAGGTCTTATTACACATTCCTTCTTTCCTATTTTCTCAGCATTTAGGATTACTGACAACGCATTTGCTAATGAATCATTTAACATTCTTTTACCTCAACTATATTTCTTAAATCCTAGTTTAGTTGCTACCTCTCTGAAACATTGCCTGCACAGGTCAAGGCCATATTTCTTTATATGCCCCCTTATCCTTCCACATCTGCGGCATCTTCTTATGCTTCTTCCACACTCCCTCTCTTTAGGTGCATTATGTTTCATAAATTTCTTCAGTTTAACCGGCTTAGCCCTTAACTGCTTGAATACCTTTTTATAATCGCTGTACGTCATTTATTCTTCACCCATCTTAGTTCCAAATTCTTTTTTCATAAATTCAATTGCTTCTTCCTTCGTTATTCTGTGTTTTTTAGGGACGTGGCTTTTCTTTATCCCTCTTCTTTTAATCCTGAAACCAGGTCTTTCCAGGGTGATGCATACCTCTAACCCGGCAATGCCTATCTTGGGCTCATACTTAGCTCCTGGGATGTCAATATATTCATGAATGCCAAAAGCCAGATTACCTTCTTTATCAAACTGCCTTTCATTAAGCGTATTGTCTTTTGCAGATAATAACCTGGCCAACAATTCCTTTGCTGGTTTGCCCCTCAAAGTCAATTTGCAGCCTATAGGCAGCCCAGGTCTAAGGCCCCAGGTGGGTATCCTTTTGTTCGTAAAGGTTTTTACTGGCTCTATTCCTGTAATATGTTTCAATAACAATATGCCTTTCTCTAGCTTAGTCTGCTCTTTACCAGCACCCACGTTAAGGGTTACCTTCCCAATTCTTATATTTCTCATCGGATTCATTTTTTACTTAAGGATATAACAGGTTTATCACTGCCGATAACAAAGGCATATTTCTTTAGAGTCTCAATTACCTCTCCTGAGCTGTTTTTATAACTGATTTTATCTTCTTTTATGGCCTCTATCTTGCCAGTTTGGCCAGTATGTTTTCCACCAACAAGGTATATCATGACTCCTTTTCCGAACTTAATATGCTCCTTGATACTTTTCTTTGGCAATTCCAACAATAATGTGTCACCAACCTTATAGTCATCCTTATCTACCAGTATATTATTGCCGTCATACAGGTTAAGTTGTGTTTTTCCCCTCACCTTAGTTTTACCAGTAACCTTGCACGGCTTATTCTTTGCATCTGGCTTGTCAATTGATAAAGAGGTAATCTTTCCTTTGTTGTCAAATATCATCCTAAAACACTCATTTGCTTCAGTGAATTCAACAGAGTCAAACAACCCAACCGGAAACTTAGGGTTAGACCTCTTTATGCCATCAACCAGGACATTTCTGTTATTCAACATAAATTTAACTTCCTTCAAATTCTTTGCATACCCGAGAATATTTCTTATAAACACACCCAGAGGAATGCCTGAGCCTTTGGAGTGCGGGCCTGGATTAGGATTTAAAATAAATTTGGACTCCTTCTTCTTTATCTTCCAGCTCTTTGGCACACTTAATGTTTTTAAATGTCTTTTAACCATAACTATCACTCCCTCTCCAATATCTTGTTTCTCATTTTATCATCCAGGTTAATTTCAGTAATTATGAGATTTGAAGGGTCAATGGAGTGTGTAGTTTTTGTTCCATCTTTTTTTAGTATCTCTATCCCTTCGAGGTAGACCCTGCCGCCTTTCAAATCAATCCTCTCAATCTTACCTGTCTTGCCTTTAAATTGGCCGACAACAACCTTAACCTTATCCCCTTTTTTTAAGCCTAAACTTCTTTTGCCATGCTTTTTCTTCAACTCTTTTGAAAGATGAGACCTCATAAACTTCTGTTTGATATGCAGTGGAGCATTATATCTACTTTTACGCTGCTTCTTTGGCACTTTGCTTTTTCTCCATCCTGCTGAAAACTTTTTTTTCATTTTAAACAACTATGCTTGCTAGCTTAGCAATTCCAGGCCATCTATCGCACGCCTCTTTAGCAATCGGCCCCTTGAAAATAGTTCCTTTTGGGTTGCCTTTATCGTCCTTTAGTACAACAGCAGAGTTGTCCTCAAATTTAATCCTCATTCCATTTGCCCTGCGATATTCCTTTTTCTGCCTGACTACAACTGCGAAAACAACCTGTTTCCTCATATCAGGTCTGCCGCCCTTGACTGATGCGAGTATCAAATCAGCTACACCGCACGTTGGTGCTCTGCCTTTTACTGTTTTTTCTCCAATTATTGAAACAACCCTGACAATCTTAGCCCCCGAGTTGTCACAAGTCTCCATAAGTGAACCAATCTGCAATCCCTTTGTCATCCTTGATTTTAACGCTTTCATATTATTCCTTCTTTGCCTCTTCTTTTGGTGTTTCAGGCTCCACTTTTTCCTCAGGTTTTTCCTTTTCAACAACCTTTGCAGCTTCTTCTGCTTCCATCCTCTCCTTGAATCCCTTCTCAACACCAAGCTTCTCGACAATCACAAAATGTTTGGTTTTGCTTAATGGCCTGCATTCGATGACCTTTACAACATCACCATCCTTTGCACCAATGCAGGAAGGATTATGCACCTTGATTCTTGTTCTTCTTTTTTCATATCGTTCATATTTTGGGAGGAAATGTTTCCACGTCCACTCTAAGATCGCTGTGTTATGCATCTTTGTGGATAAAACAGTTCCAACAAAGTTTTTTCCCCTGCACTTCAGACTACCATGAATCGGACAGTTCTTATCATTACATTTTTTTTCAGCCATTTTTACCATATTTTCTTTATCCTTTCCTCACATCTACCAACCAATAATTTTCCGTCAATCTTTACTTTCTGGTTTTTGAATTCAACCTCAAACTCATTGCTGCTCTTTATTATCTTCTTTTTCTTGAGGTCCTGTTCAATCATAAGCATATTCTTCGTTTCGTCAATTATCCTTCCTTCTATGTTTTTCCCTAAGACCTTTACATTAAGGCCTATTAGTTCGCCTTTCAACAACCCTGCCTTGTCCATCCTTATTTTATGTCTATTGTGTCTGCCGAAAAACCAGCTTCAATCAAAACATCCTTTACCTTTTGCTTATGGTCACCCTGCAATTCTATTCTCCCTTCTTTTGTTGTTCCCCCACAAGCAAATTTGCTTTTCAGCTTTTTTGTCAGGTCCTTCATGTCAATTTCCTTGCTGTCAATCCCTTCTATTACTGTGTACACCTTACCGAATTTTTTCTTATCTAGGTATACCCCTATTCGCTGGCTTTCTTTTGCTATTGTTTCACAAACACAAAGTTCTTTTGGCAAACCACATGTAGTGCATATCTCACTCATTGCTTACTCTCCTTTGTTTTCATTACAGTTAATATCCTTGCAATTGTTTTTTTAATTTGTTTTACCTGCCCGGGATTTTTTGGAGTTGTCCCGGTTGCAATTTGAGCATTTTGTTTGATTAAGTCCTTTCTAAGCTCTTCTAACTTACCTTTTAAGTCCTCAGCAGCCATTGATTTTATCTCTTTGATTCTAAGCTTCATTTTGTTCTTCCTTGCTCTCTTTACTTTCTGCTTCTTTTACCTCTTTCTTTGTCTCTTCCTTTTTTTCCGTTGCTTCTTCCTTAACATCTTCCTTTTCTTTCTTCTCTTCCTTTTTCTCTGCTTCTTCCTTAACTTCTTTCTTTTCTTCTCCTTCTTTTACCTCTTCAACAACTTCCTTTTTTTCCTCAATAAGATGAACATCATCAGGGAGTTTTATGTTTGGAGGCATAATAGATACCTTAATCCCTATAATGCCTGTTTTTAGTTGTGCTGAAGCATACGCCTTTTCAACGCCAACCAAAGCTATATCACCGCATTTTTTCAGATAACCAGAGTAAAATCTCCATGACTTTGCTCTGCTGCTTGGAACCTTTCCGCGGATTAAAATTTCTATACCCAGTGCTCCAGCACCCATTACCTCTGCCATTACTTTATGGCCGATTCCTTTGAACCTTTGAGTTCCAAATCTTTCAAGCGAATCAACAATCTTCTCAGCCATTACCTGGGCATCCAGGTTTATATTCTCAACTTCATTTATCTCTATTTGAGGATTCTCTAATTCAAATTTCTTTTTCAGGGTCTTTGTCAATTGCCTTATATTTTGGCCTTTTCTTCCGATTACTAAGCCTGGTCTTGAGGCATAGATGACTATCTTCTCCCCCAGAGGAGTCTTTAGCATCTTTGTGTGGCTATGGCCAACATTACCCAAATTTTTATTAACAAACTCTTCAATCTGGAATTCCTTTATCTTCTGCGCAACAAACTTTCTCTCAATCATTTTTGGCCTTTACCTCTTCTGGTTTCTTTTCTTCAGCTTTTTTTACTACTTCTTTTTTCTCTGCTTTTTCAGAAGGCTTTGCTTCCTTAGGAGCTTTTATTTCAGGCTTTTTTTCTTCTTTCTTTTCTGTTGCCTTCTTCTCCTTTGGCTTCTCTTTCTTAGCAATCTCTTTTACCATTACCTCAACATGAGTTCTTTTTGAGGTTCTGCCGCGCTGCCTGCCATAACGCATCACTTTTCCAGCTTTATGCGCGCAAATATGCTCTATTATAAGCTCTGCTGTGTTAAGACCCTTGAATTGTGCATTTGCTTCTACACATTCCAATAGCTTAAGTACCTCTTCTGACGCTTTCTCTGGGTACCTTCCAGGCCCAACAACCTTTTTATGCCCAACATCACTGTTGAATCTCGAAAAAGGTATTGCCTGCTTTTTTTCTATGGCATTCTTAAGCAGTCCCTTTGCATTTGAAAGTTCCTTATGTCTTAGTAAGGTACATATCTCTATAGCATGTTTTGTGGAAATAGACAGCGAAGTTCCAACTGCCTTAGCCATATGTTCTGGTTCATAATTTTTGCTAGCATACTTGTAAGGCATTTATTTCACCGATAAACTTGCACTTGATCTAGTAGCACCAATACCTGGGGCAGAGTGTTCTATTCTTTTTCTTGTACCTACGAACTCACCCAAATAATGGCCAAGCATCTCTGTATCTATACTTACTGGAACAAATTCTTTTCCGCTGTATACCCTTAAGGTGACCCCAACCATTGTTGGCAAAATAACCATGTTCCTGCAGTGAGTTTTGATATCCTTGACTCCTTCCTTTATATTTCCCATCAAAATTTTCTGTTGATCAGTAAATCCGCGCTTTATGCTTCTTCTCTGTCTTGCAGGAAGCAAGCCTGCAAAATCATTCATACTCATTTCTTTTAATTCATCCAATGTTTTTCCCCTGTAGGTAAATTCTTTCTTGACCATTTTACTTCTTCCCCCTACCCGTTCTTCTTGGAGCAATCTTTCCGACCTTTCTGCCTGCTGGGGCGTTTCTAGATGCCTGCGTTGGCCTGCCTTTGGTGCCTGAACTTGAGCCGCCAAAAGGATGGTCAACAGCATTCATCGAAGTTCCTGAAGTGATAGGCCATAACTTGTTTTTGGCTTTCATCTTATAATATATGTTTCCTGCTTTTAGGAATGGTTTTTCAGGTCTGCCGCTTCCAGCAACAACACCAATCATCGCCCTGCAATCAGGTCTGAATATTTTCCTTTTTCCTGAAGGCAATAAAACTGAAATCCCTGCAGGCAATTTTGTTACAATCTTAGCAAATGCTCCTGAGGACCTGCAAAATTTTCCGCCATCACCGGGGCTGTTCTCGATGTTATATATCTGGGTGCCCTCTGGTATCTCGCTTAGAGATAATGTATTTCCTACCTCTGGTTTTATGTCTGTTCCTGCTTCAACATTATCCCCTACCTTAACCCCCTCAGGTGCTTGTATGATGCATTTCTCCTCGTTCTCATACCGGATAACTGCCAATGGGGCAGAGTGACCCTGACAATGGACAAAATCTATAATCTCTCCCTTGATGTTTTTATCATAAATTGGTACATGCCTTGCAGCACCTTTATACCTAAAACTAGGAGATTTGTAGGTTGGACTTCCCTTTCCACGTTTTTGCTGAATTAAGTTCTTTCCCATTACATCAACCCAAGCTGAGTAGCTATATCAATCGCAGGAGTTTCCTTTGAAAATTTGATATATGCCTTTTTTCTGCCCTTTATATCAATGAAAGTGTTTACCTCGTCAATCTTTACCTTAAATGCCTTCTCTATTGCTTCTTTGATTTCCTTCTTTTTTGCTTGTTTATCCACTACAAAAACAAGTTTATTCTCTGCTTCCATAAGTCTTATCGACTTTTCAGTTGACAAAGGATATTTGATAACATCATAAGGTTCCATTTGAATCACATGAATAGTTTTTCCTTGCCTAGTTTTTCTATAGCTGCTTCGCTCCAGATGGTCAATCTTCCCGGAACAGCTCCTGGCGCAAGTATCTCTGCATTGATATTCTTGACTTCCACAATATCAACGCCAGGAATATTATCTGCAGACTTCATTAGTTTGCATCCTTTTGAAACAATAAATAACGGGCCAACTCTCCTCTTATATTTCCTTCCTCTTGACTTCCCCCTGCCTGCCCTTATAGTTTTGATTGAAGACCGCTCCAGCTCTCCCTTCAATCCAATCTTTTCAAATAGATTCATGATGTCTTTTGTCTTCTTTGTATCTTCAATCTTGGATTCAAGTACAAAAGGATAATCAGCAGGAACTTTATGCCCTCTTTGTTCAACTAAATCCTTTGCAATCGTAGCAGCAATTGCACTTCTTATCGCTTTTCTGCGTTCCTTCTTGTTTATCTTTTGAGAATAATTTTTTTCAGCCTTTGGCGGATGAGCTCTTCTTCCACCAACAGTTCCTGGAGCAACTGCACCAACCCAGTACATTCTTGTTCCCCGCCTGCTTAGTATCTTTCTTGGAGTTCTTGAAATACCAAATCCATATGAGCCCCTGTAGTCATGCCTTCTTTTTGAGATTATTGCAGATGCTCGCTTTCCAGCTTCTGGTGATGCTCCGTATGGCTGCCTTTTATTGCTTTGTACAGCTAATACAGCCCTTAAAATTAGGTCAGGCCTTATCTCTTCACCAAACTGACTAGGTAAATCAATCTCTTTCTTCTTTTCCTTTGATGATGATAAAACGCTTACTTTCATTTTACTTCTTCAAATCCAGATTAATGTAATTAATTGGTGGAGCCTCTTTTGGCACATTCTTCCTGCCCCTTATAGCATGATTAAACCTGATAAGCCTTTTAGATGGCCCTGCAATAGAGCCTTTAACGAGAATATATGGGTTCTTTATGACTCCATATCTTATAAATCCGTTTTTTGTGCTCATTTCTTCTGGGTTTGTGCCTATCTTAAGCAGCCATTTATTATATTCTGTTCTCTGGTGGAAGCCCATCTGCCCGGCATGAGCAACTCTCCACATTACATGTCCTTGGGCAATCCACCCCCCTAGGCTGCCAACCCTTCTCACACCTTTCTCTGATTTATGATGCTTCAAACCAACACCAAACCTCTTTACAGGACCCTGGTAACCCTTTCCTTTGGTTACAGCATGAATATCAATTTGCTGCCCTTCTTGGAACACATCACCAACCTTTATTTCCTTGCCAAGATTCTCCCTGGCCCACTTTAGCTTTTCTTCCTTTGAACCTCCCAATGCAAGTTCAAAGAATTCTGGTTTCTTTTTGCCTATTGTAGTTAGTTTTGGATTTGTGTATGCAGTGACCTTGATATCATCAAAATCTTTTATATCATCAACATTCTTTTTGATTTTTTTTGGTAATGTTATTTTTCTTTCTAACTCCTTATCAAGTTTGTCAGAAAAAACCTCAGAAACAGCCTTTAACCCCTTTATTGTGTTTTTGTAGAATTTGATAGAAGAAATCTTTATTGGGGGGCACTCAATGATTGTCACGGGATATGTAATCTCTTCCCCTTTTGTTAGCGCCTTTGGTCTGTTGTCAGTGACTGCAACATGAGTCATCCCTACCTTGTAACCAGCGAACTCTAAAGGCTTTGCTTCTTTTGAAGAAATCTTAGACCTTACTCTAGCATAAACTCGTTTGGCCCTCTTTCTAGGCCAAAACTGCAAACTTCCGTGATGTGGATTACTTGCTTTTGGCATTTGCGTTTATGTGTTGCTTCCTTCACCTCTAAATTAGATAAGACCACCTTATCTCATTGAAGTTGAAATGCAAACAGCCTTTTGTTGAAGCCTTGTATAGAACCCAGTAACTTTTGTACTGAAAAGACTTCTTTTCAGGCTCAATATTGTTTACTTTTTGTATTTGAATCCAATTCAAATACCACTCGCCTGTGGAATAAATGACTCTTTATAAAGATTACTGTTTATTGCCTTATTCTGTTTCTTTCTTCAATTTCTCCCTGTATTTTCTTCTCATTTCTTTCTGTTCTTCTGTTAATTGCGGCCTTTTTGGCTTTTCTGCCTTTTCTCTTGCCCCAACTTTTCGTTTTGCATAATTAACAGGATTCTTTATCTTTTGGCACAGGTTATCTGGTTTACAGCATCCAATGTCTTTGTAATACATCTTGTTTGCACAGTTTGGCGGCAATATTCTCTTTTTTTGTTGTTTATGGTATCTTAACTGCCCTACTAACAATACCTCTCTTAATGGTTCCTGGTTTTTCTTGTTCCAATCCTTTAACAAAGCCTCAATCTTGTCATGATCCCAGCCAACACAGGTTAGGAAATTTACTAAAGTGAATAATGACCTCTTTCTTCCATCCTCTATTCCGTTTAGGATTTTTTTAATACATGGAGGAAAATGCTCAACAGGCAAAGCTGACTTGGGCATCTCATATTCTTTCTTTAGGCTTATCTCCTCTGTTTCTTCATCTGGAGCAAATGCCAAAGCAGCGTTAAGCAGCCCTGCACCTTCCCCCTGCTTTACATTTTCCTTGTCTAAGAATCGATGTTTTGAGACTTTTACATTATCTGGATTTGCAAATTCCCTCTTGAAGTTAAGAATTTTTTCAGGATTAAAAACCATAGAGGCTAAGCCAGATTTTTCATGCAATGAATAAGGCATCCTGTAAAGATGTCTTGACGAAATCAAGATAGTATCTATATCAATAAGTGTAGCTACATTGAAAATCTTCATATGGTCTGGATTATTGCACCCGCAAGTTCTTTTTGTAAAAGAACCCTTCTTTACCTTGCCGCTGTAATGCTGCTCATTCATAAATTCTACGTCATCACTTCCTACAATCATTTCTTCATGAGTTTGTTTTGTTTCTGTCACCTTCTTTTTGCAGTTCTTGCATTCCCAGATTGTCAGCTCTTCTGTGCTCTTTCCAAGCTGTTTGCTTAATTCCTCTATGTTAAGCTTGAACCTGTTTCCAAAAATAAAATGATTTGGCTCAACAATTATGTAGTTCCTCCCTATGAAATCCAGAAGATAAAGCGCAATCTTTCTTGCAGCCTCAGGAAACAGGCTCCTTGTTTCACGGCCACCTATAGCATCTGGGAAAACCTCAAATGGAACACCGATGTGGAATCCTTTATTTCCAGAAAACTTCAGCGAGATTGAGCTTATTCCGTTTTCTTTTAGGGCTTTTATTATAAGCCAGGCAGTTATCTGCCCCAGCCCCCAGTATGGGCAGTCAATATCCAGTACCAAATCCCAGCCATTTCTCAGGTCTTCTATCTCTTTTCTCCGCATATTTGGGTCTAATCTTAAAGGATTAGTCCATAATTCTTCAGAAGCATGAAAAGAAGTAGCACCTTGTTTTGCTAGTTCTATAATATCTGCAGGATAATTCAATGTGTCAGGCCTTTTACCAAAACCTTTGTCACCAAATTTTACAGCAACCTCTCTGTCTTTTGCATTATTGACTATCTCTTTCTGTATATCCTCTCTTTTGTAATACCTTAAAGTTGTAGATAAGCCTATCATTTAACCCCTAATAAGAGAATCTTTTTAATATTTATAACATTTTCTTTGTGTTGATAATGGCAACAGACACTTTTAAAATCTTAGACACTTACGGAAACCCAGATGTTATTGTAAACGGGTTGGTATATCCTGATGGCTATTTTGTAACTAAAGACCCAGTTGTTGCTGGAACTCTACATGTAACCTTGTGCCTTGCTTTAAGCTTAATGGATCGCGAACAAGGCATTTTCTCTTTAGCACACATACTTTGGGGAGGAGCTTCTAGGATTTCTGGAGAAAGAGCAGTTGATATCCTTGTTGAGGAAATTGAAAAGCTTGGTGGAAAAAGAAGCAATCTTGAGGCGTATCTTGCAGGAGAGATAAACAGGGGACCCCCTCTAGACAATGCTAATCTCGTAAAGAAAAGTCTTGCTATGTATGACATCCCAATTTTAGGAGAAGACCTTGGAGGAATAGACCCAAGGAACGTTTACTTGCATGTTCCTGAAGGAAAGATAGAAGTTTATAGATTAAAGTGATGAACAATACAGAAGAAATAAAAAAAGAAATAGAGAAATTAAAGAACTCTGATAATATAATAATGGTAGAAGGAATAAAAGACAAAAGAGCATTAAATCATTTAGGATTGAAAAATATCGTAACACTAAGCAGAAAGCCAATATTCTCAATTATTGAAGAATTATCAAAGAAAAATAAAAAAATAACAATTCTAACTGATTTTGACAAAAAAGGAAAAGAATTGTATGGGAAACTTAATTCTGGCCTGCAAAAGCTTGGCGTTAAAGTTGATAATCACTTTAGGGAATTCTTGCAGAAAAATACCCGGGTTAGCCACATAGAAGGATTAGTAAGCTATTTAAATAAAATTTAATTATAATTTACTATGTCATTCGCTAATCAATTCAAAACACTGATGCTTCTTGCAGCACTTACTGGTATATTCTTATGGATTGGCAGCTTTTGGGGTACTAATGGGCTGACAATCGCGATAATATTTGCAGTTGTCATGAACTTTGGCTCTTACTGGTATTCTGACAAATTAGTATTAGCAATTTACCGTGCAAAACCAGTTACAGAAGCAGAAGCTCCCAAGCTGCATAAGATAGTGCGTGATATTGCGCACTTAGCTAATATTCCAATGCCCAAGGTATATATTGTACCCAGCCACAACCCAAATGCATTCGCAACAGGCAGAAACCCGAAACATGCAGCAGTTGCAGCTACTGTTGGGATTATGAAACTGCTTAATGAAGAAGAGCTAAAAGGAGTTATGGCTCATGAAATCTCACATATAAGAAACAGAGACACCCTGATACAGGCAGTTGCAGCAACAATTGCCGGTGTTATAAGCTATGTTGCAATGATGGCACGCTGGGCAGCAATCTTTGGCGGTTATGGCGGAAGAGGCAGGGACAGGGGCGGCTCTGGTTTAGAGTTTTTAGTTTTAGCAATACTCACACCAATCCTGGCAACAATCATACGATTAGCAATTTCTAGAAGCAGGGAGTATTTAGCAGATGAATCAGCAGCTAAATTATTGCATAATGGCTTTGGACTTGCTGATGCTCTTAACAAACTAGAAACAGGAATACATCATGCACCTTTAAGGCCAAGCTCAACAACAGAAACAACTGCACATTTAATGATAGCAAACCCGTTCAGGGGCCATGGTTTGTTTGTGTTATTCTCAACACACCCGCCGATTAAAGAAAGGGTTAAGAAATTAAGGTCAGGAAGTTTCTGAATAATCAGAATCAACAACATCCTTTATCTGCTTGGCTTTTTTAGGGCCAATCTTCTCGACTTTCTGCAGTTCTTCTACATCAGCATTAACAATATTCTTAACACTTCCAAGTGCCTTCAACAAAGGCTTTGCAAGTGTTGCGCCAACGCCAGGCAAAGCAGAAATAATATACTCCTGCATGTTTTTCATACTAAAAGCACGCTTCTCACCGTGCAGAGTATAGTCTTTTCCAGTAACCTCTTGCTCACGCTTAGCGATTATTTGGAGCAAAGCAGCAGTTTCTTTTGCATTGCGGCTGTGCAGAATAGGAATTCCATAGCTTACTGCGATTGTAGCTAACATTCCCCTGATTGCATTTGCATGAACATTCCTAACAGAATAAATATCATCAATACCTTCAATCAAAACAACAGGCCTTTCAAAATTCCTCCTAAGCTCTTTTATCTGCTGCAAAAGCCTTCCGTCAATAATAGAATTAACAAAATCCTCTGTTGTCTTGACCTCGACCCCGCACCTGCTGCTTACAAGATAATCAGCATTCTCAAGCTTCTCCAGCTTTAAATCAGCACCCAGCTCAACAAGCTCTTTTATTGTTCCAGACCCCTTTTCACGATAATCAGCAAAAATCTTTATTTTATCCTCATCAGCTTTATACTTGTCAAGGCTATGGTCTTTTTTCCTTTTCAATTCAAAAGAAACCTTTTTGCGTAAATTATCCAGATTACGATACATCCTTTTTTGCTTGTGATGAGCACTCCAGCGATAGCCTTCATCACGAGTTCCTTCTGTCATTAAGACAGTAACTCGTCCCTTCTCTAAGCGACCTGTTCTCCCCTTTCGCTGTATTGTGCGGATTGCAGATGGAACAGGCTCAAAAAAGATAACAAAATCAACCTTAGGAATATCAAGCCCTTCCTCTCCAATAGATGTTGCGACTA
>JAHWIK010000034.1 GCA_019322485.1 Candidatus Woesearchaeota archaeon
AACGTAGAGTTGATTAAAGCTAAAGGAATTGTAGAAGCAGCTAATATGCCTGTCCATTACAAGGCTGAAAAGGTCTTAGCACAAAAAGGTATTAAAATTATCCCGGACATATTAGCTAATGCTGGGGGCGTTATTGCATCTGGTGAGGAATACTCCAAGTCATTATCTGCCAAATACATGAAAAAAGAAGAAACATATGCAATGATAACCCAAAGAATTTTAAATAATTTGAATTTGGCTAAGAATATTGCAAAGGAACATGACGTTAGTCTGAACTTAGCATGTTATATCCTGGCATTAAGAAGGATTTGCCACGCACATAGCATCAGAGGTTGGAGATAGGAAAGTGAGCACAAAAACACTAGAACAATTAAGAAACTTTGAAAAAGAGCAAGAGCAAAAGTCAGAGCAGCTGAAAGCAGACTGCTTAAATGAAATAGAGAAAGCAAAAAAGAGTGTTGATAAAAAACTAAAGGAAGAAAAAGAGAAACTAGAAAAGAAGAAAGAAGAAGCAATAACCAAAGCTAAACAAGAAGCAGAAAAGGAGTCTAAAAAGAGTGCTGGAGAATACAAGAAAAGAATAAAAACCCTTGAAAGTAAGGCTTCTAAAAACATAGATAAAGCTGTTGACAAGATCTTTTCTATAGTTCTAGAGAAAAATGTTTAGGCCAGCCAAAATATTTCACGTAACCACGATATTGAAAGAAGATAAGGTAAACATACTTATCAATACCCTTTACGAGCAGGGCATCTGCGAGCTGAAAGAATCTGAAATAGACCTTTCTTCAAAATATTCTTACGAACTTGTAAAAAACGTGGATGATATACAGACAAGACTCAACTTCATCATAGACTCTTTAGAGGAATACAAAGAGATTATCCAGCCGGGGAGCAGGATAAAGGAATTAATCTCTCCAGAAGCGCCGAGGAGGCAGAAAAGTGCCCTTTATTCAGCTAAGGAGATTATTGAAGAGGTAACATACCATCTTAACCTGATAGAGCCAAAAATCCAGGAAAGATTGGAGAAGCTGCAAAAAATAAATGAGAAAATCGAGAATGACAATTTTATAATCTCAAACCTTTCATTGCTTCCGGATATAAAAACAGACACCTTTGAGTCGTCCGATGATATAAAGTGCTTCTTAGGTTTGGTTAACACGTCTTCTGTAAAAAAAATAGGGGATGCCTTAAAAAACAAAACAGTTATTGGCACAAAAGAAAAAGACAAAAACCAATCACTTATTACTATCTTTTCATCTGTTGAAGAGGCGCAACATGCAGAAAGAATCCTGCATGAGGTTGGTTTCCAGCCAATAGAGATTAAGTTTGAAGGCAAAAAGCCATTGGCTGTCATAAGGGCCTTAAGAGAGGAAAATGATAAGTTAGGCCAGGTAAAGGATAAGATAGAGGCTTTCTTAAAAAAGACCCAGAAAGTTTATGAGAATAAACTGGAATTGTTAAGCGAAGAGCTGACTATTGCAAAAGAAAAGATAGTTGCATTAGAGAACTTTAAGGCAACAAAGGCTTTTTCTGTGTTAGAAGCATGGGTTCCTGAAAAAGAGCTCAAGAAGTTCCATAATACGGTAAAAGGCATCTCAAAGCAGTATTACATAGAATTTGATGAAAAAGAGGATGCTCCTACTTTATTCAACAACCCTAAATTGATTAAGCCGTTTGAAGCTATCACAGAGCTTTACTCGCCCCCAAGGTACAAAGACTTAGACCCAACACCATTGCTTGCAGTCACATTCAGCATATTCTTCGGCTTTATGCTGACAGATGCTGTATACGGCCTCATGATATTGGCCCTGGGATGGCTGATGTTCAGGGGCATCGGCAAGATTAATGAAGATATGAAAAAAACCGCAATTATCCTTATCATGTTTGGAATCTCCACAGCAGCATTTGGGGTTATCTTTGGCTCTTATTTTGGGGATTTTTTCCAAAAGATAGGAATAAATGTTCCTGTGCCGATTGATGCAATGAAGCAGGTAATGCTTACCTTATCTATAGCCTTGGGAATCGGCTCTTTGCACTTAATCCTTGGCTTGGTTTCAGGATTTTATGAGAATATCCATAAAGGAAGTTTCAAAGATGCAATGGCAAAACAAGGAGTATGGTTAACATTTATGGTAGGGCTCTTATTATTTTTATTTAAGTTAAATACGCCGGGATTAGTTGCAATTGGCATTGCAGTTATACTGCAGATGTTCTTTAATTTCCTTGAAGGGGGTCCTGTTTCATCTTTGCTGTCAGTATTTGGGTTTAGCGGCTTTATAGGGGATTTATTCTCATACGCAAGGCTTATGGCCCTAGCAATTGGTACAGCAGGGATTGCCTTAGCAGTTAACTTTATGGTGCTCATGGTTATTGACTTGATTCCATGGGTGGGATTTCTGTTCGCAATTGTCATCTTTGTAGTTGGTCATCTGTTTAATGTGGTGATGAACGGCTTGGGCTCGTTTATCCACTCAACAAGACTTCACTTTTTAGAGTTTTTTACAAAGTTTTACGAGGGAGGCGGAAGAACATACAAGCCTTTCCTCGCTGAAAGAAAGAAAACATTTGTTAAATCAGGTTAAAACAAGAAGGAGGTTGTAAAAAATGGTCATAACTTTAGGAACTGTATTTGCAGTAAGCGGAGCAGCACTTGCATTAGGCGTTGCTGGATTAAGCACTGCATTTGGTGTGAAGATGGCTGGAGTAGCTGGAGCAGGAGCTGTAGCAGAAAAGAAAGAGCATTTCAAGAATGCCTTGATTTTGCAGGCACTGCCACAAACGCAGACAGTCTATGCATTTATAACAGCACTGCTTATCTTA
Organism: Candidatus Woesearchaeota archaeon; assembly: GCA_019322485.1. GTDB lineage: Archaea > Nanobdellota > Nanobdellia > Woesearchaeales > JAHWIC01 > JAHWIC01. The sequence goes on from JAHWIK010000034.1 coordinate 2,821, forward strand.
ATGGGTGCTGGATTGCTAGGCGGCGGCGCAAAAGAGCTGAGTAATGCACAAGGATTAGCAATGCTAGGAGCAGGATTAGCTGTAGCAGTAACCGGAATATCAGCTATAATGCAGGGAATGGTTGCTAGTGCAGGAATTGTTTCATGCACTAAGAACCCAGATGCATTTGCGCCAAGCATCGTGTTTGCAGGTCAGTGTGAGACACCAGCTATATTCGGATTTATAGCATCACTGATATTACTAGTGGTTGGATTAGGAGTGTTAGGATAAAATTTTTCATTGAAAAATTTTATCTTCATTCCTCCCCACTAGTGCTACACAGCATGATTGTCCCTCCCCAACTGATTATGTGGAGGTTCACAACCATGGTGTTAGTGCACAACTAAGATAGAGGTACATAAAATGCAAGTATTTGGAAATGTTGAATCCTTGAAAAAGGCAATTGAGAATAAATACTCTTCAATAATCAAGGATGCAGAGAAGGAAAAACAAAAGCAGTTGGCAGAGATAGATAAAGAGCTAAAGAAAAAACTAGAGCTGTTAAAGTCTCATATGAAAACAGAGACTGATGCAGAGGTCAAGAAGACGACATCAATGATACTAAGCGCTGCAAAACTAAAGGCAAAAAAGGAGTTTGAGGAAAAGAGAGAAGCCATAATCGAATCAGTCTTTGAAGGAGCTGAGAAAAAAGCAAGGGATATTGCTCATTCCAAAGATTACACTGATTTTGTAAAGAAGAGTATGCCTAACACAAAAGGGCTGTCTGTAGCTGGCGATAGTGATTACTACAGCAAGGTTTTTCCTGAACTCAAGGTTGATAAAAACATTATAGGTGTGAAATTTGAATCAGAAAAACTTGTCTACGACTTTACACTAGACAGCATAATCGCTTCAAAAAAAGACATACTAAGGCATGAGGTAAGTAAGATATTATTCAGCTAAAATGGCCAATGCTACACTGATAAATGCAACAAAGTCTCTGACTAATGCAACTGGGTTAAATGAATCTCTATTAGATGCTGTTGCAACCTCTAAACTGGCTTTCCTGCAGACATTTGCGAACCCTGTTGTGCTGGTGTTTGGCCTTTCAGTATTATTGGTTGTTGTTATACTCCTATTTGTAATCAGAAATGTAACGCCTGTAAGCAAATTCCTTTATGCAAACGCAAGAATACAGGCAAGAAGCAATTTCATGGTCTCAGAGCAATTATTGACAGAACTTACAGAGGCTAAGTCATTAAAAGAGTTTAGAAGCTTATTAAGGGATACAGAATTTGGAGAAGAGCTGGAAAAAAGCAGTGAGGGCCTAAGGTCATTCCATAGTGCCCTGGAAAAAGGCTTTATCAACTCAATTATTGAGCTAATTGAATTAAGCCCTGATAAATCAAAACCCTTGCTTAATGCTTATTTGATGTTCCTGGAAGCAGAAATGCTAAAGATAATCTACAGGGCGAGACTAATGAAAGCTGAGATTGACGAAAGCCTTGTTTACCCAATCGGCAATATAAATGAAGAGCGCTTAAGGCATCTTTTAGGTACAGAAAGTATCGCTGATATTGGGGTAGTTATGGCTCCTACTGCTTACTCTGAGGTATTTGGAAAGAAATATGAAAAGCTGGAAGAATTTGAGGTTGCGCTTGACCAGTTTGTATTCAACAATTTTGTTGATGTCATTCAAAAAACAAAGATGCATGACGGCAGGTATATCATAGATATCCTAAACAAAAAAATCGATATATTCAATATCCTTGCACTTTTAAAGTTCAGAATAAGAAATATAGAGAAGGAAAAACAAAAGAACCTCTTAATAGACAACAAAACAGACCTTTGCCTGAGATTTGATGAATTGATAAAGGCTGGAACATTAAAGGAGTCTGTAGAAGCCCTCAAAGGCCTGCCCTATCATGAGCCATTAACAAAGGCATTAGAAAAGCACGAAAAAGACGGCTCTCTATCACATTTTGAAAACGAACTCTACAGGTTTTTTAAGGAATTTGTTGCCAGTAATGACCTAGGCCATACGCTCGGCCCATATCCGCTGATATCATATTTGATAAAAAAGGAATTAGAGCAGAGAAACCTATTTGTAATAAGCCGAGGAATAGACGCTGGCTTTTCAGCTGATAAGATTAAGGAGATGGTAATATGATTGTGTTGGGAAATGCAGAGTTTGTAACCGGGATGAAGCTGGCAGGCATCAAGGACAGCTATACAATAAGAAAGAAGGAAGAAGCGCTTGAAGTGTTAAGAAAAACTGACAAGAAGGAGTTCATCCTGGCTAATGTCAGTATCATTAAGCTTGTTCCTGAGTTAGAGGAATTCAGAAATGTGGTTAGTGTTCCAGATGATGCTAAAGAGTTTTCAAGCACAGATGATTTGAAGGACATTATCAAGTCAGCTGTTGGTATTGAGTTGAATTTGTAAAAATGTATGGAGGATCAATAAAAAAATAATCAATATTAAAAAATAAATCCGATTTTTGCTTTATGCAGTTTGTTAATGCAAAAATCATCCGCTAGCTATCCTTTATAGCCTAGCTAAAAGGGAAAAAGCGGATGAAAATTCCGATTACATAAGGTAAAAAGGAATTTTCAGATTTATTTTTATTAAATGATGATTTAAATTAAGGAAATTACTGATCAAAAATTAAGAAATGGTGATATTATGGGAAAAATTGCAAAAATCGCAGGACCAGTCGTCGTTGCTAAAGAAATGAAAGGAAGCAAGATGTACGACGTGGTCAAGGTAGGAGAAGAAAAATTAATCGGAGAAATTATCCAGCTTAACGGAGATAAAGCAACAATCCAGGTTTATGAAGACACAACTGGTGTCAGGCCTGGTGAAACAGTTGAATCAACAGGAGCCCCCTTAAGCATAGAGCTAGGGCCTGGTTTGCTGAAGAGCATCTATGACGGAATTGCAAGGCCATTGCCAAGCATTGCAGATGTTTCTGGTGATTTCATAGCAAGAGGGATTGAAGTAAATTCTTTAGACAGGAAAAAGAAGTACAATTTCATCAGCAAGGTAAAGCCAGGAGATGAAGTTACTGGAGGGCAAATAATTGGAACTGTTAAGGAAACAGATGTTATTGACCACCAGATATTATTGCCGCCAAATCTCTCCGGCAAGGTAACCAACATTAACGAAGGAGAGAAAACAATTGAGGAACCAGTTATAACCTTAGAGACAAAAGAAGGCAGCGTTGATGTCAAGATGTACCAAAAATGGCCTGTAAGAATCGCAAGGCCAAGCAAGGAAAAGCTTGACCCAACAATTCCCTTGATTACAGGACAAAGAGTTTTCGACACATTCTTCCCTATAGCAAAGGGAGGGACAGCAGCTATCCCAGGGCCATTCGGAGCTGGTAAAACTGTAAGCCAGCAGCAGCTTGCTAAATGGGTTGATGCTAATGTTATAGTATATATTGGATGCGGGGAAAGAGGAAATGAGATGACAGAGGTATTGGATGAATTCCCAAAACTTGTTGACCCTAAGTCCGGAAAGCCTTTAATGGAAAGAACTGTATTGATTGCAAACACCTCAAACATGCCAGTAGCAGCAAGAGAAGCCTCTGTTTATACAGGAGTCACAATAGCAGAATATTTTCGTGATATGGGTTATGATGTTGCTCTGATGGCAGACTCAACATCAAGATGGGCAGAAGCAATGAGAGAGATTTCTTCAAGGCTAGAGGAAATGCCTGGTGAAGAAGGTTATCCTGCTTATCTTGCCTCAAGGCTGGCTCAGTTTTATGAAAGAGCAGGCCGTGTAGTAACTTTAAATGAGCAGAATGGAAGTGTATCAATTATTGGGGCAGTAAGCCCGCCAGGCGGTGACTTCTCAGAACCAGTTACACAGAATACGTTAAGGATGGCAAAGGTGTTCTGGGCATTAGACGCTCCTTTAGCATATAGAAGGCACTTCCCGGCAATCAACTGGTTAACGTCTTATTCATTATATACTGGCAAGGTATCGCATTATTTTGACAGCATTGCAGGTGATTATTCCTCCTTAAGAACAAAGGCAATGGGCTTACTGCAAAAAGAAGCAGAACTAAAAGAGATTGTTCAGTTAGTTGGCCCTGATGCTTTGCCTGAGGAAGACAAGCTTGTCCTTGATACAGCAAAGTCATTGAGAGAGGATTATCTGCAGCAGAATGCTTACCATGATGTTGATACATTCTGTGATATCAAAAAACAGCATGCAATGCTAAAGACTATCCTTGATTTTCACGACACTGCTCTCGAAGCGATAGGAAAAGGGGTAAAGGTAAATGCTATTACAGGGATTGAGACAAAAGAAAGAGTAGCAAGAATGAAGTATGTCAAAGACATTAAAAAAGAGATTGAAGAGATTACGAAAGAGGTTGCAAGTAAGATGAAAAAACTACAGAGTGAAGTTTCAGGAATCTCTGCGCAGGCCGCAGAGGGAGGGCAGTAAAATGCTGAAGGAATACACCTCAGTAAGCGAGGTTTCAGGCCCTCTTATGATTGTTGAGAATGTAAAGGATGTTGCATATGCTGAACTAGTTCAGGTAACAACACCAGATGGGGAGAAAAGGCTTGGCCAGGTTTTGGAAACCCGCGAGGACAAGGCAATCGTACAATTATTTGAAGGAACATCCGGCATTGACACTAAAAAAACTAAAGTGCGCTTTATAGGAGAGACCATGAAGCTGGCTGTAAGTGAAGAAATGCTCGGCAGAGTTTTCAATGGTGTTGGAAAGCCTATAGACAGCCTGCCAGAGGTAATTCCAGATAAAAGGATTGACATCAATGGCAGTGCTATTAATCCTTACAGGAGAGCACATCCTGCAGAGTTTATCCAGACAGGAGTTTCTACTATTGATATGAACAACACATTAGTTAGAGGGCAAAAACTGCCTATTTTCTCAGGTTCCGGGCTGCCTCATAACCAATTGGCTGCACAAATCGCAAGGCAGGCTGTTGTTAGAGGAGAAAAAGAGAAGTTTGCAGTTGTTTTTGCAGCAATGGGTATAACAAATGAAGAAGCATTATTCTTTAGGCATGAGTTTGAAAGAACAGGCAGCTTAGGAAATGTAATCATGTTCCTAAACCTGGCAGATGATCCTGCAATTGAAAGAATAATTACGCCAAGGATTGCTCTAACAGCAGCAGAATACCTTGCTTATGACAAGGATATGCAGGTCCTGGTTATTCTGACAGACATGACTAATTATTGCGAGGCTTTAAGGGAGATATCTGCTGCAAGAAGCGAAGTGCCAGGAAGAAGGGGTTACCCCGGATATATGTATACTGACTTAGCAACAATCTATGAGAGGGCTGGAAGAATAAAAGAGCGCAAGGGAAGCCTAACACAGATGCCAATATTAACAATGCCTGACGATGATATTACACACCCAATTGCAGACCTGACAGGCTACATCACAGAAGGGCAGTTTGTATTGAGCAGAGACATACACAGAAAAGGAATCTATCCTCCAGTTGATGTACTTCCTTCATTATCAAGGCTGATGAAGAATGGAATTGGAGAAGGAAAGACAAGAGTGGACCATGCAAATGTCTCTGACCAGCTGTATGCAGTTTATGCGCAGGGAAGAGAGCTTAGAGACTTAGTTGCAGTTATTGGAAAAGAATCATTATCTGAACTTGACAATAAATACCTGGAATTTGCAGATAAATTTGAGGATTTATTTGTAAAGCAGGGTTATGAAGACAACAGAGCAATTGAAGAAACACTTGCACTGGCATGGAAATTATTATCAGATTTGCCAAAAGTAGAATTAAAGAGAATAAAGAAAGAGTTTATTGATAAGCATTATAGTGGGAAAAAAGAATCATCAGAAAATAAATAAACAGGAATCAGAGATTCCTTAGTTGCGCTCGTTTCACTCGGCAACAATCTGATTTTTGCTTGATTCCATTCCAGAAAGCAAAAATCATCATCTGTCATGAACCAAAGGAAGCAGATGAAAATTCCTTTATTGTGGTTGTGAAGGGAATTTTCAGATTGAAAAGTTATTGTTTTTTTGTTTAATGATTTAAACCTAATGATAAAATAAACTTGCAAAGAAAATGGCAACAATAAAACCAACACGAATGGAATTATTATTGTTAAGGAAGAAGCTAAAGTTAGCTGGAAAAGGCCATGACTTATTGAAGCGAAAGCAGGATGTCCTTGTGTTGGAATTCTTCAATGTCCTAAAGGAGATAAAAGGGCTTAGGGCAAGGATTGCCGGGAATATGATAAAAGCTCAGAACTCTTTATATAATGCACAGGCAATTGAAGGAGAGCTGAATATAGAGAGGACAGCTCTTGGCTTGTCCTCAGGAGCTTCTATTGAGCTTGCTTCAAAATCAATAATGGGCGTTGAGATTCCTGTAATAAAGAACATTGAAGTGCAGCACGAGTGGCACGGCTATTTTGGCCAGACAATTGAATTAGATAATGCTGTAAAACAATACAGGGATATTTTCCCTGAGCTGATAAGATTGATGGAAAAGCAATTAGTGCTTAAACACTTAGCAGAAGAAACCAAGAAAACAAAGAGAAGGGTAAACTCCCTGGAATACTTAACCATACCAAGGTTAGAAAAAACAAAGAAAATCATTTCATTCAAACTAGAAGAGCTTGAAAGAGAAAATTTCAGCAGATTAAAGAAGATAAAAAAGACATCTGCAAAATGAGGCCAAGGCAAAAAAAAGAAGCAGAAAAGAGGGCTAAACAATTCCTCCTGCTAACAACTGCACGGATTGTTGCTGAAATCACCATCATTATTGGGTTTTTCATTGTTATATATTTCATAATCAAAAGATATATATAAGACAAAAATGAGGTAGTAGCAAAATGAAAATCAAGGAAATAATGACTCCAGTATCGATGCTTCCTGTAGAGTATACAGTCGCTGATGCTGCTAAGACAATGGATAAGAAAAATGTAGGTTCTATGCCAATAGAAGAGGGTGGCAAGGTAATTGGGCTAATAAGCGAGAGGGATATACTAAAAAGGGTTGTTGCGCAAGGCAAAGACCCTAAGGACACCCCAATCAGAGAGGTAATGAGCAGTCCGCTGATCACAATCAGTCCTGATAAAAGTATTGAAGAAGCAAATGAGCTTATGATTGAGAAAAAGATAAGAAGGCTGCCTGTAGAAGAGAATGGAAAGCTGATTGGGATGGTTACTATAAGGGATATATCTAACAACCTGAGATACTCATTAGGGAAGCGATTAGTAGAAGGGAACAATTACTCCAGGCCTGGTTACTAAAAATGCAACTTCCATGTGACGCATGTATATGGGGCATAATCCCCATGATTAAGCGCGAGCTAGTTCTAAGGCTGGTTAAGGAACATGGGATGAAACAGGTTGATGCCTCTGCAAAACTAGGGATGACAAAAGGCTCTGTTACACAGTATCTCCAGGGCAAGAGGGCCTCTAATTCTAATAGATTAAACAAAGTGAAAGACATCAAATCAGCCATTGACAGTTTAGCCAAGGATATTGCTAAAAAAAGTGTTGATGAGAAAGAAATTGTTAAAAGATTCTGCATAATATGCAGGATAGCGCAAAAGAAAATAAAGCCATAATATTAGAAATTATTCGACAAGTTTCCTGCCTAATCCTTTAGGATGTTTGCTTTTCTTGAACTTAGAAATCTCAGATTTAGGGGCATTGCCTTCCCTATAGCCGCACCTAACACAAACAAATTCTACCTGCCCCACCTCAACATGATTTATCTCATTGCACATAGGGCACAATTTAGTTGCTTTTTCTGCTATCTGCATAAGGAGATTTATGAAGTAAGTAGTATATAAATATTATGTTATATCTTAACAGAGAATACAACGTAAAATATTTATATCAGCTATTGGAATAACTGTAGAATGCTCAAACCAAAATTCACAAAAAACGAGCTTAGGGTAATCAAGAAATACAATAGTCCTAAGAAGGTGCAGGGATTCCTGGATAGGATTCCCTATAACTTCAGAGACACGTTCTGGTCTTTCCGCAAGGTTGTAAAAAACAAAACAGCAAACTGCTTTGAAGGTGCGCTGGCAGCTGCTTCAATCCTCTTAGAGCATGGATACCCTCCCTTGATAGTCTGTATGGAAGCAAGGGATGATATAGACCACAACATATTCGTGTATAAGAAAAAAGGCAAATGGGGCTCGATTGCAATATCAAGGGATAAAGAACTTAGAGGAAGAAAACCAATCTATAGAAATATCAGGGCTCTTATTATGTCATACTACCCTTACTACTACAACAGCTATACCGATGACAGGAATGATATCACACTAAGGGGTTTTAGTGACCCTATTGACCTAAGGAGGTTTAAGAAAGACTGGACAACATCAGGAAGAAACCTCAAATTCATCGAAGAGTATCTTTTCAAGATTCCCTACAAGAAGTTGTTTCCTAAGAGAAAGGAATTATATATAGGAACAAAGAAAGCAAAAAAGAATTATTATTACAGCCCAGAATAACTAATCAGCAACGTGTTCTAGTGCGTGTTTGCCTAAGTAGGCAACTGTTCCTTCCAAGGCCTGGCCTGTAGTCTGAGTTGGAAACCATCCAAGATGCTGCTGAGCTCTAGATATATCTGCAACAGAGTGTCTTATTTCTCCTGGCTTAGCATCCCTGTAAACAACACCAGCATCATTATGGCATATTTCATTAACAACTCTTGCAAGTTGATTTATGCTAACAGAACATCCAGCCCCTATATTATAAACTCTTGGTTCTGAAGCTTCCCTAAAAGGACCTTTGACCTTAGTTATTTTCTGAGAAGTATGATCATAACCAGCTGCAGCAAGATAAGCATTGACCATATCGCCAACATAAATAAAGTCTCTTGTCTGACCTCCATCTCCATTAATTGGTAAAGGTTCTCCTGCCACTGCTTTATCAATAAATATAGAGATTACACCAGAGTATGGGCTTTTTGGGTCTTGCCTTGGGCCAAATATATTAAATGGTCTTACTGAAACAACTCTGGTTTTAGTTGGTCTAGCCAGCAATAATTGTTCTGCCTCAAACTTTGTTCTGCCATAAGGGCTTAATTGTACGCCTTCCCTTGCATGTTCTTCTTTTATCGGAAGTATCTCTGCATTGCCATATTCGGCTGCAGAACCCGCATTAACAATTCTGCACAAACCACGGGCCAGAGCTGTTAAGACTGTATTTTTTGTTCCTCCAATATTAACATCGCTTGTTTCTTGGTCATGGGTCATTGAATATTGCACATCAACAATTGCAGCAAGATGGAAGCATGATTCTATGTCTCTTTCATCAAAAGCCCTACCTAAGGCCCTAGGGTCTCTTACATCAGTTTCGTGGAAAGTAAAAGGAACTCCTTTATCCTGCGCTAATGCTCTTAGAAGATCAACATTATCTACAGAAGCATTAGAAAAATTATCAACTACAACAACACCATAGCCGCCCCTAATCATTCTCTCAGCTAAGTGGCTTCCGACGAAGCCTGCTCCACCAGTTATTAGTGCTTTCTTCATATTAAATATTTCCCCTGAATAATAGACACAGAACTAGTATTTAAATCTTTCGGTTTTGTTACCACCAGATGGGGGTAATAAATAAAGAATTTCGGTCTCAAACCACAAAATTTATAAACTAGGACTCTTTTGTAATATTTCTTGATATGGCGGGGGAAAACAAGCGAATAAAACTTGTTCTGAAAGACGGTTCTGTTTTCTACGGTTACTCATTCGGCGCTAAACAGTCTACTTCTGGTGAAGTTGTATTCAACACAGGGATGATGGGCTACCCTGAATCACTGACAGACCCAAGCTACAGGGGCCAGATTCTAACTCTAACTTATCCTTTGGTAGGAAACTATGGTGTGCCTGACCACCAGAAAAAACAGGGCTTGTCAAAATACTTTGAATCAAGCAAGATACAGGTGCAGGGCCTTGTTATATCAGACTACTCAAAAGACTACCACCATTGGAATGCTGTAAAAAGCCTTGACCAGTGGCTGAAGGAATTTAATATCCCAGGCATCTATGGTGTTGATACAAGAGAGCTTACAAAGAAGCTGAGAGAGAAAGGAACAATGCTGGGTAAGATCATCTATGAAGATGATGTCGAAGTCACAGACCCTAATGAAAGAAACCTTGTAAGTGAGGTAAGCATAAGAAAGCCGGTTATATACAAAAAAGGAAGGATAAAGGTTGTTGTGATTGACTGCGGCTGCAAGAACAACATAATAAGGAGTTTCTTAAACAGGGGTGTTACTGTAATAAAGGTTCCATGGGATTATGATTTTCTTAAGCTAAAATTCCACGGCTTGTTTATATCAAACGGCCCTGGCGACCCAAAAAAAGCAGAGGAGACTATAACCAATATAAGAAGGGCTCTAAACAAGAACATTCCAACCTTTGGAATATGCCTTGGGAACCAGCTTCTAGCATTAGCAGCGGGTGCAGATACCTACAAGCTAAAGTACGGCCACAGAAGCCAAAACCAGCCATGCCAGGAAGAAGGGACCCCAAGATGCTACATAACATCGCAAAACCATGGCTTTGCAGTAAAAACAAAAACACTGCCAAATGACTGGGAGCCATGGTTCACAAATGTTAATGACAACACAAATGAAGGCATAAGGCATAAGAGAAAACCTTTCTTCAGCATACAATTCCACCCAGAGGCATATCCTGGTCCTGTAGATACTGAATTTTTGTTTGATAGATTTATCGAGATACTCAAAAATGGCAAGAGAAGGTAAGGTAGGAAAGGTAATCATATTAGGAAGCGGAAGCATCAAGATAGGCGAAGCTGGTGAGTTTGACTACTCTGGTTCTCAAGCAATAAAGGCAATGAAAGAAGAGAAAATAAAAACTGTTCTTGTTAACCCAAATATTGCAACAATCCAGACCTCTGAGCACCTGGCAGATAAAATCTATTTTATCCCAATAACCCCTTACTTTGTTGAAAAGATAATCCAAAAGGAAAAGCCGGATGGAATCCTGCTGAGCTTTGGCGGGCAGACTGCACTAAACTGCGGTGTAGAGCTCGAACAGCAAGGAATCCTAAAAAAATATGGTGTAAGGGTCCTTGGGACTCCTGTTAGAGCAATAATCAATACAGAGGACAGAGACCTGTTTGTGCAGAGATTAAAAGAGATAGATGTCAAGGTGCCGGACAGTTATGCTGTAAATTCGGTAAATCATGCACTAAAGGCAGCAAAAAGGATAGGCTATCCAGTTATGATAAGGGTTGCGTATGCCTTGGGCGGCAAAGGTTCAGGCATAGCATTTAGTGAACACGAACTGACAGAAGTGGCAAAAAAAGCATTCTCATTTGCGAAACAAATCCTGGTAGAGAAATACCTTGGGGGCTGGAAAGAGGTGGAGTATGAGGTTGTAAGGGACAAGTATGACAACTGCATAACAGTCTGTAATATGGAAAACTTCGACCCAATGGGAATCCACACAGGAGAAAGCATAGTTGTAGCGCCTTCCCAAACCTTGACAAACGCAGAATACCACAAGCTAAGGGAAATCTCAACAAGGGTTGTAAGGCACATTGGCATAGTGGGTGAATGCAACATCCAGATTGCATTAGACCCAAAATCCGAGGAATATAGAGTAATAGAAGTCAACGCAAGACTAAGCAGAAGCTCTGCATTAGCATCAAAAGCAACAGGCTATCCATTAGCATTTATAGCAGCAAAACTTGCATTAGGTTATTCCCTGACAGAACTGCAGAATT
>JAHWIK010000035.1 GCA_019322485.1 Candidatus Woesearchaeota archaeon
AAATAAACTTACACTTTTAAATAAATTTCTGCACTTTTAATGAACAAAAAACTAAAAAAACAATAAATTTTATATATTAGTTCACCAATAAGCATTGATTAGAGCAGTAAAATGAACAAAGAAATAGATGAAATCGACAAGAAAATAGTGAATCTTTTATTGTTTGACGCCGATACAACAAATAGAGAGATAGCATTAAAGTGTAAGATAGCTCTTGGAACAGTAAACAACAGAATAAAACGACTAAAGAAGCTAGGAGTAATAAAAAAGAAAACAATCATCATTGATTATGAAAAGCTTGGTTATGCTATTGAAGTATTGATTGATGTTAAGATCAAAAAGGGGGGCTTTTACGAATTAGCTAAGAAGTTAGTTGCAGATCCAAGTGTATTTAGGGTGATTGATATGACTGGCGACTTTGACGCAGAAATACTGGCAAGATTCCACACAAGAAGACAGCTAGACAATTTTGTAAAAAAGCTTCAGCATGACCCTGCTGTAGAAAACACAAGAACCAGATTAATACTAAATATATACAGAGAAAAAGAAATAAAATAAAGATTACGTATTCTCAAAATATTTGTCCAGCTCCCACTTTGTTACCTGGATTCTGTAATCATCATATTCTTCTTTCTTTGCAAGCAAGTAAGTTGGGTAAGAGTGTTTCCCAAGCGCTTCCTGTATAAGCTTATCCTGCTTTAATGCAAACATTGCTTCTCCTAATGAACCGGGGATAGTTTCTATGCCTTTTTCTATTAGTTTTGTTTCATCAAACTCGTAAACATCTTCCTCAACCGGCTCTGGGGGAGTTAATTTCTTCTTAATGCCGTCCAGACCAGCTTGAAGCATTATTGCAAAAGCTAAGTAAGGGTTGCAGCTTGGGTCAGCGCATCTTATCTCTGCTCTTGTTGCCTGCTCTCTTCCCGGGCTGTACCTAGGAATCCTAATCAAAGCAGACCTGTTTATCTGGCCCCAGCATATATATACTGGTGCTTCATAACCTGGAACCAATCTTTTGTATGAATTTACAGTTGGCGCAAGCACTACTGCCATTGCCTTTACATGCGCTAACTGGCCTGCAATAAAGCTCTTTGCTGTATCAGACAGCTTATACTTATCATCTGCATTGAAGAATGCATTCTTCTTTGTTCTTATATCAAACAAACTCTGGTGTACGTGCATTCCAGAACCATTCTCACCAAACAAAGGCTTTGGCATAAACGTAGCATACAAGTCATGCTTATTTGCAATTGACTTTACAACATGCTTAAAGGTAATTGCATTATCTGCTGTTTTCAAAGCATCCCCATACTTAAATGATATTTCATGCTGTCCAGGGGCAACCTCATGATGAGACATCTCTATCTCCAAGCCCATTGCCTCCAAAGCAAAGATTATATCTTTCCTTACGTGCGAAGCAAGGTCTCTTGGCGAATAATCAAAATAACCAGCAACATCATGCGCAACAGGTTTTATCTCGCCACCTTCTTGGGGCTTGAACAAGAAAAATTCTAGCTCAGGTCCAACCTTGAATTCAAAGCCAAGCTCAGTTGCTTCAGCAATAGCTCTCTTTAAAATATACCTAGGGTCACCCTCAAATGGCTTGCCATCTGGAGTAAATACATCACAGATTAACCTAGCAGTTGCTTTTCCCTGTGAATCCCATGGCAGAACAGCATAGGTATCAGGGTCTGGCTTTAGATACATATCACTCTCGCATATTCTTGTAAAGCCTTCAATAGAGCTTCCATCTATCCATACCCCTTTTTCAAATGCCTCTTCCAGGGATTCTATAGGTATGTTGACACTCTTAATCATACCATGCAAATCAGTAAATTGCAGCTGTATAAACTTCACATTATCCTCTGCTGCCTTATCCAACACTTGTTTAGTTAAGATTTCACTTGCCATACAAATCACCCAGTAGATGCTGTTTGACAAATCATTTATATATCTTTCTAAGATAATTAGTAACAAATGTTTAATAAACTGATTAAAAGTAAACAAATGTTTAATAAAACCACAAATATTGACAAATGTTTTAAACAAATGTTAAATTAAACGATAAATAAAGTGTTTCAACCAAAATCTAAACAAATGTTCAAATAAATAGAAAGATTTAAATATATGTATACGAATATACAAAAATATGACACTAGATAATGTAGACAAAGCCATATTAAGCACCTTAATTGATGATTCTAGATTATCCTACAGGCAGATTGCTAAGAAAGTGGGTGTATCTGTAGCTACTGCAATGAATAGGGTAAAGGCATTAGAGAAAGAGGGAATTATAAGGAGGTACACAACTCTGCTTAACTATGAAAAGCTTGGCTATGATGTTGAGGTTATGATTGAGGTTAGGATTGCAAAAGGCAAGCTGATAGAGGTTGAAAAACAGATTGCCTCTAACCCAAGTGTTTTTGCAGTTTATGATATGACTGGTGACTTTGATGCTGTCATATTGGCAAGGTTCACAAACAGGCGCAAGATGGATTCATTCCTGAAAAAAATACAAACACTTGATTTTGTTGAAAGAACCAACACAAGATTCATACTTAACACAATCAGAGAAAAACAAGTGGGTGTGATGTAATGGTCTTAGAACAATTTGCTTTGCTGGGAATAATGTTTATAATAATTGTATTGTCTGCTCTGCCATTATACCTGGCTGTTAAACTCCTTGGTGGGAAGGCAACAATACTAAAGGTAATCCTAGTTAATGTAATAGTTGGAATTATCATTCCAGTAGTAAAGAATTTTATCGGATTGTTTGGAGGAATTGTTGCCTTTATTGTGCTGCTGTTTATTTACAAGGAAATGTTCAGCCTAGGATGGATAAGGGCTTTCATAGTATGGATAATGCAGTTTATAGTGGTGGCAATATTAATATTCACAGCAGCTGCATTGCTAGGACTTAGTTTAATAGCTTAGGAGGTAAAAAATGAAAAAGGTAATGAAGGGCATTGGAACAGCCATGTCATTAGGTGTTGGCCTGGTAGCATCAGTAATATTAATAGTGATGGGGCTAGTGTATTTCATAATAGCATTATGGATTGTAAAGTTTGGAGCAGGAATTCTTGGCTATACCTTAGATGGAAACTGGGCAGTGTTATCTGCAAGCTTGATCTCAGTCGGCTCCATGATTGGCTCTGCTGTGAAGAAATAATTTATTTTTTTATTATATATATTGCACTCTTTCTACTGCTTTAGGTTTATCCTTCTTGTCTAAAGCAATCTTATACCAAACTACATTAGCATTCTTTACCATCCTTTTAGTTCCCCTCCTGCTGGCTATAGGTGTTGGACGCGAGAAGTTAAACATAACATTCAGGAATCTTTGTGAATAGTTCTCTCCTTCAGCAAGAACATACCTGCATATTCTTATCGCACCTTCATATAGGCCTTTAGACAAAAACTTTCTGCCATCAAATCTTCTATCTTTGGTCTGATTATGGTACTTATATAGAAGTTCTGCCAGACCAATATCTTTAGGGTCTACTTCGCGATAAGTCCTCTTTTCTCTATATTCTCTTTTTGGGCTACCAACCCAGCAGTAATCAAGTGAGCTTATCGGTCTCTCATCCTGTTTTAATACGACAACATCTAAGGTCCTATAACCTGCCTGTTGTTTAGGCTCATCTGCGCCCATCGGATGGTCGCTTCCACCAAAATCATCTGCTGTAATTGGGCCTTTAATCTGATAGAAGTCTGCAATTGGGCCTTTAATCCTGTGCCAGCTCATTGGAAGCCAGTCTGCTACCAAAGAAGTCGCTGAGTCTGCAGCAGCGATATTGGATTTGTAAAGTTGAACTAATTCTTGAACTGTTTCTGGCAGGTCTTTTTCATCAATTTCTGATTTATCCGGGTCAAGAGCTGAACCCCTACGTCGTGCAGCAATACGAAAACGAGCTAACGCTCTTTGTGACCAATCTACCATGCTCAGTATCATATTCGGGTATTTTAGTTGGCCCATTAACTCACCTGAGCTTTCTAGGAATAGCTTGAGGTATAAATAGTTATCTATGAGTAACGACATATTTGCTAGATATCTAAACTATTTGTTACATACGCAACACAATGTATTTAAATACCCCCACTTTTGCGAGAATTGGTGATATTTAATGGATAAACTAAAAGTTGGAGTAATAGGCGCAACTGGAATGGTTGGCCAGAATTATGTAAGATTATTAGAGAATCATCCTTGGTTTGATGTTGTTTATGTAGCTGCATCTCCAAGGTCAGCTGGAAAGAAATATTCCGAAGCTGTTGAAGGAAGATGGGCAATGAAGACACCAATTCCTGAGAGTGTAAAAGACTTGGTAGTTCATGATGCTGCTAATGTTGATGAAGCAAAGGAATGCGATTTTGTCTTCTCAGCTGTAGAGATGAGCAAAGACGAGATAAGAAAGAATGAGAATGAGTATGCTGCTAAAGGCATCCCGGTTGTCTCAAACAACTCAGCTCATAGATGGACAGACAATGTTCCGATGTTAATCCCAGAGATTAACCATGACCATATCGATATTATAGCTGACCAAAAGAAAGCTAATGGATGGGACAAAGGTTTTGTAGCTGTTAAGCCAAACTGTAGCTTGCAGAGTTACATGACTCCAGTCTATGCTTTGATTAAGGCTGGCTATGAAGTCAAAGAGATGATTATCTCTACAATGCAGGCTATTTCAGGAGCTGGAAAAACATTTGACACTTTCCCTGAGATACTTGACAATGTGATTCCTTACATTGGTGGAGAAGAAGAAAAGTCAGAAAAAGAGCCATTGAAGATTCTAGGTAAAATTGATGGTGGAAAGTTTGTTAATGCTGACTCAATAAGAATATCAGCGCATTGCAACAGAGTTCCAGCTAGTGACGGCCATATGGCATGTGTAAGTGTTAAATTTAGTGACAAAGTACCTACAATAGAAGAAGTCAAGAAGATTTGGAATGAGTTTTCATCAGTCCCGCAAGAACTTAAACTGCCATTTGCACCTGAGAAAGCAATCATCTACAATGATGCAGATGACAGACCGCAGACAAAGCTAGATAGAGATAATGATAAAGGAATGGCTGTAACAGTTGGAAGACTAAGGCCTGGTAAGGTATTTGACATAAGGTTTGTCGGCCTTAGCCATAATACTGTTAGAGGTGCTGCAGGCGGTGGAATCCTTAATGCTGAATTATTGAAAGCAAAAGGATTCTTTGATTAGAAAGTAAAAAAGATTAAGTCTTTTTCTTCTTCAATTTTATTTTTAATTTTAAAGATTTTATTGATTTTTTCTTTTATTGATTCTTTTTTCATTGATTTTTTCAAGAATGATAAGACAAACTTATCCTTGCCAACACGTTTTATCTCGCTAAGGCCTTTCTCAATATCCTCAAAGTTCTGTATAGCTGTAATTGAAACAACCCAATCAAAATAATTGTCAGGATAAGGAATATTCTCAGCAGGAGCTATCTTGTACTCAATAACATCTTTCTGCCGTGCTCTTTCTATTAGTTTTGGAGCAGGATCAACACCAAACCGTTGGCAAGGCCATGGCTCTGTTGTCAAGCCAGTTCCGCAGCCAACATCAAGCAGTTTATCATCAGCCTTAGGCTTGAGATACTGTTTAATCAATTCAACTTTCTTAAGCTGCTCTTCACCATGCAATTCTTCATAACCCTCGGAAATTTCGTCGTAGTATGTCATGAGAATAATGAATCAATAAGTATATTTAATCATTATTGTTTTTTGTATTTTACTTCAAGACCAGCCTCAGCCAGTTTCTTAGCAGTATCATTAACCAATTTATTTATTTCTGGTTCTCTAGTCTCCACATAAGGCACCCCAGCCATTTCAGCAGCCGTACCAAACATTTTTCTAACATTAGTAAATGTATACCCCATTAACCCTACAGCAGCCCCGCTCACAACCGAGATAAGGTAGTGACTAAATCCTGGTTCAAAGAAATAATCAACTGCAGCACAGATTAAGCCTCCAAGAAGAACACCACCTACAACAAAATTTGTAAAACGATTTTTCTTAAGGATATCAAGCTGAGGTTCTACCCGCTTCATGAATTTTTCTTCAGCCTTCATTTGTTCTTGGTATAGTCTAAAGTATTCTACTGTAAATTCGTATAAAACAGGACGTGCCTCTTCCTTAAAATAGTAATGATCCAATGCCTCCTCTGGGTTTAGTTTGCCCTTCCGCACCTGTGAATGAAGAGATAAACCTAGATCACTCACTTCCCGCATATTTGTCCTCAGTAGCTTTGCTTCGAGATCCATTTTAAGCAGAAATCTTTTTGAGATTTTAAACCTTTCTACTGTACCTACTCTACAGTAGTGTAAAAACGAAAGATTTATATACTAGTTATATTCATCACTATAGTATGATAAACATACTAAAAAACATTGAATTCGGAAGATTG
This sequence comes from Candidatus Woesearchaeota archaeon, assembly GCA_019322485.1. GTDB lineage: Archaea > Nanobdellota > Nanobdellia > Woesearchaeales > JAHWIC01 > JAHWIC01. The sequence continues at coordinate 6,414 of JAHWIK010000035.1, forward strand.
CTTGATAATTTTACTAGGTTGAAAAACTGTGTATCAGAATGGATTGTATCCATTGATACAAAGCAGTATGAGCTGCATAAAGACCTAAAAGAATTGCAGTTCAAGATTTCTGAATTAGAAGGAGAATTAAAGCAACTTAGGTTCCAAAATGGAAGATGAAGAGCTGACAGAAGAGCTGAAAAAGGAAAAGAAAGAGTTTACTAAAACACTTAACAAAAAAGATCTTAGTTCTTTTGAAATGGATGAGCTGTTTCTGGAAGAATAGATTTGTTCGTTTTCTCATTGATTTCTTTGAAATTGACCTTGCAATACCAATAGATTTAAATATATAAAGTATTACTAGTAGTAAAAGTAATACTTTAAAATGCCAAAAAAGGGAGTGACAAAGGATAAGCTCTGTATTTCTCTAGATAAGGAACTGCATTCTAAGCTGAAAGAGTATTGTGAAAAGAACATGGTCAAGCTCTCTACTTATATCGAATATCTAATCAAAAAGGGTGAGAAGGGTGAAAAATAATTCAAATAAAGGACAGATAACTGTATTTATTATATTAGGCCTTGTACTGCTTGTAGGAGCAATATTCTTTCTTTCTGTTAGGGAACCAGTCGAAGAGCCTTTTGAGGTAATAAAGGTCCCTGCTTTGCTGCAGCCAGTGTATGTTCATGTTGAGGATTGCATCAAGGATATTGCTGTACCTGGCCTTTATCTGCTTGCCATTCAGGGTGGGTATATATACCTTCCAGATGAATATCTTGCTACAGATTATTCTAATGTAGGGTACGGTTATTCCAATGGATATGCTGTTATGCCAAAGATTGATGAAATGGAGTCGCAGCTTGAACAATATATAGCAGACATGGTCCCCTCATGTGTAAATTTTGAGCTTTTCCCTGACTTAGATATCACTAGTGAGAATATAACCTCTGAGGTAACCATAACAACTAAAGAGGTTATCTTTAAGATTAGCTATCCTATAACAGGACGCAAAGAGGAGAGTATTAGTGAGGTTGAAAAGTTTAGGGTCATCATACCAATAAGGCTGGGGTATATCTATGACTCTATGGTTGGTATCTTAACCAAAACAATGGACGACCCTGACTGGATAGATATGACTTATTTATCCGGATTTGATGTCAAGGTTGATATAGTGCCACATGACGAAACAACATTCATTTATTCTCTAACTGATAATAAACCAGCTGACCCCTACATCTTCTTATCAGCATTTAGATTCAAGTCAAACCTGGCTCCTGTTATTAATGTTAATGACACAATCTACCCCCAGGATGGTGTTCCGTTCTTAATGGAAGTGGAAGTAACTGACCCAGAAGGTGATTCATTTACCTGTTCAGATAACACTGCTTTGTTTGACATAACTGATGATTGCACTATCTTGTTTACACCAGAGATTCCAGGGGATTATGAGGTAATAATAACAGCTGTTGATATCAGGGGCAATGTTGGTGATAAAGAAATCAAGATTGTGGTGGTAGAATGACTGCAACAGGATATTTCAAAAGGTTCATTGAAAGGATTAAGAGTATATGTTTTAGAACTAGGGAATTTTTTGAAGGTGTACACCTAGAACATAGTTTATGGACTGTCATTCTGTTCATCTTACTGCTGCAGGTAATAGTTTTGCCCCTATATATCGTAGTTATACGGCAGATTGTCTTGGCTCCTATTCTGTTATTAATAGCAAGAGGTGTAATAGCTTTAATCAGCGGATTGCTGCTACTTTTTGTTATAGTTCCATTATATCATCTATCTGTACTTATTTTTGGAGGAAGAAATGGAATAAAAAGAACATTCCAGGCATTCCTGTACGGAGCAACACCTACAATTCTTCTTAGCTGGATACCTTTCATTGGCATATTTGCCCTGCCTTATTCGATGTATATCACAATAATCGGCCTGATAACACTCCATGAGATGAAGACCTACAAGGCATTACTAGCATACTTCATACCAGTATTAATTGCTGTGGCGTTCATAATAATGGCTACAGCTATAACATCAGTATTCCTCACCTGAGATGAAAAACAAACCAAATAAAAAAATCTGGAACAAGCTGTTTTCAATAGTTGTAATCATATTATTCTTTGGTACTTTTATCAGTGCCGATGTTGTGGTCGGTGCAGAAACTACAGAAAATGTAGCAGCAGCAGACGGAGAAGAAAAGGAAGAAAAACCATCATACGAAGATCTTATGGATGACCCCCAACGCCAGTTCCAGCTTTACCCAACCAGGACAATGAACGAAAGACCTAATGTAGCTGCTGAATGCTGTGTGAACACAATGACCCCAAACCAGTTTGCAGATTTAGTCAGTAAAGATGAGATAACTTCAGAAGACCTTCAAGGCATGTCAGATGCCCAGGCACAAAGGATGCTTGTTGGACCGCCTGCTCCAAAAATAAGCCCGGATGATATGAGCAAGATACCCCCAGATAAGATTGATGCTCTAGGACCTAACATCGCTAAGATGAGTACAGAACGAAAAGCGGCTTTGACCTCAGATCAGTTAGCTCAGGGAGATGTTCTGGATAATGTAGGAGACTTAAACAACCTCAATCATGAAAACGCAAGGCAGGCTATAATACAAAAACATGGATTAGACCCTAATCTACAGATTACAGTTATTGAGGGAGTTACATATAAAGATGGAGTTTTGTTCAATAAAAATTTCCAGCCAAAAGGATTTCCCATAGATTCTGTTAAGAACGACCCCAACATTGTAAGCATAGGCGCTGTAGCAGACCCATCTGACCCAAACATAAATGGATTTGTCCTTCGAACTGCTGACGGAGAATCAAAAATCATGACTGCTAGCACAGTCGGTGCGATTACTGGATTTGATATAGACTCCGACGGCAACACAATAGTCCATACAGACCAAGGGGATTTTACTCTAAAGGCAGGTGAAATCGATGGAGTTATTGATGCGCAAGGAAATTCTGTGTTCTCAGCAAGCGAAGGAACCCATGTAGCCTGGGGAGGATTTGACTTTGTTGCTCAAGGAAGTGAGGGCTTTAAGACTGAGTTTAGTTTTGAGGGGGGTAATGTAAAAGTGAATGGCCCAGTCACTATCTCCAGGGGTGCAGATTCTATAATAAATCAGCAAATAGAAGGCGAAAGCCACTTTGGAACATTTGAATTTAGGTTTGGGGATGATCCTGGAGATTTTTATGTAGAAGCTGACAGGGCTGAGCTCCAAATAGGCGAAGACCACTATTCAGGACACTTTTCCACAGAATACAAGGGAGGAAACCTCATTGAATTCTCCCTTAACAGCCAAGGCTCTAGCGCCACAATAAGAGGGCATCTGCGTATTACAAATGATGATGGCATTCCAAAAACATTTGTTACACAATATCATCCTGACGCAGATAGAATTGAACAGGTCTGGCATAATTCTGCTGTATTGATAACCTTTAACGAGGAAAGAGCAAGGATAGAGGAGCTGACTGATGAAGAAGTTGCAGAGTATGTGTCTAGTACCGTGGATAAAAATCAAAACGAAATAGATGCATTAAATAAACAACTAAGCGAAGAGGATTTAACTGATGCTCAAAGAGCGCAGATAGAATCAAGAATAAGGGAATTAGAAAGATACAACAGTGATATTGAAGGACTAACCACAAAAAGTGCACTCCAGGATGCTATCAAGACTACAATAGACAGACTCGAACAAGAGAATCATCGCATATGGTCTGATCTTCCAAATACTGGGCTTATTGAATATAACACAGATGATACCACGCTCTACCCAGACGGAGCAAGAACAACTGATACCATGCCTCAAAGAATGGTCATACTTCCTGGAAGGTGTTCTTATGGAGTCCATGGAAGCGGAGATAATAATGATGTAATGAGCTTTAGTGGAGCACAGGATGGGGTATATTCCATATTCAGCCCCCGGAAATATTCTGAAGAGTCTGGAACGCCCGGAGACTCAACAAAAAGAGGAATTATCTACCAGCAGGCAGGAAAGGCTGGTTTAACAGGAGATTTCGGAACAGCGCGTGCAAAAACAAACCTTGGATTGATTGAGGTAACATCTGGAAGAGATGACAGTGGAAACAGCTACACAAAGCTCTCCCGCTCCAGCATAGCCCCAAATAACATTGCAGATACAGGATTAATCATCGTCGGGCCAACCTCGAACGAGCCAAGAACAGCTATGATAAGACTAGACCAATATGGGATTCATGCAATAGACCAATTGGTGGGTAATGAACAAGGCCAGGTTCACACCGATCCCTCAAAAATAACCGAAAAAGCTGATAGATTTGAGAGAAATCATGAAGCTGCCATTGGTATTGTATCTGCAGTATTATCTGGAGAAGACCTCAAGAAAGCTTTAGAGAAAATCATGACAACCTTTGTTGAGGAATTTGAAGATTTGGAAGAATATATAAGAGAAGCAGCAAGTGGAGTTTCACCTGAGGTCCTGGACTCGATAATAAAGATTAATACGTTAAAAGTAGATGGAAATACAGAAGAGCTGCAAAACTTAATTGATAGTGGAGACTTGGATGATAAGCTTGAAGGCTATGCAAAGGAAGCTTTGTTAGGGGCGTATGATGCTGAAGGCAGGGGCGAAGAAGCAGATGCGCTATTAGACCAATGGATAGCGGAATCTCCCACTGATGAATCTCTAAAAGCCATGAAGTCCCAACGAGACCAAGCCAAAGCACTAACACAAGCAACTGCTGGGCTAACAGGCCAGGAATCAATCGAGCAACTGCAGACAATGTTAGAAAAAGGACCTAACAGAGAAGTTCTTCTAAGGCTATCCCAGCTCTATTCACAAGAAGGTGATACAGCAAAAGCGCAGGAATACGCAGAACTCGCAAGGAGAGAGTTAACCTTAGGAATAGAAAGAGCAGAATTTAATATACAGCAAATGGGCTTTGGAACAATATTTGATTTCTCAGAAAAAGCCACAGAAATCAACCAGAGGTTAGCTGAAACCAGCTTTGCCAATAACGATTTCACAATGGCAGAAGATACAGCAAGATTCAACCTTGCTATTGACAAGAGGAACTATGATGCGCAGCAGATTCTAGGTGCCTCATTAGTTAAGATGGGGGAGAATCAAGAAAATGTCAATGCATGGGAAAAGTTCGCTGGTGAGAATAAAGATGATGATTATCTCCATACAAAAGGTACAGTAGGACTTATAGATGCCTATGCCTTAAACAAAGATTACGATAAGGCTAAAGAGGTGTACAATAACATATTCAGGACAACCCATGTAGGAGAACTTGAAGATGAGTTAAGAGGTGCATATGTACGGTCAATGAACATGCATGCACAGGATGTCTATGCCCAGGCAAAAGAAGCAAGTGATGAACCAGGGGATTATGAAGGGATAAGGACTCTTTCTGACAAAGAAAGGCTGCTAGCTGAGGCAGCTAGTATTGCAAGGGAGGCATTTAAAGAGTCTTTTGGAGAAGACGAAAATGCAGAAGGCTTGCTGATGGCTATTGCTGCAGAAAATATGCAAAAAGAAAACTATGATGGTGTAGAAAACCTCCTGAAGTTTATCCGTGATGAAAAAGGCGAACTAAGCATTGACCAGAACATAATGCTTGCTTCTGCATTAGCAAACCAGGAGAGCACGTTCTCTCAGGATGAAGGCCGGGAAATATACGATGAGATTAAGACAGGTTTAGCAGAAGGCACCATAACCCCTGCAACAGATGCTGAACTTGCAAGCTTAAGTCTAAAAATGTTAGAAATAAGTGCAGCCTTAGGTGACAAAGAAGGAGCAAATCAGTTTAATTCTAATCTTGGTGACATTGCAGTAAGAGCAGCTGAACAAGAAACAGACCCAGATAAAAGACTTGCATTTGAAAAAGAAGCAGCTGGGTACTATATCAGGGCTGAAGAGTATGAGGAGGCAAAGAGCATCTTAACAAATATTATTGAGAGCGACCCCTATGATGAAACTGCAAGAAAAAATCTGCTTTATGTTTACCAAAGATCAGGAGACAAGGAAGGGATAAGAGAACAAGCATCTGCTCTAGGGCATATGTACAGAAGGCAGGTTGAGTTTGGCCTCGGGACTCCGGAAGAGAAGCTAGAGCAGGCTGCTACAGCAGCACAGTTCTTCCAGCAGGCAGGAGATACTGATAGTATAGTACGCGTTTACGAATCCCTGGTTGATTCTGATGACAAATCTGTCAGAGCAAGTGCAAATGCTGAATTAGGAGACCTTGCGCGAGCACAAAGCGAAAGCAGAGCAAGAAGATATTATTATGAGGCCTTAAGGAACGACCCAGACAATGAACAGGCAATATTAGGAAGAGCTGAGATTGAATCAAAATACGCAAACAAAGAACTCCACAGACAGGCTCATAATGACCTTATAAGGTTAGAAAGGGATGTTATGGCAAGGAACCAGGGAAAATCTGTTGAAGAATATTCCAGAGAAGACCAAATGCTAATGTACAGAGTGCAAATGGGTTTTGTCCAAACAGCTAGCAGCATGGCTAAGGAACGTGAGTATGTAGTAGAGGAAGGATGGATATCTGACTCAGGCAAATATGAATATGACAGAGACAACCAGGATTCCTACTTCAATGGAGGAATAGCATCAGCTGAGGAAGCAGAAAGAATTGCTACAATTATGGGTAATGAGAATTTAATAAGGAATGCGCAGCTCGCAAAAGGGGTCACAATCGTAAGTCAGCACCAAGCCTTGAGGGCAAGCGAAAATGAATATGCAGCAGAAGAAGGATACTGGGACTGGGCAACGAGAATTGCTAATTGGGAAGACGCTGACGAGTACTACCAACGCACATCAGGCAGGGAATCAATTTTAGAAAA
>JAHWIK010000003.1 GCA_019322485.1 Candidatus Woesearchaeota archaeon
AGATGTTATTGATAATGTGTTTGATTCTGAGTCAGCTGTATAATTCTGTGTAGCTGCAGCTGTGCATGCATAGAGATAGTCTCCTATTGCAAGTGTCTGTACATCTGGGTTTGAAACAGGTGTTGCATTCCTTGTAAGAACAACAGAAACTTCTGTGTTGTCTGCTGAGCAGCTTACAGTTGTTTGAGTTCCATCAAGCTCGCTCCATGAAGGAGCTGAGGTTAAAGTTAATGTTGTTGTATCTTTGCTTATTGTGAATGATGCTGTATCTTCGTCACCTAGATAATTAGCTGTTTCTGAGACATTGCATACATAATTATAAGTTCCTGCTGCTAAAGTTACATCTATACCGTTTTCTGCAGCTGTAACATCTATGCCATCTCTGTAAAGCTTAGCTACATCTTCTGGATTATCATCTGTGCATGTTGCTCTTATTGTTGTTCCATAAGTCTGTGGTGAAGCCTTATCAAATGTTAAAGTAGCTGTTGATGGTGTTTTTGGTGTATCCACTGTAAATGTATAGTCAGCAGCTGCAAAAGCTGTGTTTGTTCCGTCGTCACATTCCACATTCCACCCATAAGTTCCGTCTGCTAAACTTGTATAAGCATGAGTATTTGAGTTTCCACTTGCAGTATTCTGTCCAGCTAAATCAATCTGCCATGAGCCACTTGTGTTTGAATAAATATCACATGTTAGAGTTGCTGCCATATCATCTGTTACGCTGTATTGGATTGTTACATCTCCATCTGTGTCAGTGCTTGCATCTGTTGGCAGCTCTAAGGTTACAACAGGTGGTGTTGTGTCTGCTAAAGCTGTTATTGATAGTGTGTTTGTTTCTGAATCTGCTGTATAATTCTGTGTAGCTGCTGCTGTGCATGCATAGAGATAGTCTCCTATTGCAAGTGTCTGTACATCTGGGTTTGAAACTCCTGATGCATTTCTTGTTAAAGTAACAGATACTTCTGTGTTGTCTGCTGAGCAGCTTACAGTTGTTTCTGTTCCATCAAGCTCGCTCCATGAAGGAGCTGATGTTAAAGTTAATGTTGTTGTATCTTTGCTTATTGTGAATGATGCTGTATCTTCGTCTCCTAGATAATTAGCTGTTTCTGAGACATTGCATACATAATTATAAGTTCCTGCTGCTAAGATTACATCTACTCCGTTCTCTGCAGCTGTAACGTCTATGCCATCTCTGTAAAGCTTAGCTACATCTTCTGGATTATCATCTGTGCATGTTGCTCTGATTGTTGTTCCATAAGTCTGTGGTGATGCTTTATCAAATGTCAAGGTAGCTGTTGAAGGTGTTTTTGGTGTATCTACTGTAAATGTATAATTAGCAGCTGCAAAAGCATCATTTGTTCCGTCATAACATCTTACATTCCATGTATATGTTCCATCTGCTAAGCTTGTATAATCATAACTTCCATCTGGGTCTGTACTGTTTACAATATCAATTCCATCTGCCTGCCATGTTCCACTTGTATCTGAGTAAATATCGCATGGCATTGCAAGGGCCATATCATCAGTTGCAGTAAACTGAACTGTTACATCGCCATCTGCGTCTGTAGATGCGTCAGCTGGGTTTGTTAATGTTACAACAGGTGGTGTTGTGTCTGGAACAGTTGTATCAACTGTAAATGTAAAGTCAGCAGCTGCAAATGCTGTATTAGTTCCATCTGAACATTCAACATTCCATCTGTAATCTCCATCAGCTAAGCTGGTATAATCATAAGTGCTTGAGCTTCCGCTTGAAACAACCTGGTTAGCATCATCAATCTGCCAGGTTCCAGATGTATTTGAATAAACATCGCATGTTAAAGTAGAAGCAATATCATCTGTTACTTGGTATTGGATTGTTACATCTCCGTCAGTATCAGTACTTGCATCGCTTGGTGATTCCAAAGTTACTGTTGGTGCAGTTGTATCAGCAGCTGGTTCAAATGCAATAAAGCCATTTATGTCATATGTTTCATCACTTACATCAACTTCTATGATATAATCTTTATTAGAATCCAATGTCTGGTCTGCATTGTTAAACACATAGAATCCTGAGCTGTAAGTTCCAGAACCTTCTGCAATAACTATGCCATCTTCCTTTAATCTTATATCAACGCTTTGGATATTTGAGTTTTCGTCTGTAACATTTGCTCTTATTCTTGTTAAATCAGTTCCATCGTTTATTAAACTACAATCCTTCCATGAACCTTCACTCTCGCACTCTATGCTTTCGATTACTGGTATGTAATCTCCTACAATAGTTATTGTGGAATTTGGTCCTGTTAGATTCTCATTATCAGATTCTATAATTACAAAGAAATCCCAGCTTGATAGATGGAATCCAGTTGCATTTACCATCCATGAGACGCTGCAGGTTTCTCCTTCATTTAGATTTCCGCAGTCATAAGGATTCTGTGTTATTGTATAGAAAGGATTTCCTGAATTCATTGGTATAACTCCTTTGTTGTTGACCTTGTCTGCGCCTGTTGCATACCTAAGTCTGTTAAGTATAGTTGAATCGTTAAGCACAACCCAGGACTTTAGATAACCAAAACCATTCATTCCCCATCCAGTGCCCCAGCTGTTTTTAACAATAAAATAATCTCCTGTTTCATTATAACCAACCACAGTTATGATATGGCCTCCATTGTTAGTGCCTACAGAAGGCTCATAGATTCCGCTGCTGTAAGAAGACAAGTCAGTATATGCTCTGATTTGTGCTGTAGCTGGTCCATACTTAAGTAGTGCTTCTATAGCGTCCTGTTTATTTACAGGTCCTCCTACTCCGTCAATAACAGTGAATTTATCATTAATATGATATGCTTTTCCATCAGTACATTTATTACCGCATGCTTCATCAGTTGCTGAATAAGGGAAACATGTTTCGTCAACTACTCCTGTGTCTCTGATAAAGGTTAATGCACTATTGTCGCTGCCACCCCCAACACAGTTTCCTGCTCCGCTGCATGATACTACATCTTGTTCTGATAAATCCAAATCCAAGCTTGGCTTTCTATTGTATATTTCGAGTGCTGATTCTGTAACAGCAACAGGAGCAAATGCCCAACAGCCAGCACAAGCAGCTTGGTTCTTTGCGGAAGTAACCCAATTTTCTCCGTAAGCATTTCTCCAGTCAAAGTAATAAGGGGTGACATCATCATCCCTTTGTGTTATTGCGCTTCCAGCTATTTCTGCAAATTCTGGGTCTGAAGCCTTCTCTGGTTCTACATAAGGAACTTGGCCGCTATTTTTCCTTCTTACATAATCAACAAATGCAGGTGTTAATTCTGCATTCCAATCAAGGTTCTTTTCATCTATCTCATACTTTATTTGATTTAGCTCTATTTGTGCCTGCATTATTTCTTCTGGTGTGAAATCATAATCTTCCCAAGGGTCTAAGGTTAGAACAACATTACTGCATGTGCCGTTATTACATCTAACATCTATTGAGAAACTGAAAAATTCGTCTTTAGTTACGTTTGTGTCTGGTGTTTGTGAAAGTACTTCAAGGTTTCCAGAAGAAGCTAGTACAACATCGATAAACCATGTTTCTGAACCAGAAGTATAATTCTGTGTTTCAGCATATTCAACTGTTATATTATATAATCCAGGAGTATTATAGTCTCTCATGTTGCTATAAGGAGCGCTGCCTGAATATATTGGAACTCCATCTTCAAGAACTTGGATAGGTCCTTCTCCGTCTGCATCTGCAAAGATATCTACAGAACTTCCATTAAGGACTGTTATGTCGTTGTTAGTTCCATCAAGTTCTAGTGTTACGTCTGGATTCGCTTTATAGATCTCAAAGGTAAACCAATTTGATATATTTGTGTTTCCAGATGTATCATTTGCTATACTTCTCCAGGTATAAACTCCAACAGGAAGTGGAGGAATAGTTAAGTAGTAAACATCACCATCATTATCCTCAGCTGGCTGGGTTGTAAATGCGCCTGTAAAGTTATGTTCAAAGAGAACAGTATCAACTGCAACATCATCATTCCATCTCATTGAAAGTTCTCTTGGAAGACTCGCAAAAGACAGACTAGTAGCAATATCTGTTACTGCAATTACATCGCTTGCTGGAGCAGCATCTCCTACAACAAATACTCCATCAAATGAATGATGTTTTATAAGGAAATAAGGATACTCTGAAAGGTCATTATCATCTCCTGTGTCTGGCTCATTTGAGATAATTGGACTAGCAATTGTGCCGGTAATTGTTGTATTCTTGCCTTCAAGAGTGACTGAACTATAATCAGAAAGAACACTTGCAGCTAGTCTTGTATAAGTCTCATTATATCCACCAACAACTATTTGGGTAAATCCGCCTAATTCAAAAACAATTATTTTTCCTTCTCCTGGATTAAATGCAGTAGTGCAATCAGCTGGATTACCCATAAGATCATCTACTAGTTCATTTGTACATGCGTTTCCTACAAGGATTGCATTTACAGCGGATATATCAGATATTTCTGAAGCAAGTTTTGTTGTTCCTACTTCAATCATTGTTACTAAAACTTGACCATAAGACCAGTTCTGTATTTCAAGACCAGAATTATTCCAAACTGGTGCAGTTGTGTCTACTAGCGGATTAGTTATTACAAAATCTGTAACATCTGTATCATTAATGTTTCCAGTTGTGTCTTTTGTATGGATATTGATTGTGTAAATCATATCTGGTGTTAATCCTGTAACATTTAGATAATCATTTGTTGTATTTACTATATTTACTCCATCTAGATAAACTATTGCTTCAGCAAAATCTGCATCTAATGGGTTTTCCCATATCCAGTATATATAGTCAGTTCCTTTTGAAGGTGAGTTTATGTCACCAACACTTGCTGGAGGTGTTGTGTCTGGCATGCTTGTATTTACATAGAAAACATAATCAAAGCTGTAGCCATCACAGTCTAAGCTAATATCATGCTGTCCTTCTGCTAAATTATCCATTACATAAGTGTTATCTGTTTCATCAAGCATGTCTTTGTGCTGTATCTGAGCTGGCGGAATATCTATATCAAGTATGTAAAAGTCTTGGTCATACTCTATGTATGTTCCATAATCATTATATCCTGCTTTTATGTTATCATCATAAGGGTAATATTTCTGGTTTGAGGTTATTGAGTTCAAGACTGTGTTGCTTACACTTACTCCTTCATCACCATCATAGAACAATTCAAAGTAAACATCGCTTGCTCCATTAGTTACATTTACTGCTGTTGGGCTAACTAATATAATATCATGGCCGCTCTGGTCTTTTAGTGTTCTGTATTTGTATTCATTGACATTTGAGAACGATACTTTATTTGTTGCTTCGCTTACATTTACATCTATGTCTATTGAACCTATAGTGATTGTTGTTATTTGTTCTGGTGTGTAAGTTTGAGTAGCTGAGGAATAATCGATATTGTTTCTTATTTCTATTTCATCAATTACGTCATCAATATTCAGAAGCTCAAGGACATATGAAGTGCCGTCAGATTCTACTTTTAGTATTTGTATGCCTGAACAGTCATCAGTGTCAAAGTCTCCTGTGCATGAGTTATCCTCTACAAAGAACGCATCCCAATAATCTGTGTCTTGGGCTATAACAATCTCTGAACCATTGTAGATATATGGAATTTCGATTGTTTCTGAATCAAGATTCTTAAACTTTAATGCTCCTTCATCAGCACCACTATGGAAGAACTTTACATTTGTTGTCTGTCCTGTGCTGTCCAGTTCAAACTTACAGGTTGTGTATTCTGCTATTGTTAGGTCTAGATTAGTATTATCTACTATTATTGTTGAACCATTAACTGGATTGTTTAATGTGATTACTGGTTCTCCTTGGACATGGATTATTCTTGTTTCGGAAACTCCTTCGTTTGGAACCGTTGAGTTGTCATAGCATTTTACCTGCCATTCATATGTTCCTTCTTTTAGTCCAATCCAGAATGCTTCAGTTACTCCTTCTGCTACTATTGTGTCGGTCTCATTCTTTGTTCCGTTTATATATAGTGTACAGTTTTGTACTTCGAACTCATTATCTTCAGCCTCATAAGTAAGAATTACTGAACCTTCACTTACTGTTGAGTCATTTGCTCTTATTAATGTTACAATTGGAGCATTTGTTTCGTATCTTACTGCAGATAGTAAGTCTATTCTTGGGTAAAAGGCTGATGTATCTGCGTCCCAAATATCTTTTCCAGTAACCTGCAATATGTTCTTAATCTCAGCAGGAGTCAAATCAATACTGTATCTTTCTTCATAATATTCTCTTAGAAGCATTGCTGAGCCGACTGCGTGAGCTGAAGCGTAAGAGGTTCCAGAATCTGAGCAACCTGGTTGCGTACAATCTCCATTATCCTTCCATATTATACTCAACTCTGCCCCTGGAGCCATTAAATCAGTAATTCCAGGATATCTATTTGGTCCCCATCCATCATCTGTGGTGTTTGGTATTTCATCAGCGGTTGTGCCTCCTGAACCATCATTGACTGCTGAGACTGATGTAGCATTAGTAGCACAAGCTGGATTGGATATTCCTGTGGTGGATTCGCTGTTACCTGTAGGAGTAAATACTATTAAACCAGCACCAACAGCGTCATCAATAGCATATGCCATTGTTTGTGGATTACATAAAGAAGGGTCATTTGTTGTTCCAGCTGTACTGAATCCAATTGAAATAACTGTTATGTTAAACTTGGTTGCGTTATCTATGCACCAATAAACAGCTTCATCAACTAAGGATGACCAGCTATCTCCATTCTCATCAGCAATTCTTAAAGCAACAATCTTAGCTTCTGGCGCTAAACCTTGATAACCAGCACCATTTCCAGCTATAAGTCCAGCCATTGCTGTACCATGGCCATGGTAATCAATAGGATCGTCATCTGGGCTGCCAGCACAATTAGTAGATTCTCCACAAAAATCGTAACCAGAAATTGTTTTTCCACAATTTTCATTCAAAAACTCTGTTCCACTACAATTGCCCAAATCATCATGACTATATTCAACACCAGTATCAATTATACAAACAGTCTGACCAGCACCAGTTAAATCAGCAAATTGGTTATAATTAACATCAGCTGCTTTGTCAGCTTGGATTAATGGGAAACTCTCAGCACTTGCTATATGTAATGGTTTGTCTTCATAAATAAAATCAACAATTGGGCTGCTTTCTAGTGCCTGCAAATCATCAATATCAATATAACCTGCAAAGCCATTCTTCATATCAACTTGCTTATCGAAATTACTTAAGATACCAAGAACTTGTTCCTTTCTTGAAGGATCGCTTAAATCAACAATAACTCTTGCTTTGCCATCTGTAACTAATTTTTCTAGAACTCTTGTAGGTGTTTTTGTGTATCGGAAAGGCCTGTGATTACCTGCTACATATGAATAATCATCATCGTCATCATTATCATGGTTATGATTTGTAGTTTCAGGCTCTTCTGCTTCATCAACAATTACTTGAGGAGCATTCTGAGCTTCTTGTATTATCCTTTGTACTAGTGGACTATCAGCTGGGTTAGTAAAAACATTGTTATTAGATGCTATAGAACCATAACTTAATGGGGCTGGGATCACTTTTTCATCATGTAAGGCATTGTCAATCCCAATATAACCAAGTACTAGAACTATGAATATTAAGTCAAACAGTATCAGGTTTAAAACAAAGTTCTTAAGCTTTTTCAACCAAATTCCCCCTATATTGAAGATTACATTACTAGTATTTAAATCTTTCGGTTTTTGTCACTTTATAGTGATAAAGTGCCAATAATCACCAATATCCCACCTATATAGTATACTATATAGGTTTTAAAGTTTAAATTGTTTTTGGTTTAGAAGTAAATGACGTTTTCAAGGAGAATAAGCAGGCTCTGGTTCATAGATTCCATTAGGCAGTGTTTTTGGCCAGTATTCAGGGTGAGCTTTCATGCATGCCTCATGGGCTTCTATGGGGGTTACACGTGGATGTTCTAACCTATATCGACCTGTAAAAGAGAGATATTTGTGCATAACACCAGGAGCTTCTGGAAGCCTTGCTCTCCATTGATTTTCCATAGACCTATCAATTGCAGCCTGTACTTCTTCATCACTCATTCTAGTTCTTCTAAATAATGCTCTTAAAGTTTTAATCGCTTTCATATTATGTATATAAGTTAAACAGGTATATAAATCTTATAGAAAACTTTATATATCTAGAAACTATATATTAGACTATACTAAAATGACTACTGGGACGAAAAGACCTGCTTTGGAAGATATTGATAGTCCTGAGCACAGAGAACTACATAGGGAACTTGTATTGACAGTAGGAGAAGGAACAGATTATGGTGCATTAGTAAGTGCTCTTGGAGATTATGGTAAAGTAGGCAGTGTTGTGAAAGAAGGGACTCATCCTTTTGTAAGTGTTACTTGTTTAGACTCATCTGCCAAAAGGCTAAGAGCAGACTATGAAGCTGGAATGGAAGATTTTAAAGGAGTTACGGGAGTGCACAATAAATTACATGGTTCAGTGTGCATTGGTCTAAATGGAACTGATGTGGATTATGATGCTTTGCTCAACTATCTTGCAAGGTATGGCACTGTGATGCGTGTGGAAAGGGGAGATGAGATTCCGTTAGATAAGGATGAGAGGCCGTTTGTTTTGCTTGATTGTTCTCCTGAAGCAGAAAATTTATTGCAAAAGTCCTACGAACGCAATGGTCAAACTGGCCCTATGAAGTACGTGACAATGATCCGTAGAGTAAGGGATGATGTTAGGCTTATTTATTAATCATAATCTTCTATGACACTTTTTAATATTTCAGCAGCATCTACTCTTCCTGCCCCTGCAGCAAATCTTTTGAAATCAGCTGCCCCTAGGCTTGTGTTAATCAAGTGGAATGTATAAAGTCTCCCAAAGATATCTTCGATTTGTTCATCAGTAGTATCAAAACCAAAAGGCCTTATCTTATCGGAGTGAGCAGTGCTTTTTAATCTCTTTTCTAAGTCTGAACAGTCAACACGCTCTTGAACCCCTTCTAATTGATTTCTTTTTTTAATATAGGCTATAGCCAACCCCAATATTGAAGTTATTATTGGCGTTGCAGCAGAAGTTCCTGTCATCATACCATAAGCATCTCTATAATCTGTCTCTCCTGGTTTTTTAGTGTCAAGACATAGGATTTCCTTCCCTGGAGCAGTCACATCAATTGTTGGCCACACATTACTAAATTCGCATACTGTATGATAATCTGGATCTGTTTTACTGTAGCACGTTGCTCCAACCGAAATAACGCAATTAGAAGTGGAGGGTATAGAAGGGCCATAACCTTCGTTTCCAGCCGCAGAAACCATCATCATTTCCTCAGCTAATCGCTCACAAGATCTAAAAATCCTAGCAGTAGTCTGTGGCTGGTAGACTCTAAAACCTATTGACATATTAACTAAATCTAAGGTTTCCCTTTTAGAATATATGTAACCTAACCCAGATAATACAGTATCCTGGCTTCCATGGCGATTATCATCACATACCTTTACAACATGCAATTTTGCATTCCTTAGGATTCCGAATCTACTGTTTGTTATAATCCCTCCAACAGAAAGACCATGAACTTGTTTGCTTGAAATGTCATTTTTATCGTGATGTTCGTCGGGTAAATGAGTGTACTCATCTTTAGTCCCTATACATAACCAAGGGACGCAATTTCTGCCCTTTTCTTTTGCTAATTTTCCTTCAATGCCGGGGTGATTCTCATCAATCCCCGAATTTAGAAGTGCTATATGCACACCTTCACCTTCGCTAACTGCTTCTGCTTCCTCTGCTGAAAGACCTTTTTGCCTTAACTTATTTTTTATAAGCTCTTTTGCTTCTGGGATACCTAACTTCCTATGCATCTCTTTAGTCTCTCCTTCTTTTTCTTCCAATTTGCCTTTTTCTAATCTGATAACCTTCAAGTCATCATGCATAGTTATGATTCCATCTTCTTCCATTTTTCTTAATAAAAATCATTCTTTGTATATAAATTTTTCTATTTTTACTACTTGCTGATAATGACATTTTATATAAATCTAAGTTGTGGTCCTAAGAACAACAACCAAAACCTTTATATATTAGTTATCCAATTATAGATAATATTAACTAAAAATAGATAACTATGAATATAAGGTTTGTAAAACGAATTATTGAACAGTTTAGCAAGGATCCTTCTATAGAGCTGACTATATTACAGATATCCAAAAAGTCTGGCTTAAGTTATAATGCAACACATAGGACTGTTAAAGCTCTGATAAAAGAAGGTGTTCTTAGTTCTAAAAAGATTGGTTCTGCAACTGTTGTTTCACTTAAGAAAACTCCTTTGGCTCTTGGTTATCTTATTTTGGCTGAATCTGCTTATTCAAAAGATGTAGAAGAGCTTGTTAAAAAAGTTGGTGAGTATGCAAAGAAACTTGGTTAGTTTAAGAATTGCAATCTTAGCTGTGATTTTGATATTTGGTAGCCTAGTTATGTTAGACTTAGATATAACTGTAGATACTGATGCAGATATTACAGATGAAAGCAAAGTAAGTTCAAGCTCACTTGGTTCTAAAATAACAGCTGCAGCTGTTGCAAGAGAGAATGCTTTGCTGATGTCTATCCTGTCTACAAGTGATGATGGTGTAGGAGGGATAGCTGGTGCAGAATTTTCAAGCGACAACACAAGCTTAGAGATATGGGATTCAACTGAGATGAATATTAGTTATGTCAATAGCAGTACATACTTTTATGCTAATTATACAAATGTTACATCTGGAGTATCTATTAACGGAACTGGAACAAACTGTAGTATCAACTTTAATTACACAGGAACATGGTCTACTCCAGTTAATATGACTTTTAATGATACTACATTACTGTATCAATATAATGAAACAGTAACCACAAGGTTTGGCTCTTACTATAATATAACGTGTGATGGTGTTGCTTTAGGTTATGATATACTTAATCTAACTGATGAGGTATATATCAGTAATTATCCTCCGGAAACACCAACTGAGTTTAAACCTGTTTCTGGTATTTTTGATTATGAAATAAATATTACTTGTAATGGAAGCAGTGATTTAGAAGGAGATAACATAACTTATAATGTAATTACTAATCTTACTAATGAAACATATCAATACGAACTAAGAGTTTTAACTGCAAACCTGACTAATGAATCAGTTTACAGCTGGAACCTTACTGAGTTACCATCCCAAACAATTAGTTTAAGATGCAGGGCTTATGATGCCTATAACTTATCTTCTTATATTGAGCGGAGCTGGACAATTGACAGAACACCAGAATTTAATAGCTCTAACCCAGTACAGAATTTAACTTGGCTAGAAGATATAGTTAATTCTTCAATTAACTTAAGCCAGCATTTCTATGATATTGATGGTGATGATTTGAATTATACTCATGTTGGTGCTGAGAATATTTCTGTTTCAATTAATAATGATACTGGAATTGTTTCTTTAACTCCTAACAGCAATTTCTATGGCAACAATTCAATTATATTTTATGCTTGGGATGAGTTTGGGCTGAATGCAAGCAGTAATAACGTTACGCTAGAAATAATAAATACCCCTGAAGTTAATTTGAGTAGTCCTGTTGATAATGCTGATGGGTATTACGCGAGCACTGGAATTGATTTCTATCTACAAGTAGAGGATGATTTCTTGATTGATAATTGCTCACTATATATTAATGGAAGTTTGAATCAGACTAAAGTTGATTTGAGTCTAAATACTTCTTTGATGGCTTATAATGATAGTGGTTCTGCCAATAGTTATGATTCAATTGCCAACAGTGTAGACCACCGGAAAAAAACACTTAACCTAAGCAATGGGGGATTTAATGGATTTAGAGTCTACTTGAAAAGAACAGGTTCTCCAGGTCCACTTATAGTTAAGATAAATGATTATAACCTCTTCAATATAAGCGCATCAGAAGTTTCTACAACAGGGGCCTGGGTTAATAAGATTGTCACCAATAATTCAATACTTGTTGAGGGAATTAATAATATCACTTTCCAGGATGTAGGTTATGAATTATTCGTCAAGTATTTTGAACTTGCAAAAGACTCAAATGGAGCATACCTTGTAAGATTCACCAACAATATCCTCTCTTTCAACACCACAACACTCATAAAAGGCGATTATTCGTGGAACGCTACATGCTTCAATGAAGAAAGCCAAAGCAAATGGTCAGCAGAAACATGGGCATTAACAGTTAATAATTCTGCACCAGAAGCTCCAACAAATATTGATCCTGCAAGCGGGACTTTTGATAATCAAATAAATGTAAGTTGTTCAGGTAGTACTGATCCAGATGGAGATGCTGTAACCTACACAGTGCAGTATTCCGAAGAAAATACTCCAAGCAATTGGGTCAATGTATTTGAAAATGATGCTGATGGCAACGATACACTAGACACAAGCAGCTTAAACAGTGGAGATAAGCTAAGATTCAGGTGCTATAGTAATGACGGAGCTACTAATTCACCAACATATATGCCCACTAGTTCTTTTAATATAATCATAGACCATCAAGGTGCACCCTCAGCACCAACAAACCTAACCTGCAATAATGGTCTTTGTTCTGGTCAAACATTTGATGATGAAATAAACCTAAACTGTTCTGGTTCTACTGACACCGATAGCGACTTCAACTTTACTTTTGATGGCTATTATTTTGATTTTGATACAGCACAATGGCGCGAGATTGCTTCTGTTGTTAATGAAAGCGATTATGGTAATTATACATGGGATACCACCCAAATTATAAACCAAACAATCTCAATAAGATGTTATTCTGATGATGGGGATAACACCCCACTGGGATATTATACAGCAAGCAATGTAACGATTAGCCATACAAACACTCCAACCACTCCAATTAACTTCAATTATTACACTGATTACAAATATCAAGTAAATATAACTGCTAATGGTTCAACTGACCCTAATGATGACAGTATATTGTATAGAGTTTGGGCTTATTATGGTGGTTCATGGCATAATATCAATGATACTTTGACAAATGAAACAGTTTTCCTTTGGAATATTGCTTCTGTAAGTGAACAAGATGTTGAGCTTAAAGCACAAGCAACTGATGGAACATATTATTCTGATTTCATAACGGCACCTACTTTAACAATAAGCAGGGAACCAACAATACCAACTAATTTAACACCAGAATCTGGAAACTATGAATATCAAATCAATTATTCCTGCTCTGGTTCAAACAATACACAATATTTTGTTTATTATATCGATGCTTATTATGATGGAAGTTGGAATGGTTTGAGTGAAGCTTTCCCTGGTATTCTTCCTGTTAACGACTCTGATTTAGCTTATAATGATACAGATTACTATAGTATTGTTGATTCAAACTTCGCACTATGGAAATCATTTGCAGTAAATGTCACAAATGGGGATTATGAATTCTGTGTAAAAGGGCAGGGTGATGGACAATTTAGACTATATTGGAATTGTAGTTCTACTGATACTGATGGTTCATCATGCCAAAGCAACTCTTTTACAAGTTTGACTGGCACAGAAGATACTTATTGTACAGATATATCTTTAACAAGAAGTGGGTTCAAGCATCTAAAGATTAGAAGCCAGCCAATCTCAGGATCTTACTCAAACTACTTCAACCACGCCTATCTCGTCGCAAAACCATTCACCTGGAACGTTACAGACATCCAAAGACAAGAAAATGTTGACCTAAGATGTTTAGCAAGTGATGATGCAGGCAACTCATCCTGGTTTAATCCAGCTGGAACATTATCTATAAACAGGGTTCCAGTGTTTAATGCTTCAGAAAACCTAAGCTTTGCATGTAATGAAAGGAAAACTTATGACATCAGCTCATGGTTCTATGATACTGACAATGATTTCCTGAACTTAAGCTCAACAAACTCGGCAAATATCTACGCCAGCATAAATGAGACAACAAATAACATAACCATTTGGTCCAGCAATAGATTTAGTGGTTGGCAAACAATTGATGTAACAGCTGATGACAATATCAGCCAGACAACACAATCAATTAACATAACGTTTGGTTCGTGCCCAGCTATAAGCACGCCAGGAGATGGAGGCGGAGGTGGCGGGGCAGAAGTTGCAGCAATACTCACAGCAATAGCAGAGGAAGAAGCTGCTGCTCTGGACGACGGAGATGGTGACAGAGATGAAGAAATCCCCCCGCCCCCGCCCCCACCCGAAGAAAAGAAAGAAAGAGATGAAGTAACTGAAAAGATAATTGAAAAAAGATTCTCAGTAAAAAGAAACCTGATTGTTGGGTTTGGCAAATCGCAGATAACTGAAAGCATAGCCAATTTTGACCTGTTCGCATTAGAAGAAGTAAGGGTAAGAATAACAATACCAAAGGACTTGGCAAGAACAACTGATGATATAACTGTTGTGACACCTTTCACAATCATAGACAGAGACCCAATTATTGAATTCTATCTAGGGGCAATAGAGCCTTATGATAAAAGAGAGATTGTATATGTAATAAACAATGAACTGACAGAAGAAGACTTCAAGAAAATAAAGGTAGAGGTTATACCAAGAGAGTTAACAGAAGAGGAAAGGCTGAGAAGAGAACGAGAGATAGAAGAGAAGATAAGAAACACAAACAAGGTAATTGACATAAAGCGAGAGGTTGAGATAAGCGAGGAAGAAGAAAAGACAACCTACACCCTGGATATAGAATTCAAGGAAGAATCTGTCTTATACAATGTCTCTATCTTTGAAGAGATTCCAAAGTGTTTAGTTGAGCTAATAAAAGAAGAATTAATAGATTCTGATTTTGAGTTTGAGATTGTAAGTGCTGACCCATTGATTGTATGGCACTTTGATAAGATAACAAAGGAGCAAAGGATACAGTACACAATAAGGCAATTAACAGAAGAGGAATGCGCGAACAAGGCTAAGGCAGTAGCCTTAGCGCAGCAGATAATAATGATAACGCAGAGGTACAGCCCAACAAGGATTGTCTTATCATTAATCCCTGTACCAATTATCTTGTTCATATTAATCTTCTTTGCCAAGTTTGGGGAAGAAAAGCTTCATGAAGAAGAGTATCTGAATAAACTCACAAAGTTTGCAAAGGCAGAATACAAGATTGGAAAAACAGAAGCTGAGGTAAAGTCAACCTTAATCTCACACGGCCATAAGAAAGAGGAAGTTGATCATGCGCTAAACCTTAATGCAAGAAACAGACTGCAGCATTGGCTTGTAAGGCTGGAGATTGGAATTGAGGAAGTAATCCTATTCTTTATAATCGGGCTAAGTGTCTTAGATTTCCTGGAAATCCTGCCAGGTGACCTAGACTTCATGAAAAAGATTGTATCGTGGATTATCCTGGGCTATCTTATCTACAAGGTAAGCCCATCAAATATATTGTTCGGCCACAAATCAAGATGCGTGGATATTGGACTGATATCAGGATACTTCATGCTTATAATGAAGGATTTGGTAAATTTTGTACAGCTCTTTGATGTCACCCAAGAGGTTTACTTCCTAAGAGACTTATTCATTTTCGTGAACAGGTATGCCTTCCTATTTGACAGATGGATGTTTGTATCAGGTATTACACTGCTGATACTGGTCACAATATGTATAGCTCTAAGATTTGAGATAAAACAGCCATCATTGATGGCCTTAGTGCATATCACAGGCCCCATGCACAGAAAAAGAGAGTTCGTAACAAGATTCATAATGGCTCATTTATTAATTATAGGATTCTTTGTGGTAGTATTCAACCTATTAACAGAATGGCTGGCTATAGCAGTTGATGCACCAATAATAACAGCAGCAATATTCTTCTACCTGTTTATATTAATCAAGCATAAGGGCAGGTTTAAACCAGCAGAACTAGCCTACAAAATTGGAAATGTTGGAGAGAAATTCTATGAAAGGTTTATTGAGCTATTCCATTACAAAAAGACATTATTATTAGGATTTGCTGGAATGAAGATACTCCACCAGGTAACTGATATTGGAAATTTCTTAATTCCGTATGTGGTGGGGCTTACAGACCCTATTTACTTTGGTACTTTGGGTGTTGGGCATAAAGCAATATTTGACTTATTCAATGGACATAGCTTGTTTGCAGCAGAAACCTTAGGGATGAGTCTATCATTCAAGATTGTTTTAGCAATTGGTTATTCACTTAACATAATAGCAATGGGCATATTATTGACTCTTCCAGCATTACTGTGGTATCATATGTACAAATACAGAGAGCTTCCTGTCTCAAGGGTTCCTATATTCAGGCTAAAAAAACAGGTAATTATACTGTTCTTCATGTCCATGACTGTGTTCCTTATTGCACCTGCATTTAAGGTGGGCCATATAAAGGAGGAAGGCTTGGTTGGAGTTGACGTAACAACACAATCCATTGCAGGGTTTGAGCAGCTTCCTTTATTGCTGGTAGTTGCGTTCGTTGTTGGAGCGCTTTCATGCCTATTCTGCTATTCAGGATTAAGGAAATACCTAAAGAGGATAGTGATTGTATCAGCCTTATCATTCTTTGCTTATTATATGTGGCACTATTTTGCGAATGTTGTGATTTACTTTGTTAAGAAGATAATCCTGCTATTAGAGGTCCAGCCATTCATAACAACATACTTAATAGCGTTCCTATTTGTGAACATTGTGTTCTACTTAACAGGATTTATCAGCTACTTTGTTGAGTTGTTCTTGAGAAACGAGCTTGGATTTGAATCATTGGTTGAGAGGGAATGGCTTGGTATCCTGGCTCACCACGACATGCACCATATACATTATAGCAATGTGCATGATGAAATAAAGCATGGCCAAGAAGTAGAGGCATTAGCCAGGTTCGTAGAAAAAGAGATTGTCCATTCATTAAATGCAGTAAAGACAATAGAAAAATTAATACATCATAGCTGGAGCTTAGAATTGATTGGAGAGGCTGTAAATAAATCCAGTGTTCCGGCTGAGTACAAAAAACCAATGCTAAGTTACATAGCAAGAAGAAGGAAAAAGATAAAGCCTCTAATAGACTATATGGCTAAATACAGGGATATGATGTCGATAAGAAGTATGCTGGGTAATGCTATTAAGGCAGGCTGGAGCGCAGAAGATATTAGATTAGCTATGAAGGAATTGTAGGCAAAACTATATATAGAAAAGACCTTTTTCTAGAACTATGAAAACAGTATTCATGCCGGCAAAATGTGAGGGCAAAGTCGAGCTTGATAAGAAAATAATAGATAAACTGCCGAAAAGAATTGGCTTGTTAACAACAGTTCAGTTTGTTGATCACTTAGAGGATATTAAGGCTCAGTTAGAAAAGCACAACAAAAATGTCTTCGTAGGAAAGGGAAAGCAGCAGTACAAGGGGCAGATTCTTGGCTGTGATTTAAGCGCTGCTGAAAGAATAGCAAATAAGGTCGATTGTTTTCTTTATTTTGGAAGTGGAAAATTTCATCCGATTGGATTGGCGTTAAAGACAAACAAAGAGGTGTTTATCTTAGCGCCGGTTATTCATTCATTCTCAAAGATTACAAAAGAAGATATTGAAAATTATAAAAAACAAAGAAAGGTTGCTTTGATGAAGTTTTACTCAGCTGATAATATTGGAATCTTGGTTTCAACAAAACCCGGACAGAATAACTTAAAGAAAGCGATTGAGTTAAAAAAGAAATTAAAAAAGAACTGCTACATATTTGTTTCTGATATGGTTAATGAAGCTGAATTAGAAGACTTTCCTTTTATTCAGGCATGGGTTAATACTGCCTGCCCAAGGATTGAAGGGAAGAATATAGTAAATATTGAAGCGATACAATGAAACCAGAGCTAATTTCTCCTGTTGGGAATCTTGCAATGCTTTCTGCAGCTATAAATGCTAAGGCAGATGCTGTTTATTTTGGTGTTAAAGGATTGAACATGCGCATAACTGCAAATAATTTTGAGTTAAGCCAGATAAAAAAGGTCATTGAAGGCTGTCATAAGAAAAAAATCAGGGCTTATCTTGCTTTAAACACAATTGTTTATGATGATGAGGTTGAGAAAGTAAGAAATATCCTGAAACAAGCTAAGAAAGCTGGGATTGATGCTGTTGTTGCATGGGATTTTGCTGTTTTGGAAGAATGCAATAAACTAAAGATACCAATACATCTCTCAACACAGGCTTCTGTTAGTAATTTTGAATCATTATATGCATATTATAAGAATTACAAGATTAAAAGGGTTGTTTTAGCACGAGAATGTTCGTTAGAACAGATAAAGGATATCATTAAGAAAATAGAAAATAAAAAAATAAAAGTTGAGATTGAAGCCTTTATTCACGGCGCAATGTGTGTTTCTGTTTCTGGAAGGTGTTTTACAAGCCAGTTTGTGTTCAACAAGTCTGCAAACAGGGGTGATTGTCTGCAGAATTGTAGGCGCGAATATAAAATAATTGATGAAGAAGGTAATGAATTGAAATTAGGAAATAATTATGTGATGAGCGCCAAGGATTTATGCACTTTGCCGTTTATTGACAAGTTAGTTAGTGCTGGAATCAGTGCTTTCAAGATTGAGGGAAGGAACAGGAGCGCAGAATATGTTAAAATTGTAACTGAATGCTATGGTGATGTTTTAAAATCATTGAAAAAATTCAATGAAAAAAAATCAATGAAAAAAATAATAAAAAAATTAAAAACAGTTTATAATCGCGGTTTCTCTTCTGGTTTTTACCTTGGCAAGCCGATTGATGAATTTACAGATGGGTATGGAAGCAAGGCAACAAAGAAGAAATTTTATGTCGGGAAAATAAGAAATTTCTTTAAAAAAATCAAAGTTGCTGAAATACTTATAGAAGATAAGCCCTTGAAGATAAATGATGAATTAATTGTTATTGGGAACAAGACCGGGGCTATCAATGAAAAAATCAAATCAATAGAATTTAATCATAAAAAAATAAAATCAGCAAAAAAAGGGCAGCGCATAGCTGTTAAGTTGAAGAATATTGCAAGAGAAAACGACAAGGTCTTTGTTGTTCAGTGATGTTCTTCTGGTTTGTGTTCTTCCTCTGGTTTATGCGCCTCAATGTATTCCTCGCTGGGCATGTACATCTTCAATTCTTTATTAACTATGTCTCTCGGCCAGCCAGCATCTAGAAGAACCCTCTTTATCTCGCTTAGCTCTGCACCTTTACCAAGAGAACTCCTTACATACCTGGTTAGTTCTGGATAAGGATGCTTCATCTTGTTTAGTGTAGACCAGGTATAGCTGACAGCAGATATCAATACAAAGGCTCCAATGATTATTAAGTATACATAGTCAGGTATTTGCTTAATCAAATCTATTAATGTTTTCCTAGGGGCCAGGCGAATTGGCTCTGGTTCCTCAGGCACTTCAGTAACCTCTGGTTCTTCAATAAACTCATACTTAGATTGAACAGTTATTGCAAAATAACCATAATTAGCTGTGTTAGACCTAAAGTAGAGGTCACCATCAATTGAGCCAACACGCTCTGTGGGAAGTCTTTGCCAAATACCATACTCATCGTATATGTTCAAACTCACTATATCCTCTGTATGATTGTTGTCCTTAAACCAGTTTAGGGGTATTTTAAACTCAATCTCAGCATTCTTTAGATGCCTATTGGTCATTCCCTCTGGAGCAATCCTGAAATATCCATACGCATTGCTTATGTTTGATGGAGCACTGGCTTGAGTAATCTTTTGCATAGTAAGGTTGAGCCATGGCAAAGGCCTGGTTAGAGAGAAATAATTATGCGTAAGAGCCAGGTTAGCCTGGTCTACCTCTACCCTGTAGATTACTCCTGTCCTAAGGTCTGTACGCTCAAAAGTCCTTATACCAAGGACACTAGGCAGCACAATCATAAATACCAGAGCAAAAAACAATAATCTACTTTTCATTCTCAACCTCTTTTTTCATGAAATTCTCTACCTGCTTGGACATTATTAGACCTTTTTCTTTGGATATTTTAGAATACCTGGAATAAACCTTCTCATCTACATTAAGGGATATTATTTTTTTAGGCATTTTTCTTCATATTTATTTATCTCGTAATCAACTATATGCTTTGGCCAGCCGGTTTCTATAAGTGTTTTTCTTATTTTGCTTTTCTTTTGGCCGTGTTCAAAGGAGAGCTTTACATATTTGCTTAGCTTTGGGTAAGGGCTTCTCATTCTGCTTAGTGTGAGGGATATTATAACAAGGGTAGCTATAAATGTGGCCAAACCAAGCATGGTTAGATATTCCTTTCTTGTTAATTTTATGACAGGCAGGCCGTCCTTCCATGTTTCACTTTTGTCTTCCTTGGTAACTGCACCTGTTATCTCAAGGGGAGTTTCTTCCCCAAGTCCAGGCTCTTCCATAATCACAGCAGACTCTGAGGTTATTGCAAAATATCCAAAACTGTTTATGTTGGACACAAAGAATATATCACCGCCATATGAGCCAGAGCGGTATGTAGGAAGTTTGCGCCAGGCATTATCATACAGATTTAAAGCAACCATATTCTCGCTATAGCCCTTGACCCTTAACCAGGCATCACTTATTCTAAACTCAAGCTCAGCACTGTTAAGGTCATCCCTGGTCATTCCTTGTGTGGTTATCCTGAAGTATTGGTAAGCATTCTCCAAAGGTGATTCAACATTATTGTCATCTACTAATTCCATTGTGATTTTAACCTGGGGTAAAGGCTTGTTTACAGAAAAGTAATTATGTATGAGAGCTAGATTTGCTAGATTGAGGTCTATCCTGTATATCTGATCAGGTTTGAGGTCCATCATTACGATTGTTTTCTTTGTTGTGCTGCCAGTATAGGCAGGACCTCCTGTGCTGCCTCCGCCACCACCACCGCCACTGCTATCAATAGTGCTTTCTCTTCTTTCTTCCTCAGGAACCACATATATTCCCCTTACAGCAGAGTGGTTAAGACCAGAAACCTCGAAAGTACTGGTTAGGTCAGTGCAATGATACTGCCCCTTGCTGCCGCTGCATTCAACCAGCGTATAACCAGAGCAATCAGAAGGAAGTGATGATGCTTGCGTTGTTTCATCATCAGCAATGCAAACATGATTATAGCTGCTGTCTGATTTGTTTATGTAAACTGTTTTTGTTATTCCAGCTGAGGTTAGGTCAAGGTCTTTTATCCTTATTGTTCCGCCTGTTGAATTATAATCAATTGTCCAGTTAACAACCAGGGTTTGGCTGTTAAAGTTCCAATTGAATTCAAGCAGGGGATTATCATCTGCATCTGTAACATTTACTGGCAGGGTTTCATTAAATACCCTTGTTAAGTTTTCTGAGCCATTTACTCTTAGTTTAACTGCGACTGTTGAATTGATGTTAGTTGCATTTCCAGTTAAGAAATCTATTGTATCTTCCAGCCCATCATTGTCATCATCAGTATCATTAGCATCAGGGATTCCGTCACCATCAAAATCAGGGCCGCCTGAGGAGCCAAACTCGTACTGGATAACTGTTATCTTAACATCCTGGTAATCAGAATCAGTTCCATCAGTTATATTAATCCTTACCATATAAGCTCCAGCATCACCTAATTGCGTCTGCCAGGTAAAGTGATTGTTTGTTTTTGTGAATCTTGTATCATTTATGGCATAAGTTAGGGTATCGTTATCTGCATCAGTTGCATTTGCTGTTATGTTGATTAACTGTGTTTCATTAACTGTTACATTTGCTATTGCTGCTAATACTGGTGCAGTGTTTAGTGGTGGGGTAGTATTACTTACAGTAAGATTCCATGACTGTGTGTCTGTTAGGGTTCCATCGCCTATTATTGCAGTGATATTATAGACTCCTTCTGTTGAATAATTGCCATAGAATGTGTAGTTATCTAAGCTGCTCACAAGGGTTCCATTCCTGTACCATGATACACTTACTGGGTCATTGTTTATATCAGTGTAAGTTATGTTGAATGTCTGATTATTTGGTTCAGATATGTTGAATGTTGTTTCAGCAGGGTAAAAACTTATTATATTCGGTGCTGTATTAGTTATAGTTATCTGTCTTAATTCAGTTACTGCATCATTACCACTTGAATCATTTGCATAAATCCTATAATAAAATGTTCCAGCACCGATAATTGATTTATTTTTATAACAATAAACATCATTATCAGTACCAACTTTAGTCATTGACTCATTTGTGCTGTTCCATTCCAGCAAACAAGAACTTATTGTTAGATTATCATTGACTGTGACATTAATCAGGATGCTTGTATTTGCTGTTATTGTATTATTATCTGGTGTTGGGCTTACAAATACAACATCTGGAGGGGTAGTGTCCTGAGAAATTACTGCAGCATAGATGTCAAGCCTTGAATAATACCTGCTAGAGCCAGAATCATAGATTCTTTTTCCTGTATTATTGAAGATATCTTCTATCTCCCCTGGTGTTATGGCTGTACTGTTCCACAGCTTCATGAATTGTTTGATTAAAGCAGCTGCACCAGCAACATGAGGCGCTGCCATTGATGTTCCAGACATTGATGTGGTTCCGCCGCCAATGTAAGGTGCTGTTATTGTCTGGCCAGGAGCTATCAGCTCCAGGATATTGCCTCTGTTGTGAAGCAGAGAATCATCAGCATCTGTAACAGTTCCAACAGGAGTAGCATTTTCTACACATGCAGGGGCATGTATCCCATTTGTGTAGCCGTTGTTTCCTGCTGCAATTGCAACTAATATGTTCTGGGCTGCAGCAGAATTGATTGATGGAGCCAGAGGATCAGCATTGCAATAATTATTGTAAGGCCCTCCCCCGCCAATACTTATGCTTGTAACAGAGATATTATACTCTGATGCATTATTTGTGCACCAGTCAATTCCTTTGCTTACATCACTTGCAGCACA
Source organism: Candidatus Woesearchaeota archaeon (assembly GCA_019322485.1). Lineage (GTDB taxonomy): Archaea > Nanobdellota > Nanobdellia > Woesearchaeales > JAHWIC01 > JAHWIC01. The sequence continues at coordinate 22,857 of JAHWIK010000003.1, forward strand.
GTTGCCAGTGCTGTTGCATGCCTTGATGACTATTATGCCAGCACCAGGTGCAACGCCTGTATAGGTTGGGTAGTCTCCAGCAGCTATTCCTGCACAATGGGTTCCATGACCATAATCATCCTCAACATCTGTATCTTCTGTCTGGTTGTTTGGGCAGCATCCTCCGCTTCCATAATCTGAGATAGAGCAGTAACAGTACTGGCCAAGGATTCTCCCAGTAAAAGCACTATGGCCTGTGTCAATTCCTGTGTCTATCACACAAATAGTTTCTCCTGCACCAGTTATGTTTATTCCATTTAGCTTTATGCCCCACATATCATTGGCATTTACCTGCGGTATGCTGCTGTCAAGTGTAACCTGCAAGGTTTTATCAAAGAATATTTTCTCTACATCAGGATTATTCTTTAATTTCCTTAACCCATCTGTTGTTAATTTTCCAGAAAAGCCATTAAAGGTTGAGTATCTGTGTTTTAATTTCAAATCATCATCTGCATCCAGCCCTGACAGGACCTTATCCTGCTGTTTTCCAATCATTGCTTTCTTTGTTTTTAATCCTTGTTTTGGCAAGCCTTCTGCTGACTGGCTTGTTCTAAATGTTCTTGGCTCCTGCACAGGCTCGTCTTTAAGGATAACAATAACAGAAACCTCTTCATCAGAGTCCAACCTTTCCTCCACTTCATCATCTATGTGGATTGCTTGGACTGTATTGACCAGCAGCATACTCAACAAAAACAATAATATTTTCTTTGGCATTCTATTTTTTATATTTTCTTAGCTCCTCCTCAACCAGATTTAAGGGCCATCCAGAGTCCAGGAGCTCTTTTTTTATCCTGGCTTTGTTTTTGCCAATATCCATGGAGTGTTTTACATATTTGGCTAGTTTTGGATAAGGATGCCTGGCTCTTTCTATTGTGTAGAAGACACTTGCAGCAGCTATTGCTACTACAACAAAGCTGAGGATTATGATTAGCTTATACCTTGCCAGCCATCTTACAAACGGCCATTCTTTCCAGGTTGCTCTTTCCTCTTCAGGCGGAGTTATATCCAGGGAGATGCCTACTCCTGTTTCATTAATCTCTACCACAGGCTCTTCTGGGATTATTGCTGGGTCTGAGGTTATTGCAAAATAACCAAATTTGTTTGTATTTGATACAAAGTATAGCTCGCCATCAATTGACCCAGCGCGATATGTTGGGAGTTTGCTCCAAGCTCCATCATATATGTTTAAAGAAACCATGCTTTCATCAAAGTTTTTGGCCTTTAACCAGGCATCGCTTACCCTGAATTCAATCTCAGCGCTGTTAAGGTCTGCAGGGGTCATTCCCTGTGCTGTTATCTTAAAGTATTGGTAAGCGTTTCTTATAGGCAATTCAATGTTATTTTCACCAACAGTTTCCATTGTGACTCTAACCTGAGGTATGGCTCTGGTTACAGAGAAGTAATTATGTGTAAGGGCTAGGTTTTCTAGGTCAGCCTCTATCCTGTATACCTCATTTGGAACTAGGTCCATCCTTACAACTGTTTTCTTTACTGAACTGCCAATAAAGGGAGCTCCTCCATAGATATGCCCTCCACCTCCTGTACCACCATTGCTATCATCATCGTCATCATCACCAGAATCATCATAGTAAATGCCTCTTACAGCTGAATGGCTTAAGGTTGACACCTTGAATATATCCCCTAAATCTATGCATTGGCCAGAGCTGCCGCATGAAACTCTGGTATAGCCACTGCAGCTTGCACCAAGCGATGATACTGGTGTTGTTTCGTCGTCAGCAATACAGACATAGTTGTAGGTGCTGTCTGATTGGTTTATGTAAACTGTTTTTGTTATTCCAGCTGAGGTCAGGTCAAGGTCTTTTATTCTGATTGTTCCGCCTGTTGAATTATAATCAACTATCCAGTCAACAGTTAATGTTCTGCTGCTGAAGTCCCAATTGAATTCAACTAAGGTGTTATCATTATTGTCTGTTACATTAACTAACAAGGTTGTATTAAATACCTGGCTTGTGTTCTCTGAGCCATTTACTCTTAGTTTTACTGTTATTGTTGAATTGATATTAGTGACATTTCCAGCCAAGTAATCTGATTCATCAGGCACGTTATCATTATCATCATCAGTGTCATTAAAGTCAGGGTCTCCATCACCATCAAAATCAGATGCATCCAAGACAGTAACAGTTACATTCTGCGAAGCTGATGAAATAGTGTCAGTCACATTAATTGCAACAACGTAAACACCGCTGTCTGTTAGCTCTGTCTGCCAGGTGAAGTGATTGTTTGTTTTTGTGAATCTTGTATCATTTATGTCATAGGTTAAAGTATCTTCATCAGTTGCGCTTGCAGTTATATTAACCAGCTGTGTTTCATTGACAGTTATGTCGCTGATTGATTCTAAAACAGGGGGCTGGTTTTGTATTGCCATTGTTGATGAATTGGTCCAATTAGACCAGTCATGGCTGTCATAAACCCTTACGCTAAAGGTCCAGTTCTGGTTTCTTCTTGTGTATGAGCTGGCAACAGTAGCCAAACCAGCTAATGATGCAACTTCATCACTGTTATTATACCATTTTGTCTGGTTATTTTGCTGTGTGTCTCCATCAGCATCATAGAAACTCCAGGTTCCTTGCAGTGTTCCGTTTGTTCTGTTGAGGTTGTCTGTTGAGGTAAGTGTTACATCCTGTGCTTCAGGGGGTTCATTTCCTATTGCAACCTTATCAGAAGCAGCTGTCCCATTGGCCTCGCCATCATAAGGAATTACTGTACAGTTCCATTCCTCACCATTTGAGGTGTTTCCACTTCCCAACACATAATATATCTGAGTTGTCAGGATTGTTCTATTCAGGCTACCTCCTTTGTACCACTCGTAATAATATTGTATTGTGTCTTGGTCTTCATCAGTGCTTTGTGTTGTGATGTTACACCAAAGGTCATCAGTAAGTTCTGGTTCATCAGGGGTCAGGTTTATGGCTGGGGTTGGAGGTATATCATTCTGTATTATCAGAATAGTCGAATTAGCCCAGGCTGACCAAGTATTGCCATCATAAACTCTTACGCTAAATGTCCAGTTTTGGTTTTTTGATGTGTTTGTGGGTGACAATAATGTTAGATTCGCTAATGAAGCTATCTCAACTGAATTATTGTACCACTTTGTTTCATTATCCTGTTGTGTGTGGCCGTCAGCATCATAGAAACTCCAGGTTCCTTGCAATGTTCCATTTGTCCTGTTCAGGTTATCTGTTGAAGTTATAACTACATTCTGAGCTTGGGGAGGGGTGTTTAACGATACATTATCTGAAGCAGCTGTTCCATTAACCTCTCCATCAAAGGGAATTACTGTGCAGTTCCATTTCTCTCCACTAGATGTGTTATCGCTGCCTAACACATTGTATATCTGTGTTGTTAATGTTGTTCTGTTTAGAGCCCCATCTTTATACCATTCATAATAATATTGTATTGTATCCTGGTCTTCATCAGTGCTTTGTGTTGTGATGTTGCACCAGAGGTCATCAGTAAGTTCTGGCTCATCAGGAGTCAGGTTTATGGCTGGGGTGCTAGGCGCACTATTCTGTATTGTCAGGTTAGTTGAATTGACCCAGGCTGACCAGTCATTGCCGTCATAAACTCTTACGCTAAAGGTCCAATTTTCATATTTGGTTGTATTTTCAAAATTAATTGAGGTTAAGTTTCTTAATGAAGCTATTTCAACTGAATTATTGTACCACTTTGTTTGGTTGTCAGTTTGTTGGTCATTATCAATATCATAGATATCCCATGAGCCAGCTAAGGTTCCATTTGTTCTGTTGAGGTTGTCTGTTGATGTTATTGTAGCATTATGGGCTTCTGGTGCAGTATTTGCAATTGTGAAGCAATATTGATTAGATGTATTCTCATTTCCAGAGGTATCGTTGGCCCAGTAATACCAGCAAACAACATTTCCCTGCGCTATAGTAATGTTCTTGCTTACAGTTGCGTTATACACTGTTAGCCCAGACATGCTAACAGCAGTATCATTCTGCCAGCCAGTTACATTTGTGCTAAATATATAATGGCTTAGGCCATTATCATTTATAGTGATATTGGCAGTAAAGTTGCTGTAGCGCTTGAAGTCAACAGAATAGTTAACAGGGCTGCTAAATGTTGGGTTAGTAGCATCAGTGATTATGTAATCAAATGTTTGGGAGGTATTAATCTCACCATCTCCGCAGGTTACTTGAATTGTGTAAGTTCCAATTTCCTGCAGGGTTGGTGTGTCGTTGATAGTTCCATTTGTTTCATTAATGCTCAACATTGTGTTGTTGATGTAATAAGTGACTGCATCATTATCTATGTCTGAACAATTCACATCATAAGTAAATAACTGGCCAGAAACAGCTGATTGCTGAGTTAAGGATTCATTAAACTCTGGAGCTGCATTCTGTATTGTTAGATTAGTTGAATTGACCCAGGCAGACCAGTCATAACCATCGTAAACCCTTACACCAAATGTCCAGTTTTGATGCTTTGATGTGTTTGTGGGTGAAAGTGATGTTAGATTTGCCAATGAAGCTATCTCAACTGAGTTGTTGTACCACTTTGTTTCATTATCCTGTTGTGTGTGGCCGTCAGTATCAAGAAAATCCCATGAACCCATTAAGGTTCCGTTTGTTCTATTTAGGTTGTCTGTTGAAGCAATTGTAACATTCTCTGCTGTTGGTGCTTGGTTAGATTCATTTACAGTAAAATTCCATGATTGTGAATCTGTTAAGGTTCCATCACTTATGATTACAGTTATGTTATAGAATCCTGCTGCTGAGTAATTGCCGTAGAATGTGTAGTTATCTAAGCTGCTCACAAGTGTTCCATTCCTGTACCATACAACAGTTATTGTATCGTTGTTTATATCTGTGTATGTTATGTTGAATGTCTGGTTATCTGGCTCAGCTATGCTAAAGTTTGTTTCAGCAGGATAAAAACCTGTTATATTAGGTGCTGTGTCTGTTATATTTATCTGCCTTAATTCAGAAACACCAAAATTATTCTCAGTATCATTAGCATAAACCTTGTAATAGAATATTCCGTGGCCAACAATTGATTTATTCTTGTAACAATAAACATCATTGTCAGAGCCAACCTTTGTCATTGATTCGTTTGTATTGTTCCATTCTAATAAGCATGAGCTGATATTGTTTAGATAATCATAAACTGTGACATTGATTATAACCGATACATTAGGTGTTATTGTATTGTTTCCTGGAGCTACAAATGTAACATTTGGAGGGATTTCATCAAAGGATTGTATAGCTGCATAAACATCAATTCTTGAAAGGTATCTGTCACCCTCAGAATCATATTTTCTTACTCCAGTAACATTAAGTGTATCTTCTATTTCCTGAGGTGTTGCACTGCTTCCCTGGAGGCTCATAAATTGGTTTATCAGGAGAGCTGCGCCAGCAACATGTGGTGTTGACATAGAGGTTCCTGACATTGATGTAGTAAGTCCATCATTATAAGGGGCTGTTATGAATCTTCCAGGCGCAAGTAAATTAAGGATATCAGCCCTATTATAATTCAGATAAACATTATCTGAATTGTCTACAGCACCAACAGGAGTGGCATTTTCAACGCATGCTGGACCATCTATTGCATTTGTATCACCATCGTTTCCTGCTGAAACTGCAACTAATATGTTCTGGGCTACTGCAGTGTCGATATAATCAGCGCTGGAAAAACTATTGCAGTAATCAGAATAATCACCCCCTCCAATACTTATACTTATAGCAGATATGTTATATTTTGTTGCATTATTAGTACACCAGTCAATTCCTGCGTTTACGCTGCTAAACAAGCAAGAACCGCTGCTATTGCAAACCTTTATTGAAATTATGCCTGCGTCTGTTGCAACACCTGTGTAGGTGCTGTGGTTTCCAGCAGCTATTCCTGCACAATGGGTACCATGGCCTTGGTCATCCTCAGCGCTATCATCTGTTGTCTCGTTGTTAGGGCAGCAGCCACCACTTCCATTATAATCTGTTATAGAACAGAAACAGTATTCATCCAGGATTCTTCCACTAAAAGCAGTATGGTCTGTGTCAATTCCTGTATCTATAACACAGACAGTTTCATGCAGACCAGTTATGTTTGTTCCATTTACTTGTACACCCCATACTGCGTCATCAACATTTATCTGTGCTACACTAGTATCAAGTGAGATTTCAGCCACACGATCGAGATATATCCTTTCAACATCTGGGTCATTCTTTAGTTTCTCAAATCCTTTTCTTGTTAATTTTCCAGAAAAGGAATTAACAGTTGAGTATTTGTGCCCTAATTTTAAATCAACATCTGAAGAGCTGATTGATAGACCGTCATCTTCTGGAGCAAGATCTAACTTTGACAGGACCTTATCCTGTTTCTTACTAATCATTGCTTTCTTTGCTTCTAATCTTTGTTTGCGTAATTCTTTTTGTGGCCCTGATTGTACTGATAAGGTACTTGGTTCCTGGACTGTATCATCTTTAAGCTTAACAATAACAAGAACTTCATCACTAGAGTTTAGTCTTTCTTCTACCTCTTCATCTATTTGTATTGATTCAACTACACCAGCCACCAAGAGTATGCCTAACAAAAACAACAAAATCTTACTTTTCATCCTCAACCTCTTTTTTCATGAAATTCTCAACCTGCTTTGAGATTATGATGCCTGCTTCTTTGCAGCGCTTAGAATACTTAGAATAAACTTCTTCATCTACATTAAGGGATATTATCTTCTTTGCCATCTTATATAAATTTATATAAGATTATGTTTTATTATGTAATCTTATATAAAAGGAGTATTTAAAGGTTTCGGAAAATAAAGAAGAAAATCAGGCCCAAACCTTTAATCTGTCTGTTTCAGAGCCATACATGCTAGAGCCAATTCCTCTGCCAAGGTGGAAAGACCTTTGGTTCATGACTTCACCGAAAACATCAAAGAGTGTTTTCTTCCTCTCGTATTTTGCCAGCTCTACTGTGATGTTCAGTTCCTTCTCTAGGATATCTATTACTTCCTGTTTTCCGCCCAAGACATCAACAAGTCCAAGCTCTTTTGCTTCAATGCCAAGGTAAAAGGCTCCTGTTGACAGAGGCTGTACCTGTTCATATGATAAGCCTCTGTTAACTGCTACCTCCTCAATAAAGAATGAATGGATTCTGTCTAGTTTACTTTGGAGGAGGCCTCTTTCATTTGGGGTGAGTTCCTTGAATGGACTTCCCATGTCTTTATACTCACCAGAAACAAGTCTTTGATAGGTTACATTATAGTCCCTTAACAAGCCGGAGAATTCCAGATAAGAAGAAAAAACTCCAATTGAGCCAGTTACAGACATCCTGTTTGCAACTATCTGGTCAGCTGCAGAAGCAATCCAATATCCGCCAGAAGCGCCTACTTCCCTGATTAAGGCTATTGTGGTCTTGTCTGCTTTTTTGACAGCAACTGCAATTTCTTCTGAAGCTACTGCTGAGCCGCCAGGGCTGTTGATATCTAAGATTATTGCCTCTATCTTCGGGTTTTTATCAGCCTTTTCAATGAACTCGGTTATTTCTGTTGAAGAAACCACACGCTCGCCCCAGCCAGAAGCTGGGTCAACAGTTATAACACCTTTGACTGGTATTAAAGCCACATTTCCAGATAGTAAGTCAACATCGATGCTGCTGGAAATGGAGATGATACCTACAAATATCGTGCTTAACAAAAATAAGAGCAATAAAACAAAAATTATCAATCCCCATGGTTTTCTATTTGTTTGTTCTTTCATCATATCACCTTCAAAATGTATAAATTTCAACGACTTTTGTTTTTGCAAAAACATCGCTCAATCTTTTATGGCCTTTTGTGTATATCAGCCATACTGGATCAATTATCCATAAAAGTATTAATGGGAAAACAGGCATCAGGAATATATTTCCAACTAAGCACTGCCAGAAAGCAAGCTTCTTTGTTTCAGATTCAACTTTTATGTTTGCAAGTATCTTGCCAACAGTCTGGCCAGTGTAATATTCCAGGATTGAGAAGTATAAGACTGCAATAAAACCCAAGGCAATAGACATCATGAATAAGGTATTCTTTAATCCAGGGTCGCTGATTAAAAACCGATAGACTTCTATATAACTTCCTTCTGGGATAATATTGCTCAGCATCCTGCGGAATGGGTAACCGCAAACCAGGTCAACCAGAAGTATATCTAGGATAAAAGCAAAAAGCCTCTTCCAAATAGAAGCCGGGCCTTTGAAACTCCTCTTTTTTAATAAACTAAGGTATTTCTTCATTACCCCACATTATGTAAAGAATAAGTTTAGTTTAAAAAGGTTTGTATAAAATAAAATTAAGAAAAAATCAAGAAATAAAAGAATTACTTCTTCTTAACCTGTTTCTTAAGCTTAAGTTCCTTAACCAATTCCTGGAACCTGTTTCTTAAGGTAACTTCTGTAATGTTTGCAACATTAGAAATCTCTGATTGGATCCTGCGCTCCTTGTTTATCAAAGCAGCAGCATACAAAGAAGCAGCTGCAACTGAATTTGGACTTCTTCCAGAAGTTAGTTTTTGTCTTTGTGCTTTTTCAATAAGCTTAATTGCTTTAGTTTGTGTCTTTGGGCTAAGCTTAAGATAAGAAGCAAATTTTGGGATAAAGCTTACTGGGCTAACAGGCAGAACTTTCAGGTTGAGTTCTCTTGTTATGAATCTGTAAGCTCTTCCAACTTCTTTCTTTTCAATGCTTGTAGCGTTAGAAATCTCTTCCAAAGTCTTAGGAACCTCATTTTGCCTGCATGAAGCGTGTATTGCTCCAGCAACCATTCTTTCAATTCCTCTGCCTTTAATCAAACCTTTGTGTAATGCCTGTGTATAGATTCTAGCTGCTTCCTCTTCTACCATTGATGGTATCTTTAGGATAGAAGCAACTCTCTTAATCTCTGATAAAGCCTGATTAAGGTTATGCTCAATAGAAGTACTTACTCTACGCTGCCATGTTCTTAATCTGAAGTATTTGTTCTTGCTTTTGCTTCCAAGCTTGTAAATGTCACTTTTAGTTCCAATCTCAGTAGAAATACTTGGCTGCAGGTATGTTAAAGGTGCTCCTGACCTTCTTTTGGTTTCATCTTCATTACCAAACTCACGCCAGTCCTGGCCAAAGTCTATTAATTTATCATCTATAACAAGACCGCAGTTACGGCAAGTAACCTCGCCTTTTTCTTTATTCCATGATAACCTGCCTCTTCCACATTCAGGGCAGTGTCTACCAGTTGCTTCTATCATTTTTGAATCCCCCCAAACTTGATATTACAATGAATATATTAGAGTAGCTAATGTGGTTATCTTTATAAACCTTTGCTTTTTTAGAGGAAAAAGTATTTCTTTTCAATATTGAAGTTTATTGATTTTTTAGTTTTTTTCAATATGGAAATTAATTCAATTCTGCATAGGAAACTTTAAATTGATTATCATTAGAGATTATTAGTTAACTTTAGAAAGGTTTTGATTTTAAGCAGGCGTTGCTAACGCTTCTATGTCTTTTGGCATGTAAGGTTGTAGTAATATTACGTTGCCTTCTGGCAAATATTGTCTCATAGCGTTTACTGTTATTTGTGAATTATGGTATGGCATTGCAATGATTCCTGTTAAAATTGATTCTGCTGTGCCTTCTATTGCCCTCTCAACTAAATCAGGGTCTTCGAAACCTGCTTTTTTCGCAATGTCTAATATTGTCTCTCCTCTGTCTAAGGCTTTTCCAAGATTGAAACGCCTACTTAGTGTTAGGGGCATTAGTTGCATTATTACCTCTTTCAATCTTTCATAACCATCAAGCGATTCGTACCATGCTCTAAATTGTTCTCTTAGAAGTCCAGCTTCATTCAATGGCGCTTCAGCAAAGTATACATTATTTTCAGGATGGCAAGCTAGTGCAGCATCTAATAGTTGTAGAGAACTTTGTGATGGTTGGTATTGGTCTCTTCCTTCAATGTGTGCTCCTTCTCCGAAAACAATCATATCAAGATTACCCTGTCCTATTATCTGCATAGCCTCTTCAAGAATACCTCTCTGTCTTACAGGGCGAGGAGCTTTAGCTCCTAGTTCTTCAAACACCATTAACCTGACTGCATCATTACAATTATAGATCAGAGTTCCGTTTCCCATGTTGTTTGTGAGTGAGGGATATTATATAAATGTTGTTATTTTGTAGTGATTAATCTACCTTTCCATAATATATTTAAATAGAAACTATTCCCTTGAAGATGTAATGATAAAAAACTATGATCCAAAAACATCAGAGCCAGAAATACTTCAGCTCTGGGAAAGGAAGAAGATTTATGCTAAAGCTAAGGCTAAAAATAAAGGCAAAAAGGCGTTCTACTTCCTAGATGGGCCTCCGTATACTTCTGGCAGAATCCATCTCGGACAAGCTTGGAATAAGGCTCTAAAGGATTGTGTTCTAAGATATAAGCGTATGAAAGGCCTTGATGTTTGGGACAGAGCTGGCTATGATATGCATGGCCTGCCAACTGCACATAAGGTTGAGGAGAAGTTTGGCATAAAGAACAAGGATGAAATTCCTAAGTTTGGTGTTGGTAAGTTTGTTGAGGAATGCAAGAAGCTTTCTTTAGGTAATTTAGAGTTAATGAATAAGGACTTCATAAGGCTAGGAGTCTGGATGGACTTTGAGAATGCCTATAGGTCTGTAGCTAACTCATTCATGGAAGGCGAATGGTGGCTGGTAAAAAAGGCTCATGAAAACAAGAGATTGTATGAAGGAAAGAAAACAATGCAGTGGTGCGCTAAGTGCGCAACAGCATTGGCAAAACATGAGCTTGATTACAGCAATATAAAAGAGGATTCTATTTTTGTAAAATTCAAGGTAAAGGGAACTGAGAATGAATATCTAATCATATGGACAACAACACCTTGGACCCTGGCATTTAATCTGGCTGTAATGGTTAATCCTGAGTTTGATTATGTCAAAGCCAAGGTTGAGGGTGAAGTCTGGATTGTTGCTAAAGGTCTTGTTGGAGCTTTGATAAGCGGTGTTGCTAACAAGAAGTTTGAGGTTGTGTCTGAACTAAAGGGAGAGGCTCTTAAGGGAGTAAAGTATGAACATCCTTGGTTAGATGAGATAAAGCCTTTTGCTGAGATAAAGTCAGACAAACTGCATACAGTTGTGATGTCAAAGGAATATGTTGATTTATCAGCTGGTTCTGGTTTGGTTCATTGTGCTCCTGGCTGCGGTCCTGAGGATTATGAGGTTGGACATAGGGAAGGATTGCCTCCATTCAATAATATTGATGAGGCTGGAATGTTTCCAGAAAGCATGGGCAAGTTCAGAAACTTAATAGCTAAGAAAGATGACAAAAAATTCACTGAGGATTTAGAGAAAAAGGGGGCATTGGTTGCTGTAACACCTGTTGAGCACGAGTATGCCCATTGCTGGAGATGCCATAAGCCGGTTATATTCAGAACAACAAAACAGTGGTTCTTTAAGGTTGAGGATTTGAAAGAGAAGATGCGGGAATTAAATAAAAAGGTTTTCTGGCAGCCTGACTGGGCTGGAAGCAACTGGTTTGATTCCTGGCTTAATAATCTGCGTGATAATGGAATCACAAGGCAGCGTTATTGGGGAACACCACTGCCAATATGGAAGTGCAATAAATGCGGTGATTATGTTGTTGTTGGTTCTGTTAAAGAGCTTAAGAAGTTGGCTGGCTCTGTTCCAGATGATTTACACAGGCCTTATATTGATAAGGTTACTATAAAATGTGATTGCGGCGGTGTAAAAGAAAGGATTCCAGATATCCTGGATGTATGGATTGATGCTGGAACTACCTCATGGACCTGCCTGGATTATCCTCAAAAAGAAGAGCTTTTCAAGAAACTATGGCCTGCTGAGTTTATCTTAGAAGGCAAGGACCAGATAAGAGGGTGGTTTAATCTATTGTTGGTTGCTTCTATGATAAGCATGAATAAGCACTCCTACAAGGCATGCTACATGCATGGGTTTGTGCAGGATGCCCAGGGAAGAAAGATGTCCAAGAGCTTGGGAAATGTTATCTCGCCGTATGAGGTTATTGATGAGTATGGCGCTGATACCCTGCGTTATTACCTGATTGGCGGGGCTAATCCTGGTGTTGATGTAAATTATAATTTTGAGGATGTCAATATTAAATCAAAGAACCTGATGATATTATGGAATCTGCATAAATACCTGATAGACCTAACAAAGAATTACAGCATAAATCCAACTAAACTTGACCTTATTGACAAGGAATTCTCTACAGAAGAGATTTATATAATGTCAAAATTAAACTCAACTATCAAGAATGTTACAGAGGCATTTGAAGAATACAGGCTGAATGATATTCCTTTGATGATTGAGGGGCTGTTCCTTGAACTGTCAAGAACATATATCCAGTTAACAAGGGAAAAGATTACAACTGGCAAGGATGAGGATAAAAAGGTAGTTGTATATACTATCTATAAAGTATTGACTGAGGCACTTAAGCTGTTCTCAACAATTGTTCCTTTTATGACCGAGACAATCTACCAGAACATAAGGCATACCTATAGATTAGAAACTGAAAGTATTCATTTGTTTGATTGGCCCTCTTTTGATAAGACAAAGATAAAGGCTGATTTAGAGAGCGGCATGGATATAACTCAGAATGTGGTGCGGTCAGTTCTTTCTGCCAGGGAAAAGATTAACCTGGGTGTCAGATGGCCTTTGAAGGAGATAATCATTGTCAGCAGGGACAAGAAGGTGGTTGAGGCTGTTGAAAAACTTGAGTGCTCCATTAAGATTCAGACTAATGTCAAAGAAATCAAGGTGCAGGAAACACTGCCTGGAATGAAGATGAAGCTTACAGCTGACTACAGCACAATAGGCCCTGATTTTGGCAAGCTGGCTCCTAAGATAATTGCAAAGATAAGCACAGACAGCCCTGAAACGATAATGAAGCATATTGAGACAGAAGGCAAGTATTCCTTTAAAATAGACGGGAAAGAGGTAAGTATTTTCAAAAGGCACCTCAAGATAAAGAAGGATGTCCCCTATCCTTTTGAAGAGGCTGAATCAAGATACTGCACAGTTTACCTGAACAAAGAAAGGACTGATGCATTGGATGCAGAGGGTTATGCCCGCGAGGTTATGCGGCGTGTTCAGTCATTAAGGAAGAAATCCGGCTTGCAGAAGAAAGACAGGATTACTCTATATGTCAAGGTCAGCGAGGAGTTAAAAGGAATGCTATCAGAATGGCAGGAGCCGATATCGGAAAAGGTTGGCGCTGACAAAATCAAGATTGATGTTCTGAACCCTGGAAGAAAGCATGCGTATGCTTCTAAGGAGAAGGTTAAAGGAAAAGAGTTTGAGATTCATTTCGATAAGGTTGAGTAAAAACTAGATAATGTCAGCAATTCTGAAGACAAAGAAATTATTGGAATTCATTATATCCTCATAGGTACAGCCATATTTGTATGGCGGCGGCTCTCCTAGTTTCTCACACACATGCCATCTTCTTAAATCCTCGAATACTGAAGGATAAGGGCCAATCCTTGACTTTATTCTAAAAATGAGCCAGGCGTCTTTATTTTTATCAAAACCCCCATAGAATATGCCTTCTATAGTTATCTTTTTTACCTGTTCATCTTCATAAGTTCTGTCTACAGCATCTTGCGTCTGCGAATGCATTTCTTTTGTGTCTGGATAATAAATACCGACATTGTACCTGTTTTGATGTGCTGTTCTGAAGATAGGGGTTTCAGCTCTTGCTTCTGCTATTACGCAAGTCTGAGTGGAGATATAATCATCAGGGATGCATTCTTCAAGTTCAATAATGCTGAAACTAATGCCTTCTTTGGTTATGGTCCTGCCGTCTTCGCTGAGAGTATATTCTATCGGCACTGGCTCTGGAGGGATTCCTTTGACCTCATCACGAATTTTGTCAATTCCGGGCTCACAACCAGAGATAACTATTATTCCCAACAATAATAAGATTATAGCCTTTTTCATCTTAAGTTATTAGGTTAGGTTATTATATAAATTTATCTAAACAGACGAGGCTTGAAGTTAAGAAAATATTTAAATAGCAGTTTAAAGTTATTTAAGTTATGAGACTTATATTATCTTTTTCAATTATTGGTATCTTAATTTTATCAAGCTGTGCTTCTTTATCTGGGGACCCTTTTGGCAAGGCACCCCCTGAAACATATCCACCTAATTGCGGTCCTGAAAACAGATATAAATTTGATGCAACAATAAGCTCAAAAGAGGATTTTATAAATTTCATAAAAACGCATGAAATAAATGAATGGGTAAGATTAGATGATTATAAAGATGAGTCAAAAGAAGTCCAATGGGATAAGGTTTTAGCTGCAATTAAAACTGAAAACATTGGTGGAAGAACTGTTTATATTCTTAACTATAATCCGATATTTGAGGGAGAGGGATACTATCAAATGTGTAGTGGATTTACTTTAAAGATGACTAATGATGGTCATGTTTCTGTGTATGGTTGTTGTGGGAAATAAGCTTGAGCCCCTAAAAATTACTTCTCACTAAATTTACATCCAGAATTATCGCTCACTTTCTCTCTCTTGCAGAGAATAACTCACAACAGACCACTCACCAGACAAGCGATAAGGTCCGTTAGATTGTGCTGCTGCAACAGGTTCAGGAGCAGCAGAATTTAGAGACAGGCATATTACTTTTTTGCTTCTTGGATTTGCAGAGATGTATCTTGCTTCTTGGGTTCTTAAATCAACAATTAGAGCTGTAATCCTACCACGAAGGGATTCTAAGAATTCTTCATCAACTGTTTTAGGAATGTCATAAGGTGTTTCTTCATCAGGAGCATATCTTATGTAATTAGGCTTTTTGCTTCCCATACCCATGCCCTCCAACTTTGTTAGAATCTCCTGGGTGTCAGCGCCTCCTTTATGTTTCTTAAGCATGTTTACAAACTGACCACTTGGCAGGTTCCCTTTGTCATAAAGTTTTTTGCCAGTATTAGCTTCGTAGAAACCATCAAACTCATCTATAGTTGCTGGGCCTTCTGACAAAGCTCCAATAATTCCATCTAGGTTAGCTGTGTCTATTTCCTCTAAGACCCTTTTCTCATCTCTGCCTATTAAGATAAATGTCAGGCTCATAATCTGGCTGGGAATAAGAGGAGATATATAAATCTTTTAACAAATCTTTAAATATTGCTGGGTTATTCTCCATTTTAATGACTAAAAAAACCAAACCTGAGAAGGCACTCAGAGAGCAGTTGGAAGAGAAGGATACGCAAATAGAGAAATTAAAGAATGATAATATTGCTTTGCTTAAATCTGCTCTTAAGCAGTCAAAGATGAGCAGAGAGCTTCGTGAAGGGATGAAGAAGCTTGCTGATATTAATAAGAAATTAACTAGTAAATTAAAGAAAAAATGAAACTAATTAAGAAAGAAGCAGAAGCTGATTTTCCTACAAAGTACGGTGAATTTAGGATTTATGCCTATGAATGCGAGGATGGAAGCCATCATCTTGCTTTGGTTAAGGGAGAGGTCAAGGGAAAAGAGAATGTTTTAGTTCGTGTTCATTCTGAATGTTTGACTGGTGAGGTTTTGAAATCACTAAGATGCGACTGCAGCCAGCAGCTTGACACAGCAATGCAGCTGCTTGCTAAGGAAGGCGGTGTTTTGCTTTATCTGCGCCAGGAAGGTCGCGGCATTGGCTTGGTAAACAAAATCAAGGCCTATGCTCTGCAGGACCAGGGCTTGGATACTGTTGAGGCTAATGAGAAATTAGGCTTTAAGGCTGACCAAAGGGATTACACAATTGGTGCGCAAATCTTGGCTGATTTAGGCTTAACAACTATAAGATTATTGACAAACAACCCGACAAAGATAGAGGGTTTGGAAAAGTATGGTCTGAAGATTGTGGAGAGGATTCCAATTGTTGTAGAGGCTAATGAGAACAATAAAAAATACCTAGAGACTAAGAAAGAAAAGCTTGGGCATTTGATGGAAGATAAGGGTGTGGTTAAGGAATAATCATTATTCTTTAGTAGTAACAATAGAAAGCTTTAAATATTGCATTTGATTTCTATTCTATATGGTTTTCGGATGGTTTAGTAAGGATCCAGGAGAAGCCCTGGAAGAGATAGCAGCTGGGTTTTGGGTAGAGAGAGCTAACCGTCCATCAGCAAGTGTTGTTGAGTCTGAAGAATTCAAGGATTCACGTTATCGTAAAGATGTTGTTGAGTATGCAAAATATTCTTCTTATTTTATTGACCAGATTTTACCGCAAAAGAAGGGGCTTTCAGCCAAAAAGCAGGAGCTTAGGCAAATGTTGGAAAGACACGTTAAGCCAGGACCTCAATACGACAGGGTAGGCGGTGAGAACTCAGCCAGGCTTCCGGTGGTAAGACTCAATAATATGCCAATAGCTGAATCTTATGGATTTAATGAAAAACGCTACGCAGGTATTGTAAATAAAATCCTGAAACCAAAGTGATGAAAGAACTAGAACCTCAAAATCTTCATAACCTCTGCGATATCCTTTTCTTCTATAACAAAGATTGTATCTGTCCAGCAGGATAGAGTTTCCACAATATTGATTCCATGCTCTCCGAATAAGGAATAAAGATAAGGTACAACACCAGCAGTTGTTTCAATCTCTTTTGGGCTTTTCAAGGTTATCTCTACCAGCTTTTCATTTGTCTGTATAACCTTGTTCTTGAAGAGTTTCTTTATTTTATCTGAGTATTCCTCTGCTGCAATTATTGTTATGGCTGATGTTCCTTCAATTATATGGAAGATGTCTCCTTTTTTCCTTGCTTCTTTTTCTATTTCCAATAACCCTTCTACATAAGCTATTTTTTCAACTACAACTGCGATTATCTTATTCTTAACCTCAACCTTGCTTTTCCTTAGAAGCGCCAAGATATCCTCTTCCAAAACCTTTTCTTTCCTGACCTTTCTGTAATACCTTCTGCAGGCTATTAGTATTGCATCAAAGTTTTTCTTTAAGTCAATATCCAAATCATCAGCTATCTGCCTTGTTAATTTTGAATAATTAATCAAGCCTTTCTTTAGAGAGTCCTTTATACTGGGGTGTTCTGAGATATACTGCTCTGTTAGTTTTGTTATGTTTGACATTTTAGGTATTCAGTATTTTTTTGGCTTCTTTTATGTTATAATTAAACCAGTGCCTGCTTTTTCTTTTGTATGATAAACTGATCATGCCAATCAAAATCTTTAATTCATAGAGTTTCTTTCTTTTTTCGAATTTGCTTGAAATAACTCCGCCAGCTTGTTTGTAGGCTTTGTGGAATATCGGCCTTATCTCAGGCAGTTTTTCAAACATCCACCACTCTGATTTTATTAGGTCTAACTCATTATGGCCTGAGATAGCCCATTCAAAGTCAATAATTCCGTTTATCTTTTTTTCGTCAGCAATGATATGAGAGAAATGATAATCCTTGTGTATTAAACACGGCTTTGATTTTATATCAAGCAATTCCTGATGCTCTTCTACATATTTTTTTGTTTCCTTGATTATTTGTTTAGGAACCTTGGTTATCTTTTTTATCTTGTCTAGTTTATGCTTTAATCCATAATCAAAATAACCCTTCCATGTGCTGAACCTTGGTTTTATCTCTTTTCCTATAATCCAGCCAAAGCTGTTGAATTTTATTGAGTGCATTTTTGCAAGGTAAGTAGCTGCATCTCTAATCAGTTTCTTGTTTTTTGTTTTCAGGTATATTTTTCCCAGCTCCCTGCCTTTTAGCTTTGACAATACAGAGTAAGCAAAAGGTATTGTTTTCTTTGATGTATCTATCCTATAGACATGAGGAACAGGGACTTTTACCTTTTTGGCAACAAGCTCATACAGGTATTTTTCTTTTACTGCCTTCCAGCTTTCCCTTGGATAGACCCTTAGAACAACATTCTCTTTGTTAGAGAGCTTAACATCATAGGTTCTGTTCATCATACCTTTCTTAAACTCTCTAATACTGACTACTTTGAGCTTGGGAAAGATTCCTCTGATTATCTTCTGAGCATTGCTTTTTTGCAACATAGAAATCACAGTGACTCTATCCCAAATGAGCGAAGCTTTTTGATTGTTTTGTCATCAATAACTGCTTCGCCTGTATCTATGAACTCTTTTAGGTTTTTTTGCATTTTGGATACCTGACAATACTCCCAATACGACTATAGTGGAAGAACTAGTATTTAAATGTTTTGTTTCGGACATTTATGGTTAGTTTTGGACTAAAGCAAAAAGGTTTAAATAGTAAAGGGTTGCAAAAAGTTACATGAGCAACCTAGGCATAGCGTATATTGCTTCAGTAATCCTTACAATAGCCGGGCCTGTAGGCGGCTATTTCGAGCCAGCGATTGGCATGATAGTCCTGTTAGTGCATGTCTTGGCAGTTGGATTGTTTATCTCAAAGGATGCTACCCAAAAAGGCCTGTCAAAGAATCATCAGTTATGGGCATGGCTTGGTATATTTGGTGTGTTGATCTACCACCTTGTTTTTGTTAAAAAGGCAAGCCAGCCGCAACAATACCAACAGCCGCCAATGCAGCAACAGCCTCAGCAACCAGCACAGCAGCCACCTGAGCAGCAACAATATCCTCAGCAGCCGCAGCAACCTCAGTAATAGAGAAGGTTCTAATTCTTAAGAATTGATTTTTTAGATAAAATTCCCCTTATTTATAAATGTCCCAAACTAGACATTATTGTTTATTTTGTCCTATTCAGGTCGATAAGTATATAAATGAAACAGCCGTTTTCCTGACTATAAAACTAGAAAGGTGAATGTAAAATGGATGTAAATGAAATTGTGAAAAAAGTTGAGAGTACCCCTGTGCCGCAAGTCAACAAAGTTGCTATTGCATACTCAGGCGGTCTAGACTCAACACTAGGAATTGTTTTGTTGAGAAAAATCTACAAAGCAAAAGAGATAATTGCAATAAGCGTAGATATTGGCCAAGGAGATGAAGAGATAAACGAAATGAAGAGAAAGGCAAAGATAATGGAGATTGAGCCAATAATGCTTGATGTCAAGCAAGAGTTTACAGAAAAATGGGTTGCTAAAGCAATTCAGGCAAACTCAAACTACAATGGCTATCCAGTCAGCACATCAATGACAAGACAGCTGATTGCAAAGGTTGTTGCACTGAAAGCAAAAGAGCTTGGATGTGATGCAATTCTTGAAGGTTCATCTGGAAAAGGAAATGACCAATACAGAATGCATAATGTGTTCAAGATGTTTGCTCCTGAAATTAAAGTCTTAGTTCCTGTAAGAGACTTTGACTTGACAAGAGGGGATGAAGAGGAACTATGCAAACACTGGGATGTTCCTGTAACAGAGATTATATCAGGAGGAGATGACAAGACAATGTGGTGCAGGTCAATTGCATCTGGTGCTATTGGTTTAAACCAGCCTTTACCTGCAGATATCTGGCAATGGTTAGTTATTCCAGAGAAAGCAGCTGATAAACCAGAATTCATAACAATTGAATTCAAGAATGGTATTCCAATAAGCCTGAATGGAAAAGAGATGCCATTAGCAGAGCTTGTTCCTCAGCTTAATGAAATAGCTGGAAAGAATGGTGTTGGAAGAATAGACATGTTTGAAGATGGAATCATGGATTTAAAGTCAAGAGAAATCTATGAAGCTCCAGCTGCACATGTTATATTGAAACTGCATCATGACCTAGAGCAGTGGTGCTTAACAAAAGACGAGATACAGTTCAAGAAGATAGTCGATGCAAAATGGGCTATGCTTACTTACCATGGAATGGCTTTCCATCCATTGAAGAAAGACCTTGATGGTTTTGTAGCACAAAGCCAAGGGGTTGTAAACGGCAAATACAAGGTAAAGCTGTACAAAGGTAACATAGAGATTGAAGAAAGAGAATCTGACAGCGGCTTGTTCAAACCAGAGATAAGGTCAATCAAGAGCAAAGGCTTTGACCAGAGATGGTGCGAGAATGCTGCTAAGGTAAGAGGATTACCATTCGAGATTTTAGCTATGCGTGGGGGAATAGAGTAGAGATGAAGGGTGTCAATGCTGTCGAGGGGGTAACCTCCCTTGGCAAATATATTGGAATCAAACAGAAAAAGAAAGACCTTGCAGTAATCTACAGCTCTAACCTCTGCAATGTTGCTGCTGTTTATACCCAGAATGCAGTAAAGGGTGCTCCAATCTATGTCAACAAAGAGCACCTGAAGAACGGGAAAGCCCAGGCAATTGTAGTTAACAGCGGCATTTCAAATGTTTCGACAGGGCAAAGAGGTTTAGATGATGCGCATGAGATGACTTCCTTAGTCGCACAAGAGCTTGGCATAGACAAGAATGATGTGCTGGTTGCTTCAACAGGCTTGATAGGAGCTTTTCTTCCAATGCAGAAGATAAGGCAGGGAGTGAAAGGGATAAAGAAAGGATTGTCCAAGAAGTCTCATGCAGCAGAAGCAATAATGACAACTGACCTGATAAAAAAAGAGATTACAGTCAAGGTTGGAGATGTGACAATTGGAGCAATAGCAAAGGGAGCAGGCATGATACACCCAAATATGGCAACTATGCTTGCTTTTATAATGACTGATGCTGAGATTAAAACACCTAAGCTGAAGAAGATGCTGAAGAAATCTGTAAACAAAAGCTTCAACATGCTAAGCATTGACCAGGACACAAGCACAAGCGATATGACAATACTGATGGCAAATGGTTTAGCAGGAAAGGTCAATGAGTCCAAATTCCAGAAAGCCCTGGACCATGTCTGTGTTGAGATGGCAAAGCTCATGGCTAAGGACGGCGAAGGTGCAACAAAATTAGTGATTGCTAAAGCAAAGAACGCAAAAACAGAAGAAGCAGCCAAGAAAATAGCAAAATCAATCATAAACAGCAATTTGGTAAAATGCGCAATGTTTGGAAATGACCCTAACTGGGGCAGGATAATGGGAGCTATAGGCTGTGCAGGAGTTAAGTTTGACCCAGGCAAGGTTGATATTTATTTTGGCAGTATGAAGATTGTCTGCCAGGGAATTGCAACCGGGTTTGAGAAGAAGAAAGCAAGTGCCTTGCTAAAACAGAAAGAAGTCAAGGTTACAGTTGACTTAAACCAGGGCAGTAAGAATGCAACTGCTTATGGCTGCGACATGACATATGATTATGTAAAGATTAATGCAGAATACCATACGTAAAATGGAACACATAAAGGAAAAAGCCGGAACATTGATTGAAGCACTGCCTTATATCCAGAAATATTCTGGAAAGATTGTAGTGATTAAGTACGGCGGTGCTGCAATGGCAGATGAAGCACTAAAAAAGTCAGTAATGACTGATATTGTGTTGTTAAATCATGTTGGTATGAAGCCAGTTATTGTTCACGGTGGCGGCCCAAATGTTTCAGCTGCAATGAAGAAAGCTGGAATTGAGCCAAAGTTCGTTAAAGGCCTAAGGGTGACTGACAAGAAAACAATGGGTATTGTTCACAAAGAGTTTGAGAAGATAAACAAAGAGCTTGTTGAAACATTGAAGAATCTTGGAAGCAAGGCAATAAGCGTTGTAGGGACAGATAACAAGCTGATTAATGTAACTCAGAAAGACCCTGAGCTGGGGTTTGTTGGGGATATAAAGAAAATAAACCCAGAGATGATTCATCCGCTGATAAAAGATGGTTATATACCAGTAATCTCTCCTGTTGGAGTTGATGATGAAGGGTCTTGGTATAACATAAATGCAGATACTGCGGCTGCATCAATTGCAACTGCATTAAACGCAGAGAAATTGACACTTTTAACTGATGTTGATGGTGTTTTTGAAGATAAGAAACTTGTTCCAACATTAACAACAAAGGATGTTGAAGAGAAAATCAGCAAAGAAGTTATCCATGGCGGGATGATACCTAAAACTACTGCATGTAAGAATGCTGTTGATCATGGATGCAAGAAAGCTCACTTGATTAATGGAAAGATAACTCATGCTTTATTGCTTGAGATTTTCACAGATAAAGGAGTAGGTACTGAGATTGTAAAATGAAAAGTGCAAAAGTAAAACAACTAGAGAAGAAATATGTTGTTCAGACATATAGCCGTGCTAAGTTTGTTTTGGAAAAGGGCAAGGGCTGTTATGTATATGATAAAGACAAGAAGAAATACCTTGATTTAGTTGGCGGGATAGCATGCACACCAATAGGGCATGGAAATAAATATTTGGCTTCAAAGGTTGCAAAACAAGCTAAAAAGCTGCTAAATGTCTCAAACCTGTATTATACAGAACCGCAGGTTGAGTTAGCTGAGAAATTAGCCAAATTATCTGGCTTAGATAAATGCTTTTTTTGCAATTCAGGTGCAGAGGCAAATGAAGCTGCAATCAAGTTAGCAAGGAAATACAAGAAAAAGATTGAGATTATTGTAATGAACCATGGTTTTCATGGACGTACTTTTGGAAGTTTGGCTGCAACATGGAAGCCAAAAATCAAAGAACCCTTTAAACCATTAGTTCCTGGGTTTAAGTTTGTCAAATACAATGATGTTAAGGCTATTGAGAAAGCTATTTCAAAGAAAACAGCTGCTGTTATGCTTGAGCCAATCCAAGGAGAAGCAGGGATAATAGTTCCAGACAAGAATTATTTGAAAGATGTAAGCAAGCTTTGCAAGAAAAAGAATGTTTTGCTTATACTTGATGAAGTTCAGACAGGAAATGGCCGCACTGGAGAGTATTTTTGCTTTAAACACTCCAAGATAAAGCCTGATATTGTGACTACAGCAAAAGGAGTTGCAAATGGAATTCCGCTTGGAGTAATGATAGCTTCAAATAAGGTTGCTGCTGGCTTTGGCAAAGGTGACCATGCAAGCACTTTTGGCGGCAATAACTTAGCTTCAACAGCTGCAAATGCAACAATTGACTTTATTTTGAAGAAGAAACTGATGAAGAAAGCTGTTAAGGTTGGAATTTACTTTATCAATGAACTAAATCAATTAAAAAATAATAAAAAATCGATCAAAGACGTACGCGGCAAAGGTTTGATGATTGCTGTTGAGCTAGATAAAGAAGTTAAGCCAATTGTCGAGAAATGCTACAAGGAAGGCTTCATAATCAATGCCTGCGGACCAAACACACTAAGGTTTGTTCCTTCATTGACTTTAAAGAAGAAACATGTTAAGCAAGTGATTAAGGTTTTAGAGGAAGTACTATGAAAAACGTTGGAATAATCGGAGCATCAGGATACACTGGCTATGAATTAGTTAAAATCCTGAGCAAGCACAAAAAGGTTAAGCTTGTTGTTTTGAATAGTGTAAGCTATGCTGGCAAGAAAGTTTGTTCATTATATCCTCAATTCAACAATAAGAAATTAAAATTCACAAATTACTCAATCAATGAAATCAATTCAATGGACTTAGATTTATTGTTCTTCTGTTTACCTCATAAAGAATCTATGAAATATATTAAAAATATTGACTCAAAAATTAAAAAGATTGATTTAAGCGGAGATTATCGTTTTAGTAAGGCTAAAGAATATGAGAAAGTTTATGGTGTTAAGCATATTGACAAGGAGGGTTTGAAGAAAGCTGTCTATGGTCTGCCTGAAATAAATAAAAAATCAATAAAAAAAGCAAATCTGATTGCAAATCCAGGCTGTTATGTTACTGCATCATTACTTGCATCACTTCCAATCCAAAAATATGCAAAATATATTGTGTTTGACTGCAAATCAGGCTGGAGTGGTGCTGGGAAGAAATCAGCTTTTGCTAAGAATCCAAAGATTATCGAGGATAATTTAGTTGCTTACAAACTGACAAAACACCGCCATAAATATGAGATAATGCAGTTTGTTGGCAAAAAGATATCATTTACACCGCATGTTATGGATGCTTATCAGGGAATGATGTGTACTGCTCATATTATTTTAAAGAAAAAAATCAATAAACAAAAAATCATTAAATTGTATAGTCAATATTATAAAAACCAGCCTTTTGTTAAAATTAAAAAAGATATTCCTCAGGTAAAGGATACTCAAAAAACAAACCAATGCCATATTGGCGGGTTTGAAATAGACGAGAATAACCAGCTTGTTGTTGTTTCAACTATTGATAATTTATTGAAAGGTGCTTCAGGACAAGCTGTTCAGAACATGAACTTAATGCTTGGCTTTAAAGAATCAGAGGGGTTAAAATAAAATGACTAAAGAAAAAGTAATACTTGCATATTCAGGTGGCTTAGACACATCTGTAATCTTGAAATGGCTGCTGGAAAAAGGCTATGATGTAGTTTGTTATCTAGCAGATGTTGGCCAGCAAGAGGATTTTGAGGCTGCAGAGAAAAAGGCATTGAAACTAGGAGCATCAAAGGTATATATTTCCGACTTAAAGAAAGAGTTCATCAATGATTTTGTGTTTCCAGCAATAAAAGGAAATGCAATCTACGAGGGCAAATACCTGCTTGGAACATCTTTAGCAAGACCTTTGATTGCAAAAGGACAAATAGAAATTGCAAAAAAAGAAAACGCAAAGTATGTTGCACATGGTGCAACTGGTAAAGGAAATGACCAGGTAAGGTTTGAGATGACTTATTACACCTTAATGCCTGGAATAAAGATAATTAGTCCATGGAAGGATCCTGAATTCCTAGCTCAATTCAAAGGAAGAAGTGATATGATTGAGTATGCTAAACAGCATAATGTACCAATTCCTGTAACAAAGAAAGCACCATACAGCTCAGACGCAAATAGTATGCATATCAGCTATGAGGCTGGTGTTTTAGAGGATCCAATGTACACTTTGCCTGAGGAAGCATTCCAAATGACAAAAAGCCCAAAGGATGCTCCTGATAAAGAGACTGAGCTAGTTATAGAGTTCAAGAAAGGAGTTCCAGTTAAAGTAGAGGACAAAACACATAATGTAACTGAAACAGAGCCTTTGAAATTATTTGCTTATCTGAATAAGGTTGCTGGTGAGAATGGTGTTGGAAGGAATGACTTAGTTGAAGACAGGTTTGTTGGGATGAAATCAAGGGGAGTTTATGAAACTCCTGCTGGAACAGTATTGCGTAAAGCTCACCTAGACATAGAAGGGCTTACAATGGACCGTGAAGTAATGGTTATACGTGATAGCTTAATCCCTAAGTTCTCGCAATTGATTTACTTTGGATTTTGGTATGCGCCTGAGATGGAATTATTGATGACTACAATAGATAAATCTCAAGAGAATGTTTCTGGAAAGGTTTACTTAACCTTGTACAAAGGCAATGTTAATGTTAAAGGCCGTGAGAGCCCAAACAGTTTGTACGACGAGAAGATTGCATCAATGGATGAGTTAGGCGGCTATGACCAGACTGATGCAATTGGATTCATTAAGCTGAATGCTTTAAGGTTAAAGGCTTGGGCTAAAAAGAAGTAGTTTTTTCTTTATTTTCCATTTAAAAATCTTATGCTTAGCTTTATATATGAGCTACTACTACCTTTAGACGAAATGAGGTCACACAAGAAATACATGGAATTAGCCTTGAAATTGGCTGAAAAAGGTGTTGGTTGTTGCAGCCCTAATCCTGCAGTAGGCTGTATTATAGTAAAACGCGGTAGTGTCGTTGGAAAAGGCTATCATAAGAAAGCTGGTGAAGGTCATGCTGAGCTTAATGCTATTGAGAATGCAGGAATAAAGGCAGAAAATGCAACTATGTATGTTACATTAGAGCCGTGCTCGCACTGGGGAAGAACTCCTCCCTGCACAGAAAAGATAATCGAAGCTGGTATAAGGGAAGTTATTGTAGGTATGAAGGACCCTAATCCTAAGGTTGACGGATACAAAGAACTTAAATTCAGGGGAATAAAGACAAAGATTGGAATTCTTGAAGAAGAATGCAAAAAACTAAATGAATATTACACCAAATATATCAAAACAAAAAGACCTTTTGTTATTCTAAAGGTTGCAATGTCCTTAGATGGAAAGATTGCAACTGCAACTGGTGAATCAAAGTACATAACAGGAAGGGAAGCAAGGAAATATGTCCACCAGATAAGAAGCAATGTTGATGCTGTTATGGTGGGTATAAACACTGTTCTAAAAGACAATCCAAAGCTAACTCCAAGAGAGGTTAAAGGAAAGGACCCTTTCAAGATTGTTGTTGACAGCACGTTAAAGATGCCTTTCTCCAAGAACCTATTGAAAGATCCTCTAAAGCTGATAGTTGCAACAACAAACAAAGCAAGCAAAAAGAAGGTTAAGAAACTGCAGCAAAAAGGTGTCAAGATATTGGTAACTGGAAGCAACAGGGGAAGAGTTGACTTAAAAGAACTGATGAAGATGTTGGGTAAACTAGAGATAGCAAGCATTATGATTGAGGGCGGTTCTGAATTAAATGCCTCTGCAATTAAAGAGGAGGTTGCTGATAAGATTCTTTTATTTAGCGCTCCAAAACTAATTGGTGCTGGTTTGGGGGCTATTGGTAATTTAGGGATAAAGAAATTGGATAAAGCTATTTCTCTTAAGAATATCGAAACAAGGAAGGTAGGCAAGGATATTCTGGTAGAGGGCAGATTATGATTTCTAAGGTTGAAGACAGTATTAAGGAAATACAGAGAGGCAAGTTCGTCATTGTTGTAGATGATGAAGACCGCGAGAATGAAGGAGACTTAGTTATTGCTGCAGAAAAGGTAACTCCTTCAAGGCTTAATTATATGATACAGAATGCCCGAGGGATAATGTGTGTTCCTATGTCGGAAAGCAGATTGGATGAACTGCAGATTCCCCTTATGGTAGAAAAGAATACTGACAAATTCAACACCCCCTTTACTGTTTCAGTTGATGCTAAACGAAATACAACAACAGGTGTTTCTGTCTGCGACAGATTGGAAACACTAAAGGTATTGCTTAATCCTGAATCAAAACCAGATGATTTGGTGAGGCCAGGCCATGTTTTTCCGCTAAGGGCAAAAACAAATGGTGTTCTGGAAAGAGCAGGTCATACAGAAGCAGCTGTTGAATTATGCAAACTAGCTGAGCTGTATCCTGCAGCTGTTATTGCCGAGATAATGAATGATGATGGCTCTATGGCTAAACTGGAACAATTAGAAGAGTTTGCCAAGAAAAAGGATATTCCTATTGTTAGTATTAAGGATTTGATTAAGTATATTGAGAAGAAATAGATTTCTGAGAAAGTTTTAAATAAAGAGAAATTAAGGTTTAGACTAGAATGAACAAAGCCAAAGTTGCAATCCGGAAGATGTACAGGGAATGGAAACCATATTGGGAATCTGGTGATGCAGCCAAAGTTGTTTCATACTATACTGATGATTGTGTTCAGATGCCTATTGGTGATAAAGAGGTTGTTGGTAAGAAAGCTTTTGAGGCTTCTCTTAAGAGCTTATTTAAGACATCTACAGTTAAAGGGAACTCCACAAACATAAAGGAAATTGGCATAGGCAAAAGATTTGCTTTTGCGCGAGGCACTTATGCCCTTACAGTCACTCCAAAGAAAAAGGGGAAATCCATAAAGTATAAAGGCAAGTTTCTCCATATCTATAAGAAGCAGGGAAGTAAATGGAAGATTTACCGTGCAATTGGCGGGGATGAATAATGAACAAAGAAGTTACTAGATATATAGAAAAACAGAAATCTCCTCAAAAAGAGATTTGTAAGAGATTGAGAAGACTTCTTCTTAAGACAGTTCCAAAGATTGACGAGAAGATGAAGATGGGTGTTGCCTGGTATGGGAAGTATTACATTGTTGGCTTAAAAGACAGCGTTAACTTAGGTGTTTCAGTTAAAGGGTTGCTAAAAAAAGATAAAGATAATTTTAAAGGAACTGGAAGCTTTATGAGGCATTTGAAATTTAGAGAATTGAATGAAGTTGATGAAAAGAATATCATAAAATTAATAAAGTTAGTAGATAAAAAAGCGCAGTGTGGAAGCTGCTATAAATGAGGTGAAATAAATGAAAAAGAAATCAAAGAAATCAGTTAGTTTCCAAAAAATAGGAAAGGAAATAGATAAAGAAGTTAAAAAAGGATGCTGTAAGGAAGATTTTAAGAAATCCTGCAAATGCGGCGGCGGAGGGGTCTACTGCCTAGGCTTTATTGGTGCAGCAGTATATTATATCTCCACTGCTACTAGCTTCTGGAATGGTGTTTGGGGATTCATAAAAGCACTTTTATGGCCTGCTTTCCTTGTTTTTGAAGCGCTGAAAGCCTTGCTTGGTTAAAGAGGTGAAATAAATGAAAAAGCCAAAAGGCTTTGAAAGCTTTCCTATTTGGATTGTATTAATCTATAATTTTATTTCATTGTCGCTGTATGCTGCAGGGCTTTACCTGACTTATCTCATAAAGCCTTGGCTGGCATTAGTGTTCTTCATTTACATAATCTATATTGAAGCGGGCATCTATAGAGAAGGGTGCAGACACTGCTATTACTATGGAAAGCTTTGCGGTGCTGGAAGAGGGAAGCTGGCAAAGATTTTTGTCAGGAAAGGGAATCCTAAGAAGTTCTGTGAAAAGTCAGTAAGCTTCAAGGATTTCATTCCTTCAATGCTGCTTAGTGTTGTGCCCATAGTTGCAGGAATATACCTTCTTATCAAGGGCTTTAACTGGTTCATACTTTTACTAACTGTTTGGCCAGTGATAATATGGTTTTTCGGAAATCCAGTTATCTATGGAGAGCTTATGTGCCCGAACTGCAAGCAGGGAAGCATCTGCTGCCCGGTTTCCAAGTTTTTCATGGAAATGGAGAAAAAGAGAAGGAAGAAGTAATGTCCCAAATGGGACATTAATGTTTATTTTGTCTTATTTAGGTCGATAAGTATATAAATGAAATAGTCATTTTCTTACAGTATGACAAAGCTATGGGATAAAGGCTACGAGCCTAACAAGGAGATTGAAAAGTTTACAGTTGGAAATGATTATATCCTAGATAAAGGGCTGGTCAAATGGGATTGCTTAGGGTCAGTTGCACATGCTTCTATGTTAAAGAAAATAGGGATAATCAATGAGAAAGAATTCAATAAATTAAAATCAACATTAAAGGAAATCATTAAAAATAAAAATTTTGAAATAAAAATTGAAGATGAGGATGTGCATACTGCTGTTGAAGGTTATTTAACCAAGAAACTAGGTTCTTTAGGGAAGAAAATCCATACCTGCCGTTCAAGAAATGACCAGGTACTGGTTGATACAAGGCTATATACCAAAGATAAATTATTGACAGTAAAGAACAATACTCTTGGATTAATCAATGCTCTAGTTAAATTTGCTGAAAAGAACAAAGAGATTCCAATGCCTGGCTACACCCATACCCAAAAGGCTATGCCAAGCTCTGCTGGTTTGTGGGCAGGTGCACATGCAGAAGCATTACTTGATGATTTAAAGCTGTTAAACACTGCTTATGAGATAAACAACCAGTGTCCTTTAGGAAGTGCTGCTGGTTATGGAGTTCCATTTCCAATTGACAGGCAGTATACTTCTGATTTGTTAGGCTTTGGCAAAGTCCAGAATAATGTGATTTATGCCCAAAACAGCCGTGGAAAGATAGGAAGCATTGTGTTAAGTGCTTTAACACAGATAATGTTAGATATTGGAAAATTAGCAAATGACTTGATTATTTTTTCAACAGTTGAATTTGGCTATTTTAAATTACCAAAGGAATTCTGCTCAGGAAGTTCGATAATGCCTCAAAAGGTTAATCCATGTGTTTTGGAATTGACCAGGGGCAAGGTTTCTGTCATGGAATCTCATCTGTTCCAGATGCAGAATATAATCAAGAATCTTTACTCTGGCTATAACCGTGATTTGCAGTTAACAAAAGAGCCTTTGATGAAAGGCCTGGAATTAGCTGAAGACACAACAAAGATAATTGAATTAGTTATCAATGGAGTTAAGGTAAACAAAGAGAACTGCATTAAAGGGTGCACTCCTGAGGTGTTTGCAACAGATTATGCTCTAGAGGTTGTTTTAGGAGGAACTCCTTTTAGGGATGCCTACAAAAAGGTTGCAGCTAATATTGATAAATTAAAGGCAATGGACCCTGTTAAAACTATAAAAGGCCGCAAGCATATAGGCTCAACTGGTAATCTAGGTTTAGATAAGATAAAGAATAAGCTAAATTCTGAGAAGAAAGCTTTGGATAAAGAGAACAGTAGTTTTGAGAGTAAGTTGAAGAAGCTGGTTCAATAAGAAAAATTTATAAACCTGCTATTAAATAGTATTCTATTATGTTTTTCAAGATTTTCGGAGATATGTTTAAACATTTTCCAAAGCTTAAGGTAGGGATTATTCTTGCAAAAGGTATTGATAACTCTAAGAAGGCCAGAAAGGTAGCTTCATTATTTAATGAAGCAGTTGATTATGTAAAACTAACCTATACTCCTGAGAAGGATACTAATCCAAAGCTGATAAAACAGCATCTGGCAAAAAGCCCTTTGATTTCTGCATGGCGTGCTGAGTATGAGGAATATGGTGTAAAAACACATTACAGCACAAATGTTGAGAGCATGATGACTGATATAGTATCTGGAAATGCGCCAAAAAGCAAGAATAACCTGATGGATATGTGCAGGTTCCTGTCACTAAAACAGATAGTGTCTATAGGCGCCTATGACCTGGATAAAATCAAAGGCAATATATACCTCAGCAGGGCTGGTGATAGAGAGAAATTCCTGCCGGCTGATTCTAAAGCCATTGAGAGTGTTGATAAAAAAGAGGTTATTTGTTTTGACGCTGCAGGAATCCTATGCAGGAGATGGAACTGGAAGCAAAGCAGAAAAACAGAGGTAACCAATAAAACAAAGAATGCCATTATATTTGTCTATATACTGCCCCCTCTTATGAAGGCAGAGTTAAAATTTGTTTTAAGCGAAGCAACTGAGCTTATAGAAATGGCCTGCGGTGGAAAATTAAGCTCTAAAATAGTCAGCAAGAAGGAAAGAACTGTTAAGATAAAATACTAAACGAAACCAACTAAAATCAGAGATTTTAGAAGCTCCGAAATTGCTTCGCAATTTCGAAACCTTTAAAATCTAGTTCTTAATTAAATCCTGATATGGACATATTCGAGAAGGATATTGTTAAAGCAATAAAAAAAGAAGTGAAGCTAAAGGAAGTTAAATTAATCAAGCCAAAGCCAGAGTTTGGTGACTTTAGTTTTCCATGTTTTGTTCTAGCTAAAGAATTAAAGAAAGCTCCTAATGAGATAGCTAAAGACCTGGCTGGCAGGATAAAATCAAATAACCTTATAGTCAAGGTTCAGGCTGTCGGCCCTTATCTTAATTTCTTTGTAAACAAAGGAAAATCAAGTGAGATTGTGCTCAAAAAGATAATAGAAGAAAAGGATGACTATGGCTCTTCAAAGATTGGAAAGGGGAAGAAGGCATTGATAGAGCACACAAGCATCAACCCAAATGCAAGCCCTCATGTAGGGAGGTCAAGGAATGCCTTGATTGGTGATTCTTTAACAAGGATTCTAAAATTCTTAGGTTACGAAACTGAAGTTCATTACTGGGTCAATGATGTTGGCAAGCAGATAGCTATGCTTGTTCTTGGCTGCAAGGGAAAGAAGAAAGTAACTTTCAAGGACTTGCTGAAAATCTATGTTGAGATAAACAAAAAGGTCGAAAAGAACCCTGAGCTGGAAAAAGATATTTTTGAGCTTCTGAATAAGCTTGAGAAAGGAGACCATGAAATAAAGAAAAGGTTCAGGGAAATAGTCGATATATGTGTTAAAGGCCAGCTGGAAATCATAAATGACCTGGGAATAGATTATGATGCATTTGATTATGAGTCAAAGTATTTGTGGAGCAAAGAACTGCCAAAGATACTAAAAAAGCTTGAATCAACAGGGAAGCTATTCAAGGATGAAGATGACAGATTAGTTTTAGACCAGGAGGGTTATAAGCTGGCTATGAGAACTCCTGTCCTGGTTTTGACAAGGGCAGACGGCACTTCTTTGTACCCTTTGCGTGATTTGGCTTATACAATTGAAAAGCTTGAGAAAGGCAAGGATGAAAACATAATTGTATTAGGTGAGGACCAAAAGCTTTACTTTGACCAGGTTAAGGCTGCTTTAGAGTTGCTTGGCTACAAAGCACCTCAGGTTGTTCACTATTCATTTGTTCTCCTAAAAACAGGAAAGATGTCAACAAGAAAAGGAAACCTGGTATTATTAGAGGATTTCATGAAAGAGGCTGTTGAAAAGGCTAAGAAAGAGATAAAGAAGAGGCATGAAAAGATTAGCGAAGAGAATGCTAAGAAGATTGCTTATGGCTCTGTAAAGTACGGGATTCTAAGGGTTTCTCCTGACAAGAATGTTGTTTTTGATTGGGAAACAGCATTAAGCTTTGAGGGCGACACAGGCCCTTACCTGCAGTATGCCTATGCAAGGATATGCAGCATTTTAAGAAAATATGGCAAGAAGATTGAGAACAAAGCTGATTTATCCCTGCTGAAAGAGGATTCAGAAGCTGAATTAATAAAGAAACTGAATGAATTCCCAAATATTGTAAATAATGTTACAACCCATCTAAAGCCGCATCTGATTGCAAACTATCTTTATGAATTATCCCAGAGCTTCAGCGAGTTTTACCACAGCTGTCCTGTTTTACAGGCTGAGGAAGAGCTGAAAAAGGCAAGATTATTATTAGTCAGCTGTGTTAAACAGGTTTTGAAGAACGGATTATATTTATTAGGCATCGATGTTCTTGAAAAGATGTAGCAAAGTTTTAAATACAGGAACATCAAATAAAAAAGAGGACAAAAATGTTGTATAGGATAGTAACCTTGGCTGTACTGATAATCTTATCATCATTCTTTTCAGGTGTTGAAACAGCTTTATTCTCCTTAAGCAGCCTTAAGGTCAGACATCTAGTTGAAAAGAAGAGAAGGAATGCTCTGATGCTGGAGAGGATAAAACAAAGGCCGCATGATTTATTAACGACTATACTTATAGGGAATAATGTTGTTAATATTGCTGCTTCAGCATTAGCAACAATGATTGCAGTTGATTTCTTTGAAAGCAATGTTGTTGGGATTGTTACAGGAATAATGACATTTATTATCCTGGTTTTTGGGGAGGTTACGCCAAAAACCCTTGCTTTAAGGCATAATGAGGGTGTTGCTTTGTTTGTTGCAGGACTTATGAATTCATTAATGATTATACTGTTTCCTTTAGTTAAACTGCTTGATTTTATTACAAGAGCGCTTACAGGAATGCGAAGAAGGGAAATCAAAAAGCCAATTGTGACAGAAGAGGAATTAAAAACAATGTTTAAGGCTGGGGAAGAGGCTGGCGCGATAAAGGAAACTGAAAAAAGGATGATTCACAAGATATTCAAGTTTGATGACATTGATGTCGCTAATATAATGACTGCAAGGCCGTATATGGTCTGCGCTAACATTAATCTTAGGATAAATGACTTATGGGGCTTATTTGCCAGATCACACCATACAAAAATCCCTGTTTACGAAAAATCCAAAGATAAGATTAAAGGGATGGTGTACCTTCATGATGCTTTGAAAGAAAAAAACAAGAACATCAAGATTGAAAAGATAATGAGAAAGGCTTATTTTGTTCCTGAAGCAAAGAAGGTCGATGCTCTGCTTAAAGCATTCCAGGCAAGGCAGAATTCAATTGCAGTTGTAGTTGATGAGCATGGCATTGTTTCTGGTTTAGTGACAATGGAGGATATTCTTGAGGAGATTGTTGGTGAGATAGTTGAGGAAACAGACAAGCTAAGCCCTGACATAAGAAGGGTCAGTAAGAATTCATGGTTTGTCCTTGGCAAATCAGATATTGAAGAAGTAAATAAGAA
The DNA here is from genome assembly GCA_019322485.1 of Candidatus Woesearchaeota archaeon. GTDB lineage: Archaea > Nanobdellota > Nanobdellia > Woesearchaeales > JAHWIC01 > JAHWIC01. The sequence continues at coordinate 56,642 of JAHWIK010000003.1, forward strand.
GATTGGCTCCAGGTTCAGGGAAGAAGAAGACTTTGAGACAATTGGCGGCTATGTTCTGAACAGGATTGGACGCATACCTGAAGAAGGCGAGGAGATTAAGGATGGCAGGTATGTTTTCACTATAGAAAAATTAGAGCATAACAGGATATTTGAAGTGAAGATAAAGAAGAGGTAAGTTTCTTAAATAATTCTTAATTCCACACTAGTATGAAACTAGTAAAAGTTCCATTCTCAGCAGGCGGCTTAGGAAAGACCAAAGGCTGTGAGTTAGGGCCTGACAAGATAATTGAGAAGCTTAAAGAGTTTCATCTAAGTGAGGGTGGGATGCTTGTTAATTTTGAAACTGATGAAATAAAAATTGACCAAAGCAATATTGAGAAATCATTCGGTGATATAACTGAAAATGGAAAGGCAATACTGCAGAATAATGATAAGCCAATCTTTATTGGAGGCGACCATTCTATAACTTATCCATTAGTAAAAGCCTTTTCATCAGTCTATCCAGAGCCAGGTATTATTATCTTTGATGCTCATCCTGACTGCCAGTCTGACTTTGAGCCGCCAACGCATGAAGATTTAGTGGTTGGCCTGGTGAAGAATAATATCATTAAGAAAGAGAATATCATCCTGGTTGGCTTGAGGAACTGGCACAAAGACGAATATAATTTTGTCAAGGAGAACAAGATAAAATATTTTGATATGAAAGAGCTGTCAATGGAAGGTATTAATGAGGTTTCTGAATCAGTTATGTCTGTTGCAAAAAACTTTGGTTCCTTGTATGTTTCAGTTGATATTGATGTTCTAGACCCTGCTTTTGCTCCTGGAACTGGCTATCCCGAGCCTGGCGGTTTAACAACTCGCGAGCTTTTATTCTTTCTGCACAGATTAAAGAAACTGCAAAACCTAAAAGCAATGGATATTGTTGAGGTTAATCCAAGTAAAGATGTTAATGAGCTTACTTCCAAGGTTGGTGCTAAGTTAGTTGTGGAGTTAACATAACATTTAAATAAAACCCGCTTTCTTTTGTTCCTATGAACATCAAACTAAAATGCATAGAATGCAGCAAAGAGTATGATGCAAAAGAAATCAGGTATAGATGCGAGTGCGGAGAGTTATTGGAGGTAGTTCCAGACCTAAAGGTCTTTAAGCGCTCTGGAAAGGAATGGAGAGAGCATTTTGAAAAGGGCAGTGATAAGATTGCTTTCTTAAGGTATAGAGATGTTTTACTCCCAGATTTGCCTGATAATAAGGTTGTTTCTTTGGAAGAAGGAGATACTCCTTTGTATAAAGCAAATAGGAAACTGAAAGAGTTTTTTGGTGTTGATAATCTATATCTTAAACACGAAGGCATGAATCCTACTTTAAGCTTCAAAGACAGGGGCATGGTTGCTGGTGTTTCATGGGCTAATTTCTTAGGCGTAGATATTGTAGCTTGTGCTTCAACTGGCGATACCTCAGCTTCAATGTCAGCCTATGCTGCAAGAGGGGATATAAAGCGGGTTGTTTTACTGCCAGAAGGAAAAATCTCATTTGAGCAGTTATCACAGCCAATGTCTTCAGGAGCTATAACTCTTGGCTTAGATACTGATTTTGACGGCTGCATGAAAATAGTGCAGGAACTGACTGAAAAACATCCTATTTATTTATTGAATTCAATGAATTCCTTTAGAATAGAAGGTCAGAAAGCAATTGGCATAGAAGCATTGCATCAATTAGATTGGGAGGTTCCTGATTGGTTTGTTATTCCTGTTGGTAATGCAGGGAATATATCAGCTCTAGGCAAGGGTTTGAGGGAGTTACAAGAGCTGGGAATTATTGATAAGCTGCCAAGATTAGCAGGAGTTGAAACAGAGGGTGCTAACCCATTATATGAAAGCTACAAGGATGGTTGGGCTGACTTAAAGCCAGTAACTGCCAAGAAAACTGTAGCTAGTGCTATAAGGATTGGAAATCCTGTAAGTTTTAAGAAAGCTAAACGAGAATTACATTTATCTAACGGAGTTATGGAGCAGGTTTCAGATAAAGAGATTATGGATGCAAAAGCAATTGTTGATTCAACTGGAATTCCAATATGCCCAAACTCAGGAGCTGCTGTTGCTGGCTTAAAGAAACTGGTTGATGTTGGAACAATAAAAAAAAGTGATAAAGTAGTTGTAATATTAACTGCTCATGGCGCTAAGTTTTCACAGGCTGTAATTGATTATCATAAGTCAAATGCAAAATATGCAAACAAGCCAAAATCATTGCCTGCTAATTTAGAGGCTGTTGAGAAGGCTTTGGAATTGAAGTGAGGTTCTTATGAAATACATAATCTTCCTTGGGGACGGTATGGGCGACTATGCCCTCAAAGAATTAGACGGAAAAAGCCCTTTGCAGGCAGCTAGAACGCCAAACATGGACTGGATAGCTGCTAAAGGCCGTGTGGGCAGGTTAATTACAATCCCAAAAGGGCTGCCTCCTGGCTCTGATGTTGCTAATCTTTCTGTTCTAGGTTATGACCCAAAGGAATGCTATACGGGCAGAGGACCATTAGAAGCTGCATCTATGGGTGTAGAGCTTAGCAAGGATGACATTGCTTTTAGATGTAATTTAATAACTGAAAAGAATGGGGTATTAAATGATTATTCTGCTGGCCATATCTCAAATGAGGAAGCAGCTGAGTTGATGAGAGTTGTACAGGTTGAGTTTGGCAAGCCAGATGTGGAGTTCCATAATGGTGTAAGCTACAGGCATTTGCTTGTTTTGAAAAATGGAAATTTCTCTGAAAAGGTTGATTGTACACCACCGCATGATGTTATTGGGGATAAGATAGCCAAATGTTTGGTAAAGGCAAAATCAGGAGATGGTGAAAAGACAACACATCTGCTTAACAAGATGATTCTTGACTCCAAAAATATATTGTCAAGGCATCCGGTTAATATGAGCAGGGTCAAGAATGGAATGAATCCTGGCAATATGATATGGCCCTGGTCGCCTGGAAAAAAGCCGTCAATAAAATCTTTTCAAGAGCTTTACGGGATAAAAGGAGCTGCAATATCAGCTGTTGATATAATATTTGGCTTGGGTGTTTATGCTGGCTTTAAACCGATAAAGGTCGAAGGAGCAACTGGTTTGTACAATACAAATTACGAAGGAAAGGCAGATGCCTGTATCAAGGCTTTGGAAGACTTTGACCTGGTGTTTGTGCATGTTGAGGCGCCTGATGAAGCCAGTCATGGCGGTGATTTAAAACTTAAGATAAAAACAATAGAGGACTTTGACAAAAGACTGGTTGGCAGGGTATTGAAAAAGGTTGATTTAAAGAAAACAACTATTGCTGTTTTACCTGATCATTTAACGCCGGTAAAGGTAAAGACCCATGTTAGCGAGCCGGTTCCTTTTGCAATCTATAATCCTAAGGCCAGGAAAGACTCTGTAAAGTTCTTTAACGAGTTTTCAGCTGAATTAGGTTCACTTGGAACAATAAAGCCAAAAGAATTTATCAAAACATTTTTAGGTATGTAAAGTGGTTGAGATAACTCCTTTCAAGGGCTTGTTTTACAGCAAAGAAAAGATAAAAGATTTTAGATTTGTTGTAACGCCGCCCTATGATGTTATATCTGAAGAAGAAAAGAAGATATTCCTAGCTGATTCTCCATACAACCTAGCTCATGTCCTTCTTCCTGAAAACGGAGAGAACAGATACACAAATGCAGCTGAGCTTATGAAGAAATGGGTTAGTGAGGGTGTATTGGTTAATGATGATGAGGCCTGCATCTATGTTTATGCCCAGGAATATATTCTTAAGAAATACAGGAAAAAACCAGTTAGAAAGGTAAGGAAGGGGTTTATTGCTTTAGCAAAATTAGAGGATTATGAAAAAAAAGTGATTCTGCCTCATGAAAAAACACTTTCAAAGCCAAAAGAGGATAGAATGAATCTGATGAAGGCTGTTCACGCAAACTTAGGCCAGCTGTTTATGCTGTACCACGATGCAAATGGTGTTATGACCCAGATTATTGAGGCTGAGGCAAAGAAAGAGCCATTCATAGAATTTACTGATTCAAGCGGCATAAAACATACTTTATGGAAGGTTTCTGATAAGGTTGAGATTGACAATATACAAAAAGAAATGGCTGATAGAAAGACCTACATTGCTGACGGCCATCATAGATATGAGACTGCGCTTAATTTCAGCAAAGACAATCCTGAGCTAGAAGGCGCTCAGTACAGGATGATGACCTTGATTAATGTTGATGATGAAGGTTTATTGGTTTTGCCAACACATAGGTTAGTCCATAATTTGGAAAGCCTTGAGCTTAAGAAACTAGAAGGAGATTTATTGAAAGAGTTTGATTTAGAGATTTATGAGTTTGATGATGCTAACGAAGAACTCCAAAGAAATAAGATGCTTGATAGAATGAAGGGAAGATTCAAAAAGCATGTTTTTGGAATGCTTTGCAAAGGAATGAAAAGGTATTATCTTATTACATTAAAGGATAATAAAACAGTTGCGAACGAGAATGTCTCAAAAAGGCTTGATGTCTCAATATTACATGACCTTATTTTAGATAAATTATTAGGAATTGATGCAGAGGCTTTGAAATCCCAAAAATATGCTGATTATGTGAAAGGTGAGCCAGAAGATGCTATTAAAGCGCTTAAGGAAAAAGATTATCAGCTTGCTTTCTTTTTGAACCCAACCAAGATAAATGAGGTTTTAGAAGTTGCAGATGCTGGTGCAACAATGCCTCAGAAGTCTACTTTCTTCTATCCTAAGCTGGTTTCTGGGTTGGTTATGTATAAGTTCTAGACGAAAGGTTTATAAACCGAATTTCGTTCCTCACTACTATGGGAAGAATAAAGACACAGTTAATCAAGAGAATCAGTAATGAGTTAGTTAAAGAACATAGAGATGAATTTAAAGACAGCTTTGAGAACAACAAAGCAATTGTAGGAAAACTAACTGACGTAGAAAGCAAAAAATTAAGAAATGGCATCGCAGGTTATATTACTAGGCTTCTTAAGGAAGCTGAATAGAAACAACTAGTGGGGGTCGACAAAAATGGCAGAAGACAACAATATTTTTATCGGAAACAAGCCATTCATGAACTATGTGACAGGTGTGGTGATGCAGTTCACCGCAAAGAACGCAAGTGAAGTGACTGTGAAAGCAAGAGGCAAGTTTATCAGCAGAGCTGTAGACGTTGCTGAAGTGGCCTCAAAAAGATTTCTTGAAGGAATTGTTGGAGTACAGGGTATCCAGATAGACTCCGAAGGATTCCAGAACAAGGAAGGGCGAGACGTACGAGTTTCAACCATTGAGATAACCCTAGCAAAGAAGTAAATTCTTATTTTTTCTTTTATTTTTTTAGGGTAATTTTATATAGTTGTTATTTTACAATCCAACCTATGGGCCTAAGCATAACAACTGGTTATGCTCAGTTGACACGCAAGGTGGGTTTCCTTCCCTTCGGTCAGTCAAGCCCACAAAAAGGAAACATGGGCCTATAGCATAATGGATAGTGCGACCGGCTTCGGTTTTCAAAGCAGAAACCGGTTGATCCGGGTTCGAATCCTGGTAGGCTCATTTTATTCTTAAAAATCCCAAAATTTAAATAGCACCTATACATTCCTAATCCTATCATGAAAATGAGTGGTTGTATTCCGGCACAGTGAAGCTTTTTCTAGATACAACTCTATAATTAACAGTAAACTTTATATAAGAAAAATAGAGGGTTATTACTAAAATGGTAGCTATAGGACTAGTCGGAGCTGGAAAGATGGCTGAAGCATTGATTAAAGCTATTCTGAAGGCTAATATTACAAAGAATATAACAGCTAGTGACGTAAGCAGCAAAAGATTAGATTACATCAAAAAAGCATTGAAAATAAAAACAACTAAAAGCAACAAAGAGGTTGTTAAGCAAGCTGATGTTCTGATTCTAGCTATAAAGCCACAGAACATGGCAGATGTTCTTAGTGAAATAAAGAATGATGTTACAAACAAGCATTTGATTGTTTCAATAGCAGCTGGAGTAAAGATTGATTTTATCCAGGAAAAGCTTGGAGACAAGAATCGGGTTATAAGGGTAATGCCAAATACTCCCTGCTTAGTTGGAGAGATGGCAGCTGGTTTTGCAGCCGGAAGGTATGCAAAGGACAAGGATATCAAACTAGTTGCAACAATATTGAATTCAGCAGGCAAGGCATATGTTGTCTGCGAGGACATGCTTGATGCTGTAACTGGTTTATCAGGTTCAGGGCCTGCTTTCCTGGCTTATGTGCTAGAAGCAATGATTGAGGGCGGGGTAAAGCAGGGCTTAAGCAAGGATGTTGCTACAGAGCTGGCAATGCAGACAATGAAAGGTACTGGAAAGCTGCTGCAGGAAACTGGCTTATCACCAAAAGAGCTTATTGATATGGTCAGCTCGCCAGGCGGAACAACAATTGCCGGAAGAAAGGTACTTGAAAAATCTGATGTTAAGAAAATATTAGAGAAAACAGTAGGTGCAGCTACGAAAAGAAGCAAGGAGTTGGGGAAATGATTGATGATGCAGTTCAAGCAGATAATCCTGTTGTAAGGCTCTTGGTAGAAGATATGGGTAATGGCAGGCAGTTCTACGATGCAATGGTAGTATATGCACGAAGAATAGTGGGTCATTATGCTGAAGATGTTGTTTGTTCTGCAATAGAGAAGGCCATGATAAATGGTCATCAATGTATAGATAGCCCTAAAGGGTGGTTTGCATCTGCAGTAAGGACTGTAGCAATAGATTATCGGAGACATAAAGGAAGCGGAATGTATGCGGAAAATGTATGGCATCTTGAGGTTGATTACCAACAGGATGGAAGAGACCTATTGCAAAAATTATGTGATGATGAAGTTAGAAGGGAGAGAGAAGAAATTGTACAGGATGTTGTTAATAGGATTGATTTTCCACATAGAGCAGCGATTGTGCTGTCTGAGTTTTATGGGATGAGTTATAGAGAGATCTCGGAAATTTTGGAGATCATTGAAGGCACAGCATGGAGCAGAGTACATAACGCAAAAAGGAAGCTTGCGGAAGAGCTCATAAAGACAGGATCTATGGATAGATTAAGATGGTTAGGGTCATAAAATGACTGCAACAAAACAAGCAAAAGAAGCAAATCAAGCAGCAATTAAACTAGCTTCAGCTGAAACAAAAGCAAAGAATGAGGCTTTGAAAAGAATAGCTAACGCTCTGAAGAAGAATAAGAAGAAGATTATCAGTGAGAATAAGAAAGATTTAGCCTATGCTGAGAAAATAAATCTAAAGAATTCATTGATTAAAAGATTAAAGGTTGATGGTTCAAAACTAAAGGAAATGTTTGAGAATGTAAAGAGTGTTGCTAAGCTCGAGGACCCTGTTGGTAAAACACTATCAGCAATAGAATTGGATAAAGGATTAGAGTTGTATAAAGTAAGCTGCCCAATCGGTGTTATTGGTATTATATTTGAGTCAAGGCCAGATGCCCTAGTTCAGATATCAAGCTTATGCCTAAAGTCAGGGAATGCAGTTATCCTAAAGGGAGGCTCTGAAGCAAAGAACACAAACAGGATTTTATTCAATATAATCAAGAAAGAAACTGAAAGATTAGTCCCAAAAGGATGGATTCAGCTGATTGAAACAAGGGAAGCTGTAAAGGAAACACTAAAACTAGATGATTATATTGATTTACTAGTCCCAAGAGGCTCAAATAAATTTGTTAAGTATATACAAGACAATACAAGGATTCCAGTCTTGGGGCATGCATCAGGAATATGCCATGTTTATGTTGATAAGGATGCAGATATGAACAAAGCCATGAAGATTGCTTTTGATGCAAAATGCCAGTATCCTGCTGTCTGCAATGCAATGGAGACTTTACTGGTGCATAAAGCAATTGCGAAGAAATTTTTGGATAAGATGGTCAGAAAATACTTTAATGCTGGTGTTGAATTGAGGCTGGATGAAAAATCATCGAAAATAATAAAGATAGAGAATGATTTAACTAAAAAAGCAACTGAAAAGGACTGGGAAACAGAATATAATGATATGATATTATCAGTAAAGGTTGTGAATGACCTTAATGAAGCAATAAATCATATAAACAGGTATGGCTCAAGGCATACTGACGCAATTATAACGAAAAATAAAAAAACAGCAAAGAGATTCATGGATTTGGTTGACTCATCATCAGTAATGGTAAACTGCTCAACAAGGTTTTCAGATGGATATAGATATGGCTTGGGGGCTGAGGTTGGTATAAGCACAAACAAGATTCATGCTCGAGGCCCAGTTGGTTTAGAAGGATTGATGATTTACAAGTACAAATTGCTTGGAAAAGGGCATATAGTTGCTGATTATTCAGGCAAGAAAAGATTTACACATAAGAAACTGAAAAAGAGGTGTTAAGATGCTAACAGAGGTATTGAAAGCTTTCATAACATTATTTGTGATAATGGACCCATTCGCAGCTGTGCCAATGTTTTTGGGTTTGACTAAGGGGCTTCCAAGAAGAGAGGTTAAGGAGAATGTTATAAACGCCATAAGTGTTGCAGCTGCGGTATTGTTTTTGTTTTTGTTTTTCGGCTTGAGCATACTAAACCTGTTCAACATAGGCGTGAACAGCTTTATAATAGCAGGAGGTATTGTCCTGCTCATACTTGGAATTCAGGCTGTCCTTGGGATAAAGTTCAGGAAGGAAAGAGTAGCAGACTATGATGTGGCATCAGTTCCTTTGGGAACACCTTTGATAACAGGGCCAGGAGTTATAACCGCAGTAATGATAATTGTAAATGAATTTGGGTATGCGGTTGCAATGGTAGCTGCAGTAGCAAGCCTGTTACTGATGTGGTCATTTTTGTTTTTTTCATCAAAGATACACAAGGCAATTGGAGAGCACTGGTCAAGGGTTTTGTCCAGGGTAATGGGTCTGTTAGTATCTGCAATAGCTGTTGAGTTTATCAGGAGAGGGATGAACGGAATATTAGGTGGAGTATAGATGGAAAGAAAACAACTGGATGAAGCAAAGAGAATTGTGATTAAGATAGGTACAAGTATATTAACTGACAATGAGGGGAATGTTGATATTAATTACATCAGGAGTATTGCCAAACAGATATCTAAGCTGAGAAAGCAAGGCAAAGAGATTATAATAGTAAGCAGCGGAGCTATTGGCTGCGGCAGAAGAGAACTAGGGATAAAAGGCAAGATTCGCGATATCAAGCTAAGGCAGGCAACAGCTGCTGTTGGCCAGAATCTGCTGATGCATGACTATCATGTTGCGTTTAAGAAATTTAACCAAAAGGTTGCCCAGATTCTTATAACCTATGAATCATTCTTTGACAGGAAGACCTACCTTAACCTAAGAAGTTCTGTAGATACCCTGCTAAGACTGAATACAATGCCTATTATAAATGAGAATGACCCTTTGGCAACTGATGAGATTGGAACTACATTCGGGGATAATGATAAATTATCTGCCTTAGTAGCCTCAAAAGTAGAGGCTGACCTATTGATAATGCTTACTGACATAGACGGTCTTTATACCAAAGACCCAAGAAGCCATAAAGATGCTGAAATAGTGAGAACTGTAAAGAAAATAGACAAGAAAGTCAAAAGCTATGGCGGCCAGACAACATCCCTGCTAAGCAGAGGGGGCATGACAGCCAAGATAGATGCTGCAGAGATTGCAATGGATGCTGGCTGCAGCCTGGTAATTGTCAATGGAAAAAAGAAGGATATTTTGGGTAAGGTAATTAATGGCGAGGTAGTTGGCACAATATTCCTGCCCAAGGAAAAGATAGCAAGCAAGAAAAGGTGGATAAAGCAGGCTCCTGTAAAAGGAAGCATAATTGTTGATGAGGGGGCTAAAAAAGCCATGCTCAAAGGGAAAAATTTATTACCTGCTGGCATTCTAGATGTTAAAGGCACGTTTGAATTAGAGGATGTTGTAAGTGTTGTTTGCGGGAAAAAGGCATTTGCTAAAGGAATTGTTGATTATTCATCTGAGGATTTAAAGAAGGTGAAGGGCAAGAAAACCTCGCAGATTAAAAGGATGGTTTGCAATTTAGGTGCTGATTCAAGCTGCACAAATGTTTTTACAAGGGAGAATATAGTGATAATATGAAAGAAAAACAGGTTGGAATAACAGCTAAAAAAGAGAATTTTTCAGAATGGTATCCTCAGGTTATTCAGAAGGCTGACTTAGCTGATTATACAGAGGTTTCTGGGTGTATTGTGTTTAAGCCAAACTCCTATGCAGTGTGGGAGCGAATTGTAGCTGAGGTTGACAGAAGAATAAAGAAGCTTGGCGTTAAGAATGCTTATTTCCCGTTATTTATACCTGAGAAGTTCCTTAAGAAAGAGCAAGCGCATGTTAAAGGTTTTAGTCCAGAGGTAGCCTGGGTCACTCATGCAGGCGGTTCAAAGCTTGATGAAAAGCTGGCTGTTCGCCCAACCTCTGAGACAATAATGTATGATTCTTATTCAAAATGGATAAGGTCTTGGAAGGACCTGCCTCTTAGACTGAATCAATGGAACAGTGTAGTCAGATGGGAGTTCAAGCATCCTGTTCCTTTCTTGAGAACCCGTGAGTTTCTTTGGAATGAGGGGCATACTGCTTTTGCGACTAAAAAAGAAGCTGAGAAAGAAATACAGGATATAATCAATATGTACAATGATGTTCTTGAGAATTTCCTGGCTTTGCCTGGTCTTATTGGGAAGAAAACAGAGCATGAGAAGTTTGCAGGAGCTGAATATACAATAAGTATTGAATTACTTATGCCAAATGGCCGTGCAATCCAGGGGCCTGATGCTCACTTTGACGGCCAGAACTTTGCAAAAGCGTTTGATATTTCCTTTTTAGATCAGAATGAGAAAAAACAATATGCATGGCAGAATACATGGGCAATAACAACCAGAATGCTTGGTATAATGATTGCAATACATGGTGATGATAAAGGAGCTGTGTTGCCTCCAAGGATTGCTCCTGTGCAGATTGGAATTGTTCCTATTCTGTTCAAAGATTCTAAAGACAAGGTTTTGAAGAAAGCTAGAGAAATAGAGAAATCATTGAGAAAATATGCTGTAATACTTGATGAGCGTGATGATTACTCTGCTGGCTGGAAGTTTAATGAGATGGAGATGAAAGGAGTTCCTATTCGTGTTGAGATTGGCCCTAAGGATGTTGAGAAAGACCAGGTTGTTGTTGTACGGAGAGATACTGGTGAGAAAGAGTTTGTTAAGGTCAAGGACCTAACTAAGAAAGTAGCAGAAACACTTGACGCAATTCATAATAACCTGTTTAACAATGCAGAGAAATTCTTAAAGAGCAATATAGTTAAAGCTGAGAAATTTGATGAGCTGAAGAAAGCAATTAACAATAAAAAATTAGTTCTTGCTCCTTTCTGCGGTGAGCCAAGCTGTGAGGATTGGATAAAGGACAAAACAGGCGGAGCAACAACAAGAAATATTCCATTTGACCAGAAACCTGCTGCAGGCAAATGCGTGCACTGCGGTAAAGAAGCTAAATTCTTGGTTTATTTTGGGAAGAGTTATTAGCCCAAAACATTAACAATTAAAGGAACAACATCAATCTTATTGCTTTTATGCAGAATAGTATTTGCAGAAATAACATCAACCTTGGCTTTCTTTAGCTTTTCATAAGCTTTTTCAACAAAAACAGCATGAACACAGATTGCTGTAATCTTCTTTGCGCCAATCTTTCTCAGTAATTTAGCTGATTCTAACAAAGTATGTCCTGTGCTGATTATGTCATCAACAATAACAACATTTCTTTTTCCTAAATCAATCTTTTTGTTCAGCTTAACACTTACTTTTCTGGCAGAATATCTCTTTTTTTCCATTATTGCTGATTCGCAGCCAATTATATCAGCTGTTTTCTCTGCCCATTTATAACTCTCCCAGTCAGGGCCAATGATAACTGCATTCTTAACGTGTTTCTTGATGTAATCAGCTATTAATGGGTTAGCAGTTAATCTATGAGCTCTAATCTTAAAGATATGGTTCAAGCCTTTTTCCCTGTGTAGATGAGGGTCAATTATTGCTATCTCGTCAAATACCCTATCAATGAGCTTTCCAACTATCTCTATGCTTACGCTCTCTCCCTTGTTAAAGGCCTTATCCTGCCTTAAATAAGGGAAATATGGCGCAACAAGCATAATAGACTTTGCTCCTAGATCCTTTGCTGTATAAGCAGCAAAAAGCACCTCAACCAGCTGGTCATTGATGCTCCCATGGAAGGACTGAACAAGAACAACCCTCTTTTTCTTAACATCAGTTTTGATGGCTACTTTTAGTTCATTATCAGGAAAGTGCTTTGTTTCAAGCTCAGAATAAGGCTTTTTCAGCTTTTTAGCTATGCTCTTAGCTAAGTGCTTTCCGTTTGAGCAGGCTATTATTTTCATTAGAAGTTAATTTTGTTATTCTGGTTTATAAATATTACTAAAACTTAACCAATTTACTAAGTTCTTCATCAACCTCAATTGCAACTGCTAAAGCAGCGTTCTCAGACCATCTGTAAGAAGGGGAAAAGGTTATTATCAGCAAATCGTTCTTTTCGTATTCAAACAGATTATCAAGCTCTTCAAACTTGAATTCTTCCAAACCAGGCAGAATCAGCTTATTCTTGTAAATAAAAATCAGGGCCCCCTCTGCGCCGTTCTTAACAGCAATGTCCCTCAGCTTATAGTTAACATCAATATCCTTCTTGTTTTTCAGCAATAATGCAACCTTCTTATAATCCTTGTAGATGTTTTTTGATTCTAATTTTTTTGATTGGATTGTTTTATTGATTTTTTCAATTATTGATGCTCCTTTGTCAGAATATGAATGACCTAACTGGGTTGATTTTATCAGTTTCTTATCTTTCAACATATCAAGCAGTGTCCTGACTGTTCCTTCCCCTAAGTCAAGCTTTTCAACAAGAGATGTCCTGCTGGTGTTTTCTTCTATTGCCAGGAATGTCCTCAATATGTCAAAGCTTGTGTAATTCGAAATGTTTCCTACCATAGCAAAAGCCTATGCAAAGAAAAACATATAAATGTTTGGATATTGCATCCAATTACGTGAAACAAAAAGCAGTTGTTAAGCAAAAAAAGAAGTCAAAGAAAAAGAAGGTTATTGTTGTAGAGCAGAAATCAACTACTGCGCAAAAGGTTGCTCTGCATGCCTTGCAGAAACAGCTTCAAGTTCTAAGATTAAAGGAGTGGCTGGTGTTGATTGGGTTTGTTTTTGGTGCAGCTTTATTAAGGGTTCCTATGCAGGCTGTTCCTTCAGCAGAGCCCCTAACATTCTTTGCGATTCTGTCAGGCTGGATGTTCGGCAGGAGAAAAGGCTTCCTGGCAGGAGCTTCATCCCTTTATGTTTCAAATTTCCTTGTGTTTGGAGGCCCGGGGCCCTGGACAATATTCCAGGCTATTGGCTTTGGTATAGCTGGTTTTGCAGGAGGGTTTCTAAGAAAGAAAAGCAAAATCCTGGAATGTTTGATTATTGTGGCTATAGCCACACTGATATTTGAGACAATAATGAATCTCAGCTCTGCGATGTTCTTTCCTGCCAGTGTTCTAGTCCTGTTTTTTACAGCAATTCCATTCACACTCACACATTTAGTCTCTAACTCAATCTTTGCTTTGTTTCTGCCAAAAGCAAAAGAGCTGATATATGAGAAAGGCAACTTCAATGAAAGAGAGATATGCGAAAAAGCCTTGAAGAGGTACAAGGATTCTAAAATTTATAGATTAGTTAAAAGATAATTACAAGGAATCCAGCAATTCCTGCGCGTCTTTATTTCCTGGGTGTAATTCTTTAGCCTTCTGCGCATATGTACGTGCTGAATCAATATCTCCTGTTTTTTTAAGAACAACAGCATAATCAGAATGAATCCAGGTATTGTTTGGCTTAAGGCCAACCAGCTTTTTAAAATGTTCAGCAGCGCCATCAAAGTCCCCTGATTTAAGCAGGGCGTATGCCTGTTCATAATGTGTTTGGAATAGATGGTCAACATTTCTTCTTGCTGACGCACCAAAGACCTCACTGCCAAAAAGAGCTGTTTCTTCTTCTGGTGGGGACACAATTAGTTGAGGTGCTCCTTCCTGCTTATGGCCACCAGATCCATTATGATAACGCAATATATCTTCAATAGACCCTACTTTTATTGAACCTCCCACAGCTCCTTGTCTGAACTCTGCTACTTTGGGTATTTGGTGTGTGAACTTGGTTGCATCAGAATAATGATCGCTTTTTTCACACCTATCTCCACGGTACATAGGGATTATTCTATCGCTGTACTCCTTAGCAGGGCTGAATAGACCCATTGATACTGGCCCGGATCTTTCTGTAAAATCTGATTCACTCATCCAGCAATTCTGGCACATATTCCATATAATTTCTCCAAATTCAAGGTAAATCTTTTTTACACCAAACCTTGTTACTCCAGGAGCAGTAACCTGTCCTGCACCACACCATGCTCTGTTCTCTTCATCAATATGGAAGCAGTATTGCAGCTCAAGATTCTCTGAAAAGAAATAATATGTTGTAACCTTGCCGTATAATGCATTTTGTGTTTCTTTTATCTTAAAACATTTATCAAAATCAGGGGCATAACCTTCTGCAAATACATGAGACCTTGGATCATTAGCAGTGAACCATGCAATTTGATCAGGAAGACTCCTAATCCGAGTAGTTGATGTTTGGTCAGGGTCTATAGTTCCTGAATCACCTCTCCGAGACTTAGATTTGTCCATAATAATCATCGAATGCTCAAATGCTTCAAGAGGATTTGTGCCAGTCCTGCTGCCCCAAGGGTGCCTTTTTGGAATTCCTAAAAAGATATCCAGTCCGATTTTATCTAATCCAATACCCCTTTGAATAGTATAAGCATCCTCAACTAAGTCAGTAATCTCTAAAGGAAAGCCAGTTGTAAGCTCGCTGCTCACAAATACACCATTGCTTACACCTTTTCCAATCCAGTCCTTTTCACTTGATGTATGAGATACTGCTCTCCATTCATTTTCAGAACTGCTGTTGTAAGCAGAGTGTACAAAGATTTCTACATCTCCTTTGTCACTTATTCTTTGAAGATAATAAACAAAACCAGGCCTGCTTATCTCTCCTTTTGATTTTATTTCAAAAACCCTGGACATATAATAAGTAACATCACCAAACTTTATCCTTTGTACTGGAAGCAGGTCTAGTCCAGCCAGGTCAAATAAACTAGGTCCGCCATGTTTCCCACCATAAATCACAGGTTTGACCCCTAGTTTAAGAACAAATTGAAAGTCTTCTTTTACATGAGCCCCTCTTTCAAGAGTGAGTTCCTCTAAGAAATGAGATAAATCTGGCATTTTCACAAACCAAGTAATTCCTTGGCGTCAGAATTTGTATTATCCAAATCATAGGCTGCCTGTGCTTCTACCTTTGCTGCATCAGGCTGCCCTATTTTTTTAAGAACAACAGCATAATCAGAATGAATCCAGGTGTCGTTTGGTTTAAAGTCAACCAGCCTTTTAAAATGTTCAGCAGCGCCATCAAAGTCCCCTGATTTAAGCAGGGCGTATGCCTTTTCATAATGTGTTTGGAATAGATGGTCAACATTTCTTCTTGCTGACGCACCAGATATCTCCAAAGAGAATGTGTTGGCTGCATCAGGGTCAACTGCATTGAGCCATTCATGGGCTTGTTTGTGTTCCAGGGTTAACCTGTCTAGTTGTCCAGTGCAATACGACTCGACAATAAATCTCCTCTGCGCAGGGTCATCAAAGTGCTCATATAAAAGATGGAATTGAGCATATGAATCTCCAAATTTATTAACTACAGCATCAACAAATTTTCTACACCCTTCTGTGAGCTTGCTATCATCAGATTTATTTGCTCCAAGAAGCATTGGCTCTCCAGCTTTTGAAGTAAAGGTATCCAAATCACCGTACTGACTAAGATTCTCAGCCGCTATCCCCATCCATCTGACATACGGCACAAACTCCCTTATTTTAGCGATTTGATTTAGCTCCTCCCCGCTTACAACAGCATTTTCCCCATAAAGCAGGATAGCTATTCCCCTGTTAGGGTTAACTCCTTCATATTGTTTAGCAGCACCCTTCTCACCCCTAGATTGGACAGCAGAGCCTATAACAAATCCTTCAACATTTTCTTTAAAATTAGGTTGAAGTTGGTACAATGTGACCAAATACTCAAAAGGATTCATGTCAGCTGAGGTCTTAGCAACAGATACTTGGAATTTTTCTCTTCCTTGTGCATCCACGCCTGCTTCAGGGGATAAAAAGAAACCAACTCTAAAATCTGCTCCTTCTGGCTGGTAGAATGCAGCTGCTCTTGTAGCATCAAGATTCATAAGAGCTGTAAGCAAGGAGCTAAGAGCGCACTCTGCGCCCTTTTCACCCTCAAAATTATTAAACCCATCACCATATCTTACTTCAACCATGTCCCCATCTCTAAGATAGATTTCAAAATCTCCACTGCCTGACATCTTACCATACCAAAAAGTGCCAAGTACATCAAACTCATGCCTCCACGCTTGTTCTGTAATCCCGCCTAAGTCTTTGTCATCTGGCATTTTCATAAACCAAGTAATTCCTTTGCGTCAGAATTTGCATTATCCAAATCATAAGCTGCCTGTGCTTCTACCTTTGCTGCATCAGGCTGTCCTGTCTTTACAAGAGCAGCAGCATAATCAGAATGCAGCCATGTATCATCTGGTTTAAGGCCAACCAGCGCTTTAAAATGTTCAGCAGCTCGTGTAAAATCCCCGCCCTTAAACAAAGAATATGCTTGTTCATAATGTGTGTCAAAGTCGCCTTGCGGTCCTGGTTCTTGAGGTGTTTCATCATCACCTTGCACAGCACTAGGATGGCTCGCTAAATATTCTTCGACATCTTTCCTAGATGTAATACCCATCTCTCGAGGTTGGATTGCTCCCTCTGCAACCATCTCTGCAGCAATAACTCCATAATCGATACGAAGCCTATCAGGTACATAAAAAATCTGGATAGCATTCCAGAACTTGAATGCTTTCTCCTCAGCAGCAGTATACATTTGTGCTTTGACTGTATCATCAGCACCATCCACATCCCTTAACAGCTTTTTCATATAATCATCTACTCTTGAATCAACTGCAGACCTTAATTCATCTTCTGTTAAAGGCGGCTTTGCATGGCGTTCGATAGTATTTTCGATATAACTCTGCTGTTTTGACTTAGCTTGTTCCCACGTATCAGTAAGACGTTTTTTCCTATAAGCAAATACATCCTCTAGACTAACACTGGCTATGTCCTCAGGCTTAAGCTCATTATCAGCAACCATTGCAGCAATGCTGCTCCAGTATATCGGCCGATGCTCTCTTAATGCTCCAAGATGTTCAGCAAAGGCTGAGGAATAAGCTTTAGTAAATCTATCTCCCTCCTTAAAATTATGGGTATTAAGAACCTTCCTGAAAGTCTGAAGTGTTAAACTACCTATTTCTCCCAATGCTTCTGCCTTAACATCCTCCAGACAAAGTGACCAATAGGTCGACGCGAGGTTTTCAAAAAACTGTAAGGAAATATTTCTATTGCCTTCTGCAACCAAATCCAGGAATGCTCTAGCAACAGCTCTTCGTATAGGCTCTTCATTTGTGCTATAAATCTGTGCAACCTTAATAACATCTGGCCTGTTTATGTAACAAGCAACAGAGGTATCTCTTAGATAGCCATAATCTTGGAAATCTGTTGTACCCTGTCTAGCTTGTATTGCAGGATCCAATCTCCACCTAAGCTGTTCCCCAACCTCTGGTTTTTTTGTTAATTGAAGGATTTCATCCAACCACACCTCATCTATAGAGGCATAATCCTCTAACATAGTGATTGCAGCATTAAGGTCTTGTTTTAGCTCATTATTATTGCCGGCACTGCCTGCTACAAACGCCAAACGCATTTTTGGCTCAACAGCAGCCTCCAAGCCAGTGCCCACTGATTGCCTTAAAAGTCGTTCAAGTCTTGCTTTAAAAGAGGGAATTGAATTGCCTTCAACAAGCCTAGACTCGTCTCCAATAGGAATATATTGTTTCATAACAACATCCCCTAATTTAGGAAATTCGTTAAGGAAATCGATATTACGCAGGATATGGAGTGCGTAAGGTCTATCATCAGCTAACTTCTCTACTGCTTCTAATTTCCCCAAGAAATCTGCAAAATTTTTGGATGGGAGAGGTTCTATCTTCCTTAGATTAACTCCCCCAAAATAACCCCAACCCCATGTTTGTAATTTCTCTTTATCAATCTTATATCCCCTTCCTGCTTCTGCGTGGTTATGTGCTCCTCTCCAAGGTGCAGAAGGGTTATCCAAAACAATTACCTCGCAGGTCTCTCCTTCATTTTTAAAATGATACAAGTAAGATTTTGCTCCAGAAATCGCTGACGGCCTTATGCCTTTAGGAAAGCCAGATGTATCCTTATTTCTATGAAATCCTCCTTGTTGGATTATAACTTCTTCTATAGTCGGTGCAGTTTTTCTCATTTTCATAAACCTAACAATTCCTTTGCATCTGTGTTTGTATTATCCAAATCATAAGCTGCCTGTGCTTCTGCCTTTGCTGCATCAGGCTGTCCTGTCTTTACAAGAGTGGCAGCATAATCAGAACGCAGCCATGTGTCATCTGGTTTAAGGCCAACCAGCGCTTTAAAATGTTCAGCTGCTCCACCAAAATCTCCTGATTTGAGCAGACTATATGCCTGCTCATAGCTAGTATCGAAATTTGCTGCAGGCTGGGCAGGAGCTTCTTCTGAAGGTTGAGTCACATCAGTAACCTCTTCTGAAGGTTGAGCTACGTCAGTAACCTCTTCTGAAGGTTGAGGCATTTTAGTAGTTATATAAGCAATATCTGAGCTTAGTCCAGTATCTTCTGGATGTTTTTGTGCTGCCCTCTCAAGACAATGAAGGGCGTCCTCAAGGTCTCCGTTCTTAAGCAAGGCATAGCCCATATCATAATCCAAATAAGGATGATCTGGTGAGCGCGCTTTTAATGCCTCAAAAAGACGTACTGATCCAAGCCATGCTCCATCTCTGTACAGCTGGCTGGCAGCTTCATGGAGTTCGTCATCACTGGAGTATTGGGAGTAAATACGCTTAGAATCCCCATATATAGAGTACTCATTCTGATCATCCGGACCATACGCATCATCTCTTATTTTTATAAGTAACACACCATCCTGTATTTTTAAAGCTATATCCATAGCCATTGAGTCAGACTCGGCTTGGTCTCCTGAATGCGGATGTACCCCCTGATAAACTATATCCTTAAGCTTACCAAGAAACTGGGGGCTTGCTGGGTCTGTTCCTCTATTGTAAATGTCCAGTGCATAGGCAGCTACTTGGCTAAGGAATGGTCCGTAATCAACACCAGATGAAGGTATGCTTGCTGCTACATCCTGTATATCAACCTCTGCCATTAATCCATCAAGGTCATAGTCAGGTTCAACACAAGAAGGAGTAAAGTATCTGGAATCGCGATAAAGTAGTAGACCAGTAGAGAAAGACTCAAAATCTGCTCTAAGTTGACTTTCATCAGCACTTGCTGTTGGTTCACTTTTAGTTAACATCCAATCTGCAAGCCTTTGGATATCTATACTCCCATCTGCAACAAGCTCATTCATATAGTGAGCCAGGTCCTTTTCAAAGCTAGCCACACAATCTGGCTTGAGAAGTGGCGTGATCTCATATGATAAAGGTCTTGTAACCAACTCCCTTAGCTGATTAATTCTATATACTCCTCTTAATTCAGCAATCCTTATATAATCCTCTGCAGTTTCATCATCATCCAGATTTGCCTGCAAATCCAGTGCATTCTCATTATCTGGTTCAGATTCCAAAACTGACTCTACCTGGGCTTTTGCTCCTGCAACGTCTCCTTTCTGAGCTAAAGCGCATGCAAGGGCATAGCGTGTGCCAGTATTTGGGCTTAACTCAACAGCTTTTTCAAAAGCAGCAACAGCTCTGTTAACATCACCTATCTGAAGCAAAGAATATCCATGGAAATAGTGCAGCAAAGAACTGTCTGGAGTGTTGTCAGCTAAATCCTTGCTGGAAGAAAGAATTGCCAGCACTTCATCTGGCCGTCCTCTTGCTGCATAAAGGCCTATTGTATCCAATTTAATTTGATGATATTGGGGATCTGTTTCTGCGCATTCGCTTTGGGCCTTTAGTTTCTCAGCTAGTTTGTCATCTAAATGCTTATTGCCCTCAAGCCTGGCAACA
Organism: Candidatus Woesearchaeota archaeon; assembly: GCA_019322485.1. GTDB lineage: Archaea > Nanobdellota > Nanobdellia > Woesearchaeales > JAHWIC01 > JAHWIC01. The sequence goes on from JAHWIK010000003.1 coordinate 76,894, forward strand.
TCCACATAATCTAAAGATATAGCTATTCTCTCTAACTTAGGATCCTCATCCACAGGGGCTCTGCCTAATGACTCTTCTAAGATTGAATATAATGTTTCTGCAAGAGTGTATTTCCCCTCTTCAAGAAACTTATTAAGCAAGCCAAATTGATCTAAAAGACTATGAAAGCGGTCTTGTGCCCTTACGCCTGAAACCCATTCCTGGAATCCGTCTTGGTAGGCTTCAATTTCTCTTAATTCAATTTCTGAAGAATGAAAATCATTTGGAGACAGCTTCCTAATAAACTGAACCTTAGTGTTTGTAAGCGAGTCAAGTCTCGTTTCTAAAGGCTCTAACGGAATACCACTTGCTTTCAAGGTTTCCTCAACTGCCTCCACATCATCTTTGGTATAAGAAGATTCATCAAATGATGTTATCCCCTTGCTTTTGAGTCCTTTCCAGATCTTATGTTGCAACCATACCCGTTTAAGAGCATCCATCACATCAATAGAAGAAAATACCTTCCAAGCTATTTTCCAAACACTATCTTCACCAACTCCATCAGGATCTTGTGGGAATAACCTATATGCACTATCCAGATACAGGAGTGCATGCACAAAATTCTCGTTTTCTAAAGCTGATTCAATGTGATATGCTACTTTCCCAAAGCCAAGTTTGTATGCTTGTCTTCTTATTTTTTTGGCTTTACGCGGGACTCTGACTCCAAAAGCGTTTGCAAAGCGTTCTATATTATAGGTTGCACACACTGCAGATGCATAGTTTTCTTCCATGCTTTCCCTAGCAAGCTCTGAAAGATCCTGGATTAGTTCGCCTGCTAATCTTGTTGCGCCTAAATCCCTCAGCTGCCCTGGGGTTGCGTGGTTTCTTACCTTAAGCAAGAAATCTTCTGCAATGGCATATTCTACTGATTCAAAAGCTCTCTGGGCATAGTCAAATCCTTTTTGCAGAATCCTGCCCTTGGTCACACCAGCAACAATCTCTAGATTAGATTTATCTGCAGCCTCCAGTAAAGCCAGCGCTAAATTGAAATTTTGTTTTGCAAGATGAAAATACTGCTCTTGGTCTCCAGGGGATTCTGGCACATCCAATAAGGAAGTAATGTTATCCCTGTACAATCCTCTGGACATCTCAACGAGCTGAGAAGGGACTGCATTGCCTGTTTCACGGCTATAGGTTTCCAGAATATGCGGCAGTGATGTAAGGAACACAAAAGCCTGGGATGGGTCTTGAAAATCAATATCATCTCTTAATTCACGCTTAAGGCTGCGTTCTTGCTCTCCTGCTAGCACAATATCTAGTATATTTTCCTCTATCCCAGCAGTTGGGTCCATAGTAGGACTCTCTGTATCAATACTGATTTCCTTCACCTATCTCTATATTTTATAGTGCAATAGTGCGCATCATTTATAAATCTTTCCTTTTTTAGGACTCTTTAGTAGTGACATACATGATAAGAAACACGCCAAAAAAAGAGCATCTAATACTACCTTTTTAGACAACAAAACTTTATAAAGAAGTTGGATATCAAATCCAACATGAGGGGCGTTTTAACGCTTAGTGTACTGGCAGCTTTAATCGCGATACTTGCTTTAGGGGGATATATAACCGGCAGGAAGGATACATCCTCTGGAAAAGAGGTTACAGTGATAATAACTACCTTAGGCAAGACATCAATTGAAAGATTTGATGTGACTGGTTTTAGTGCTTTAGAGGTTTTGGAATCAACCCATGATGTAGGAACAACCTCTGGTTATATCAAGTGTATAGATGATGTTTGCGGCGGGAAGGAGTATCACTGGCTGTATTATGTTAATGGCAGGAGTGTCCCAAAAAGTTCAGATGGTTATCAGGTAAAAAGAGGAGACATAATAGAATTCAGATTTGGAAAAAGATGAGGTGGTTAAAATAAGAAAATTGTTGGTATTGTTAATAGGACTATTTGTGATAAATGCGGTTTATGCTGCAAACGTTGGATGGGTTGTAAAGTTCCCTGACAACAGTATAGAAAAAGGCTGCGCACAGGTAAATGATGATGCAAATGGCTATGAGCTGTTGCAGGCAACCGGACTTACACTTCTATGGAGCAGCTATGGCACTTACGGCCATGGTTTATGCAAGATAAATGGAGTAGGTGATGATGTAGCTGGAGGGGGCTGTGCTTTTTCCGGCAATTGGTGGAATTTTGACATACTAATAGATAACGCCTGGCAACAGATGCCTGTTGGCTATGACACACCAGGCGGCTGTTGGGATGGAAACATACTCTCATGGGGGGGGCATTACTGTGCTCAAAACGGTGATGTCCTTGGCTGGGCTTATAGCAACGGAACAGGCTTTCCAGATGTTTATACATTTGATGAGTTGTGTCCAAGCAAACTAATGATAACTGAGCTCAAGGCTTATGTGGATGGAGAGAAGGTTTCTGGTGCTGATGAAACTGGCGGAAGAATCAAGGATGCAAAGCCAGAATCTGAAATCAAACTAAAACTAGAGGTTTCAAACCTATACACTGACAATGAGGATATTGACATAGATGATATTGCTGTCACAGCAACAATAGATGATATTGATGATGGTGATGAGCTTGAGGAGGAAAGTGATGAATTTGACCTAGAGGCTGATAAGGAGGAAGACATAGAGATAATATTTAATGTGCCGCTAAAGGTTGAGGAAGATAATTACCAGATGACCATAGTGTTAGAAGGAGAGGATTCTGATGGCTGGGAGCATGAACAAACACTTGAGCTTGAGGTAGAGGTTGACAAGGAAAAGCACGAGCTGAGATTTTTCGATGTGGACCTGGCGCCAAGCACGCTCAAATGCGACAGAGCAACAAGGCTGGATCTTAGGATAACAAACCTCGGCACAAGTGATGAGGATGTTGACCTGGAGATAGAAAACAGCGCATTAGGCATAAGAATAACAGATACCTTTGAGCTTGAGGAAGACCCTGATGATGATGACAATGATTTTGAAAGCGAGTATTTTATCAGCATCGATGATGATGTTGCTGCAGGAAGTTACCCTATAAAGATAACTGCTGAATATGGAAGCAAAAAAGAGTCTGAAACTGTAAACCTGGAGATTGAAGATTGTGCAACTAGTGGCGGAGAGATAAAAGAAGGTACCCTTATTTCACAATATCAAGGGCTGCCTCCTGGATATCCTTCCTATACCCCAGAGGCAATCGTACAAGAGGGAGAGCCAGAACCAGCCAGGTTTGGGGGTGCTTCTCTTATAATAGTCCTGGCTGAGGTCATGGTTATAGTTATTGGTGTTGTGGCGTTTTTAGTGCTCAAACCTTAATGTACTACCCTAAAGTAGATACATAAACGAAAGCTTTAAATAGGATTAAATTATCCCCTAGCCCACAATGATAGTTCAAAAAGAATTTTTGAATGAGATAAAGTTATATTTCAACATTAATGCTTATGAAGTGAAATTGTGGACAGCATTGTTGTCAAGAGGAATTGCAACTGCTGGAGAGCTTGCAGATATTTCTGGTGTGCCAAGGTCGAGATGCTACGATGTTCTGGAGAGCCTCGAGAAGAAGGGCTTTATTATACAAAAGATAGGAAAGCCAATAAAGTATATTGCTGTGCAGCCAGAGGTCATAACTGAACGAGTTAAGAAACAGGTTAACCTTGATGCTGAGCAGCAAATGGGCATTATAGACGGCATCAAAAGCACAGATGTATTCAAGGAATTAGAATTGCTGCATAAAACCGGCATAGACCATGTAGATCCTTCTGATTTAACAAATTCAATATCTGGAAGAGAGAACCTGTACAGGTTAATGAAAGACATGATTGAACGGGCAAAAACATCTATTACAATAGCAACCACAGAACTTGGGTTGAAAAGAAAAACGCCTTTTTTAAAGAAAACCCTAAAGGTTTTGCAAAAGAAAGGCATTAAGACAACCTTGATAATTCCAGCAAATGCTGCAGTTGATAAGAGTATTAAGAATATTGTAAAAATAAAGAAGATTAATTCTAATGTTAGATTCGTGAATATTGATAACAAAGAGATACTATTCATGCTTACAAGCGATGAAGTCAATCCAAACTATGATTCTGGTGTATGGATAAAATCAAAGTTCTTTACAAATGCTTTGCAGGGTTTGTTTGAATAAGTAGTAAAACCAAAACATTTAAATATAACTTATTACCCACATAGTTTCAATTCTAATAAGGAATTCTGATAAAGAATGGTAGAAGATAAAGACATAATGAAGACAGGCACAACAACTGTAGGAATAGTTTGTAAAGACGGTATTGTGCTGGCAGCTGATAAAAGGGTAACCTCCGGCTACTTGGTTTCTTTCAAGGAATTTGATAAAATAATAATCATAAACAAGAACATTGCTGTAACAGTTGCTGGTACTGTTTCTGATGTACAGCTGTTAAGCAAGTACATAAAGGCAGAATTAAACCTAAAGAAGATAAGGACAGGCAGGGAAGTAAAGGTAAAAGAGGCAGTTAATCTGCTGGGGATGCTTGTTTATAACAATATAAGGAAGTTAAGCCTGATACCAGGTATAAGCCATTTTGTTGTTGGCGGCAGGGATGATGAAGGCTTTCACTGCTATGATTTAGGTGCTGATGGTTCTATAATAAAGCAGAATAAATATGTGTCATCCGGCTCAGGTTCGGTAATGGCCTATGGTGTATTGGAAACATTGTACAAGGAAGACATGAGTGTTGATGAAGGAGTGAAGCTGGCTGTTAAGGCAATTAATGCAGCAGTGCAGCGTGACATTGCATCTGGAAATGGAGTAAGTGTAATAAGTGTAACAAGCGAAGGAGCCAAGAAGGTATTGAGCAAGAATATTGACATGACTTTGAAATTATAAGGATTCTTAATCATTAAAAAATTATCATTGGGTTCACAAACCCTTTAACCAAACAAAGTTTGTCTTTAAGACGAAGTTTCACTTTATTGAGTTTTAATTGTTATAATATAAAAAATTAAATAATAAAAAACACAACCACATGCACAACTCTTTGAAATGCAAAGCATTTCTAAGATGCCAGAAATCGCTTTGCGATTTCTCAGCATATTTGCGATTGCTAAAAGTAAACCAAGTGATAAAATATAGCTGATTAAAAAAATTCTAAAATGGCAGATATTATAAAAGAAATAATGAAGCATTTGCCAGCAAACAAGATAAGTGCAGCTGGCTTTGAAGGAGCTAATATTGTGCTCTATACTAAAGATGAGGATTTCTTCCTGAATAACAACGGGCTGATTAAGAAGATAGTGGATGATATAAAGAAACGTGTTGAACTAAGACCAGACCCTGCAATAACAATGGATATGGAGAAAGCAGAAAAGACAATAAAAGAGATAATCCCAAAGGAGTCTGGCATTGACCAGGTTATCTTTGACCCTCACCGTAGCATGGTTGTTATAGAGGCTGAAAAGCCTGGCTTAGCTATAGGAAAGCAGGGGGCATTCCTGAGGGACATTAGAACAAAGACATCATGGGTTCCGCTAATAAGAAGGAAGCCTGCACTAAGGTCAAAGCTTATTGAAAATATAAGGGCTGTTCTTTACAAACATTCTGATTATAGAAGGAAATTCCTGGACAAGATAGGCCATAGAATCTATGACGGCTGGATACGCGAAAAGAAACAGGAATGGATAAGGGTAAGTTTTTTAGGAGGAGCTAGACAAGTGGGCAGAAGCTGCTTATTTTTACAGACACCTGAATCAAGGGTTTTATTAGATTGCGGTGTTGATGTTGCTTCTGATAAGGGGGCGTATCCATTTTTGGAAGCGCCTGAATTTAATATAAGTGATCTTGATGCGGTTATAGTAACTCATGCTCATCTTGACCATTGCGGTTTTGTCCCTTATCTTTTCAAGTACGGCTTTAGGGGTCCTGTTTATTGCACTGAACCTACCAGGGATGTTATGTCTCTGCTTATGCTTGATTATGTCAAGATAATGAGGGGGGAAGGCAAAGAGCCTATTTATACTTCTGAAGAAATCAAGGAAATGGTTAAGCACACTGTCTGCCTGGATTTTGAAGAAGTAACTGATGTTACACCTGATGTAAGGGTTACTTTGTATAATGCCGGCCATGTACTTGGAAGCTCAATGGTTCATATGCATATTGGCAATGGTCTGCATAACTTATTGTACACAGGTGATATGAAGTTTGGCAGGACTTCCTTGTTAGAGCCTGCAGCTACTGTTTTTCCAAGGCTTGAGACTGCTATACTAGAATCAACCTATGGCGGAAAAGAGAATGTACTGCCTCCAAGGTTTGATACTGACGAGCAGTTCAGGAAGTATATTGCAGATACCATCAAAAGGGGGGGCAAGATACTTATCCCAGTTCTTGGTTCTGGAAGGGCCCAGGAGGTTATGGTTTTGATTGAAAACAGCGTCAGGAATGGTTTGCTTGACAAGGTCCCTGTTTATGTTGACGGCATGGTATGGGATATTACTGCTATCCATACAGCTTATCCTGAGTTTTTGAATAAGAACGTCAGGAAATCCATATTCCACAAAGACCAGAATCCATTCCTTTCTGACATCTTTAAAGAGGTTGGCTCACAGAAAGAGCGTATGGAGGTAATTGAGGAGACAGGCTCCTGCGTTATAATTGCAACCTCTGGTATGCTGATTGGAGGTCCATCTGTAGAGTACTTAAAGCATCTTGCTGATAATCCAAAGAATTCATTAGCATTTGTCTGTTACCAAGGTGAGGGTTCTCTTGGTAGAAGAATACAAAGAGGCGAGAAAGAATTTACTTTAGGGTCAGCAGCCAAGCCAGAGATAGTCCAGATTAAGCTTGAGGTCAAGACAGTAGAAGGCTTTACAGGCCACTCTGGAAGGAACCAGTTAATGAATTTTATCTATAAATGCGAGCCAAAGCCAAAGAAGGTTATTGTGGACCATGGCGAAAGTTCAAGGTGCTTAGACTTAGCCAGTTCTATACATAAAGCAAACCGCATTGAGACATCTGCACCTAGAAATCTGGATTGTATAAGGATAAAATAAGTCTAACCTTCTTTTTTTCCTAAAGTTTTTGCCACTGCTTCTGAAATATCCTCCACTGTATATGGCTTCTGCAAATACTCCAACCCTAGCTCACTAGCAACTCCTTCTGCAGAATGGCCTGTTGAGAGCAGGGCCCTAACATTAGGATTTATTCTTTTCAATTCGTGGAAACAATCTACTCCACTCATAACTGGCATTGTTAGGTCTAAAAGAACCAAATCAACTTCATCTTGGTGTTCCCCGTAATAATCAATCGCTTGTTTACCATCAGCAACACAAACAACATTATAGCCTAAGTTTTCAAGAGATTGGGATAAAAAATGTCTAATAATTTTCTCATCATCAACAATAAGTATTCTCCCACTTCCATATACCCTAGCATCTAATGACTGTTCATCCCTTCTTAAGTCTACCTCTCCGTGAACAGGGAGATAAACATCAAATCTTGTTCCTTCTCCCTCAGCACTAGTTACATCAAGGCTTCCTCCATGGTTTTCTATGATTCCATAGGCCATAGCAAGGCCCATTCCAGTTCCTTTTCCAACTCCCTTTGTTGTAAAAAAAGGCTCAAATATACGGTCCCTGTAAGTTTCTGGGATGCCATCTCCAGTGTCTGAAACAGAAACACACAAATAATATTCAGAATCTAAGCCAGGATGTGCTTTGATGTAAGGCTCATCTTGAGGAGCAATTCTTGTTTCAAATGTTAGTTCTCCTCCATGAGGCATAGCGTCTCTGGCATTAATAGCCAGGTTCATAAAGACCTGCTGAAGCTGGTCTGGGTCTCCTTTTACTGTATGACACTCAGCCCTATAATTTTGGGTTATGCTAATGTTTCTTGGTATTGTGTTGGTTAAAAGACCTGTAACCTCAACGATTGCCTCCCTTACATCCAAAGGAGCATCTCGATATTTTCCTTTACGGGCAAATCCAAGAAGCTGTTTTGCCAGCCTGGCTGCACGCTTTGCTGACTTTTCTATCATATCTGCAGGTTCATGCACACCATCGCCTGGCTTTGAGTCTGATTTCAACATACTTGCATACCCAAGAACACCTGTAAGGATATTATTAAATTCGTGAGCAACCCCTCCTGCTAGAGTTCCAATTGCCTCCATTTTTTGTGAATGTCTTAGTTGTTCTTCAAGCCTCTTTTTTTCTGTAATATCTGCCCAATAACCAACAATCTCTAAAGGTCTGCCGCTTGCATCACACAAAAGACTCATGCTATCCTGCACCCAGATATAACTATCATCCTTGCATCTGAAACGATATTCATACACATGATATCCTTTCTCGAACAAGAGCGGCACTTCTTTAAATACAACTTGTAAATCATCAGGATGAACATGGTCAATCCAAAATTGAGGATTATCTAAAAACTCACTTGCCTCGTATCCAGTAACTTCCCTAATCTTTTCACTTATGAAGGTTGCTGGATAATCTCCGTCTGGTTGTGCACTATAAATGACAGCAGGACTTGAAAGCAGCAAATGGTCTAACCTTGCTCTGTTCTTACTCATCTCCACCTCTGTTCTTCTAAATTCTGTTATATCTTTTTGCACAGAAACTGAATACATCAAATTACCATGATGGTCCCTAACAGATTCTACATTAAGCACAACAGTCCTTTCTTCTCCTGTTTTTGTGGCTATAGTCAATTCCTCATCTTTCAATACACCAGTCTCCTTCCATGCCATAAATAATCCCCTGGCTTTGTCTTGGGAAGAGGGTGCGTAAATTGTTGTAAGGAGTGGTCTTCCAAGGATTTCTTCCTTTGTATAACCAAGAGCATCTAAAGCACGCTGGTTTATATCTAATATGTTCCCTTCAGTAGAAATCATATAGCAATATTCGGGATTATCTTCAAAGAATTGTCTGAATCTTCTCTGGCTCTCTCTTAATTCTTCTTCTACTTCTCTACGCTCAGTTATATCCCTAAAAAAACCCAATAACAATTCCTGATTTCCAAGAGTTAAAAGTCTGGAATTAACATCGTAATACACAACATTTCCGTCCTTTCTCAGAACAGGAATGTCTCTTGCAAGAGTTGCTTCACCTCGCACCTGCTTTGCAAATTCTCCCATTACATAAGGCAAATCTTTTCCAGGATGGATATCCTCAACACTAAGTTGAAGCAATTCATCTAAGGAATAGCCTGTTATCTCGCACATTCTAGGGTTAGCAAGATGGAATCTTCTTTCTTGGGTGTCAGCAGCAATGATGCCGTCAGTTGCGCTTTCAAAGACTATCCTAAATATTTCTCCGCTTTCCCTTAATTCTTCTCCTAGTTCTTTCTTTCCAGCCATTTTCAGAAGTTTTAACTACTTTTTGATAGGAACATATTATTTATTATTTAAAGTTATGCCTTTTTTTAAGAGTGGAATTAAGGAGATAACAAGAACCTGGCTGTTCTACCGATATATTTAAATATTAAGTAGTTGAAATGTAAACCATGCCTAAACAGGAATTAGTTGATTATCTTAAAGATGGTATCAACAAAGGATATCCTATGGAGCAGTTAAGGCAAGCCCTTCTAAACAATAACTGCTCCCCAAAAGATGTTGATGAAGCAGTTAATTCTTTAGCAACTCCAAGCAAAGCAGGCCCGGCTAAAACAGATAGAATAAAGGGGGCTGTGATTGGTTATATTGCACTTGCATTTATTGTTTTCACAGGGATTGCTGCTGTTCGTGCCTTTATTCCTAACTTTGTACCTGGGCCAGCACCATATGCTTTGATAGCCATAGTAACCCTATTGATAGGATGGTTAAGCTTTAGAAGTATTGACAAAAGAACAGATAATGGAAGCAAGATTGCTTTCTCAGCTATGTGCATTCCCTTGTTTGGATTGTTTATACTCCAGGGATTTTTGATTATTGTAGAGAGGCTAGGTGAACAGCTTGCAGCATTGAGTGTGGCAACAGGAGGTGTTGGTATACTGAACATTTTTAGCAGCGACACCGCGCCTTTATTGACGAGCATTATAGTTTATGCAAGCTTTATCGTTCCTTTCTTGATAGGTATTGTTGTGAGGAAAAAGTACAAGTCATTAGCGTGGTTTTTAATTGCTCCTTTGTTTTTTGGATTGGTATATTTTCTTGTTAATTTTATTGTTAGAACCTTTACGACAGCTTATATAGTCTAAAACAAATATTTATAAACCTAAACAATAATTTTTAATCAAAAAGGGGTGCACATGAAACTAAGCTATTCTATTGGTAAGTCTAAGGTAGGGAAAGAAGTTGATAAAGGCAGTTTTATGCTTACTAATCGTATTGGCGGCTATGCTCATTTTTCCAACGAGCCAAACAGCAGATATCAAGGATTTTTCTTTAATGACGAACTTAAGATGCTCAGGGTAGTTGAAGGTATTAGTTTAGTTAAAAAAAGCCCGATTAAAAATTTAAAAAATATATTCTATTCTGTTGAGCGCGAGCATGACAATGGTGTTGTTGAGAGCTTTTTTATGCCTCTTAATTCTAACTCTCTTGTTTATGAATTGAATAATGAGAATGAGGTTGATATTAGCATTGATATCAAGGAATCCTATGACAACAGGCAGTTTGGGAGGATATACAACATTGAGGTGGATGGAGACAAGATTATTGTAACATTTACAAAAAGAACAAACCTGGGTGAAGATGAAAGTGAAGGCCAGGAGGAGTATGCTGTTTACCTTGCTATAAAGCCGGATAAACTGAATTACGAGATAATTGATGAATGGCAGAAGAGGGTTTATTCCGACGACAAGGAAAGGGCTTCTATGCCTTATGAACGATATGTTTATTCTGCGTTAAGATTGAAAGCTAAGAGCCTTGTTTTTTCTGCCTCAAAAAACAGGGAAGAAGCAATAAAAGAGTCTGCTAAGGTTTTTGAGAATAGAAATAAACTTAAGAAAGAAAGTGAGAGGTCAATAAATAAATTCATTAAAAGTCCAACAATTAAGAAAATAAAAAACAATGAAACAAAATTAGCTTATATCTCTGCGTTAAATTCACTGGATGGGTTAAGGATTAAGACGAAAAGAGAGGAAGGTATATTTGCGGGTTTGCCTTGGTTTTTCCAGCTCTGGGCAAGGGATGAACTAATATCACTAAAAGGCTTGTTATCATTAAGTTCTGGCTCAGCAAAGAATGTTCTGATGAGGTATTTCTTTAATTTGAAGGAAGGAAAGCTTAGGAGCAGGTTTCACGAAGAAAGTATTTCTTCTTCTGATGCTGTTGGCTGGCTGTATTTCAGAACAAAAGAGGCTTTCAATAAAAAAATTTTCAATAAAAATGAAATAAAGAAAATAACGAAGATTCTCGAGGAGAATATTGGTTATTTAATCAAGAATAACACTAAGGATGATTTTGCTGTTTGTAAAGAAAGAGAAACCTGGATGGATTCATTGAACAGGGATGGCGCATTAATTGAGCTGCAGGCTTTTAGATTATTTATGTACAAATTCTTATTTGAACTTACTAAAAACAAGAAATACAAAAAGCTCGAGGATAAATTAAAGGATAAGGTCAGAGGAAGATTCTGGAATAAAAGATATTTAGCAGACGGCTTAAATGACAACCCAGTAAGACCAAATGTGTTTATTGCTGCTTATATCTACCCGGAATTGTTGAGCAAAGAAGAATGGAGCAATTGTTTCAAGCATATCCTTCCAAGGCTCTTTGCTGGCTGGGGCGGGCTGACAACAGTTGATAAAGGAAGTGAGTTTTTTGTTGAGAACCATACAGGAGAAGACCCAAAAAGTTACCACAATGGTGATTCATGGTTCTGGGTAAATAATCTGGCTGCCTTGGTACTAAATAGAATCAATAGAAAAAAATTCAAGGATTATATTAATAAAATATTAGATGCTGGTGTTAAAGAGATTCTTTATTCTGGTATTTCTGGTTGTGCTGCTGAGTTAAGTTCTGCAAAAGAACTAAAATCAGAAGGTTGTTTGAATCAGGCTTGGAGCAATGCTATGTTTATTGAGTTGATTGAGGAGGCATAGCCCCATTCATTTCCTGGGTGATATCATATATGGCATCCAACACTCTGCCCATATAGCCAGAGGGGGATTCTTCCAAGCTAGCACCAGAAAGAAATATTGCAGGGATTATTGCATCTCGCAGGCACTCTCTTTGTCTGTCGAGATAATAGTACCTCTCACCTGGTCTGCTGCAAGTATGCGCTAATTTTCCAAAGTATTCAGATGCTTCAAGAAGGCATGTAACTGCTTGATAATCCTTAAGTCTCTTTTTATGCGTAAGTCCTTTGGCATACAGCAGATTCGCTCTATTGTCAATAGTTCCTCCGCCTTCAATTATGGTCTCTTCAGCCGTGATATCTTCTACCATTTTTTTTAAGTCGTACGAGAATTATTTAAAGGTATTGCTTATCCCTTCATCATCACCAAGAACAAAGCCTGTGACCAGCCTAATGGTGAATTAGCATTATGGATTGATGTGTTTGAGAAATACAACTCAGGCAGTTCACCATTTCCATTTATTGCGCTAATTGTCTTTCTCATATATTCAGCATACCTGTCTGGCTTGTTTAATTGTCTGTAGACTATTGCTAACCAAGGCAGGCCCATTGTCCATTCTGCTTCTCCGCCTTTATTGTAGTAGTTATCTCCTAAATACCTGATAACTCCTTTTTCCTTCAAAAGTTTTTCTTCAACATTCTTTAGAATAGCTTCAGCCTGCTCTTTTGTTACAACATTATATGGATAGATTAATGAAAGAAGAGCTAGGTCAACTTCTTTTGAAGCTGACTCTCTTGGCAATAATTCCTTAAGAGTCTGCTCTCCCTTCTTAATCAAAGAGGGTGGAACATCAACTATTTTGCTTATTTTCTTTAAACCAGCAACACAAGCGCCAACACTAGAAGCATGAACCTCTTCATTTTCTTCCCACATTCCATTATCTTCATCACGCCAGTATTCAACACTTTTCAGGTAATGGACTAGTTTTTGTAGAATTTTTAAATCAGGTTTTCCTCTTATAATCTTGATTCCTTTTTCTTGCAAATCGCCAATCTTAAACAACAATGCACCTACTGAATCGTTTTGCTTATTGCCCCATTCTTCCCAAACCTCTTCCATTGTTACAGGATCGTATCTTGCATGGATGTATTGATGATGGAGCTCTGGCTTTTTCTTTATTGCTTCATCTATCTTGTATTCGTGTTTTAGAATTATATTTAGCAAAGCTCTAAACACTTTTTTGACTTCAGTGTAGCTTTTAACTGCTTCTAAGCCAAGAGCTTCGTAGACATTATCTCTTATCCAAGCTCTATGGTAGCCAGTCTTTACAGTCATCCTTGAAGCAGCAAACAAACCGCTTGGATACTGCAAATTCTTCAATAATTGAATGCTTTTAGCTATGATAAATACCAACCCCCAATAGATATTATAGCAGAACTAGTATATAAATGTTTCTATTTTGTTATAACTTAGAAGTAGTTAAAATTTACCTAAACTCTTTGCCTTCTTCTTTGCCTTCTTTCAGATAAACTTCAACCAAGCAATGATCAGCACCTTGTGCGATAGCTTTCTTTATGTTGACTTTAGCATAGCCTAGATTCTTTGATGCCAGCTTACCAAGTATGTTAGAGGTTACATAGCATAAGTGCCTGCAGAGCTTAACATTATCACCAAAAGGACACTTTGTGCATTTCAATGTAAGGTGTTTGTCTGCTTTTTCTATGACCTCAGCTTTGCCGCCTATCTTTTCTTGAGCATCTTCTATGGCTTCTACAACCTGGTCAAAGTTAAGCTTATCAATGCCATAGTACCCTTTATAGAGCTCAACTATATGGTCTGCCATTTTTGAGGCTGCTGATTTTATGGCCTTTTTATCATCTGAGTTTGCTGCAATCTGGATAACCAGCTTGTTAAGGAAGTTTTCCTTGTTAAGGTCTACAGGAACATACCATAGTTTAGCCATTCCAAGCTGTTTAAAGTCGATTAAGGCCTTTTCTTTGATTACAGCTAGATATTTGGTTATTGTCATCCTGTTAACGTTCAAATACCTGGCTATTTCAGAAGAAGTAACTCCAATTGGGCTTTCTTTAACGAACTTAACTATTTTCTTCTCTATTTCGAAATCAAACATCTTTTAACCCTTTTTACTCTTTAAAAGAACTAAAACTGTTGCTTATATTTAAAGCTTGCTACCAATGATAATCAATTTTATAGAAAGATTTAAATAGAAGAGTATAGTGTTATTGATTATCAATACCACTATACAACCAAGGAGGTGAAAAAAATGGATGATAAAATAGGTAAGTACGCCTTTATTATTGGTGTAGTTCTTGCGGTAATACTTGGGCTAGCAATACCAGGTTTAGCAGCTGCATCAGGATGGCTACTATCTTTATTAGTTATATTGGGTCTCGTAGTAGGGTACCTAAATGTAGCTGGTAAAGCAACCAAAGATTTCTTGCTTATAGCAACAATCTTGGTTATCGTTAGCAGCATGGGCGGAACCGCTACTATACTAGGGAGTGTCCAAGTTATAGGCAAATACCTACAGGGCATCTTAAACAGTATAATGGCTTTTGTTGTTCCAGCTGTTATCGTAGTTGGACTAAAGGCTGTTTATGCAATGGCTAAGCAATAAATCTTTTTTTCTTTTTTATTTTTGTATAAGTTTTTATAGTTTAAACTCTTTCTGCGGCCTATGAATATAGATAAAGATATTACTATAATTGACCTTGCACTTTATGTTAATGGGGTTCTTATTATATCAGACACACATGTCGGTTATGAAGAAGCTCTTAACAAGCAGGGGGTGCTTGTTCCAAGGTTTCAGTTTAAAGAGATTATTTTGAGACTTGAATCAATATTTAAGAAATTAAAGAATAAAAAAATTGAAACCATTGTTATTAATGGGGATGTTAAGCATGAGTTTGGCCGTATTTCTGACCAGGAATGGAGGCATACATTAAGGTTATTAGATTTTTTGGGTCGTTATTGTAAGGAAGTTATTCTGCTTAAAGGGAATCATGATAAGATTTTAGGGCCGATTGCAGAGAAACGTAAAGTTAAGGTTTTGGATTATTATTTAATCAATAAGGAAAAATCAATAACAAAAAAATCATTAAAAAATTTAAAATTAAAAAATAAAATACTCGTAATCCACGGCGATAAGATTCCGGATAAGAAAATACTGGAAGAAACCAGTACTATAATTATTGGTCATGAGCATCCTGCTGTTTCTGTTAAAGAAGGCTCTAGGGTTGAAACGTTCAAGGCTTATCTGAAAGGCAAGTGGAAGGGTAAGGGGTTGATTGTGCAGCCTTCTTTTAACCTAGTCACAGAAGGAACTAATATCCTTAATGAAGAGATTTTAAGTCCTTTCTTGAAGCAGGACTTGAGAAATTTTGATGTTTTTATTGTGGCAGATAAGGTTTATGGGTTTGGAAAATTGAAGAATCTTTAGTTCTGAGAGATAATCATCTCATCATTTTAAAGAGCAGAGTCAAGTAAAGGCATAATCCTCCTGATACTATGAGTATGACATCAAGCGGAAAGAATCTTGAAAAGAACAATATTACCCCAACCATCACAGAGGTTATGCTAAAGGCTAAGAAGATAACCTGCAGCGCTTTTCTTAAGAATATATTGTCCACCCTCTCTACTAAAAGGTCGACCTTTCTCTCAATTGCCTTGGCGTAACCATTGACGAAGTGCTCAACAGCGCCGCTTAGTTTCACCATATTATAAATAGAGAATATAGTATTATTTAAATAACTATTTCTTAGTAGAGAATTAGCCCTTATACATCTTACCCAATAAATCAGACTTAGTTATAACTCCAACCAATTTGCCTTCTTCTGAAACAATAACCATAGGTATAACTTTCAATAGGTGTGAGACAACAGAACCAGTTGTTTTCTTTGAGACTATTGGAGGAGCATCTCCCATTATATCCTCAACCTTCTTTCCTTTATTGCCCAGCATTGCTTCCAAAACAATAGCTTCTGAGATTATTCCAATCGATTTGTGCTCCTCTATAACAGGCATCTGGGAGATGCTGTTGTTTTTCATCTTCTTGATAGCATCTTTGATATCATCACTTGGTTTTACTGAGATTATCTTTGCTGTCATTAACTGGCCGGCATTTATCTCATGCTTCTTGCCCATATCTGTCAAAGCAGCAAATATCTTTTGAGCGTTTGAGAATGTCGGATCAATCCTTCCTGCCTCTATCTTAGCTATAAGACTTTGAGAAACTCCAGACATCTTAGCCAAGTCAGATTGAGTTAAGCCGTACTTCTTTCTTATCTGTTTGATTTCTTCTAGTTCCAGCTGCATATTTATAGGAATAATTTTACTTATATTTATTACTTTCGGAATATTAAACCTGATAAAACTCTTCTTTTGTTATTTTATCTTTTAATAATAAATCCCTAGCAGGAACCAACTTAGGAACATCTCCATTAATGCCTACTTTTTTGTTTTTTACAATAATTATTCCTTTAACTCCTTCTAAAGAAGCAGCCCATTCAAGAACTTTTTCAATATCAGATTCTTTCTTTACTTTATTGCAGCTAGCAGTTGCAACTGCATCAGCTATAGAAGATTTCTTAGAGAAGACAGTAACTAAATCACAATCACCATAACTCAAGGAATGTCCTAGTTTGCTTGATGAAGAACAGATTGCTATTGGTGTATCGTTTGGTTCAAGTTGGAATGCTAATTTATCTTTTATAGCTGACTGGCCTGCAAACAAGCCAATGCTTAGTTTTCTGTCTGTGACTACAAATATATCTCCGCCATTCTCAACTAAGGCTACTTTAGCTCCTTGTTTTACCATTTTCCTTACAGCAAATTCTGATATAGTTCCAGCAACAGCTGCCATTGGTCCAACGCCTGCTATTTCAGCGCCTTCTGCCATCATTTTTACTATTTTAGGAGAATTCCTTTCAGCTTTAATCGGTTTTAATGACGAAAGAAATTTTGGATTATTTTTAATATAATTTTCTAATGATTTTCTTTGATTGATTATTTCATCTAAAGCAAAATCTACATATTTCTCCTTATCTGTAAGAATCTTTACATGGGTGTCTTTGTACTTTTTTTCTGCTTTTATCAGGTTCATAACGATTAGTTAGAAATCTTTAAATATAAAGTTAACGTATTACCTCTAAAATGAAAAAAATAAAAAGACTTTATAGAAGCAAAAAGAACAGGGTACTAGCTGGTGTTTGCAGTGGAATTGGTGAGTATCTAGAGGTTGACCCAACAGTTGTGAGACTTATATGGGTAATTCTTACCTTGGTTAGCTTTGGTGTTGGAATCCTGGCTTATATCCTTGCTTGGATAATTATACCTGAAGGGAAATAAAACTTTTTCTTTTCTTTTATTCCCATAAGAATATTTCTATCAAGAGCATTTATATATAAGCCAATTAATCTAATTGGCTATGGCAAGACAATACGACGGTAAAACATTGAAACCAGTTTCAATTAGTTCTATGTCTTGCATGATGTGTATGTGCTGAAAGCGCACTCATTGTTTCTAAACTAAATTATTTCAATTTTCTAAAAATTATTGGAAGTGATTGAATTCGAAAACGAAGAAGAACATGAAGGATGGTTTAAGATATGTGATTGCAACAACAGGGCAGATTTTTTTAGAGAGAAGTAGATATTCCAATAGGAATAAATAAAACAACAATATTTAAATAAGGATAATGAAAGGAAGAAAAATAAAGAGGAGGTGTTCATATTGCCAAAAACTTACGAAGAAATCAACGAGAAAATCAAGAACAAGAAAGCTGTTGTCCTAACAGCTGAAGAAGTAATCAAATTAGTAGAAGAAAAAGGATTAAAGGAGGCTGCTAAAGAGGTTGATGTTGTTACTACAGCTACTTTTGGACCAATGTGTTCCAGCGGAGCTTTCCTTAATATTGGCCATACCAAACCAAAGATGAAGGTAACCAAAGCATGGATTAATGGGGTCAATGCCTATGCTGGCTTAGCTGCTGTTGACTTATATATTGGAGCAACAGAAATACCAGAGAATGATCCTGCTAACTCTAAGTTTCCTGGCGATTTTAGCTATGGTGGCGGCCATGTTATACAGGATTTAATAGCTGGAAAGGATGTTGAGCTGAAAGCAACTGCTTATGGAACAGACTGCTATCCAAGAAAAGAGCTGCACACAAAGATTAACATAAAAGACCTGAACGAAGCTATTTTAGTTAATCCCAGGAACTGCTACCAGAACTACAATGTTGCTGTCAACAAAACATCTAAACGCAAAATCTACACTTATATGGGTGTGCTAAAACCAAATATAGCTAATGCAAATTACTGCAGTGCAGGACAATTAAGCCCATTGCTCAAAGACCCATACTATAAAACAATCGGTGTTGGCACAAGAGTTTGGGTAGGTGGTGCTCAAGGTTATGTGTATTGGTGGGGAACACAGCACAGTCCTAATTGCGAGAGAAAGAACGGTGTACCAGTTGGTGGTGCAGGCACTCTAGCAATTGTGGGAGACCTAAAACAGATGAAGCCGGAATGGATTGTTGGAACAAGCATGAGGGGTTATGGGACAACATTAACAGTTGGCTTAGGAGTTCCAATCCCAATACTTAATGAAGAAATCCTAAAGTATGCTGCGCAAAAGGATGAGGACATATTTGCACCAATAATTGACTACAGTAAAGCTTATCCTAATGCAGAGCCTGGCAACTTAGGCACTGTGAACTACAAGCAATTAAAGAGCGGCTCAATAAAGGTAGAGGGAAAAGATGTTCCTACAGGAGCATTGTCAAGCTATTCAAAAGCAGTAGAGATTGCAACAATATTGAAGAAAGAGATAGAGCAGGGAAAATTCATACTGTCAAAACCAACCCAGCTTCTGCCACAAGCAGATTCTGAGTATAAATTCGGGCCTCTTAAGGAGAGGCCTGTAAAGAGGTGAAAAAATGGCAGAAACAACTAAAAGATTAGTATTAAAGTTTCCAAAGAGCTCTATTGACCAGCCAATAGTCTACAGACTAATCAAAGACTTTGACTTAATCTTCAATATATTAAAAGCAAAGATTACACCTGATGAAGAGGGCTTCTTGGTAATAGAGCTTATTGGTGAAGAAAAGAATGTCAACAAAGGTTTGGATTATCTAAAAGGACTTAATGTAGAAATTGAACCGTTTAGTAAAGAAGTTACAAGGGATGATAAGAGATGCACTCATTGTACAACCTGTGTTCCAGTATGCCCAACTAAAGCCTTAGACATACCTGACAGAAAGACCATGAAGGTAGAGTATGACAATGAGAAGTGCATTGCATGCGAGGCTTGTGTTGAGGTTTGTCCGTATAAGGCTATGAAGGTTAAGTATTGAATTGGAGGAAAAAATTAACCTCCAAATAGATTCGTGAACCACTTCAAAATCTTATTGAAGATTCCTTTCTCAACACATGCTCCATCTACACAAAGATTGCTTTTGCATTCAAAGTTATTTTCGCATGCCGAGCCTGATGATGCCTGTGTTTTAAACTTTCCACTAGCAGAACAATAATTTCCTGATACCCTATATGCTAATGGGTAGCATTTTTTATTTAACAAGCAGCCATCCCTGCATGCTGGCTCTTCTTTTACTGGAGGTTCAACGATAGTCTCTTCTTCTTCAGTTTCTTCTGGCTCATCATCAACATCGTCTTCTTCGGTTTCTTCCTCATCTTCTTCATCGTCATCGTCTGATGACCCGAACAAATCCAGCAAATCATCACTAGGCAGCTCACTAGTTAACACTGGATTGCGTTGTTTTACTCCCAGCTTATCCAATATTGATGAAACTACATCGCCAAATTCAACAAGACTAGAAGAAGCATCATCTCCAGTAACACTTACTGCTTCGCCATAATAGATGACTAGGAGTAATTGGTCATCTTTAGTTGCATCAACTTCACTAAATAATTTAGCTATGCCTACAGGCACATCATAATCCTTATCTCCAAAAGCCCTTATGATTTTAGTTGAAAGAATAACATCAGAGGCAGGCCCCTTATCCCAAACAGCTATTGTGAATGAGTCCGGCACTTGCTTAGCAAATACTCCTATTGCACATAATAATATTACCAATATAAATACAATTGTTTTTTTCATAAGTTTCACCTGCATTATTTTTAATATCAGTTGTTATAAGATTATTAATAAACTTATCGAAAACAAAAACATACTCACTACGTTCGTAGCTTTTGTTTTGAACTAAAAAATTCCCATAGGGAATTTTTGGTTTCTTAGAAACGCTTTGCGTTTCAAAGATTTCACAAAACAAAAACATTTAAATACCAGCTAGCTATACCAAAACGCAATGATAAACGGTATATGTTGTTGTCGTTGAATTCTTCATTGTTTTAGTTTATACTCCAAGGGGGGATGGCCAAGCGGCTAAGGCGAGCGGCTGCAACCCGCTTATTCCTGGGTTCAAGTCCCAGTCCTCCCTCCATTTTAATTAAACATCCTAAAGGTGATAAAAAAATGAACAAAGACATTTTACAATTGATTGGCAACACGCCATTGGTCAAGATAAACAGGTTAAATGCAAATAAGAATGTAGAGATTTATGCAAAGCTGGAAAGCTTTAATCCAGGCGGTTCTGTTAAAGACCGTATAGGGTTAGCAATGATTGAAGCTGCTGAGAAATCAGGAGAACTAATAAAAGACAAGATTATTCTGGAGCCAACATCAGGCAATACTGGAATAGGTATTGCTTTAGTTGCAGCTGCAAAAGGATACAAGGTAAAATTAGTAATGGCAGAATCAGTCAGCATTGAAAGAAGAAAGATCCTAGCAGCGTATGGAGCAGAGTTTATCCTTACAGCTCCTGAAAAAGGCACAGATGGTGCAATAGAAAAGGCATATCAATTAGCTAAGGACGAGCCTGATAAATATTTCATGCCTGACCAGTTCAATAATGAAAACAACTGGAGAGCTCACTTTAACACAACTGGAAAAGAGATATGGGAGCAGACAGATGAAAGAATAACTCATTTTGTTGCTACAATGGGAACAACAGGAACATTAATAGGAACTTCAAAGAGGCTAAAGGAATATAATCCAAAGATACAGATTATTGGTGTTGAGCCAAACTTCGGCCATAAGATTCAGGGTTTAAAGAGCTTGAAAGAAGCTTACAAGCCAGGCATCTACAACAAGAATATGCTTGATGAGAAAATCTACATTAAAGATGAAGATGCTTATGAGATGGCTAGAAAATTAGCAAAAGAAGAGGGCATCTTTGCTGGAATGTCATCAGGAGCAGCAATGTTTGTAGCTTTGCAGAAAGCAAAGGAATTGAATAGAGGCTTGATAGTTGTAATATTGCCGGATGGTGGAGAAAAATATTTAAGTACACCTTTGTATGAGGTAAAATAATGGCATTAAAGCTTTACAACACACTAACAAAGAAAGTAGAGGAATTCAAGCCTATTAAAGGAGGGCATGTTTCTATGTACTCCTGCGGGCCTACTGTTTATAATTATGCCCATATAGGTAATTTCAGGAATTATGTGTTTGTTGACCTGCTTAAGAGATACCTAGAATTCAAAGACTTTAAGGTAAAGCATGTGATGAACCTAACAGACATTGACGACAAAACAATAAGGGATTCCGGGAAGATAGGATGGAGCTTAAAGCAATTAACAGACAAATACACGAAGATATTCATGGAAGACATTAAGACACTGAATATAAAACCTGCTTCTATGTTCCCGAAAGCAACAGAGCATGTAAAAGACATGATTGAGTTTACTAAGAAGCTCGTTGAAAAGGGATTTGCTTATGAAAAGCTTGGCTCAGTATACTTCAGCATAGCTAAATTCAAGGATTACGGTAAATTATCAAAGGTTGACCTAAGCCAGATGAAGGCTGGTGCCAGGGTTGATATGGACGAGTATGAGAAGGACCATCCTGGTGATTTTACCTTGATGAAAAAATCAAAGCTTGATGAGCTTAAAAGAGGGATTTCTTATGATACTGAATGGGGAAAGGTAAGGCCTGGGTGGCACCTGGAGTGTTCTATTATGTCAATGAAGTATCTTGGAGAAACCTTTGATATACATACTGGTGGCATAGATTTGGTCTTCCCTCATCATGAGAATGAGATAGCTCAGTCAGAGGCTTATTCTGGAAAGAAATTTGTTAATTACTGGCTGCATAATGAACATCTTATTGTTAATGGTAAGAAGATGAGCAAATCACTAGGTAATTTCTATACCTTGAGGGATATTCTTAAGAAAGGCTATGACTCAATGGCAATAAGGTATTTGCTGATGGCAACGCATTACAGGCAAAAACTTAATTTTACCTTTTCTGGCTTGGATGCAGCTACTAATGCTATCAAAAGATTGAATGATTTCATATTTGAGCTGTTGAATGAGAAATCCAAAGAACATAACAATAAGGTCGAGGGGCTGATAAAGAAAACAAGAGCTAAATTCGAAGAACGAATGGACAATGACCTTAATATATCCGAAGCTCTAGCAGTTGTCTTCAATTTTATAACTGAAATCAATAAAGAAAAGATTGGAGAGAAGAATGCCAAGGATATTCTAAAACTGATGAAGGATTTCAACAAGGTTCTTGGTGTGATGAAGTTTGAGAAAGAAGATGTTCCTAAGGAGATAAAAGAACTAGCTGAAAAGAGGGAAAAAGCAAGAAAAGCAAAGGACTGGGCAGAAGCTGATGAGCTAAGAGATGAGATTAAATCAAAGGGTTACATTATTGAGGATACTTCTGGGGGTTATAGGGTAAAGAAAGGTTAACTAAAGATTTAAATAATTCTTTCAAATCCGATTCTACATAGAGATTTAATGAAAATGGATCCTCAAAGGGCAAATCATAAACGGTCAGGCCATTATCAGGTACCAACTCGTTCTAGTTCTTCACCTTTTCCTAAAGGTGCAGAGCGTCCTTCTTCACAAGACTATGCTGAAGCTGTTCCACAAAGTGGCGCTAAACCAGAATCATTCCATTTGGAAGATATTAATGCTGTAGATGGTGGTTTGGGTTTCTTAGAAGATCAACTTAAAAGAGGAAAGGTTGCTCCTGCAGTAGTAGATGGACTAGTTGATGCTGTTGAGAGATTGCCAGTAAGTGATAAAGTATACAGAAGAGCATATGCTCTTGTGGATGTTTATGGTCTTAAAGGAACTAATGGAGAGATTCCTACTCCAAGCAAGCCAATAGACAATTCTAGAGAAGTACTAGGGGCTGCTGCAAAAATTTATGAAGCAGAGCCTCAAAGACAATATACTGGCGGTACAAGAATGTTAGGTGCATTAGCAGCACTTTGTATATCTGACCCTGATACAGTAAGAGAGTTTTTAAGGGAACATTTGTCTGATCTTCTAGCTAACGAAGGAAATTATTTCAGAGGACTACTAGGTAAGCGTCCTGATGCTATAGAATTAACGGATGTATTAAAACACTTTAGACTACAGTAAACTAGTTTTTTCTAAATCAATCCTGTAAACACCGTCAACAAATAATCCATCTTTGCCTAAATAACTTCCACTATATTGATACGGCACTCTTGAACGGCCTGCTTTTACTGCTCCAAAACTCTCAGCAACAGCTATTGATGCATCATTCCTTATTCCCTGGCTTATCATAAACCCGCCACTTTCACTAAACTTCTCGGAAACTCCTTGTCTTATTCTCATGGCATATTGTCTTCTGTAGACACCTTCAACTATCTCAGTAAAAACACCTTTAACTTCAGAATCCAAGGAACCTGCAAGATGTTCGAATAATGCTGTAGCGATTCCCTGTCTTCTAAGATTAGGGTCAACAGCTATTTTCTCAAGCATAGCAAAATTATAATCAGTTTGGAGAGGGTCGTCCATTCCTGACCATACAACATCAGATGACCAGCCTTTTTTTCTCCATTCCTCTTTTGGATATGCAACTAAAAAACCAGATAAAGTCCCAGCAGTCTCTGCAACATCCACCAAGCCCTGTCTTATCAAGTCCTGAATGTACTTTTTCATCTTAGGCTGCTTGCTGTATTGTGTCATTAAGAAACCACTATCAGCCATACGCTCAGGGTCAGGTGCTAGTTCAACTGCACGGCAGATTTCGTAAAGCCTGTCAGCATCCTTAACCATAGCTTTTCTTATTCGATGTTCCTGGGTTGTTTGATTTTCTTCAGATGCCATCTTTCCGGCTGGAAAATATTCTAACTTATATAATTTGTCAACAATATTTAAATACCAGTTGTTTAATGGGTAATAAGTGATGAAAAACCTCGAAGTTGCAGAAAGATTGAATGAGATGGCTGAGCTTTTAGAGCTTAATGATGTTGAGTTCAAGCCAAGGGCTTATAGGAAGGCAGCAATGACTGTTGAGGCCTTAAGCGAGGACATTGAAAAGATTGCTAATGAAGGGAAGCTTGAAGAACTGCCTGGTGTTGGGAAGGCTATTGCAGCGCATATAGAGGAGATAATCAAAACAGGAACTTTCAAGGAATACGAAGAGTTAAAGAAAAAAAGCCCTGTCAAGGTAGATGAATTATCATCTATAGAAGGCATGGGTCCAAAAACAATAAGGAAATTGTACAAGTTATTAGGTGTCAAGAACGTAAAAGAGCTTGAAAAAGCTGCTAAGAAGGGGAAGATTAGAGGTATAAAAGGTCTTGGCCCAACTGTTGAGGAGAATATACTAAAGAGTATTGAGTTTTCTAAAAAGGGGGGAGGCAGGATATTGCTTGGTTTTGCTTTGCCAAGTGCGCAAGAGATTGTAAATAGACTAAAAAAATTAAAAGAGGTAAATCAAATAAGCCTAGCTGGCTCTTTAAGGAGAAGGAAAGAGACAATCGGCGATGTTGACATATTGGTTACCTCTTCAAGTCCTGAAAAGGTAATGGATTTCTTTACATCAATGAAGGAGGTTGATGATATTATTGCAAGGGGGCATACAAAATCATCTGTAAGACTTGAGAATGGCATCCAAGTTGATGTAAGGGTACTTGACGACAAAAGCTTTGGGGCTGCTCTGCAGTATTTTACTGGAAGCAAAGGCCATAACATTCATCTAAGAAAGATTGCAATTGGGAAAAAGCTGAAACTAAGTGAATATGGCCTTTTCAGCGGGAAAAGGATGGTTGCTGGAAGAACAGAGCAGGAGGTTTACAAAAGATTAGGGTTGCCTTATATTGAACCTGAGCTGCGGGAGGATATTGGCGAGATAGAATCTGCACAGCAAGGCAAGCTTCCAAGGATTATTGGCTATAATGATATAAAAGGTGATATCCATACCCACACAGACTGGAGTGATGGTGCTGAGAGCATTGAAGCCATGGCTAAAGCTGCCCAAAGGCTTGGCCATAGGTATATCGCTGTAACAGACCATGCTGGCCAGCTGAAGATTGCCAATTCTTTAGACGAGAAAAGAGTTTTAAAGCAGATAAACGAGATAGAAAAGCTCAATAAAAGATTTGGAAACTTCAGGATATTAACTGGTGTTGAGGTTAACATAAAGGGTGATGGAAGCCTTGATATGAAAGACTCTGTTCTGAATAAATTAGATATTGTGATGGGTGCAATACACTCTGGTTTTAA
This sequence comes from Candidatus Woesearchaeota archaeon, assembly GCA_019322485.1. Lineage (GTDB taxonomy): Archaea > Nanobdellota > Nanobdellia > Woesearchaeales > JAHWIC01 > JAHWIC01. The sequence continues at coordinate 102,472 of JAHWIK010000003.1, forward strand.
GAATCCGAAAGAAAAGATAATGAAACGATTGATAACAGCAATGGAGGATGAGAATGTTGACGCTATAGCACATCCAACCGGAAGAAAGATTGGCAAACGCGAGCCATATGATGTTGATTTTGATGAATTATTTGATAAAGCAAAGGAAACGAATACTGCTTTAGAGATAAATGCATGGCCTGAAAGGCTTGATTTGAATGATGTTAATGTTAAAGCAGCTGTTGAGGCTGGTGTTAATCTTGTAATTGGGACTGATGCCCACAATATTGACCACTTAAGGTTTATGGAGCTTGGCATAGCTACTGCCCGGCGTGGATGGGCTGAATCCAAAAATGTTTTAAACACTTTGCCAGCTGACAAGTTATTGAGGAAATTAAAATGAAGGTTGCTGTAAGCGGCGCTGGCCGGGATGATGGAATTGTTCCTAAGATAGCTGAGAAAGCAAAAGAGCTTGGAAAGGAATTAGCTAAGCAGGGCCATGTCCTGTTAACAGGAGGCTGCGGCGGTTACCCAAAAGCAGCTGCACAGGGCGCTTTAGAGGAGAATGGCAAGGTTGTAGCTTATTCCCCAGCCAAAGACGAGGACGAGCACAAAGAAAGATACGGGTTTCCTATGGGTATTTTTACTGAGGTAAAATATACTGGAGCAGGAATTCCTGAGAGGAACATACCTTTGGTCAAGGATGCTAATGCTGTAATAATGATTGGAGGCCAAACAGGAACATTGAATGAGTTTACCTTGGCTTTTCACGAAGGTAAAGCAATTGGTGTTTTGAAAGGTTCTGGCGGTGTAACTGATTTGATTCCTAAAATAGCTGATGTTTGTGACAAAATTGGAGAGAAAGACCTAGTTGTTTATAGTGATAAGCCAAAGGAACTGGTCAAGAAATTGATGACTGTTTAGAATGGAAGAAATCTATGAACCAAGGGAAGATTCTTTTCTTTTAGCAGAACAGGTTAAGAGATATGCAAAAGGTATTGTCTTAGATGTAGGCACTGGTTCTGGGATTCAGGCATTAACTGCTGCAAAAAAGAATTCAGTTAAGTCAGTAATTGCTGTTGATAAAAGTGTAAAAGTTATCAACCATTGCAAGAATTCAATAAAAAATAAAAAAATAAAATTCCTTGAATCTGATTTATTCTCTAAGGTCAAGGGTAAATTTGACACTATAACCTTTAATCCGCCTTATCTTCCGGAAGATGTCAAGCTAAAGGATATGACTATTTGTGGTGGGAAGAAGGGATATGAAGTTGTTGAAAGGTTTCTAAATCAGGTTAATGAGTATCTTAAGCCAGATGGAATCATTCTGTTATTATTCTCGTCTTTAACTAAGAAAAATAAGATTGATGAATTTGTAAGAAACAATCTGCTTGAAGCTAAATTAGTGAGCAAAAAACATATCTTTTTTGAGGATTTATTTGTTTATTCAATAAAAAAATCGCCATTACTTAAAGAATTAGAAAAAAATAAAATAAAAAATCTAAAGTACTTCACGAGCGGGCATAGGGGGATTCTTTTTACAGCTGACTATAAGGGGGAAAAAGTTGTTGTCAAAGCTAAACTGCCAGAGAGTAAAGCTATTGGCAGGATTGAGAATGAAGGCAAGTGGCTAAAGATTTTGAATAAAAAAGGAATTGGTCCAAAACTCTTGTTTTCTGAAAAGGATTATTTTGTTTATGAATATGTTCCAGGAGAATTTATTCTCAAACATTTCGAAAAATCCAATAAAAAAACAATAATAAAGATAATAAAAGATGTCTTTGAGCAGATGTTTATTCTCGATGAACTTGGTGTTGATAAGGAAGAGATGCACCGCCCATTCAAGCACGTGATAATAGCAAAAAAGCCTGTTTTAGTTGATTTTGAGCGCTGCCATAAGACACTAAAACCAAAGAATGTCACCCAGTTCTGCCAATGCATAAATTCAATGTCTAAAATTTTAATCAATAAAAAAATAATCATTAATAAAAACAAAATAATCAATCTTGCCAGGGAATACAAAAGAAGCCAAACAAAATCAAATCTAAGGAAAATCCTAGAAATTATTTAGTCTCTATCTTGAACTTTTTGCCTTTCTTAGCAGGCACTATTGAATAAGAATCTTCTTTCAGTTTCTGTTTTACAGCATATTCCTTTGCTTTCGCTTCTGTTATGAATGTTTTTGGCCTTGATTGCTTAACCCTTAAAGGATTCTTACGGCTAAACCTTGCCCTCATGCCAAACTTTCTTTTTACTCTTGTATGAATCTTTACCATTTTACAAAATGGGATAAAGGACTATATAAAAAGCTTATGTTTCTGCGTTAAGTTTAAAAATATAAAAAAGAATATCCCTGTATGGCCACCAAATTCCAGGAATCTGTTTACAAATTACTAAAGAGGATACCAAAAGGCAGGGTAACGACATACAAGGAAATAGCCAGGGCTTTAGGGAGGCGAGGTCAAATTTACAGGGCTGTTGGAAGGGCTTTGCATGACAATAAAACACCAATTGTTATTCCTTGCCATAGGGTTGTTGCAAGTGATAGTTCTATTGGAGGCTACAGCAGAGGAATAAAGAAAAAGACTGCATTGTTAAAAAAAGAAGGTGTTGGAATAAAAAACAACAAGATTATTGATTTTGAGAAAAGATTATTCAGGTTTTGATTACTTCTTTTTCTTTGTCTTCTTTACTTCTTTTTCAAGATCAAGCTTTTCAAGCAGCTCCTTGTACCTGTTCCTTATTGTAACCTCTGTAACACCTGCTACATCTGCTACCTCTCTCTGGGTCCTCTTTTCACCATGTATTAGGGCAGCCACGTATAAAGCTGCTGCTGCAATACCTGTAGGGCCCCTTCCAGAGGTTAGCTCTGCTCTCTGAGCTTTCTCCAAAATCTCAACTGACCTGCTTTGTGTTTCAGGACTAAGCTTTAGTGAGCTTGAGAATCTTGCAATATAATCAGCTGGGTTTGACGGCAGGATGTTTATGCCTAATTCCCGCGTAACAAACCTATAGGTTCTTCCTATTTCCTTCTTCTCTATACCTGATGCCTCTGATAATTCATCTAGTGTTCTTGGGACGTCATGCCTTCTGCAGGCAGCGTATAATGCACCAGCAACAACACTTTCCATAGAACGGCCCCTTACAAGGCTTCTTTGAACAGCAAGGGTATATATCCTAGCTGCTTCTTCTTCAACTGATTTAGGAAGCTTAAGATAAGAAGATACTCTTTTTAATTCAGCCAAAGCTAATTTCAGGTTTCTTTCAATAGCTGTTGAAATACGATACTGCCATTTTCTAAGCCTGTAGAACTTATTTCTTTGTTTTCCGCCAAGTTTGAACAGGTCAGCTTTTTGGCCAACCTCTGTGCCTAAGCCCTGGTCATATTGGGTATAGGTCATTGGCGCTCCTGCACGGCGCTTTTTTTCTCCTGAGTCACTATCAAATTCACGCCATTCCTGGTCAAAATCAACCATCTTGTCCTCAATGACAAGACCGCAGTCTTTACAGATTACCTCTCCTTTTTCGCGATTCCAGAACAAGTTTATGCCGCCACACTCTGGGCATTTCTTTACCATTTCAGGCATTTTTTGACCACCCACCAAAAGGTTCTTAAATTATATACTACCCCTTTTTGAAAAATACAATAAATTTAAATATTAAAACTGCATTTTATTTATAAAGGTTTCGGTGTTGTATGATGGTAGAGAAATTCCCTATATCAGAAGAATTGTTTAATATTCTAGCTTGTCCTGTCTGCAAAGGCAGCCTAAAGTATACTGAAAATAAAGACGGCTTAAGGTGCGAGAAGTGCAGGCATACCTATCCAATAAAAGATGGAATACCTGTTCTTTTGCCGCCAGATATGCAATAAATTTATAAAGTGCATTTGAAAACTATTTCTTTATGCCGACGTGGCACAACCTGGCACTGCGATGGCCTTGAGACATTAATTTGCGAAAGCAAATATGGCGTCTAGCAAGCCATTTTCCGCAAGGATATCCCAGTTCAAACATGCGAAGGTCAAAGCTTCGCTTTGAAAGTCTGGGCGTCGGCGTCCTTCTTTTCTCCGAAAAATTTATATACTCCAACATATATAATAGTGATTGTGTTGGGGTATGTTAGAGCAGATTAAAAAGGGGGATAGAACTATTTCTCAAAGTGAGCGAGAGAGAAAACTAGATGAATTTAAGGAATTAAAGGAAAAAATAGCAAAAATAACCAAAAAAAAGGAGCTTACTCAGGAAGAATTTGATTCCTATACAAAGTCACTAGATGCAGAGAATGCATGCAAATACTGCCTTGGAATAAGGAATGTCATGTCCCTTTGCAATAATTCTTTGTTCAAGTGTGAGTTCAAGAGCCAGGATAAATACAATTTTGGCCATGGCTTAAGATTTGAGTGCAGAAGAGAAAGAATGCTAAGGTTAAGAAATCTGTTGTGATTATTTTATTTGGAAAGGCTCTAATTCTTTCAGAACCTCTTTAACATATCTTAATTTTGCCACACTGTTGGTATAGATTTTTAACAAGCTGTCGCCTTTCTTTACCTTATCACCAACATGCCCATATAGGTATAAACCAGCCCCCTTATATTTTGGAGCACCTGCAATCCTTGCAATATGAGAGATAGCTCCATTACGGATTTGCCTTACTGTACCTGACCTTTTAGCTCTTACCAGGTGCCTGTATCTCCCGCGAGAAATCTCTCTTGGTGCTATATCTGGGTTGCCGCCCTGGGCCCTGATTATTTCCTTCATCTTCATATAGGCCTTACCAGAATCAAGAATATGCTGTGCTTTTTTTCTGCCGTTCTTTATCCCGACCATCCCGAATATTTCACCAGCCATCATAACGCATTTCCTTTCTAAATCGAGCGGTCTTTTTTTATCACGCATCAAGACCTCTAAAACATCCCTTGCTTCCAGTGCAGGACCAATGCCATTGCCAATTGGCTGTGAGCCATCTGTTACTGTAACCCTCACATGCCTCTTTAATTTTTTAGCAATATTCTCAAATTGCCTCTTTAGAATCAATGCTGCTTGCTTGTCTTTTACCTTAGCGCCTCTGCCAGCAGGTATATCAATTATTATATGTGTTGATGAAACAGAAAGTTTCTTTGCCAGTATGCTTGCCAATAATTGACTTTCTGCATCTATGCCTAATGGGCGCTCTACCTTTATTATTTTGTCGTCAGCAGGAGCAAGATTTAAGGCGCCGCCCCAGACAATGCAGCCATTTGTTTTTTGCACGATTTTTTTCATTCTATTCAAAGAAAAAGAAACATTTGCCAGAACCTCCATTGTATCGGCTGTTCCTGCAGGGCTTGTTATTGAACGCGAGCTTGTTTTTGGTATGGTTAATCCAGCTGCAGCAATTATTGGGACAAGTATCATTGTGGTTCTGTTGCCAGGGACCCCCCCAATACAGTGCTTATCAATTATAGGATATTTTTTTAACTTCAAGGTCTGGCCCTTCTCAGCCATTGCCTCGGTAAGCATGATTGTTTCTTTCTGCGACATTGCCTCTGTATAGCACGCTGAAATAAAATAAGTCAGCTCAATATCATTCAGCTTATTATGGACAATATCCCAAATAACCTGATGTATTTCCTTTTTCGTTAACGTTTCTCCATCCAGCTTTTTCTTTATTATTTTCAAAGATAAAGGCTTCCTGGCGATTGATATCTCAACCTCATCCTTATCCTTAATCCCAAGAGAATCAATTACCTCTTCAAAGACGCCCAATCTGCCGCGAGGCACTGCCTTTTCGCTTTCGGCAATATCAACAACAGCTGTCTCTATCTTCCTTCCCTTCTTTATCTTTACCCTGTCCAGAACATAAAGGTCAAGCTTGCGTGCATCCTTCTGGTTGAGGATAGCTATCAAAGGTCCGCCAGTAGCAATATCCATATCCTTCACTTTGAGATTCATTTTATGAAGAACAAGTTTCCCTTTTCTGACTCATAAATCTGAAGGAATGCTGTGAAGATAGCCAGGATAACCGGGCCTATGACTATGCCGATAATACCGAAAAGGGCTATCCCGCCAACAACACCCAACAAAATAAGCACTGGGTGCACCTGTGACCTATCCCCTATAATTTTTGGTCTGAGTATGTTGTCTATTGTGCCTACTACCAATGAGAAATACAGCACCATGATAATGCCTTTTGTAATCTGGGTAGTATCGTTTGCTGATACTGCATTAAGAAGGTGCAACACAACTATAGGAACCCATATGACTGGCGGGCCCAAGAAGGGTATCATTGCCGCTATAATCATCATGGCCCCCCATAAAACCGGGGAAGGAATCCCAAAAATAAACAAGCCAAGACCACCCAAACTGCCTTGAATAAGCGCAATGATCATTGTACCATAAACTACTGCATAAGTGACATCATTGAATTTATTTAATACACGCTCCTTATGGGATTTTGCCAATGGAACAAGGTCCTTAAACTTTCGATAGATATCGCTGCCGTCCCTGATTAAATAGAACATTATGAAAACCAGGATAAAAAAGTTAAGGAAGATGAGGGGGATAGAGAAAATAAAATTTGACATTGAATCAATCACATAGTTTGTTGCTTTCTGGACACTCTTCTCCAGGTTATAGCTTGTCCTCGGATTCTCCAATAAGTCTTTTGTGAAGTCGGATATGCCACATATGGTGGTATTTTTTCCGTTACAAGCAGCAAATACCTCTCCGCTTGTGATTCTTTGCTTTGCCATTAAATACACTACATAAGATTCTTTTGTAATCGTATTCATTACAAAAAAAAGAGGAATGGTAAGGATTAAGATTGCAATCAGTATAACAATAGTTACTGAAATGTTCCTTATTTTTATCCTTTTGTTGATCTTTGCATAAAGCGGGTAGAATATATAGGAGAGGATAATGCTTGCAATGATTGTTGTCATGAAAGGTCTAACTATCATGAAGGCTAAAGCAAGCATGAATAGAAATAAAACTAAAAAAAAGTACTTAAGATATTTTTTTGAATTTTTTTGGTCCATTCTTTGGATGGGCCCACCCGGAGTTTCTAGCCATAATCCATGGTTATTCGAACCGGGGACCTCCGCCTTTCCAAACAGCAGGTTATACAGCTTGCGCATGTCGAGGCGACGTCATAGCCACTAGACTATGAGCCCTTATTACTCTTGAATAGAAAATGGTATTTAAATTTATCTGTTTATTAAGTAAAGTTTCTAACATCCTCTAAAATCAATAATTAAAAAAATAAATCTGAAAATTCCTTTCAGAACCGCTATAAGGGAATTTTCATCTGCTTATGGTTCTTAAGAAACAGAATCAGACGATTTTTGCTTTAAATGAGACATAAAGCAAAAATCAGATTTATTATTTTTCTAATGATATTTTCAATTGATTTTAGAAAGCCTCTGACGAGAATTGAAGTCAGAACGCCATCTTTTTAGAAAAGCTGGACCAGAATGGTGCGGCATAAAGCCACACGAAAATAAAAAGAAGCCTCTGACGAGAATTGAACTCGCGACCTTTACCTCTTTGAATTCTTTTACCAAGGTAACGCTCTACCACTGAGCTACAGAGGCATATGCGAGGGAGGGGACTTTCGTGACTTAAACCAGCCGATTCGAACCCCCGGACGGACTAACCGACAGGATATCTTACTTACAAGTAAGTGTCGTTGTGCCTTAAGTCCTGCGCATTTGACCAGGCTCTGCAACCCTCGCATTAGATTTCAGAGAAGATACTGTTTATATAAACTTTATGGAAATCTAAAAATTCGAAGAATCAAAACCAAAAATTATAAATAACTCTAAGGAACAATGGCATCTATGGGAGAAAAAGAAGAGTTGGACAATCTTGCGCAATCATTAGTGAAACAAGGATTAGCTGCTTCTTATAACGATGGATTAGAGAAAGCCAAGCAGATAATAGGTATAAAAGAGGTTATTGAAAAGAGACGCAGGGATTTTCTTGAAGGAGATAAAGCTGATGTTGACAATGCAGTTAAAAGGATGACTAGCCCGCCAAAGGAGGAAAGCAGGGAAGAGATGGTTGAACATATCAAGGATGAAATAACTGAAGTAAAGGAAGACATCAAAAAGGTTGAGGAAAGGCCTGAAAATGTAGGATTGATAAAAGAAAAGGTAGAGAATATCAGAGATGAGGTTAAGGTAGTAGAGAAAGAGGTCGAAAAAGAGAAAAAGGAAGAAAAATCAAAGGATCCCAAGGAAAAGAAGGATATATTCGAAGAAGAAAAAAAGATTGATATAAGCGAAGTATTTAATTATAATAACAGATAGTTCTAAAAAACGCACATAATAAGTCGATATTTTACCTATAAAATAGTAAGCTTTAAATATAAAGATTGACTACTCACGAATAAATACAGAATATGAGGGGGTAAAAAAATGAAAAGGTTGTTTTTTTCAAGTATAGTCTTTTTGATACTATGTATGGGTATTGCTCTGGGTGATGTAGCAATATACCCTACCAGCGAGAGTGTAAGTACTTATGCTGGTGAAAATATAACAAAAACAGTAAAGATTACTAATACCAATTCTACTTTGCCTATTTCTTTACAAACCAGCGTGTCATTCACAGAAGGTTCAGTAACAGTACCTATCAGTGTAAAATATAATGTTACAAACCCGCTTCCAGTACCATCACCTGGAAACTCAGTTGATGTAGCTTATACACTTGTGGTTCCTCCAGATATGGAATCAGGAACTTACACAGGAACAATCAACTTTGAGAACAGCCCCTTAGCATTTACCCTGGGTGTAGTTGGAAGATTATATGTAGATGACCTGGATGTCACTGTAGATAATGTTCTTGAGGATGAGGAAGACTCTGACAAAAATCTTGATGATGGCGACACAATAAGCACAGAGGTAAGACCTGGCTCTAAGGTAAGCTTTGATTTCAGGATAGGCAATGCATTTACAGATTCGCAAAATATCGAGATAAATGATGTTGTTATAGAAGTAACAATAGATGATATTGATGATGGTGACGAGCTTGAAGGGGAAAGTGATGATTTTGATATTGACGCAGATGACAAAAGCGATAGGGTCAGCATAGAATTTGATATTCCGCTTGAAGTAGATGAAGGCGATTATAATGTGTACATATTAATTACTGGTGAGGATGAGGAAAATGTTGACCATGAGATTGAATGGGAGCTTGAACTTCAGGTTGAAAAAGAATCCCACTTCATATACATAAAAGAAGTTGATTTATCACCTTCCACAGTAAAGTGCGACAGAAGTGCGACACTTGATGTGGAGTTAATAAACCTTGGCAGCCGTGCTGAAGATGAGGTTATCCTGGAGATAAAGAACACTGCATTGGGCATTGACATAAAAGAGGAAGAGCTTGAGCTTGACGAAGACTATGATGATGACAACACCTATGACGGCTCATACAGCCTTAACGTTGATAATGACGCAGCACCAGGAACATACACTATCACAATTAAATCGTTCTACAAAGAGAACAAATTAAGCGACACAGACACTGTAAGCCTTGTTGTGGAAGACTGTGAAATCCAGCAGCAAAGCACAACTACAACCCAGACTACAACACCACCACCAAGCACAACTACTCCACAGACCACACAACAGACCACAGTTCCTCAGTATACACAGCAACCTAGCCAACCGACAATCATAAACCCACCAATAATCACGCAGCCAGAGCAATCCTCAGTTGAGGTATCTTTCATGAATACTCCGGCTTATGTCATAATATTAGTTCTAGTTAATGTGATTGGCATTGCTGTGATTATATTTTTGGTGACTAAAACATTAATTAGGAAATAAATGATGTTTGAAGTTGGGGG